>JBEKHC010000014.1:0-63290 GCA_050012475.1 Candidatus Velthaea sp.
GAAAACGGCGCGCGGCCGCTGATTTTCCCGGCCAGCCGGTACTCGTCGGCGTTGTAGCCCGCGGGCACGGTGACGGCGGTACCCTCGTTTTCCGTGCGCACCGGAACGATCGCGAACTGCTCGAGCAAAACGGCTTTGCACCCCTGGTGCACTACGCGCGCAACCGCACCGATTTGGGCGTCGCTGTAAGCCGCAATGTCGTCCATGAGAAAATCAACGAGCCGGCCCTTTTGCTGCATGGTCGCCAGCAGGCTCACGACTTCGGCCTCGGCCTGATTTTGCGGGACGGGAGGCGGAGCGACGGGGACAGGAGCCGGCGCCGCGACTGCCACCGGCACCGGTGCAGTCTTCGCATCGTTCGCAGCGACAATTGTCGGAATCAAAATGACCGTCGCTATGATTGCGGCGACATCCAACGCGACCCGATAATCCTGCGCCCCACGCAGCAGCGACACCGCCAGGAGCACGAGCACGAGCGCGGCAAGCGCAATCGAAATGATTTTCATTCGTCGAATACTGAACTCACCACGAATACTGAACTCATCACGTTACCCTGCGCGGCCGCGCGGGTCGGCTCCTTCGCATCACCGATCTGCGTTTGCCGAACTATTCGAACCGTCGTGCGCCGGCCGTTCAACTTGTACTGCATCTACCGCCGAGCGCAGCCGGCGTTTCACGTACCGGGCGAACCGCCGGCGGAGCGCCCGTCCGCCGGCGTTCGCATGCCGCATTGCCGCGAAAAATTTCACGGATCGCTTGCTTGTTTGGTCGAAGCGGGATTTTGCGGCGCCGCGCCGGCATGCTTTTGCTCGGGTACCGGTCACACAAGCATCCGTAAACGGGTACCGGCACGTTCGTCGTGGTAAGTAGATTTGTTGCTTGAAGACAGCGACGATGAACATTCGGCGCGGGCTATTCGGCCCGTGGCGTTCATTGCGACGGAGATTGGTTCATGACAGCTACACGCGAGGTTTTGGTCCTGAGCGGTGCGCGCACCGCAATTGGTGATTATGGCGGAAGTTTGAAGGATGTTCCGCCGACGCAACTCGGCGCGATCGCCGTTCGAGAGGCCGTCAAACGTTCCGGAGTCAACCCCGACGACGTCGGGATGGTCGTTTTCGGCAGCTGCATTCATTCCGAGCCGCGCGACATCTACATGTCGCGCGTCGCCGCCATCGACGGCGGACTTTCCATCAACACGCCGTGCGTGACGGTCAATCGTCTGTGCGGCAGCGGTTTGCAGGCCATCATCATGGCTTCACAATCGCTGATGCTGGGCGACGCCGACCTCGCCGTGGCGGGCGGTGCAGAATCGATGAGCCGCGGCGGTTACCTGCTGCCCAGCGAACGCTGGGGCCAGCGGATGGGCAACGGCCAAACCATCGACATGGTGGTCGGCGGACTGACCGACCCGTTCGACCCGATCCACATGGCGATCACGGCCGAAAACGTCGCCACGCAATTCGACATTTCGCGTGAAGAGCAAGATAAGCTGGCGTACGAGAGCCATCGCCGCGCGGCTGCGGCCATCGCCGCCGGCTACTTCAAAGAGCAAATCGTGCCGGTCGAGATCAAGACCCGCAAAGGCACCGTGGTCTTCGACACCGACGAACACGTCCGCGCCGACGCGTCGCTCGAGTCGATGGCCAAGCTGCGGCCGGTCTTCAAGAAAGACGGATCGGTGACGGCCGGTAACGCGTCGGGCATGAACGATGCCGGCGCAGCGGTCGTCCTCATGGAGGCCGAAGCGGCCAAAAGCAGCGGCCGCAAGCCGATCGGACGGCTCGTTGCGTACGGCCACTCCGGCGTCGACCCCAAGATCATGGGCATCGGTCCGGTCAAAGCGGTGCAGAACGCGCTCAAGAGAGCCGGCCTGACGCTCGACCAGATCGACATCATCGAAGCCAACGAAGCATTTGCAGCGCAAGCCTGCGCGGTGGCCAAAGAACTCGGGTTCGATCCGGCCAAGACCAATCCCAACGGCAGCGGCATCTCGCTGGGCCATCCAGTCGGGGCGACCGGAGCGATTCTCACTATCAAGGTGCTGGCCGAACTTGCGCGCACGGGCGGCCGGTATGGACTCGCCACGATGTGCATCGGCGGCGGCCAAGGCGTAGCGGCTATTTTCGAGCGGCTCTAAGCCCGGAGTTCACCCCAGCGAATCAGTTCAGAGCGGGGAGCGCGCCCTCCGTCGGGCGCTCCCCGCTCTCGGCGCGCCCGCATGGTTGAAAGCGCGGGTTTGTTTTCATTTTCTTTCGTCGAACGGACGTTGCGCCTCGCGGCGCGGTGACCGCAAAAAAAGGAGCTCTAGCGTATGGACCAACGCGTGTTGGTAACAGGCGGCGCATCGGGTATCGGTCGCGAGATCGTGCGAGCGTTTGCGGCAACCGGCGCAAAGGTCTTCGTCTGCGATGTCGATCCCAGGGCACTCGACGCGTTGGCAAAAGAACTTCCCGGATTGGCAACGGGATTGTGCGACATGTCGAAGCGGGAAGCCATCGAAACCATGGTTCCGTTCGGAACGAAGGCCATCGGCGGCCTCGACGTCCTGGTCAACAATGTCGGCGTTTCGGGCCCGACGGTCCCGATCGAGAAACTCGACCCGGCCGAATGGGACAGCGTCGTCAAGATCAACCTGACGTCGATGTTCGATGTCACCCGGCTTTGCGTTCCGCTGCTCAAGGAGTCTCCCGCCGGCGTCGTCATCAATCTTTCATCGGTCGCCGGCCGATTCGGCTACCCCAACCGCATCGCGTATAGCGCGACGAAATGGGGCGTCGTCGGGTTCACCAAAACGCTTTCGATCGAGCTAGGGGTGTACGGCATTCGCGTCAACGCCATCTTGCCGGGCGCCGTTGACGGACCGCGGCTGCAAAGCGTCTTCGAAGGCCGCGCCAAGCTCAGCGGCAAGACGGCCGAACAAGAAGCCAAATCCATCATGGTCAATCAATCGCTCAAGAATCTGGTCGATCCGCGCGACATCGCCGCGTTGGCGGTTTTCTTGGCCTCGCCGGGCGCAAAATCGATTTCGGGACAAAGCCTCCCCGTCGATGCCGACATGCAAAGCTTGATGATCTGAGTCCGATCGCGGCATAACCGCGTCATCGCTTTCTGGGCATCCCGGTTTCTTGTGACCGCGCGAAACATGGTTTGCGCGGTCACAAACGTCTGTCGGCACAACGTTGCACGCGTTCGGCGACGAGGCAAGCGCCGCGCAAACGTTCGCCGGCGCGACATTCGACCGGAAGGGGTCGGCCGAGTCCTCGCTGGATCGATTGCCGCACGCGTTCGGCGACGAGGCAAGCGCCCCGCAAACGTTCGCCGGCGCGACGTTCGACCGCAATGCGCTCGCCAAGCCCCGTTCGATCGATTCTCGCACCGCCGCAATCGCGGTTGTGAAGCAACACTTCGCACGTTCTTCGAGGGCGCGGTCTATGATCGACTCGTGACGGGCCTGGTTCGGCACATCTCCGCTGTTCGACTCGAGCGGCCCGCACTTACGATCGAAGCGAACTCCCTGCTTGGAGTTACTTTTGTCGTAGATCCGGGTGTGCCGAACGCGAGATTCCGATGCAAGACCCCGCGAGCACCTACACGTCGACGATCGTTTCGTACGTCGAGCAGGCGGCAGCGATCGCGAAAGAACGCGGCCTGCACGTCGAGATCAATGGTCCCTTTGTGCGGCTTCGGCGCCGACGTTCCTCGGCGTCGCTGACGTTTCACGTTGCCCATCTCATGCTCGAGGCGATCGAAGTCGCCCCCTGCGACCGGCGGAAACACTATGGATCGGCAATGCTCGACGACGTCATCGCGATCGGCGAGGCGCTCGGACTGCGGATCGATTTGATCGCCGAATCGACGACCCGGCTCGACGGGCGAGGTCTGGTGCAGAGCAAGCTCGAGGGCTGGTATCACCGGCACGCATTCGTCGGCGCCGACGACGTCCTGATGCGCCGCATGCCCTCCCGCAGCGTCGGAGCCGCGACGCCGCGATCGTAACAACCGCGGCCGCAGCAGCGCAGAACGGGGCCGCCCCGGCCGCCGTGATTCGTGATTTCAGTGTGGTGTCTCAGAAGTTCCATGCAAAAGATCGCGAAGTATTTTCGTTCGGATCGAGGAGTGATGAAGGAGCGAAGCCGTAGCTTCGTGACCGAAGAACGACGATGAGCCGGGCGAAAAGACGAGTGAGATTTTGTATGCGAACTTCTGAGACACCACACTAGGAGAGATCGCATGGTCAAGAGCCTAACCCCAGCATCGATTGCAAACGTGGCCGAGCGCGCAGCTCAGTTGTGCGTGCCCTTGTTTTGGCCGTTGGCCGCCGGCGCTGAAATCGCCGAAGCCGAGCTGAAGCTCGCAGCGCGCAACATCAAATTTTTAGCCGAGGCCGAGAAAATCGACTTCGGTTTGCATCCACAGTTCGCGACGGAGAATACGGTCGCGCTCGATCTGCGCACGATGAAGCTCCGCGACTTTTCATTGCCCGGCGCAAGCGCGATCGCGACCCTCGTCGACGCCCCGTATGCCGGGCACACCTCGACCGCAGCGGACTTCGACATCGACCAGAGCTTGATCAAGACGCTGCGCACGAACGGCAATCCGCGCATTCTGCTCACCGATTGGAAGCCGGCGACGATCGACATGAAAGATTTCGACGTCGATACGTATCTGGCCGAGATCAACGTCGCGGTCGACGAACTGGGTGGACGGGTCAATCTCGTGGGTCTGTGTCAAGGCGGGTGGATGTCGGCGATGTTCGCGGCGCGCTTTCCGGCGAAAGTCAACAGCCTCGTGCTGGCCGGTTCACCGATCGACACGAGCGCCGGCAATGGGCCGGCCCGCAAGGTCGCGCTGAAAATTCCGCTGGCCTTTTTCGAAGAGCTCGTCGAACTCGGCGGCGGGCTCATGCCGGGCCGTTTCATGCTCGCGGCCTACAAGAACATGGACCCCGCGCAACACTATCTCAAGAAATACGTCGACCTCTACCGCCACATCGACGACGCTGCATACCTGCGCGGGCAGGAGCGGTTTGCAAGCTGGTACGAGAGCCCGATCGATTTACCGGGTCGCGTGTATCTGGAAGTCGTCGATCGGCTGTTCAAACAGAATCAGCTCGCGCGCGGTGAATTCGTCGCACTGGGAAAGAAGCTCAGCCTGCTCGACGTGCGCTGCCCGGTGTACCTGCTCGCCGGCAAGGATGACGACATCACGCCGTGGGAACAAGTCTTCAACGCCGAACAGTATCTGGGCACGCCCAAGGACCGCATCGTGAAGACGCTCGCACCCGGTGGCCACATCGGATTGTTCATGGGCCACGCTGCGCTGGCGGACGATTGGCCGCGCATCGGCACGTGGATCGCAGCGAACACGTGAGCCGCCGGCTGCGGCCCAACTAGGATGCGTTGAGCGCAATGATCGATGAGGCGCTGCAGGCCAGTCTGCGCGAATTGCTCGACACGCTGCCGCTCGTGCCCGAGATCTACGCCTGGTCGCGTCCGGTCGTCACCGACGGCTTCGTCTTCTTCCTGAGCCGGCTGCCCGCCGAACGCGTTCAAGCGATCGTTGCCGAACAGATGCTGGCGCCCGCCGCCACCAGCGTCGACGATCGCCTCGTGATGCTCCTGCATCAGTGCCCCACGCTCCACAAGCTGGGCCAGGTCGTCGCCCACGACAAGCGTCTCGACGCCGAACTGCGGGCGCGCCTGCAATCACTCGAGTCGCTGCCGCCCTCGCTGGGACGCGCCGAGCTCAAAACGATGCTCGAAGAGGAATTCGGGTCGATCCCGGCGGGCGTCGAGCTCGCGGATCAGGCGCTCGCGGAGGGCAGCGTGGCGATCGTGCTGCCGTTCGAGTGGACCGCACCAGGCACGCAAGCCACGCAGCACGGCGTGTTCAAAATGCTGAAACCGCTGGCCGAAAAGCGTCTGCTCGAAGAGCTGGCGCTGTGGCCGGCGCTGGGCGATTATCTCGAGGAGCGCTGCGTCCACTACGCTCTGCCATCATTCGATTACCGCGAAACGCTCGAGAGCGTACGCCGGCTGCTGCTCAATGAGACCCGGCTCGACCTCGAACAAGAGCACATCGTCAAAGCGGCGCGCTTTTACGCCCGCTTTCCGGGCGTCTACGTCCCCCCGCTGCTGCCCCTTTGCACGCCGCACGTCACCGCCATGGAGCGTGTCTACGGCCGCAAAGTCACCGACCCGAGTCTCGCACCGGACGTTCGGCGGCGGCTCGCCGCGACGATCATCGACTCGCTTCTGGCGCGGCCGTTTTGGAGCACGGAACCGCTGGCCATTTTCCACGCCGATCCGCACGCCGGCAATCTGTTCGCGGCCGACGACGGCCGGCTGGCCATCCTGGATTGGTCGCTCATCGTCGAGTTCAGCATGGAGCAGCGCGCCGCCGTCGTGCAGTCCCTCGTCGGCGCACTGACGCTCGACGTGCACCGGACGATCCGGGCCATCGCCGCGCTCGGCAACGTGCTCGACAAAGGCAAGCTCGAGACGGCCGTCCGCGGCGCGTTCCAGCTGGTCCGGCGCGGTGAATTACCGGGGTTCGAGTGGCTGACCTCGCTGCTCGAAGTGCTGACGGCCACCTCCGCGGTGCAATTCCCCGAGGAATTGATGCTCTTCCGCAAAGCGCTGCTCACGATGTCGGAGGTTGTCAGCGATGTCTCGGGGCGCTCGTCGGTCGTTGGCGTCCTCACCCGGACCGGTGCCGGACAGTTCTTTGGGGAGCTCCTGCGGCGTCCGCTGGCGGCGCCGGCATCGCGCGATTTCGGCAGCCATCTGTCGAACGTGGATCTCGTGCGCACGTGGGCCGAACTGTTTTTCGTCCCCTCGCGCTATTGGATCGGAACCGTGCGCGACGCGCTGCGCCGGCAACCGAAGGCGAAAACAAAGTAGCGACGACGTATGCTCGAGCAAATGCGCCGCGTAGCGACGACGTTCAGGGCTAGTTCAGAGCAACCTTCGATTAGACCAAGTCGATGATCGAGCGCACCATGGTGTCGCCCATCTCGTGTTCGTGGTGGAAGCCCAGATGTCTGCACGCGTGCAGCATCGGGCTGTTGTTGCTCAGGATGTAGCCCACGATTCGAGCAACGTTCTCGGTTCGGCCGATCTCGATGAGCCGGCGCAACAGTTCGGTCCCCAAACCCCGGCTTTGCAGCTCGTCGGAAATCAGCAGGGCGAACTCCGCTTCATTGCGGTTGCGTTCCATGAGCAGCTGGGCGGCACCGACGATCTCTTGTTCGCCGGCCGCATTGGTAATGAGCGCAACCAGCGCCATTTCGCGCAAATAATCGATGAAACACATCCGCGAGAGATAATCGTGCGCGGTGCGTTCCGACGCGCGAAAAGCGTACGTGTAGCGAGTGTAGACGCTCTGATCCGAAAGCTTGGCGTGAAAGGGCCGCATGAGCGGCTCATCTTCGGGGCGGATCGGCCGAACGGTGATGAAGGTGCCGTCGGGTAACGTGCACGTCCCGGCGTATTGCGAGGGGTACGGGCGGATCGCCGACCGCGGCAGCGCAGCGTCGGTTCTCGTGAACGGATGCAGAACGACGCGCGTATCGAGCGCGACGAACCGGTTGCGCACCGCGAAGACCGGGTTGATATCCAACTCTTTGATGCGCGGCTGATCGACGATCATGGCGCTGAACCGCACGAGCAACTGCGCGAGCGCGCCGATGTCGACTCCGCGCCGGCTGCGTTTGTCGGCCAGCGCCTCGGCGACACGGGTCCGGGCAATCATTTGGCGCGCCAACGCTTCGTTGAGCGGCGGCAACCCCAGCGCCCGGTCACGGATGAACTCGACCAATCCGCCGCCGTAACCGAAGAGCAGCACCGGTCCGAATTGCGGATCGGTGCTGCTCCCTAAGATCAGGTTGTAGCCTTCCTCGGTAGCGATGAGCGGCTGCACGACGATGCCCCCGAAGGCATCGGGTCCGGCTTCGACGCTTGCCGCGTCCGCGATCTCGCCGAATGCGCGCGCCACCCCCGCCGAGTCGCGAACGTTCAGCCGCACCCCGCCGACCACGGTTTTGTGCAAAATGGTGTCGGAGAGCAGCTTCACCGCGACCGGAAAGCCGAGCGACTCTGCGGCGGCAATCGCTGCCTCGACGGTCGTCGCGACGATGGTCGGAACGCTTGGAATCTCGTACGCGGCGAGCAGCCGCATCGATTGCGCCGGCGTGAGGATCGTCCGCTCGTCGGCACGGGCCTGCTCGAAGATCTCGCGGACGCTGGCGCGATCGGGCTTCAACTCCTCGGGCAGCGCTTCCGGCGTCTCGAAGAGCGCGCGCAAGTTCGCGTCGTAGCGCCACATGAAGTTGAAGATGCGCGCCGCATCATCGGGAAACGCAAAGGTGGGGATCCCGGCGCGCTCGAGCATCTCCGCTCCGTCCGCCACGCCGGCACCGCCCATCCAGCTGGCCAGAATCGGCTTGCGCGACAGCTTGGCGAACGGCAACAGCCGTTGCGCCACCTCTGCCGCGCCGTGTCCGGCCTGCGGTGAGAAGGTCACGAGAATGCCGTCGTTGCCCTCGTCGGCGGCCACGATTTCGACGGCTTTCGCGTAATCCTCCGATGTCGCGTCGCCGTGCAGATCGATCGGATTCGAATGACTCCACGACGGAGCCAACTTGACGTTGAGCCGGTCCAGCGTCGCCGCTTCGAGCGACGCGGTTTGGCCGCCGCCTTCGACGAGCGCGTCGGCCGCGAGCACCGCTGCGCCGCCGGCGTTGGTGACGATCGCCAACCGGTTTCCACGGGGCCGGGGTTGTTTCGCCAACACTTCGGCCATCGCAAACAATTGCCGGATCGTCTCAACGCGCAGCACGCCGCAGCGGCGGAACGCCGCATCGAGCACTTCATCGCTGCCGGTCAACTTGCCGGTGTGCGAGGCGGCAACAATTGCCGCTGCCGCGGTGCGCCCGGCTTTGATGACGATGATCGGTTTGGATTGCGCCACTGCCCGCGCGGCCGAGAGAAACGAGCGCGCAACGCCGACCGACTCCATGAAGAGCACGATGCTTTTCGTACGCGGGTCTTCCCCGAGCTGACCGATCACGTCGCCCCAGCCGATGTCGAGCATCGAGCCCAGCGAAATCAGGGCGCTCAAGCCAAAGCGTTGGGTGAGGCTCCAATCCAGAATCGACGCACACAGTGACGCACTCTGGCTCACGAAGGCGACGCTCCCGGGCAGCGGCGACGTTTTGGCGAGTGTTGCATTGAGTCCGCTGGCGGGCAACATGAGGCCCAGCGAATTCGGTCCCAGAATGCGCAGCCCGGCGGCCTGAGCGCGTTCGAGGATCGCCGTGTCCAGCGTACCCGCGTTCGGGCCCCGGTCGCGATAAGCCGAGGCGATTCCGACCGCGACTCTGACGTGGGCGTCGATGCACTCGCCGATGATCTGCGGCACCAGCGTGGCATTGGTAGCGATCACCGCCAAGTCGATGCGTCCGGGGATATCGGCGACCGTCGGGTAGCAGAGCTGGCCGAACACCGCTTCGTGTTGCGGATTGACGGGATAGACTTTCGCGCCGCAGGTGTTCGCCAGCAGGTTGGCCAGGATGTCGGCACCGCGCCGGGGCGGTTTGTCGGTCGCGCCGATCACCGCAATGCTGCGGGGTCGAAAAAGCGCCTCGATGGGATTGACCATCGAGCCCATGGCGTCGCGCCGAGCTTCAATCATTTCGTTCGCGTCGAATTCTCTCTTGGGATGGCACTACGGGCCGCGACTTCTCCTCCCGCCACCCGACGCGGATCGGAGCCGCCGATTGAAAGCTTCTTAGTCAGGGGAGACAAGCCCCGCAATCGGCAATCACTACGGGTCGAAGGTACTGCGCCGGCAGAGCAATGGACGCCGACCTTTCCGGTTGCGGAACGCGGTCTTCACGAGAATGGCGATAGTTCTTCAACACGCGCGCATCCCGCGAGGATAGGTACTAGGGACGTGACGCGCTTCGGGCCGGCCACGGCGGCATCATTTTACTGAGGTACGCATGAGCAGAGTCGAAGACAATCACGCGAACAAACCGACGGTTCCCTCGATCCACAACGGTGGCGAACCATTTTTCGGTTTTCGCGGCGAAGATTTGATGGCGACGGCCGGCGCGCTCGCGAAGGAAGCTTCGGCGAATCCGACGTTGCTGCTCGAGGAGCAAGCCGGACTCGTCCGCGACGTCATTCGCGTGCTGGCCGGCCAATCCGAGCTCCGGCCGGCGCCCAAGGACAAGCGGTTTTCCGACGTCACCTGGCGGGAAAACCCGTTTTACCGGGTGTTCCTGGGCGGCTATCTCGCTTGGACGAAGTCGCTGCACGAACTCATCGAGAAGTCGAGTTTCGACCGGCTCACCAAAGAGCGTGCGCGCTTTATCGCCGACCTCATTACCTCGGCCGTTGCTCCGAGCAATTTCTTGGCCAACCCCGAAGCGCTCAAACGCGCCATCGACACCGGCGGGACGAGCGTCGTGTACGGACTGCGCAACATGATGTCCGACCTGTTTGGCAACTACGGAATGCCGTCGCAGATCGACAAGAGCGCCTTCGAGGTCGGCAAGAGTCTCGCGATCACCGAAGGTTCCGTGGTTTTTCGCAACGAGGTACTCGAGCTGATCCAGTACGCGCCGCAGACCAAGCAGGTCTACACAACCCCGCTGCTCATCGTTCCGCCGCAGATCAACAAATTCTACATCTTCGACCTGGCACCCGAAGACAGCTTAGTCGACTACTTGGTCGAAGGCGGTATCACGCTCTTCACCATCAGCTGGCGCAATCCGACCGCAGCCAACCGCGATTGGGGCATGGACGCCTACGTGGCGGCGATCATCGAAGCGATGGCCGCAGTGCGCGAAATTTGCCACGTCGACAAAATCAATATCGCCGGCGCATGCGCGGGCGCGCTGACGGTGAGCGCGCTGCTGGGCTACTATGCCGCCGGGAGCGATGCGACCCCGGTCAATTGCGCGACGCACCTCGTTTCGGTTCTCGACATCGGCACGGACTCGATGATCGGGATGTTCGTGACGAAGGACATTCTCAAAACGGCGAAAGCGACGAGCGCATTTCGCGGCGTGCTCGAAGGCGCGGACATGGGCCGCATCTTCGCGTGGCTGCGGCCCAACGATCTCGTGTGGAACTACTGGGTCAACAACTATCTGTTGGGCAAAGATCCGCCGGCCTTCGACATGCTGTACTGGAACGCCGACACGACCCGTTTGCCCGCCAAGTTTCACGCCGATTTGCTCGACATCTATGCCGAAAGCAAGCTTTTGCACCCGGGAGAGATGGTGGTTCTGGGCCGGCCGGTCGACATCGGGCAGATCGCGGGCGACTCGTATTTCGTCGCGGGCATCACCGATCACATCGCGCAATGGAAAGACGTGTATCGCAACATGCTCGCGTTGCGCGGTGAACGGACGTTCGTGCTCAGCGCCGCCGGGCACATTCAGAGCATCGTCAACCCGCCGGCAGCGGCAGCGCGGCGGCAGTTTCTGATCAACCCCGATCACCCCGAGAATCCCGCAGCGTGGCTCCAAGGGGCTACTCCTCAACCCGGCTCCTGGTGGAACCATTGGCTCGAATGGCTGCGACACCGTTCCGGCGACCAAATCGACGCCGCTTCCCAACTCGGGAGCGCCCGCAATCCGCCCATCGCAAAGGCCCCTGGTACCTACGTGCTGGCAAAGTGAGCCCGGCTTTTCAGACTGCGGCGTGGCCCTCAGAAGTGAGATAATCGGCGAAGCCGAAGAGTGTGCCGCGCCCCAATGGAGATCCAGCATGACGACCAGTCAAGCCTCGGAAACTGCCTTTGTCGACCGATTCGAGAACGTCGTCGATCTCGTTGTCGAACGGCAGAGCGATGAAGCCACGGAGAGCCTGCGGGCGATCTCGCGCGTCGGTCTCGATCATGCGCAGGCGCCGCTGGCAAGACAGGCGGCGATTTTTGCCCGCGACCGCTACAGCTGCCGCTACTGCGGCACCCGGACGATTCTCATTCCGGTTATGTACACGATCTCCGCGCTGTACGGCAGCATCTTCAAGGCCCATCGCCATTGGCGGCGCGATGAAACGGACATCGCGTATTGGACCTACGCGACGAGCCTCGAGCACATCGTGCCCACCCAGCACGGCGGCACAAACGAGGTCACGAATCTCGCGACCGCGTGCTGGCGCTGCAACGCCCTCAAGGGCAGCGCGACGCTCGAGCAGATCGGCTGGACGCTGCGTCCCGTCAGCGATCGGCCCTGGGACGGACTGGGCTCCCGGCTTCCGGAACTGCTGACGGTGCTCGATGAAACACCGTACCTTGAAGGGCTCATGAAATCCACGCGCTCTTACTTCGAGGGCTGGATCGAAGCCATCAACGAACCCGAAAAACTAACGTAACAAAGAAGACAGCGCAGCGCGCAATCCGGCGCCTTTCAGGCGGCGGCTCCGCGCCGAACGCCACGCGGCTCGCGCAGCCGCACACGCCACGCGGGTTGCCGCGCAATGCGCCGAACCCGGCTGCTACTGCTGTTATGCGCTCGGCTTGAGCGCCGCTTGAGTTCCGTGCGCGTGTCTGCGCATGAAACGCGCGATTCGCGGCATGATCTCTTCGCGGAAACGACGCCCGTTGAAGACGCCGTAATGGCCGACGCCCGGCTGCAACAGGTGGTCGCGCTGCGCGGCGTTCAACGACGAGCACAAGTCGTGCGCCGCGACCGTCATGCCGGGCGAACACAAATCGTCGAGTTCACCTTCCACGGTCAAGAGTGCGGTCGCGCGAATAGCCGACGGATCGACCCGCTCGCCGCGCCACGTCAGCGTGCCGTTGGGCAGCGAGTGCTTCATGAACACGTGCTCGGCCGTCGTTAGGAAGTACTCTGCCGTCACGTCCATCACCGACAAATATTCGTCATAGAACTTCTCGCGCACGGCGGCCGACTCGCCGTCGCCGCGCACCAGTTCGTTGTACATGTTGATGTGCGCGTTGATATGCCGCTTCGCGTTCATCGAGATGAACGCGCCGAGCTGCACGATGCCTGGGTAGACGCGGCGTCCGGCTCCGGGATAGTAGGCCGGAACCGTCGTGAGCACGTTGCGCTCGAAGAATTCGAGTGAGAGCTTTTCGGCGATTTTAGCTGCTTTGTTCGCATTCACGCGCACGTCCACCGGGCCGGCCATGATGGTCATCGTGCGGGGCTGCGCCGGATCGTTGTGCGCCGCCATCAGCGAGACGGCGGCCAGGACGGCGGGAGCCGGCTGGCAGACCGCCATCACGTGGACATTCGGCCCGAGCATGCGCAGGTAATCGATCGTGTAGCTGATGTAGTCATCGAGATCGAAGCTGCCGCAGTCGAGCGGCACCTGCTTGGCATCGGCCCAATCGGTAACGTAGACGTCGTGGTCGGTGATGAGCGCTTCGATCGTGCCGCGCATGAGCGTCGCGTAGTGGCCGGAAAGAGCGGCGACCATCAGAATCTGTGGAACGGGAGAGCGTCGTTCGCGTGAAAAACGCACCAGGCGGCAGAACGGACGCTCGTCGATGACATCCATCTTGGCGTCGATGTCCCATTCGGGTTTGCCGCGCCGCTTGGTGATGCTGGTAAACACGTCGGCCGAAGCAGCGATCATGCGGCCGGGCAGGGTGTAGCGGAGCGGATTGAGCGGACTGCCGAAGATCGCTTGGGCAGCGGCCGCCGACCAGCGCAACGGGGTCAGGCTCAGCGAAGTCGCATCGTACAGGTTGTATTTGGTAATGATCGTCTGCCCATCCTAAAAGCGCGGTTCCCGAAGGAACCGGAAAGCATTCGAACGGCCGGCTGGCCTGCGTTGTAACCGCGAAAGGTTATACCCATCTTTCGGCGCTTCACTGGAGGAAACGTTCAGTTTTTCGCGTCGGGGTATGAAAATTGTAGAATTTCACCTATTCCGTACCCCTAAAAAACGGACCCTCGCTTCAAAAGCGAGGGTCCGATGCGGCACATCCGCCGCTGGGCGGACCTAGCGGACTGCGCTGCGCGCAGTCCGTCGCGTTTTGTCTTCGCGGGTGAACCGAGCGAAGCCGAGGCACACCCATAAGCCGCCAGTCCGCGCCCTGGCAGTTATGCCGTTACGAGCAACTGCCGGTCGAGGTCGTACTGTTCCTCGGTCAACGTCATGACCGAGGCCGAACCGCTCACGATTTCATGGTTGAGCCAAAGTGCCTGGCTCAGCACGTGATCGGCGTAGAAACGCGCCGTGGTCAACTTGGCGGCGTAGAACGGGTCGCTTTCGCCCGCTGCGATTTTCTTCGCGCTGATGCCTGCGGCGCGAGCCATCTGCCAGCCGCCGGCGACGACGCCCCAAAGTTTGGCGTACGGCACGCTGCATGCGAATGCAAGATTGACATTCGTTCCCGCGCTCTTGCCCACGAACTCCGAGGCCGCCACGAGCAGATCGATGCCGTTGAGCAGTTGCTGCTTGATGACGGCAACGTCGGCGTTCGAGACGTCGAGTTCGGCTGCGTCCTTCTTCATCTGGGCGACGACCGCCGTCGCCGCGGCGCCCTTGTCGCGGATGACCTTCCGGCCGATGAGATCCATCGCTTGAATTCCGGTCGTGCCTTCGTAGATGCCCACGATACGCACATCGCGATACTGCTGGGCAATCCCGGTTTCCTCAACGTAACCCGTGCCGCCGAATACCTGGACGGCGGTCGAACACAGGTCGTTGCAGCTTTCGGCGAACCATGCCTTGACCACCGGAATCATGAGTTCGATGAACGCCTTGTGCTGCGCGCGAACGTCCGCATCGGGATGTTTGGCCTCGTAATCGAGCGACGCGGCGATGACGCCCGCGAGCGCCCGCATCGCCTCGAGCTGAGACTTCATCCACATGAGCATGCGCCGCACGTCGGCATGTTTGATGATGGGAGCAGCGTTGAAGGATTTGTTGCCGACTTCGCGCCCTTGCAGCCGTTCCTTCGCATACTCGAGCGCGCTTTGATACGCGCGGTCGGCGATGCCCAGACCTTGCACGCTGATGCCGAAGCGCGCCGCATTCATCATCACGAACATATACTCGAGTCCGCGATTCAGCTCGCCCACCAGATACCCGATGGCGCCGCCCTTTTCACCGTAATTGATCGAGCACGTCGGATTGCCGTTGATGCCGAGCTTGTGTTCGATGCCCGCGCAAACGACATCGTTGCGTTCGCCTAAACTGCCGTCCGCGTTGACGAGCACTTTGGGGACGATGAAGAGCGAAATCCCCTTGGTCCCGGCCGGCGCATCGGGCAGCCGTGCGAGCACCAAGTGGATGATGTTGGGCGCCATGTCGTGGTCGCCGAACGTGATGAAAATCTTCTGACCGGTGATCTTGTAGTGATCGCCTTCGGGAACCGCTTTGGTACGCACCGCGGCCAGGTCCGAACCGGCTTGCGGCTCGGTGAGATCCATCGTCCCGCACCACTCGCCGCTGACGAGTTTGGGAATGTACGTGTGCTTCTGCGCTTCGGAGCCGCACAGTTCGATCGCTTCGATCGCGCCCTGATTGAGCAGCGGGCCGTTGCCGAAACCGACGTTCGAGCCGTTCCACATTTCGATCGTCGGAGCGGTCAGCAGTTGCGGCAAACCTTGACCGCCGTGGTCGGCCGAAAACGGGAGTCCGATCCAGCCCGCCTTCGCGAATTGCGCGTACGCCTCTTTGAAGCCGGGCGCGGTGGTGACCACGCCGTCGTTCCACTTGCAGCCGTTGATGTCGCCGCTGCGATTGATCGGGTCCAGCACCTCGGCGGCAAATGTCGCGGCCTCTTGCAGAATTGCGTCGACGACATCGACGGTGTCCTCGTAGCCCGGCAGTTTGGCAATTTGCTCGAGGCCGGCAAGTTCGTTGAGAACGAATTGCATGTCGCGCAGCGGGGCTCGGTACGTGCTCATAAGCTTTCCTCAGAATGACGAAGAGTAAAAGACGCCGTACCGAGCCGATGCCCAAGAAAGTTCTCGTCGACAAGCCGACAAGAGTCGAGAAGGCAACGCTTCCATCAACGATTCGCAACCGCTATGAAAGTGCGGCTGCGCCGGAGCGCCCTTCCCGCTTCGAACTTACTCACTTCGGATCGGACCGACCATAGTGAAACAGGAAAGACCATAGTAAAACGGCTGAAATTAGTTTTCGCACCGGGGTGTGTACGTCCTGCGAATTTTCGCGCCGCGGCCGTGCACATCCGATTCACAGCCAAGGTGCGCTTGCCACGCCGCGACCGGCACACCCAAGCGGCGTGCGGCCGCGCCGGTACGATGCTGGGCCGAATCCACGGGCCAAGCGTGACAGAACGCACGAAAGCAGCGCCCGCTACACCTCGACGATCACTTTGAGCGCCTTGGTCTCCGCTGCGCGCCCGAACGTATCGTACGCATCCAGCATGTCAGCGAGCTGGAAATGATGGGTGATGAGGAGGGTCGGGTCGACCTTCTTGTACTGGATGGTCTTGAGCAGGAGCGGCGTCGTGACCGTATCGACCAGTCGCGTCGTGATCGAAATGTTGTGCGCCCACAGACGCTCGAGATGCAGATCGACCATCTTGCCGTGCACGCCGACGTTGGCCAGCGTTCCGCCGGCCGCCACGATCCCCTCGCAAACGGCAAACGTCGCGGGGGTTCCGACCGCTTCGATCGCGGTGTCGACGCCCCGTCCGCCGGTCATCTCCATGACCGCTTCGGCGGCCTTCCCGTCGGTGTTGTTCACGACCGCCGATGCGCCCAGCCGCTTGGCCGTCGCGAGCCGGTTATCGTCGACGTCGATGACGATGATTTCGGCCGGCGAGTAGAACTGCGCGGCCAAGAGCGCCGCAAGCCCGACCGGACCCGCGCCGACGATGGCTACGGTATGACCCGGCTCGACTTTCCCATTGAGGACGCCGCATTCGTAACCGGTCGGCAGGATGTCGCTGACCATCACGAGTGCTTCCTCGTCGCTTCCCGGCGGCACGGCATGCAGGCTCGTGTCGGCGTGCGGAACGCGCACGTACTCGGCTTGGGTCCCGTCGATGAGGTGCCCGAGGATCCAGCCGCCGTCACTACAGTGCGAATAAATGCCTTTTTTACACTTCGAGCACTTGCCGCACGACGTGATGCACGAAACGATGACCGGGTCGCCGACTTTGAACTCGCTGACGCCCGATCCGACGGAATCCACGATGCCGACGCCTTCGTGACCGAGGATCCGTCCCGGTTCACACGACGGAACGTCGCCTTTGAGAATATGCAGATCCGTGCCGCAGATCGTCGTTTTGACGATTTTCACGATCGCGTCCGAGGGCTTTTGGATGGTCGGACGCGGCCGATCCTCCAGCGTTTTCTTCCCCGGTCCACCGTACACAAGTGCCTTCATGGTTTTGACCGATGACGCGTCATCGGATTGAAGCGTCATCACTTTGGTTGCTGACATCGTGACCGTCCTCTCCGGATCTTGCGGGCCTCTGGTTGCCGAGGCGTACCTCAGAATAACCGAAAAGGCAGCGCGCGTCCCGTGTCGCAGATTCCAGCTCAAAACATATTAGCAAGCAGTGCTCGACTCGCACCTCGATCCAAGCGTTCCCGCCGCATCGCAGGCGTTAAAAAAAGCGATGCCGGAGCTGCCCGAAGCAGTCCCGGCATCGCACTCGCGCGTGCTTCGCTCGTCTTTTTTAGGAGACCGTCGCTCCGGAATCGCCCGGCAAAGCGGCAGTTTCGAGCACGCCCAGCAGTTCCTCGACGTGACGGATGCGCGCCTCGCGCTCCGCATCGATGGCGCCCATCGCTTTTTCCATGCGCCGCACAGCGTGCATCGTGGCGAGCCGGTGTTCGCGGTCGGCGAGGAGCACCGTCAGCGTTTCGAGCGCGTGCTGCTCGTCGAGCCGTACCAGGAACGTTTGCTCGCGCACCGCGTCTTTGAATTCGACGAGCGTCTTGCGCGTATTCTCGTGCGCTTCATCGTAGATTTGCTTGAGCGCCTTGAAGCCGCGTTCTTCCGCCGCCGGCTGACCCTTGTGAATGTACGCGCAGATCCGGACGAATGCTTCGAGCGTGCCGCCCTTGACTTCGCGCGCCTTGAGTTCTTCGATCTTTTCAGCCAACTGTGCGCGCCGGGCGCCTTCATCGCCGCGGCTGGTGTCGCGCTTCCCGGTAACGCCGAGCGCACGCTGCACGAACGGATCCTCGAAGATCGCCTTGAAGAGCAGCTCTTGCGTGCCGTCGCGCAGATCGCGGAAAAGGTCGAGCGAACGGACCAGGGTATCCGAGAACGTCTGCTCGATCCCGACGAACACGTTGTCGTCGGCGACCTGGTGGCGATTCTTGCGCACCGACTCAGCGGCGACTTTGACGACGCCCATCGCCGGATTTACTTTGTCGGCGAAGATGTGCTGACGCACGCGTCCGGGATGCAGTTCGCGCATGAGCGCGGCGGTCGGTTCGTTTGCTACCGCCCGCACGAACGGGGAGATGTAGCGCAGGTAGAGCCCCTCGTTGATTTCCGAGAGCCGCGCGGCGGCCTCGAACGGCTTCTCGTCCTTGGGCGTCCCTCCCATGTCACGGATGTCTTGCAGCTTGCGCTCCTTAAATTTCACGCTGTAGCGGTGCGCGATCAGCTCGTCCGGGTCGTGGCTGGGCTCCTTGTCGTTGATCGTCATCTCGTACAGGCCGGGCGGCAGCATCTCGACCATCTCGAGCGTGCGGACAACCTCGGCATGCTCTTTGCGATTCACGTCGCCGGCGACGAATATCCCCAAATGCCCGACGGTTTGGTGGAGCATGTAGATGATCGTCTGTTCGTTGGCCAGCAGGTCTTCGTCGGTCGCGTAGGTGTCGAGGATCCAGTGCAGCGCTTGCGCCGGCGGGGTGATGTTGTCGCCCCACGAGCAGAACACGATAACCGGCGACTTGATGTTGCGCAGATCGATCGGATCGGCGCCCGCGTCTTGAACCAGCCGTCCTTGGACGAGCTTATTTTGCGTGAAGAGGTCGTTGATGATGAAGCGTATTTCCTCGGACGTCGAGAGGAAGAACGCGCCCCACCATTTCTCGAATTCGAGGTACCGTTTGGCCTCGCTATCGATCTTGCGGAACAGGCCGTAATTCTTGCTCCACAGCGCGTTGCCGGGATTCATGATCTCGAAGTTCGCGACGGCGTTCGCGCCGTCGAAGGTCCCGTTTCCGATGTCGCACATCAGCGACATCACCCACGAGCCCCCCATGAGGCCGCCCGCAAACCGGATCGGGCTGTCGCCCTCGGCGCCGGCCCAATACGAGAGCGGAGCGCCGGTCAGCATGATCGGGCCGAAATCCTCGGGCGCTCCGGCGCACAGAATCGCGACCGCCCAACCGCCCTGGCAGTTGCCGATCACGACCGGCTTGTTCGCGTCCTTGTGCAGTTCGCGGACGTGGTGAACGAAGATCGTCTCGACGTGGTGCACGTCGGCGATCGTCTGGCCGGGTACGGGGTCCGGGAAAAACGTGACCAGATAACACTGGTGCCCGGAGCGCATGGCCATCCCGATCTGACTGTCTTCTTTGAACCCGCCGACGCCCGGACCGTGACCCGCACGCGGGTCGACGATGACGTAGGGCCGTTTCTTCGGATCGATCTTTTGATGCGCGCGCGGCTTCACTTTGAGCAACGCGTAATTTGCCGGCCGGTCGAACGTGCGGCCGTCCAGGATCATTTCCGAATCAAACGTCAACAGCGCGGGTTTGCCCTGCTCCGTATGATCGAGGGTGGCGTTGCCGCGTTCGCGCATGACGTCCAGCATGAGCACCGACCGCTGCGTGCGGTCCAGCCAGTAGTCGAAGAGCTGGCCCGCCAGCCCGGGCACGGGCAAACCGCCCATCAGGGGCAGCCCGCTTTTAGCGCGTTGGGCCGCGCCGTTGGTTTTCGCCGCGGCGCCGTTCGTCTTGACGGTTGAACCGTTTGCCGCTGCCGCGCCGTTGGTGGCGGATGCGCCGTTTGACTCGGCTGAGCTGCCTTTGCTCGGCAGCATCGGACGCAGGAGAGTATCCGACCAGACTTTCACCACTTGCCCGGCAAGCTTGGGGAGGAACATGAATGGGACTCCCTCCGTCCGCGGCGCGCTAGAGAGCCCGCACGTGGACTCGTAGAAAAAAATATTTTAGTTCTACCTGTTATTACACAAACTATTACACAAAGATGCAGCGCGGAAATGATACGATTTCGGTCCTTTTCATGCGAATTTTCCTTCACATGTCCGACTAGGCGCTAAAAGATCAGCCGGCGCGGCGTCATCCGCGCTCGCGCCGGCGGCGCGGCCAAGGCGAACAGGTGCAACGAGAGAAAGCTCTGTCAAACTGCTGTAGAGCGGACGCCGAGGACCACGGCGAACCAAGACTGCGGGCGCCGGCGAACCCGGCACGGTGTCCCGGGTGCCGGATACCGGATATAGTGAGGTAGTACACAATGAGCGAACCAACCTCGATCGGGGTGACCCGTGTCTGATCACGATCCAACCAACGAACTGGCCGACAGCGCTTCGCGCTCGATGCTCGGACCCAACCCGTTCATCGGCATTCGGACGGAGGATGTCTTGGCGACGGCCGGCGCCTTGACCAAAGAAGCCGCGGCGCATCCGCTGCTGGTGCTCGAACAGCAAGCCGCGCTGGTGCGCGAGATCGCGTTGGTCTTCGCCGGACAGTCGACGGTGAAACCGGCCCGCGATGACCGCCGCTTCAGCGACGCCGCCTGGACGGAGAATCCATTCTATCGGGCGTTCCTGGGCGGATATCTGGCCTGGACGAAATCGCTCGACGAGTTCATCGACAAATCGAGCTTCGACGCACGCACCAAAGAGCGCGCGCGTTTCGTGCGGCAGCTGGTGACCGACGCGCTTTCGCCGAGCAACTCGCCGGCCAACCCGGCCGCGGTCAAGCGCGCCGTCGAAACCGGCGGCGTCAGCATGATCGAAGGCTTGCGGCACATGACGTCCGACATGGTCAACAACGGCGGCATGCCGTCGATGGTCGACAAGAGCGCGTTCACGCTCGGCAAGAATCTCGCCGTCACCGAAGGCAGCGTCGTATTCCGCAACGACGTGCTCGAACTCATCCAATACCGCCCGCAAACCGAGCAGATCTATGCGGTCCCGCTGATGATCGTCCCGCCGCAGATCAACAAGTATTACGTGTTCGATCTCTCGCCCGAGAAGAGCATGGTCGACTTTCTGATCAAAGGCGGCATCGGCAGCTTCGTCGTGAGCTGGCGCAATCCGACCGCGGCGCAGCGCGACTGGGGCATGGACACCTATGTCACGGCGCTCATCGAAGCCATCGACGCCATCAAAGAGATCTCCGGCAGCCCGAAGGTCAACATCGCGGGCGCCTGCGCCGGCGCTATGACGCTCTCGGCGCTGCTAGGATACTACGCCGCCGGCCGCGGCAAGAATCCGGTCAACTCGGCAACTCTCATGGTGGCGGTGCTCGACAGCGAGAGCGAGTCCATGCTCACGATGTTCATGACCGAAGACACGGCCAAAGCGGCGAAGGCCGCAACCAAGGTCAAGGGCGTGCTCGACGGTTCGGAGATGGGCCGCGTCTTCGCCTGGCTGCGTCCGAACGATCTGGTCTGGAACTACTGGGTCAACAACTATCTGCTGGGCAAAAACCCGCCGGCGTTCGACATCCTGGCCTGGAATGCCGACACCACGCGGTTGCCGGCCAAATTCCACGGCGAAATCATCGACTCGTTCGTCGAGAACAAGTTCAAGCACCCCGGCGGGATGGTCGTCTTGGGACGGCCGATCGATCTGCACAAAGTCACGCTCGACAGTTACATCGTCGCCGGCATCACCGACCACATCTCCCAGTGGAAGGGCGTCTACCGGACGATGATGATGCTGGGCGGAAAACCCACCATGGTGCTCAGCGCCGCCGGCCACATCCAAAGTTTGATCAACCCGCCCGCGGATGCGGCGAAGCGGCAGTACTTTC
This sequence comes from Candidatus Velthaea sp., assembly GCA_050012475.1. Lineage (GTDB taxonomy): Bacteria > Vulcanimicrobiota > Vulcanimicrobiia > Vulcanimicrobiales > Vulcanimicrobiaceae > Velthaea. Next base: position 21,947 of record JBEKHC010000014.1, read on the forward strand.
TCAACCCCGACCACGGCGAGGATCCCGAAGAGTGGCTCAAAGCCGCGAGCACGCACAAGGGGTCGTGGTGGGGTCACTGGCTCGCGTGGCTCGAACATCGTTCGGGCGATAAAATCCCCGCGCCCGCGCAGACCGGCAGCGCGGTTCACCCGCCGATCGCAGATGCGCCCGGCACCTACGTACTGGAAAAGTGAGGACATCAAGATGACTGACCAAAAGCCGAAAGACGGCTCGCCGGACATTACCGGCTTACTCGAAAAGTTCAAGCTGCCCGGTTTCGACGTCGACAGCTTCGTGGCGTCGCGTAAAAGCGACATCGACGCGGTGACAAAGGCGACGTCGGCGGCGTTCAGCGGTGCGCAGTCGCTCGTCGACAAACAGACCGAGCTGCTCAAGACGGTGCTCACCGAAGTCGGCAACGCTTTGCACACGCTTCCGGCAGACGCAGCGAAGCCAGCCGAACTTCTGCGCAAGCAGCAAGAACTCGCCAACGAAGCGTTGTCGAGCGCCCTGGCCAGCATGAAAGAGATGGCCGAGACGGTGCGCAAATCGCAAGCCGAGATTCTCGAGATCGCTTCGAGCCGCGTCAAGAGCAACGTCGAAGAGATCCGCAAATTCGCGAAGCGGCCCGACAACGAGGCAAAGTAACGCCTCTGCGTGGACGTTCGAACGATTGACGTCGCCGGCCGCCGCTTGCGGCTGGCGACTACGGCCCCGAGCCCCGGTACGCTCCCACTGCTCTTCTTCAACGGGATCGGGGCCGATGTCGAACTGGTGCGTGCCTTGGCCGAAGAGCTGCGCGCCTTCGGCATCGGCATCATCGTTTTCGACGTTCCGGGTACTGGCGGATCGAGCTCCCCGGCGCCACTGTATCGCTTCCCCTGGTTGGCAAGGCTGGCCAACGACGTTCTCGGCGCGCTCGGGATCGACGGCCAAGTCGACGTCGCCGGCGTCAGTTGGGGCGGGGCCTTAGCGCAGGAATTCACCCGGCGCTTTCCGCTGCGCGTGCGCCGGCTCGTGCTGGCGGCCACCTCGGCCGGCACCTTCGCGTTTCCCGGCCGGCTGACGGCGCTGGCGAAGATGCTCAGCATCCGCCGCTACCTGGATCGCACCTACCTCGCGGGCATCGGCGCCAGCATCTACGGCGGCAAGGTCAGCCGCGACAAGGCGCTCCTCGCGCGGTTCAACGGGGCGCTGCGCTCGCCGCGCGGCAGCGGCTACTATTTGCAGGTGCTGGCCGGCGCCGGTTGGACGAGCGCCCTGTGGCTGCACACGCTGGCCCAACCGACGCTGGTGATGATGGGGACCGACGATCCGCTCGTGCCGGTGGCCAACGGTCGCGTCCTGGCCGCGTTCCTTCCCAACGCGCGGCTGGTCACCATCGACGACGGACATCTTCTGCTCTTGACGAGCGCGCGCGAGTGCGCGCCCATCATTGCCGATTTCCTGGGCGTCAGCGCCTTGCCGCATCAACCGGCCGCCGCGGGCTAAAGGGACGGTGGCGCTGGCGCTCCCGCAAGCCGACCTCGAACGCAAACGCGCCGGGCTGCGGCGCATCAAAATCATCGCCACAAGTTTGCTGCCGGTCATGGCCGCCTTGTTCGTCATCTCGGCGCGCTACAAGGCACACCTGCCGGCGCTGGCGTGGCTCGAAGCTTTCGCCGAAGCGGCGCTGGTGGGCGGCCTTGCGGATTGGTTCGCCGTCGTCGCGCTCTTCCGCCGTCCCGGCGGCTTGCCGTTGCCGCACACGGCGATCATCCCGCGCAACAAAGAGCGGATCGGACGCCAGCTCGGGGAGTTCGTCGAACTCAACTTTTTGACGCCCGAGAACATCCTCGCCAAAGTGCGGACGGTCGATCTCGCGGGACTCGTCGTCGGCTGGTTCGCCGATCTCGGGCACGCGCAGCGGCTCGTCACGATGCTGCGCGGCGAACTGCCGCGCTTGATCGCCGCCGTCGATGAACCGGAAATGGAACGCGCGATCGCCCGCGTTCTGAGCGCCGAATTCGAGCAGCTCAACCTCGCTCGCCTGAGCGCGTCGGCGCTGACGTTGCTCGCGCGCGCCGGACGGCATCAGGGCGTGCTCGACGAGATGCTGCCGCAGCTGGCGAGCTGGCTCGGCGAGCACCGCGAAGAAATCAAACTCCGCTTCCGGCGCCGTTCGGTGCTCAAGGTACCATGGCTCGACTCGTATGTCGTCGAGCGTTTGATCGACGGCGTGATCGATCTGCTCGGCGAGGTCGCGCGCACGCCCGATCACGAACTGCGCATCGCGTTCGACGCCTATGTTTGGAGCTGCGTCACACGGCTCAAAAGCGATCCCGCCGCGGGCCGCGGACTCGACGAACTGCGGACGCTGATCTTGCGCAGCCGCGCAATCGGTGCGTTCGTATCCGCGCTCTGGCACACGATCAAGGCGCGCGTGGTCGCGGCCGCTGCGGCGCCCGAGTACGCCAGCGACGCCGTCGTTGCGCGGCTCGTCGGCCGGCTTGCAAACGAAATCCTCGCCGACCGGGCGTTGCTCGACCGGCTCAACGTCAACGTCCTCGCCGTCATCGAACGCTCGCTGCGGCAGTCGAAATATCAATTCGCCGCGCTGATCGAGGGAATCGTGCGCAAGTGGGATACGCAGCTCGTCACCGAAAAGGTCGAACTCGAGCTGGGTCCCGACCTGCAGTTCATCCGCTTGAACGGGACGTTCATCGGCGGGCTGGCCGGCGTCGCGCTGCATTTCGCGCTCGTGCTCGCGGGCGTCAATTGCTAATTGCTGACGATCGCGCGCGCCGGGTGACGCCGCGGCTCGCGCCGAAACAGTCGTTCGCGTTCGCGTGCGTCGTCCCGACGTTTCTCGAACACGCCGAATGAATAGGAGTACCTAACATGGCAGCGGCACGCAAAGTTATCATCACCTGCGCCGTCACCGGCAGCATTCATACTCCGACCATGTCCCCATATCTCCCGATCACGCCCGATCAAATCGCGGCCGACGCTGTCGCGGCAGCCGAAGCGGGCGCCTCTATTCTGCATCTGCATGCGCGCAATCCCAAAGATGGGCGGCCGACGCCCGATCCCGACGTGTTCATGCAGTTTCTGCCGGCGATCAAAGCTTCAACCAACGCCGTCATCAACATCACCACCGGGGGCGGTCACAACATGACCGTCCAAGAGCGGCTCGCGGCTCCGCTGCGCGCCAAACCCGAGATGTGCTCGCTCAACATGGGCTCGATGAACTTCGGTCTGTATCCGATGCTCAACAAGTATTCCCGTTGGCAATACGATTGGGAGCCGCAATACCTCGAGGCCTCGCGCGACTTCATCTTCCGCAACACGTTCAAAGACATCGAATACATTCTGCGCGAGCTCGGCGAAGCGCACGGCACGCGGTTCGAGTTCGAGTGCTACGACGTCGGACATCTCTACACGCTCGCGCACTTCCTCGAACGCGGCTTGGTCAAGCCGCCGCTGTTCGTGCAAACGATCTTCGGCATCCTGGGCGGTATCGGACCAGATCCCGAAAACCTCACCCACATGCGCAGCATCGCCAACAAACTCTTCGGCGACCAATATCAGTGGTCGATCCTCGCGACCGGCCGTCATCAGATGGGCCTCATCACGATGGGTGCGGTCATGGGCGGCAACGTTCGCGTCGGGCTCGAGGATAGCTTGTACGCGGGCAAAGGCGCACTCGCGCACAACAACGCCGAACAAGTGCGCAAGATTCGCGAGATTCTCGAAGCGCTCTCGCTCGACGTTGCCACGCCGGATGAAGCTCGGCGCATGCTCGATCTCAAAGGCTCCGTACTCGTCGGGTTCTAGCGACGCACTGATTTCGCCCTGGACGTCGTCGCTGCGCGGCTCATTTGCTGAAGCAAACTTCGCCGCTATGGTCCTCGCCAGGACGAAATCAGAGCATCCCTAGGTTCAGGCCGCCGCCGGAGACGCATCGAGCGTGTCGGGCGGCGGCGAATAGCAGGCCTCCCCCGACGCCATGGCCGGCAATCGACATCAGCCAAAGCGCGCGCTTCGAAGCGGTAGCGCTGCCGTTGCGAGCACGCTTTCCGCAGTCTGCGGCGCGAGCGGCTATCCCGTAGCCGTCCGGATCAATTGCGGCGCATTCGTGCTGGCGGCCGGCGTCGCCGATGCTCGCGCCGACGTGATGCAGCGCTTGACGGCGGGCGTTTCGTGCGCATGAAGCGCAGCGTGGCCCCCGCCCGGACTGTTTCTTCCCATCGGCAGTCGCCCGCCGGCGACAGGTGACCGCGCTGCTGAGGGCAGCGCCGCTTCAACGTGCAGTCGGGGCATGCGCCGATCCGACCAATGTCGCGCATTCGCTCTTCACAATTCGCGTTACAAAGCTCCACGCAGGTTCACCAAACTTTCACAAACCTCGTGGTACGGTGCAACAAATCTTTTGCGCCACCCATTTCGCGCTCCCAGCCTTTGAGAACGGTGACCTTGATGCGCCCGAACGTGGATCTCGATCCCTTAGCGACGCGGCACGCGCGGCCCGGCGGCCTTTCCCGCCGGGCCTTTGCGAAGTTCTGCGGCGCGATGGCCGCGACACTTGCGCTGCCGATGACGTATTCCACTGCAATCGCCTCGGCGTTGCAGTCCACCAAGAAGCCGGTGCTGGTGTGGCTCGAATTTCAGGACTGCACCGGCTGCTCCGAATCGTTTTTGCGCTCGGAAGATCCGGCTTTCGGGGAGATCGTGCTCGATCTGTTCACCCTGCGCTATCACGAGACGCTCATGGCTCCGGCCGGCGCGGCGGCGGAGCGTTCGTTGCGCGAAGTGGTCGACAATCTGAAGGGCAAATACATCGCGGTCGTCGAGGGATCGATCCCGACCGCCGATTCGGGATACTGCACGATCGCCGGGCGCAGCGCGCTCGATATCGCCCGGGAAGTGTGCGGCAACGCCGCAGCCACGGTGACCGTCGGCGCCTGTGCCTTCTACGGCGGCTGGCCGCGCGCGCATCCCAACCCGACCGGTGCCGTCGGTTTGGGGGAAGCCGTGCCGGGGCTCAAGATCGTCAATCTTCCCGGATGTCCGGTCAACGGTGCGAACGTCGCCGCGACGCTGGTCCACTATTTGACCTTCGGTGAACTCCCGGCGACCGATCAATTGGGGCGCCCGCTGTTCGCCTACGGACAGCTCATTCACGACAGCTGCGAGCGCCGCGCCCATTTCGATGCCGGCGAATACGTCGAGAAATGGGGCGATGACGCACACCGCACGGGCTGGTGCTTGTACAAAGTCGGCTGCAAGGGACCGACGACGCATCACAACTGCTCGATTGCGCGCTGGAACGGCGGAACGAGCTGGCCCATCGGCGCCGGGCACGGCTGCATCGGCTGCAGCGAACCCGAGTTTTGGGACGCGAACACGCCCTTCTACGATCGGCTGCCCAACGTTCCCGGCTTCGGCGTGCAAACGACGGCCGAACAAGTCGGGCTGGGGATCGTCGCCGCAACGGCGGTCGGCTTCGGATTGCACGGCGTGGCAGCCGTGGCGGCACATCACGTGAAGCCGCTGCGTGACGAAGACGGGCCGATTCCGCCACCCTCCTCGGGCGAAGAAGGTGAAGAAAAGTGACACGCATCGCGGTCGATCCGATTACCCGCATCGAGGGTCACTTGCGCATCGAAGCGCAGGTCGAACACGGCGTCGTCACCGATGCCTGGAGTTCGAGCACGATGTTCCGCGGCATGGAAATCGTGCTCAAAGGGCGTGACCCGCGCGATGCCTGGCTCTTTGCCCAGCGCATCTGCGGCGTTTGCACGACGGTTCATGCGCTCGCGTCCGTGCGCGCGGTCGAAGATGCGTTGGACATCGAGGTGCCGGCCAACGCGCAATTGATCCGCAACATCATCGCCGGCACGCAGTGGGTGCAAGATCACGTCATCCACTTCTATCATCTGCACGCGCTGGATTGGGTCGACGTCGTCAGCGCACTCAAAGCCGATCCGCGCGAAACCTCGCGGCTGGCCACGTCGATCTCGCCGTGGCCGAAATCGAGCACCGATTACTTCCGCGGAGTGCAGGGCAAATTGAGCAAGCTCGCTGAGTCGGGCGCCGATCTTGGCCTGTTCGCCAACGGCTATTGGGGGCATCCGGCATACAAGCTTCCGCCGGCGGTCAATCTGCTCGCGGTCGCGCATTATCTCGAAGCGCTCGAGTGGCAGCGCGAAGTGATCAAAGTCCAGGCGATCCTGGGTGCAAAGAATCCGCACCCCCAAACGTATCTCGTCGGCGGCATGGCGATTCCGGTCGATCCGACCAGCCAAGTCGCGATCAACGATCACCGCTTAGCCGAGCAATTGCGTTTGATCCGGCTGGCAAAAACGTTTGTCGAGCAAGTCTACATCCCCGATTTGCTCGCCATCGGGGCCGCGTACAAAGATTGGGCGAAGCACGGCGCGAGTGCCGGAAACTATCTGTGTTACGGCGACTTCCCGAGCGGAAACTCGCGCGATCCCAGTTCGTTCTGGATCCCGCGCGGCATCATCGTCAACGGCGACCTGTCGCACGTCGTTCCCTTCGATGAACGGCGCGTCGGTGAGGACGTCGCGCATGCCTGGTTCACCTACAGCGACTCGGACGCCGTCCCCAAGCACCCCTTAGACGGCCAGACCAACCCGAAATACACCGGGCCCAAGCCGCCGTATCAGACGCTGCCGACCGACGAAAAGTATTCGTGGGTCAAGGCGCCGCGGTACGACAAGATGCCGATGGAAGTCGGGCCGCTCGCGCGTTTGCTCGTCGGATACGCTTCGGGTCATAAGCAGATTCGCAGCGCCGTCGACACGACGTGTCACGCGCTGGGCGTCGGCATTCCCGCGCTCTCTTCCACCCTCGGACGGATCGTTGCGCGCGGCATCGAGACCCAACTGATGGTCGACAAAGTCTTGCAGTGGCACGACGACCTGGTGGCCAACGTCGGCAGCGGCGATTTGCGCGTGCACAATGGGACGCGCTGGGATCCGGCGACGTGGCCCGCGACCGCGGCCGGCTGGGGTGCCCACGAGGGTCCGCGCGGCTCGCTCGGCCATTGGATCCGCATCAAAGACCGCGCGATCGAGAACTACCAGTGCGTCGTTCCGACGACTTGGAACGCTTCGCCGCGGGATGCGGCGGGGATTCGCGGTCCCTACGAAACCGCACTGCTCGGAACGCCGGTCGCCGACCCGCAGCGACCGTTGGAGATCTTGCGCACGATCCATTCGTTCGACCCGTGCATGGCCTGCGCGGTCCACGTGACCGGGCCAGACGGCTCCGTCGCCGTGACCGTCGAGCGATCGGTGTAGCGATGGATCAACCGCAACCGCAACCCGTCCTTCGGCGCGATGTCGTTTATGTGTGGCAGATTCCGGTACGTCTCACCCATTGGGTGAACGTGCTCGCGATTTTTGCCCTCAGCGCGACGGGGTTGTACATCGCCTGGCCCTTCTTTACCGGCGGCGGCGGCTTCACGATGCGCTGGGCCTATGCTGCTCACATCGTGTTCGGCTGCATTTTCCTGTCCAGCGTCATGTTTCGCGTGTATTGGTCGTTGCGCGGGAATCGCTGGGCGTCGTACCGGGCGTTCTTTCCGGTCCTCACCAAGGACGGCCGGCGCGGTATGAGGCGCGCGCTGCTGTACTACGTGTTCCTCCGGCGCGTGCTGCCCGGCGGCGTCGGTCACAACGCGCTGGCGGCGACGACGTACACCTTGGTGTTCTTGCTCTTCATCGTCGAGATCGTCACCGGATTTGCGATGCTCACCTTCAACTGGGGCGGCGGCTGGCACACCGCGCTGGGTTGGGTTTTCGCGCTGGCGCCGCCTCAGCAGATCCATCTCGTGCATTACATCGTGATGTGGATGCTGCTCGGATTCGTCGTCCATCACATCTACAGCGCGACCCTGTTCGACATCGAAGGCCGCGAGGGCGAAATTTCGAGCATCATCAGCGGTTACAAGACCGTGCGCCGTCATGGCGGCAAAATGCAGTGAGCGAGGTCTTGCTGCTGGGCATCGGCAACATTCTGCTCGCCGACGACGGACTGGGATCCTGGTTCGCGAGCGGCTTTCGCCGACGCTATCGAATCCCGCCGAACCTCGACGTCATCGAAGGCGGAACGCTCGGTCTCGAACTTCTCGATTGCATTGCGGGGCGACGCGCGCTCGTCGTCGTCGACGCGGTCGTCACGTCGCAGCCGAAGGCGGGCACCGTGGTGCGGCTGGAAGGGGCGATGGTCTCGGCCGCGCTCGGACTCAAGATGTCGACGCACGACATCGCGCTGCGCGATCTGCTCGCAGGTGCGACGCTGTTGGGCTGCGTGCCGCCCAGCGTGGTCCTCTGCGGTATCGAACCGGCGGAAATCGCTCCTCAAATCGCGCTCTCCGCGCCGGTCCAGGCCGCGCTTCCCGCGCTGGAACGCCTGGTTCTCGAGGAGCTCGCGCGTTTGGGTTGCGTCTGCACGCCGGTCGCGCCGGAACCGGGCGCCGCAGGCGGCCTCTCGTGGGACCGGCTCGCGATCGAGCTGCCGGAAATGAACGCGCCGGCAATCTGAGGAATACCAAACCTATCACCGAGATTGCCCCTAGTGCTTCAATTACGTCAACCTTCCGCGCCCGGCTTTGCTAATGTCGCGCGCGTTTGCGACGTGGCGGGACGGACCCGTCATGCGCTACCGGTTCCCGCAAGCGAAATGACCCTTGGAAGCGACCTCGACACTGCACAGTCGAAATGCGGGCAATGGACGTCAAGAATATTACGGTTGCAGGCCAAAAACTCCGAGTCGCTGTCAGCGCGGGCAATCCCGGTTTCCCGCCGTTTCTGCTCTTCAACGGTCTGGGCGCCGACCTCAACGTCTTGCGGGGCTTGTCGCGCGAACTGAGCGCGTTCGGCATCGGCATCGTGACGTTCGACGTGCCGGGAATCGGCGGTTCGAGCCTGCCCGCGTTGCCTTACCGCTTCGCCTGCCTCGCGCGCCTGGCGCATGACGTTCTCAATAGCCTGGGCATCACCGGGCAGGTCGATGTCGCGGGCATGAGTTGGGGCGGCGCCCTCGCCCAAGAGTTTACCCACCGCTATCCGGCCCGCGTGCGCCGCCTGCTGCTCGCCGCGACGTCGGCCGGCGCGCTCGCCGTCCCGGGCCGGCTTTCGGCGCTCGTCAAGATGCTGGACCCGCGACTCTACGCGGATCCCGCCTACATCGCGCAGATCGGCGGCGATCTGTACGGCGGCAAGATGCGCACGAACCCCGAGCCGCTCTTGAAATACGCCACGCAGATGCGGGCCGCCGGCTCCGCTTTCCAGCTGTTGGCCGTCGCAGGGTGGACCAGCGCGTTTTGGCTGCATACCCTGCGCCAGCCGACATTGATCATGATGGGCGCCGACGACCCGATCATGCCCCCGGTGAACGGACGCCTTCTGGCAACGCTCATCCCTCGTGCGCGCATGGTGACGGTCGACGACGGTCACCTGTTCCTGTTGACGAGCGCGCACGAGTGCGCCCCGATCATTGCCGAATTCTTGCACGGCAATCCGAACGGCAAGCCGTCCGCGCGCATCGGCACCAACGGCGCCGCTTCAAAATCGTCCGCCTCACCCTAAGGCTGGGTCCGAGCGCGGTTTCGCCGGAAGCCGGTACCGGTTCGGCGCTGTGCGCACGACCCGGTACCGAGGCCTGGCCGTCCTCAACCCTGGTAAACGCCGCCGTTCATGTTCAAGGCGTGACCGGTGATATATGCGCCTTCCACGGCTAAGAAGCGCACGCCGCGCGCCACCTCTTCGGGCGTGCAAGCGCGGTGCATGGGGATTCTCTCGTAGATCTTTTCCTTGATTTCCGGGGGAATCGTTTCCCACATCTCCGTTGCCATCGCGCCCGGCGCGACGACGTTGACGGTGATGTTGCTGCGCGCGAGTTCAACCGCGAGCGCTTTGCTGAAGCCGATGATTCCCGCCTTGGCCGCCGCGTAGTTGGCTTGCCCGAACGTCACGACCAGCTGTCCGGTCGTCGACGAGATGTTGATGATCCGGCCCCAGCCGTTCGCCAGCAGCATCGGTACGGCAAAGTGAGAGGTGTACATGAGCGCCGTGAGGTCGGTGTCGATGACTTCCCGCCATTCTTGCGCGGTCATTTTGCGGAAGCTATGGTCGCGCAGAATCGCTGCGTTGTTGACCAGAATGTCAAGCCGGTTGCAGCGCTCCTTGACCCGGCCGAACATCCGCTCGACATCGTCGTAGTCGGCGACATCGCACTGTTCGGTGAAGGCGCTGCCGCCGGCGGCTTCGATCTCAGCAACGACCGCGGCGGCTTTTTCCCCGCCGTGATGAAAATTGATGATGGCTGTCGCGCCGGCTTCGGCGAGCTCCTTTGCGATGGCAGCTCCAAGGCCGCGCGAACCGCCCGTGACGAGGGCCACGCGCCCCAGCAACGGCTTCGGGGATCGGAAATCGGGGTCCGGAGTAACAGTTTTCGCAGTCTTCGTTTCCATGCCAACCCTTTTAAGCGTAGGAAACTTCTGCCTTATAAATTCGCCAGCAGTTCCCTTGGCGTGCCGCTGATCGTCTACTTTGGCGGTCGCCTTGCGCCTGCTCCAAATGTGATCTCGATGCCTTCCGTTCCCGCCGATCCGCCTCCCAGCATCGGTGGTTAGCAGGCAAGCGAGCGAGAGCAGCCCGCCGTATGCTGAAAGATTTCTTCGCCCGCGCCATCGGTAGAATTCTTCAAGAGTTCGTCACAACGTTCTTGACTGGTTCGTCTCTCCTGCATCGTCAGGCCGTACGCTGGTCAACGACGAGCACAAACGACAAGCACATCTGGAGGCGACCATGCAAGGATTTCTGGTCTTCAAGTCGTTGACCGAGGCGATTCGCGCCGGTTTCCACGTTTACGACCGCACGGCCGACGGTTATCTGGTGCGAACCCGCACATCGAGCGGCTGGGCGTTCGCGTTCGCCAAGATGAGCTGAACCGCGCGAATCTCACCCCAACGCCCCTCGCGTCGTGTCGGCAGCTCGAGCGTGCCGGGAGCTCATGACGCGGATACCGTTCGCGGGTTGGAAGCCGCAGCGCGTAACGCCCACACTTCTCGAGCGTGCCGGAACGATCGTGCTGGTGCCGGAGCCGGGATAGCTCGCAAGCCTTTCGAGCAGCCGATCATTCGACTGTCGGCGCGGAACACCGATGTTCCGTGCCAAAACCCGCCGCGATAGGCGCCGGCCGATGTTGCTATGCGTTTGTCGAACTGCATCGCCGGCTTGCCGAATGAAGCAGTCGCAGTCGCTGCGCACGCTGCCGCGGAAAGGTTCGTTTGAGGAAGATTGCGCCGGGCGTGGGCCCGAAGTTTCCCCAAGTCGTCGTTCTTGTCGGTGCCACCGGCGACTTGTCGAAACGCAAGTTGCTCCCGGGCTTGTTTCGTCTTGCGAATGCCGGCTTCATCCCGAGTTGCCGGATCATCGGGGTTTCGCTCGACGACATCGATTGCGACGGTTTCCGCGCTGTCGCGCGCGAAGCACTCGATCAATTCTCAGCCCGCACCGTCGACGACGCGCACTGGACGGCTTTTTCGGAGAGTTTGGATTACGTGCCGCTCGCTGCGGGCGCGCCGGCGCTCAAAGCGGCCGTCGAGCGTGCCGAAGCGACCTTCACCGGTGAAAGCCGGCGCGTGCACTATTTGAGCGTGCCGCCCAATGCCGCGCTCTCGGCCGTCCGGCTACTCGACGAAGCGGGACTGGTCGCCCGCTCTCGCATCATCATGGAAAAGCCGTTCGGCACGGATTTGGCCAGCGCCGTTTCGCTGAACGCAAAATTACACGACGTCTTCGCCGAAGAACAGATCTTTCGCATCGATCATTTCCTCGGCAAAGAACCGGCGCAGAACATTCTCGCGTTCCGTTTCGCCAACGGCTTGTTCGAGCCGATCTGGAATCGCATGTTCATCGACCACGTGCAAATCGACGTCCCCGAGACGCTGGGCCTGGGCAAACGCGCCGCGTTCTACGAGGCGACTGGCGCGTATCGCGACATGGTCGTGACGCACCTGTTTCAGATCGTTGCGTTCATGGCGATGGAACCACCGACGTCGCTGGAACCCGGGCCGATCAGCGAAGAAAAAAATAAAGTCTTTCGCAGCATGTTGCCGGTCGACCCCAAGGACGTCGTACGCGGGCAATATTCCGGATACCGCTCGGAAGACGGTGTCGATCCCGAATCCGACACCGAAACGTTTGTCGCGCTCAAATGCTCGATCGACAACTGGCGCTGGGCTGGCGTCCCGTTTTTCTTGCGCACGGGCAAGCGGCTCGCCGAAGGGCAGCGGATCATCTCGATCGCGTTTCGCGAACCGCCCAAGAGCATGTTTCCCAGCGGTTCCGGCATTGGCGCGGAAGGCCCGGATCACCTCACCTTCGATCTGGCCGACGCCTCGAAGATGTCGCTGTCGTTCTACGGCAAGCGCCCCGGTCCGGGCATGCGGCTCGACAAGTTGAGCCTGCAGTTCGCAATGCACGACACGGGGCTCATCGGCGACGTGCTCGAGGCCTACGAGCGTTTGATTCTCGATGCGATGCGCGGCGATCGCACGCTCTTCACCACGGCCGACGGTATCGAACGGCTGTGGGAAGTCTCGATTCCGTTGCTCGAATCGCCGCCGCCGGTCCGGGCGTATCCGCCCGGCTCCTGGGGGCCCAAATCGATCCATCAACTCGTCGCCCCACATGCCTGGCGGCTCCCGTTCGAGCGGGCCTGGCGCGCGCCCAATCCGACGGGCGGCTGAGGCTTGCCGCCCCAGCCAGCCTCAACCCGATTCGGCTTCCCTCGCTCGCACTGGGTCCGGTCGCAGAATCACCGGAATCAGGTAAGCTCACTCCAGTGACGTGTTCTGATAGATTTTGTCGAATGCCATGCTGACACCGACCGGCGTGAAGTAAAGCGTCCCGTCAGTCAAGGTTAGCGGCTTTTGCCATGTCCCGTCGGCATCGCGCACGTGCGATGTGACGACACGCTCGAGTGATTCGACGAGGACAAGCTGCTCGATACTGGGTGTGTTCCAATACTCGAAGAGTTTGGTATTCCATTCGCGGCCGAGATTCGAGGGCGATACGACTTCGACGACGATCCGCGGCAGCTCGACGTAGAACCGTGAGCCGACATTGGCATTCGAGCACGACACGGTCACGTCCGGGCGATAGCCATCCTCGGCGGTCCGCGAAATCGTCTGCACGATTGCCGTACTCGGAAAAACGCGGCACGGCGGCTCGAGCGAGGCGTGCAGCTTCGAGATGATGTTCACCGTGATGGTCTCGTGGTCGACCGAACCAGCGAGGAACCGGACGACGCGACCGCCGATGAGTTCATGACGTTCGGTTTGGTCTTGTTCCCAAGCGACGAACTCGGCGAAAGAGACGTTTAGCTGCTTCTCGATCGTGCGTTACCGCCCATCAGGAGCGTGATCGTTCGCCTTCGCACGGCGCTGGACTTCTCCGTCGAACTTGACGCTGCGAGCAGACGCAACAAGCCGGCGGTCAGCCTTCGCGCCGGTTCGACCCGCTTACCGGCCGTTTTCGACGCCTTTGCCGGTCGAGCGTTTCCGTGCCTGAACGTTACGCGTCCTGGCGAACCTGCGACGACAAGGACACATGCATCCGTTCGGCGATCGCCAGGGCGTCGCGCACGTTATCGCCCACGCCCAGGCCGCGATACGCGTTGCCGGCAAGCGCGAACCCGGGGTGCGTTGCTTCGCGTTGCTCGATCGCGCGCACGATGGAGCGATGCCGCAGCGTATATTGCGGGATCGCTTTGGGCCAGAGAATCTCGTGGTGCGCGACCGGCGGCGCGGTGATGCCCAATACCCGGCGCAGGTCGGCCAAAACGATCCACTTCACGGTTTCGGCGTCAAGGGCGGCGATTGCGGGGTCGGCGGCACCGCCTAAAAAGATCCGCAGATAGGTCGTCTCCGGCGGGGCGTGTTCGGGGACGATCGACGAGGTGTAGAACGCGCCCAAGCTGCGGATGCCCTCGTTGCGCGCGGCCAAGAACCCGAAACCGTCCAGCGGCGCCGGCACGTCGGCGGTGCGAAACGCAACGCCGACCGCGCGCATCGGCGCGTACGGAATCTCGCTCAAGTGCGCAGCCAGCTCGGCATCGAAGCCCTCGACCAACCCGGCGGCGACGTCGGCCGGCGTCGCGACGACGACGCCGTCGACTACCGCTTCGCCGTCATCGTGCACGATGCGCCAACCGTCGTCGCCGCGTTCGATGCGCTGCACGCCGACGCCGGTGCGCAAGCGATCTCCCAGCCGTTCGGCCAACCGGTTCGTGAGCGTCTGCATGCCGCCGTTGGCGAAGCTATACATGCCGGCACGGTCGCGCGGACCTTTTTTGCGCGGTGCTTGGAACATCGCCCGAATCACGGAGCCGTGCTTGGCCTCCATGTCGCGCAAACGGGGAAAAATCGCCGCCAAGCTCGTTGCCGCGGCGTCGCCGCCGCTGATGCCCAGCAGCGCCGGGGAAACGAGCCGCTCGGCCACTTCGCGTCCGAACCGCCGCTCCATGAACGTGTAGACGCTCTCGTCGTCGGCACCGGCGCCCTTGCGCACGAACAGCTCGCCCAACGCGCGCGCTTTGCCGCGCGTCGACAGGATCGTCATCTTGAAGGCATCGGACGGTTTGGCCGGCAGTTGGTGCAGCACGCCGTCCCAATAGATGAAGCGTTTCTTCGCCGCCGGACGCGCCGGCGTGAGCGCGTCGCCCAAGCCGATCTCGCCGATGAGCGCCTTGAGTTCGCCGGCGCTCGCGAGAAAGGCGCTCGGGCCCCACTCGAAGAGAAAACCGCCCTCGATCGGTTGCGAGCGGATCTTGCCGCCGGCGGACGCCTCGCGCTCGAAGAGAACGACGTCGTGGTGCGCGCCCAGGCGATCGGCGGCGGTGAGTCCGGCGATGCCGCCGCCGATCACGGCGACCGTGCTCACGCAGACACCACGGCGGGCTTGCGGCACAGTTCGGTCAGCGCGGCGATCCAGGCCGGATCGTTGTTGAGGCAGGGAACGTAGCTGAACGTTTCGCCCCCGGCGCCCAGGAACGTCTCGCGGCCGCGCATTTCCATCTCCTCGAGCGTCTCGAGGCAGTCGGCGACGAACGATGGGCAGACGACGGCCAGCCGCTTGACGCCGCGCGCCGGCAGCGCCGTGAGCTCTTTGTCGGTGAAGGGTTCGAGCCAGCCGCCGCCCAGCCGCGATTGGAACGCGAAGCCGTAGCTGCCCTTGGCCAGGCTCAGACGCTCGGCGACGCCTTCCATCGTGGCGATCACTTGGTGCCGGTAGCAGGTCGCCCACGCCGCCGATGCGGTGCTGCAGCAATCCGCCGAACGCAGGCAGTGCTTGCCGGTCGGATCCATCTTGCGCACGTGGCGCTCGGGGATGCCGTGGTAACTGAACAGCACGAACGTCGTGCCGGCCGGGATGCTCGCGCGCATGCGCGCGGCCAGCGCATCGAGGTAACCGGGATCGTCGTAAAACGGCGGCAGAAAACGATACCGCACGTTCTTGCCGCGCAACGCGGCGTCGACGGCCACCTCGACCGTTTTGGTCGAAGCCATCGCGTAGTGCGGATACAGCGGGACGACGACGAGTTCGTCGAGTTCGCTCGCGCGCTGCAGCAGCTCGTCGATCCCGTGCGGAATTGACGGCTCGCCGTAACGCATCGCGAGCCCGACCGGAAGACCGGCGGCCGCTTCGAGCGCTGCGCGTGTTTCGCGCGAGATGACGACTAGCGGCGAACCTTCCGCCGTCCAGATCTTCGCATACGCCTCGCCCGATTTCGCCGGCCGCGTGTTGAGAATCAAACCGCGCACGAGCAGCGTGCGCGCAACGGTCGGGATATCCAAAACGAACGGATCCATCAGGAACTCATCGAGATAGCGGCGCACGTCCGGGGTCGACGGCGACGCCGGCGACCCCAAGTTGATCAGGAGAATGGCTTGCCGCATCATCGTTCGAGCGGCTGCGTTCCCAGCCAATCGCGCGGGCGCAGGTAGTCCGCTAACTGCGCTTCGGGACTGCCCGGGTCGGGTTGTTCGTTATACGCCCAGCGCACCAGCGGCGGCAGCGACATCAAGATCGACTCCGTTCGTCCCCCGCTCTGCAGCCCGAAGTGGGTGCCGCGGTCGTAGATGAGGTTGAATTCGACGTAGCGCCCGCGGCGCATGAGTTGGAACGAACGCTCGCGTTCGCCGAAGGGTTTCGCGGCGTGCCGTTCGACGAGCGGGAAATACGCGTCGTTGAACGCAGCGCCGGCGTCGCTCATGAAGGCGAACAGTTCGTCGCACGTTTTCGGTTGGACGAAGAACGCGCGATTGTCGAACTCGCCGAACCCCGCGGCGTCGAGATAGTCGTAAAAGATGCCGCCGACGCCGCGCGTCTCGGCGCGGTGCTTGAGATAGAAATAGCGATCGCACCAGGCTTTGAAGGCCGGATAGAAGGCGGCATCGTGGCGGTCGCACGCAGTGCGGAGCGTGGCGTGAAAGTGCCGCACGTCGTCGAGTTCGGGATAGTACGGCGTGAGATCCGAGCCGCCGCCGAACCACCACGCGCTGCGCGTTCCGTCCGGCGCTTGCGCCTCGAAGTAGCGATAGTTGCAGTGCGCCGTCGGGGCGTACGGATTGTGCGGATGAAGCACGACGCTCACGCCCGCGGCGAAGAATCCGTGCCCGGCTAATTCGGGACGTTGGGCGACCACGCTGGGCGGCAGATTCGTCCCGCTGACGACCGACGTGTTGACCCCGCCCTTCTCGAAGGCGGCCCCCTCGGCGATGACCCGCGTCGACCCCGTGCCGCGCACCCCTTGGCGGCCTTCGCTCTGCCACGCATCGACCAAAAACTCGGCCGGCGCGCGGCCCGCACGCTGGGCGACCGCGCGTTCGACGCCGGCCACGCCCGCGCAGATGCGCTCTTGGAGCCGGCCGACGAGCTGCGCCGCGCTGCGCCGCACCGCCGGCAGTTCGTCGATCATGTCCGTTTGAAGGAGTGAACCGTATCGACCAGTTGCGCCACCGCATCGAGCGGCGCGTTCGGCCAAATCCCGTGTCCGAGGTTGAAGATGTGCGCGCCGCCCAGTCCGGTTTTCAGGATGCGGACGGCTTCGGCGGCGAGCGCGTCGCGGCCGGCATAGAGCATCGCCGGGTCGAGGTTGCCCTGCAGCGTCCGGCCGGGCAGCTGCCGGCGCGCGCGCTGCAAGTCGGTCCGCCAATCGACGCTCACCACGTCGCACGGAATCTCCGCAATGGCGTCCATCAGGTGCGCCGCACCCAGCGCGAAGAACATCCGCCCCACGCCGCAATCGGCCAGACCCTCCATGATGCGCTGGTAATATGGCAAACCGAATTCGCGGTACGTCGGTTCGTCGTGAAGCCCGGCCCAGCTGTCGAAGAGTTGAATCGCATCGGCGCCGGCGGCGGCCTGCATCCGCAGATAGGCAATCGTGAGTTCGGTGAGTTTCTCCAGCAGCAGATGCACGACGGCCGGATCGCTGCGCAGGAACTGGCGAAATTTCGCGTATTCCTTGCTGCCGCCGCCTTCGATCAGGTACGCCGCGAGCGTCAGCGGCGTACCGCCGAAGCCGATCAAGCCGACGTTGTCCGGCAGTGCTGCTTTGACCATCCGCAACGCGTCGCCGACGAACGGCGCGATCTCGCCGCGCAGCGCCAGCGCCTCGACTTGCGCGCGCGAACGCAGCGGCTGCGCGATCGAGGGCCCGGGCGAAAACGCGATGTCGATCCCCAGCGCTTCGAGCGGCGTCATGATGTCGCTGAAGATGATCGCCGCGTCGAGCGGGAAGCGGCGCACCGGCTGGAGCGTGATCTCGGCGGCGATCTCCGGCGTGCGCGTCATCTCCAAAAACGACGACTTGGCCTTGATCGCAAGATACTCGGGCAGATAGCGTCCCGCTTGGCGCATGAGCCAAATCGGCGCCCGTTCTTCGGAAACACCGCGAACGGCCGCAACGAAGCTCAGCGTGGAACGGTCGGTTCGCGAAGTTGGAGCGATCATGCCTGAGATTTCGGGTTGGCGCTCCCCGTGGGCGAGGCCTCTCCGAACGCCCTTCACAAATATTTCACTGCCCCTTCACGGGCCGCCCCTAGCGTCGGCAGAGATGGCCAGTCCATCCGCTCAGGAGTTCCGCATGCCTCTCGAAATGGCGCCTGACTACAGCGCCGCGCCGCGATACGTCTACTGGGAGATGACCCAGGTCTGCGGCCTCGCCTGCCGTCACTGCCGCGCCACCTCCAAGCGGGTGCAGCATCCCGACGAACTGACGACAAACGAAGGCAAGGCGCTGGTTCGCGAAGTCGCGCTCTTCGGCGGCCGGCCGCCCACGCTGATCTTCTCGGGCGGCGACCCGCTCGAGCGCGAGGATCTGTGGGAACTGCTCGATTACGCTCACGGCCTGGGCATTCCGACGGCGGTCACCCCGAGCGCCACGCCGACCCTGAGCCGCGACCATTTCGTCAAGCTCAAGGCCCACCACGTCAGCGCGGTGAGCATGAGCCTCGACGGCTCGAATGCCAAGCGCCACGACGGCATCCGTAACGTCGGCGGCTGCTTCGACTACACCATGCAGGCCTGGGACTGGACCGCCGAACTCGAGATTCCCTTGCTGGTGAACTCGGTGGTCTCCGAAGCCAGCTATGACGACATCCCCGCGATCTATGCGCTGCTGCGCACCAAGAAGCTCATCCGCTGGAGTTTGTTCTTCCTGATCGCCGTCGGCCGCGGACGCTATCTGGTGCCGGTTACGAGCGAACGCGCCGAAGAACTCATGCGCTCGATGTACGAGTGGTCGCTCGACGCGCCGTTCGTGATCGGTTCAACCGAAGCACCCTCGTACCGCCGGATCGCGCTCGAAGCGATGCGCGCCAGCGGCTGGACCGAAGCGCAAATCGCCGCGACGCCGCTCTCCGCCGGCTTTGGGATTCGCGACGGCAACGGCGTGGTTTTCGTGTCGAAGATCGGCGATGTCTATCCGACGGGTTTCTTGCCGCTCTCCGGCGGCAACGTCCGCCAGCGCGGACTGGTCGACATCTACCGCAACAGTCCGCTGTTCACGAACATTCGCGACCTCAAACGATTCAAGGGAACGTGCGGCGTCTGCGGCTATCGCGCGATCTGCGGCGGTTCACGCGCCCGGGCGTATGCCCAAACGACCGATGCCCTCGAAAGCGATTCACTCTGCAGCTATAAGCCCGCGCCGGCTGCCGCCGCAGCGATGTAAGCACCGCGCCGCCCGGCTGCGCGCCGGACGTCCACCGGGATAGCCCCGTTTTGCCAACGGGGCTATCGTGTTTCGAACCACTTTCGTCCGCCGCCCTGCGCGCGCGTTTCGACTGCGGTGATCCATTCATCGCGCCGGACCGTCTTTCCACCGTTGTAAGCCCGCCAGTCGATCCCGCGTGGTTTCGACCAGCGTCTTTCTTCGCGCGCCCGGACCGTTTGGCGGCGTCCTCGTGACGCGCGCAATCGTTCGCACCGCCTTTTTTCTCGCATGCACTCTGCAGAGGAACACCATGAACAGGAACGTCAACGCAGCAATCAGTCTTACCCTCTTGACCGCGCTCGCCGGTTGCGGCGGCGGCGGCAGCAGCACGCCGATCCCGCACATGACGGCGATTCCGTCGACCAGCTCCGCGCTTTGGGTCGCCAACGGAGCCAACGTCGTCGAATTTCTTCCCAGCCAGCTTCTCCCGGGCGTCACCGATCCCGCACCGCACATCGCGCTCAACAGCGCGTCGGGGTTGGGTGCGCCGCAGGGCGTGCAATTCGATGCCGGCGGCAATCTCTGGGTTCTTGATGGCGGCAACGGGAGCACCGTCGCACCGGCGCTCGACGAATTCACCGCCGCGCAGCTGACGGCGCATACCGCGAACCCGAATCCGATGCCCGCCAAGTCCATCACGTACGCGGGCATCAAGTTTCCGCAACAGGGCGTGTTCGACAAGAGCGGCGATTTCTGGGTTGCCGATAACGGCGCCAACGAAGTCGTCGAGTTCACCCCGGCCCAGCTCGCGGCGGGCGGCACCGTAACGCCGAACCTCACGCTGACCTCGACGATCCCCTTCAACGGCCCGCTGGGCATCGCGTTCTCGCCGATCACCGGCAATCTTTGGGTCGCCAACAACGCCGGCACGTCGATCGAAGGCTTTGCCGCGACGTCGCTCGTGGGCCTTACCGGCGTGCAAACCCTCGCGCCGCACGACGTCCTCAACGACGACGGCGCCGGCTCGATTCAGGCGCCGTGGGCGCTGGTGTTCGACGCGGCCGGAAACCTGTGGTCGAGCAACGCCAACACGCCGTTCACGGTCGTTGAATTTGCCGCCGGCGGGCTCGGCGGCGGGACCGGCGCGACTCCGGTTCCCCACATCACGGTCTCACCGGTGAGCGACGGCGGAAACATCACCCTGAGCGCGCCCAACGGCCTGGCCTTCGACAAGCTCGGGAACCTCGCCGCGATCAGTTCGGCCGCGCCCTTCGGCGTGCCGGTGTACGCCGCTACGCAACTCACCAGCAGCGGCGCGACGGTTCCCAGCGTTTTCCTCGCCGGAGCGGCAACGACGCTCAACGCCCCGGCAGGCGACGTCTTCGGACCCGCCGTTCCCTGACGCACCATCTCAGCAACGGCTGCGGGCGGCCACCGGCTGCCCGCAGCCGGACCACACGCCGAGTTACAGCATCGGTCCGGCGCTGCGGCTCGCCGCAAGCGCCGAACCAATGCCGATCACGCCGTTGACGATGCCGAACAACGCCCACCAGCTCACCCGTTCGGCCGGCATCGCATCCGTTTCGGCACATCCGGAGTGCGTTTGGACCGCGACTACCGCATTGCGAAAGAACTGAGCGCTGCCGGTCCGATCGCGCAGCTGCGCGAACCCGTTCCAAACATTGCCGTAGCGGTTTTTGGCGTAGCGGACGGTCGACTCCGAACCATCGCCGAAAACGAGCACCATATAGCGACTCGAGTGCCTTCCCGTCGTGCGGTAGATTTTCGCGATCGAGATGGATTCGTTGCGGCACAGCGCGCCGGCAACCCGGGTTGCCGCAGAGCCGAGGCAGCTGGGGTCGCCGCTGTAAGCCCCAAGGTCGAGCTTGGCGCCGGCGTACATCCCGCCGGCAAGCGCAAGTCCCACGATGCCGATCACGATTCCGAGAACCGGATGCCCCCGTCGCCGATATCCATGTCCATAAAAGTTTTGGCGCCGCACTGCAGCGATCGCCTCGATCACCGTGAATGCCACGGTCGAGATCGCAAAAATGTACAGCGCGAAGTCAAGGCGCACCACACCTTGACTATCGGCAGCACGGCGGCGCTGCATTACGGCTCGACGTCCCGCATTCGTTCGGCTCGATGAACCGCGCCGCGACGCGGCCGGCCGGCGACAAACGGAGATGATTCGTTCCCCGATCGCCGAACTGCGGGTATCACGCTGACAAGTCGTTTGATTCCTGGTATGCCAGTGTCGGTTGGTGATAGGGAGAGTTCCATCGTAGACATGGGTTCCCGGCTCGATGCCGAGCCGGGCGCGCTCTCGAATCCGCCGGCGCAGCCCCGGCGCACGGCTCGCGTTCGCCGGCGGGGATGAGCGCCCGTGTTCGTTCAGGAAAGCCGCGCCGCATATCGCACGCGGCTCGGTGAGCCGGAGGACGTCGACGGTTAATCGCGCCGATCTCCTCAACTGCGATCGTGAGCCGATCCATCTGTCGGGCGCGATTCAGCCGCACGGCATGCTCTTGGCCATTGAAGCCGCGGACCTGCGCGTCGTCGGCGTCAGCGCCAACTCGGCGGCCTTCATCGGCATCGAACCCCCACGCGTGCTGCACCGCCGGCTCGCCGAGATTCTGCCGCTGGCCGGCTACGAGCGGCTCGAAGAAGCGCTGCTGGCCGCGGATCCCGGCCGCAACAACCCGATTCGGACCGTTCTGCGTCCCGAACTCCCCTCGTTCGACGCGATCGTTCACCGGGTCGCCGAAACCGCCATCCTGGAATTCGAACCGTCGTCGGCAGGCGCCGACGACGAAGCCTTTCGGGCCTTGCGATCGTTCGTCGAGCGCGCGCAAGAAAAGCGAACCTTTACCGGCTTGTGCGCGGGCGTCGTCGACGACGTACGGTGCTTGACCGGCTTCGATCGGGTCATGATGTATCAGTTCGATGAAGACTGGCACGGGCGCGTCATCGCCGAATCCGCCGCCGCCGGCATGGCGAAGTATTTGGACTTCCACTTTCCCGCCTCGGACATTCCGCGTCAAGCCCGCGACCTCTATACGCGCAATCTGATTCGGCTGATTCCGGATGCAACATACGTACCGGTTCCGCTCGTGTGCGGCCAGAGCTTGTCCAGCGGCGCCGCGCTGGACCTGAGCCAAGCGACGCTGCGCAGCGTCTCGCCGCTGCACGTCCAATATTTGCGCAACATGGGCGTCCGTTCGTCGATGAGCGTCTCGCTGGTCTGCGAGGGACGTCTGTGGGGTCTGATCGCCTGTCATCACCGGCAACCGCTGTACCTCCCGTTTGCCGTCCGCACGGCGTGCGAACTCTTGGCGCGCGTCGCCGCCACCCAAATCGTCACGCTCCAAAGCCGCGCCGGCTACGAAGAACGGATGCGCACCGCGACCGTGCAAAGCCGGCTGATCGAAACGATGTCGCAGCGCGGGGATCTGGGCGCCGCGCTCGTCGAAGGCACACCCAGCATCGGCGAACTCCTCGAAGCCGGCGGAGCCGCCGTGCGTTTGGGCGCCGCCGAGATGCGGCTGGTGGGCACGACGCCGACGGCCGCCCAGGTTATGGAGATCATCGCCTGGCTGCAGCAGCGCGGCGACACCGACATCTATTCCACGGCTTCGCTGCCGGTGTCGCACGAACCGTTCGCGCGCTTCGCCGCGGTTGCCAGCGGACTGCTCGCGCTCCCGATCTCGCGCCGGGCGGGCTCGTACATTTTGTGGTTTCGGCCCGAACTAGCGCAAACGATCACCTGGGGCGGCGATCCGAACAAGCCGCTCGACGGCGAGGCGGATGCGACCACGCTGACGCCCCGCAAGTCGTTCGCCGCCTGGCTCCAGGTGCGCGAGCGGCACGCCAAGCCTTGGACGCGCTTCGACGAGCAAGCTGCCATCGATTTTGGCCGCGCGATCGGCGGATTCTTCATGCGCCAAAACGACCAGCTCGTCGAAGCCAATCGAGCGCTGGCGCGCACGAACGCGGAGCTGGACACGTTCGCGCACATGACGTCGCACGACCTCAAAGAGCCGTTACGCGGCATCCGTAGTTACGCCAGCCACATCGTCGAAGATTTCGGCGCGACGCTCGATGCCGAGGCCGTCGCCAAACTCAACGGCATCATTCGCCTCACCACACGCATGGACGAACTGCTGGCCTCGCTGCTGCACTTCGCCGGCGCCGGGCGCGAGTTGCTCGAACATCGCGACGTCGACCTGGGCAACGTCGTGCTCGAAGCGAGCGAAATGCTCGCCGGATGGCTCGATGAACGCGGCGTTTCCGTGGTCATCGATTCGCCGCTCGCGCACGTCCTCGGCGACGCCGCCAACCTGCGCGAAGTGTTCGTCAACCTGTTGTCCAACGCCGCGAAATATAACGACAAGCCCGAACGCTGGATCTCGGTCTCGATGGTCGACGAAGGTCCGGCAGGGTCGAACGACGTCGTGGTCGCGGTGCGCGACAACGGAGTCGGCATCGAGCCCGATCAGCACGATGCGATCTTCCGCATGTTCACCCGGATGCATCCACGCGATGCTTTCGGCGGCGGAACGGGCGCGGGGCTGGCGATCGTCCGCAAACTGCTCGAGCCCATGGGCGGCTCGATTCGCGTTGAGTCGACGGTCGGCGCCGGCTCGACGTTTTTCGTGGCCTTGCCGAAATCAGGGTCCGATACCTCGCTGCTTCCGGCCGGCTGAGCGATGTCGCGCCGCCGCAAGGTGTTGCTCATCGACGACAGTCCCGAAGATCTCGCGACGTACTCGGCGTATTTGCTGTCGTCGCCGGATTCGCTCGTGGTCGCGACGGCGTCTTCGTCGGTGACGGGCCTGCAGTTGTGCACCGCGTTTGCGCCCGACTGCCTCGTCATCGACCTGCATATCGACGCGCTCGACGGACTCGCGGTCCTCGAGCACGCCCGCGAGCGCGCGGGCTACGTTCCGACGATCATTCTCACCGGACAGGGCAACGAGCGGCTTGCGGTCGAGTCACTCAAACGCGGGGCCTGGAACTATTTGGTCAAAGGCGAGACCAGCGCGACGGCGCTTGCCCAAGCAGTCCACGAAGCACTCGACGCGGATGCGCTGCGGCAAGAACTCGTCGAGCGGCGGCGCACCGAAGAACGCGCGCGCGCGGAACTGGAGACCGCTTACGCACGGGCGCGATTCCTGGCCGCAATCAGTGAAATCCTGATCTCGTCCCTCGACCGCGAAACAATCGTCGCGACGGTCGTGCGGGAAGTCATCGCCAACGTCGCCGACGCCTGCTTCGTCGATTTGGTGGCGGGCAGCGGATTAACGCGCATCGGGGGCGCCCACCCGGACGACGCGCCGCACCTCGACGGACGCGAGGGCGTCGCGCGCGTCATGCGCAGCGGCGAGCCCGCGCTGTACGGCCGCGCATGGCTCGACACCGTCCTGCCGTGCGACGCGGATTTGGCGCGGCTGGCCGGCGCGGGCCTTCATTCGGCGCTGATCGTCCCGCTGACGTTCGATCGCGGCGCGTTCGGCGCGGTCACCTTCGCGGCCGTCGGCAGCCGACCGGTGTTGTCCAGCGACGACATCCCGCACTTCATGGAGTTGGGGCGCCGATTGTCGGCGGCAATCGTCAACGCCGACCTCTACAACGCCGAGCGCCGCGCGCGAACGGCAGCCGAGTCGGCGAAACGCCGGCTGACGATCGTGTCGCAAGCAAGCTCGCTCTTCGCCCGTTCGTTGGATTGGCAAGAAACGCTGCAGCGCCTAGCGCGCGCGCTCGTTCCGCGCTTCGCGGACTGGACCGGAATCTTCGTCGTCGACGGCGATTCGGCGGCGGGGCTCAAGCTGGTCGCCTCGCGACACGCCGACACCGCGCGCGCTGACACCTATGCGCGACTGTTCGAACCGCTCGCGGCGACGATCGGCGAAACGGCGATTGCCAGCAGCAGCGGCCCGGCGCCGCGGCCCGAGTATTTCCCGCATGGCTTGCCCGAGCCGGATGCAGCCGGAACGATCGGTGCGCTCCGCGCCGGCGGCGTCCGGTCGTACATGTCGGTGCCGCTGATTGCGCGCGGGCAACTTTGGGGTTCGTTCGTCGTCCTCAACGACGGCGAACGCGATTCGTTCGAACTCGACGATCTCTCGCTGCTCGAAGATCTCGGCCGGCGCATCGCAACCTACCTCGAAAGCGCTTCCATCTCGCGCCGCGAACGCGAGATCGCGCACACGCTCCAGCGCAGCTTGATGCCCGATACGATTCCCGCGTTCGACGATCTCGGTTTCGCGACGCGCTATCTGCCGGGAATGGAAGGCGTGCACGTCGGCGGCGACTGGTACGACGCGTTCGCCGTCGACGAACGATGCGTCGCCTTCGTCATCGGCGACGTCAGCGGGCGCGGCGTGCGCGCAGCCGCGATCATGGGGAATCTGCGCGCGACCGTGCGGGCTTATCTGCTCGACGGCTTCGGGCCGGCAGCGGTGCTCGAACGCGCCAACCGCGCTTCGGAAGGCATCGGCTTCGATCACTTTGCGACCGTCCTGTGCGCGATCCTGGACCGGGGCACCGGCAGCTTGACGTTTGCCAACGCCGGCCACCCGCCCCCGCTGCTGATCACCAATCATTCTTGCGCGGTCCTCGATCACGAACCCGGTCCGCCGATCGGCGTCGTCCGCAACCCGGTTTATGCGGACATCCGCGTCCATATCGAGGCCGGCGCAACGTTCTTGCTCTATACCGACGGACTGATCGAAAGCCGCAAGCGCGCCGCATCCGACGGAATTCTGGAACTGTGCGAGCAGGCCAAACGGGGACGCGACGACGACTTGGAAATGTACGTCGACAACCTGCTCGCTGCGATGACGGGTGGACGCCACGACGATGACGTCGCCATCGTGGCAGTTCGCCGGTTGCCGGCCGCATCCGAGGCGTGCCTCGACTCAGAAAGAGAATGACCGGCGCGAACCGGCCCGCTTCGTGTCACCGGGCTGGCGCACAAACGAGTCAACATCGCGACGGTCCGCCGGGCCGGCGAAGCGGACCGCGTGTACCTGATCACTGAGTTCGCTAATTCCCGGTTACAGCGAAAGGAGTTTGAGCAGCACGCCGTTCGTCCAGCCAAAGCCGATCTGCGTCGTGTATTCGCCGCCGCCGCCGCCACTGGCCATGACCAGATCGTACTTCTCGACGAATTTTCTGCTCGCGGCGAACACCGTGAGATTTACGTGTATCCAGCGTTGCGCGATCGTGTTCGCCAGCGCGGTTTGTCCGTAGTCGTTCAAACCCGATACGGCGATCCACTGCAGCGGCGCCCAGCCGTTGGGCTGATCCCACTGCTGACCCGAATCAACCAGCGTGGTCGCGACGCCATTGAGTTCGAGCAGCCGGGTTGCCACCAAATGGGCGACGCCGTTGGCCTCTTGGGCCGTCGCGATGTCGAGGAACAAGGGGTACAGCGTTGCTGCCGTGACCCGATGCGTCAGGTGGCCTTGCCGCCAAGAGTAGTCCTCGAACAGCTTTTGCTGCGGATCCCACATCAAGCGGTGAATCGCGGCCGCCCGGGCAACCGCACGCGCCAGATACCACTTCGTCCGGGCCACATCGCCTTTGAAAAAGTAACCCCGGGCGAGCGTCAGCTCCAGATGTTGGAGCAGCGCGTTCAGATCGACCGGCAGCAGATCGAGCGTCTCGACCGTCGCCAGCGTCTTTCCGTCGGCCAGCCAGCGCGAACTGAAGTCCCAACCGGATTCGGCCGTTGCGCGCAGGTTGCGGTAAACGTCGGCCGCCGGGCGCGCCGAGCTCATGGCCGTCAAGACATCCTCGCGGTACGACTCGTCGCGCGGAACGTCACGCGCATCCCAATAGCGGTTGAGAATCGTGCCGTCGAGCAAACGCACCGAATTGCGATAGACTTGACCGCGCCCGAGCTGCTCGGCGCCATCCATCCAGTAGTCGTATTCGCGTTCGAGCTCCGGAAGATAGCGCACGTACACGCTCACGCCGTCGCGCGCGGCCATCAAGTCGAGCATCTTTGAGAAAAACGGCGGCTGCGACCGGCTCAGATAGTAACTGCGATTGCCGTTCGGAATATGACCGTAGCGATCGATTTCGTACGCGAAATCGGCGACCATGCCCTCGGCGATTGCGTGACGTTGGTCCGCTTCGAGTCCGAGCATCGTGAAATAGCTGTCCCAGTAATACATCTCGCCGAAGCGGCCGCCCGGAACGACGAACGGCTGCGGCAATGACAGCAGCGACGAATAAGGCGCGGTCTTGTCGACGTCGCCGGTCTGCTCGAGCAACACATTCCACAAACCGGCGATGTAGCTTTGAGCTGTTTCTCCGGGCGGAGCCGGATTCACCACCGGGCCGCCAGACGGCATGCGAAAATGCGCGGTGACGAACGCCGCCAACGAGAAGCCGGGCAACCCTTTTTGCGCGGCATACGCAGCGTTGATCGCCGTTGGAGTCTCCAGCGGAATCCAGTCGCAAAACGTCTTTTGGTCCGGAAACACTTGCGCGAGCTGCACGTCGCGAAAGAGCTGCCCGAACAGGATCGACGGCGGCGCTGGAGCGACGTCCGCGGCCGCCGGCGCCAAGCTCACGGTCGCGGCGTCGACCGCGCGTCCCCAGCCGGCGCCGCAGCCAAAAGCGATCGCAACCACCAGCGCTTTGCCGAAGGCATGCGAAAAAAAGCTTCGTCCCATTCCTACCTCCAAGAAAATGGTTGCCGACATTGCGGCCCCATTTTGTTGCGCATCGCCGGCCCGGTTCAAACGCGAGGAGCCCCTACTCGGCTTGCGGACAGACCAACCCCACGTTACGCGGGCGGCGCTGCGCCATTCATCCGCTCTTCACCCCGCCTTCGCCGCGGGCGCCTACGCTTTCGGGTGACACGTCGCGTTGCGCCCGCGAGATTCGGAGGTTGTATGAGGCCGGCGAATGTCGATCCGGTCGAGTGTGCCCGCCTCATCGTCTATGCCCATTTGTCGGCAACACGCGAAACGCCCGACGATGCGCGCTCGGCGATCATCGACGCCGCCGGACAGCCGGATTTCCCGCCGAGCATTGCGCTCACGCTCGTGTGCGTCGTTTCCTCGATCGCGATCGTGGCTTGGTCGATCGCGACGCAATGACGCCGGGTGTGGCGGCCTAGGCGAAACCGAAGCGCGGCGAGCGCCGGTAGGTCACACCGGCGCGGGGCATCTCGAGTTTGGCATCGATGACGGCGTACGAATCGCGGTGCAAGCGCACCGGATCGAGCGTTAAACGCGCGCTCGCGGTGTTGACGAAAATCGCGCAAACCCGCACCATGACCAGCGCGAGCGCACGCAGCGCGGCGGGCTCCAAGGCCACCTGGGCTTTGTCGAAAACATTGGCCAGCACGGCCTGCGCCTGATGCAGATCGACCGGCGCGGCGCCGACGACGCGATGCGCGCCGCTTCTCACTTCGACGATCCGCCCCAGCGCCGCGTCGGCCCGGCATCGGATCCCGATATCGGTCCCGCACTCGACCATGCGTTGGGCGAGAATCTGGCCGCCGGCAAGCTTTTGGGCTTGCGCTGCAATACGTTCGTAAGCGCGCCGCACCATCTGCGCGCTCGTCAGATCGGTGAGCGCGAGCGATACGTCGGCACCGTACGCCGGCGGGACGAGCCGCAGCGCGATCGGCCCGCGCGCCGCAAACGCCACCGCCTGCTTCGCACTCGTAACGTACCGCGAGCGCGCGACGCGAATTCCGCGTTCGCGCAACAGGTCCAGAACCGTCAGCGTGTCGACGATCATCGGCTTGCCGAATCTTGCTCGAACATGCACCGAACTTGGCGTTGGACGACGAAAGTACCGTGAAAGGGGGACCGTTTACGGGGCGAGAGTGATCGCCGTCAATCATCGCTCGCCGCTGTCGCTCTGGGCAGCCGGCTCCAGATCCGGCATGATATCGGACACGGTGTGAAGACGCAGCGGGAAGGCCGGGCATGGTTCCTTCACGCTCGATCGGTACCGTTGCGGCCATGAGCGGCGTTTTCACCCGCATTCTCGCGGCAATCGACGGATCGGAACCATCGAACGTTGCCGTGACAGTCGCCGCACGTTTGGCCAGCGAGCACGGTGCGCAGCTCGTGCTCTGCCACTGCGCGAATTGGGAGCCGCTCATCGTGCAGTTACAATCGATCGGCGCGATCGTCGATCCGACGCCGACGATCGGCGCGGTGAAAGAACGCGGCACCCGCGTGCTGGCCGAGGCCGCCGGACGGGCGCACGAATTCGGCGTCGAGGTGCGATCCGTCGTGCTCCAAGGGGATCCGCCGACGGGCATCAGCGCTTTGGCCCGCGAGACGCAGAGCGGGCTGATCGTGATGGGAACTCACGATGGGGCCGGCATGCAGCGGCTGCTCGTCGGCAGCACCACGAGCGCCGTGTTGCAGCGAAGCACGCTTCCAGTTCTCACCGTCCGCCCGGGCATTCGCGTCGCGCCGCCGGTACGGCGCTGTTTCGAGCGCATCCTCGTCGCCACCGACGACTCCGCGCTGTCGGCCGTGGCCATCGAGACGGCGTTGGCGTTCCCGGCCGAAGACCGCCGCGAGCTGCTGTTCTGCAGCGTCGCGGACGTCGATCGCGTCAGCGCCGAAAGCGATCGTGAAGATCCGCTGGCCGGAAGCCGGCTGGCGGCGCAAGCGCAGACGGCCGTCGAGCGAGCGTTGGAGCGGGCACGCGCCCGCGGCATCGCCGCCCAGGGCCGCGTCCTCGAAGGCAACCCCGGCGCGGAGCTGGTCGCCGCCGCCGAACGCGAGCGCGTCGACCTCATCGTGCTGGGGACGCACGGCCGGCACGGCGGCGAACGCATCGCCCTGGGCAGCGTCGCGGAGCGGATCATTCGCACCGCGCCGCTTCCGGTCATGATCGTGGGCAGCGGCGTGCGCAGCCGCGACGATGCGGCCGCGAGCGCGAACCATCAGGCGTCACTGGTCTGACGGGAGCTTAATCGCTTCACTCGCTTTGCTCGCTGCGCGTCGCAAGCGGTCGCTGCGTACGAACGCGCGTCTTAAACTCCGCTTCATCTTCGAATCGCATCGTAGAGCGGGAGATCGGCGGACGCATCTGCTACATTTGCAGGCATTCGCGCAGTGACGCTTCGCTCGCAAGGCGAGAACGTGAGGAATTTCATGACGCTTCTGGACGGACGCCGTGCGGCAAGTTCCGACCTCAACGCTTTCGGCAAAGCTCGCTCGACAATCGAGGGCTCGCCGCTTTCGGCGGACGAGCTGCGCCTCATCGATCAATACTGGCGCGCCTGCAATTATCTCGCGCTGGGCATGATCTATCTCAAAGACAACGCGCTCCTGCGCCGTCCGCTGGAGCCGACCGACATCAAGCCGCGGCTGCTCGGCCACTGGGGCACGAGCCCCGAGCTGGCGTTCATCTACACGCACCTCAACCGGATCATCGTGCGGGACGATCTCGACGCGATCTTCATGGCCGGTCCCGGGCACGGCGCGCCGGGCGTGCTGGCGCCGGTGTATCTCGAGGGCACGTACTCCGAAATCTATCCCGATAAGAGCTTGGACGAGGCTGGTTTGCAGCGCTTTTTTCGCCAGTTCTCCTTTCCGGGCGGGATCGGCAGTCATTGCACGCCCGAAACACCGGGCTCGATTCACGAAGGCGGCGAACTCGGCTACGTGCTGTCGCACGCCTGCGGTGCGGCGTTCGACAACCCCGACTTGATCGTCGCCGCGGTCGTGGGCGACGGCGAGGCGGAGACCGGACCGCTTGCGACATCCTGGCACATCTCGAAGTACTTGAACCCCATTCGCGACGGCGCGGTCCTGCCGATTCTCAATCTCAACGGCTACAAGATCAACAATCCGACGCTGTTGGCGCGCATCTCGCACGAAGAGCTGGAGAGCCTCTTGACCGGCTACGGCTGGACGCCGTTCTTCGTCGAGGGTTCCGACGCCGAATCGATGCATCAAGCGATGGCGGCGACGCTCGACGAATGCGCAGCGCGCATCCGTGCCGCGCAAGACGAAGCGCGCAGTTCAGGCCAGGCAGCGCGGCCGCGCTGGCCGATGATCGTGTTGCGCAGCCCCAAAGGCTGGACCGCGCCCAAGACCATCGACGGCCACAACGTCGAAGGTTCCTGGCGCGCGCATCAAGTTCCGATCACGGATCCGGCGACGAACACCGCGCACATGCGAATTCTCGAACAATGGCTGCTCAGCTATCGCCCGCACGAACTGTGGGATGAGCACGGAACGCCGATCGCCGAGGTCCTCAATCTGCCGCCGCACGGCGCCCGGCGCATGTCGGCCAATCCGATCGCCAACGGCGGCTTGGTCAAGAAACCGCTGCAAGTGCCGCCGTTCCGCGATTATGCGGTCGCCGTCGATCAGCCCGGACGCGTTCGGCACGAGAACACCCGGCCGCTGGGCGAACTTTTGCGCGACGTCATGCGGCGGAACATGACGAACTTCCGCGTCTTCGGTCCGGATGAGAACACCTCGAACAAACTCGACGCAATCTATGCGGTAAGCAAGAAGCTATGGCTGGCCGACTACTTTCCTGAAGACATCGACGGCTGCGAACTCGCGCCGGACGGCCGCGTCATCGAGATGCTGTCCGAGCACACGATGGAAGGGATGCTCGAAGGCTATCTGCTGTCCGGGCGGCACGGTTTTTTGGCGAGTTACGAATCGTTCATCCATGTCATCGATTCGATGTTCAACCAGCACGCCAAGTGGCTGGAATCGTCCCATCATCTCTCGTGGCGCAAAGAAGTCGCCTCGCTCAACTTGCTCATCACCTCCACGGTTTGGCGTCAAGATCACAACGGCTTCACCCATCAGGATCCCGGTTTTCTGGATCTCGTCGTCAATAAGAGCGCCGAGATCGTGCGCATCTATCTGCCGCCCGACGTCAACTGCTTGCTGTCGGTGGCCGACCACTGCCTGCGCAGCGAAGATTACGTCAACGTCATCGTGTGCGACAAGCAGAATCACCTCCAGTATCTCGATGCCGACAAAGCAGCGATTCACTGCGAAAAAGGCATCGGCATCTGGTCTTTTGCGAGCACCGACGAAGGTGTCGAGCCCGACGTCGTCTTGGCCTGTGCCGGCGACATCCCGACGATGGAGTCGCTCGGAGCCGTCGAACTTCTGCTCGAAGCGTTTCCCGATCTCAAGATCCGGTTCATCAACGTCGTCGACCTGTTCAAACTGCAACCCAGCACCGAACATCCGCACGGCTTGACCGATCGTGACTTCGACAGCTTGTTCACGCTCGACCGGCCGATCATCTTCAACTTCCACGGCTACCCGTGGCTGATCCACCGGCTGGCGTACCGGCGCCACAACCACGACAACATGCACGTCCGCGGCTACAAGGAACGCGGCAACATCAATACGCCGCTGGAGTTGGCGATCAACAATGAAATCGACCGCTTCACGCTCGCGATCGACGTGATCAATCGCGTGCCGCGTCTGCAGATCGCCGGCGCGCACGCCAAGGAGCGTTTCCGTAACCTGCAATTGACCGCGCGCAACTATGCCCGAACCAACGGCATCGATGCGCCCGAGTACACGAACTGGACGTGGACGCGCTAAGGATGTTCTGATTTCGCCCTGGCGAGGAGCAATGCGGCGAAGTTTGCTTCAGCAAATGAACCGCGCAGCACGACGTCCGGGGCTAAATCAGAGTATCCTCAAAGACGCGTTATTTCCAGCGCCGGCGCACCTTCGATGGC
Source organism: Candidatus Velthaea sp. (assembly GCA_050012475.1). Lineage (GTDB taxonomy): Bacteria > Vulcanimicrobiota > Vulcanimicrobiia > Vulcanimicrobiales > Vulcanimicrobiaceae > Velthaea. The sequence goes on from JBEKHC010000014.1 coordinate 54,906, forward strand.
TTCGACGATATCGGTCAGCAGCGCATCCGCGGTCGATTCCGCGATGCTCTTGCCGATCGCGGCGTCGAAGAAGGCGCCGACGGGACCGAACGGCGCGGTGTAGGTTCCCTCGAGTTCGAGGACGGAGGTCGAGTCGTCCGCGCCGCGATGGAGAAACAGCCAGCCCGTAAAGCGCGGATAGGGGCCGCCGCCGGCAACTTCCCACTGGATGTGAAAGCCCGTCGCCGGATTCTCGTCGGCGCGAAGCCGCACGAACGTCGCGCGCACTTCGCGTTCGAGCGACAGGTGCGAAGGCAGCCCGATGTCGGCCAGCCGGACGCGCAACGGCAGCGTGCGCTCGCGCCCGTCATCAGCAAGCCTCGCGTAAAAGGCTTCGACGTAGTGGTTGGAACCGGGCCAAGCACAGTGCAGAATTCGTTGCGCAGAGATCGCTCGCATGAGGAAAATGATAGGAGCTTCCTGTGAAGGTCTCACGAAATCGCTGAGAACCGCCGGCCCGCCAACCGGCGGACGCGTCACGAACGTGTAACGGCGTGCCGTGGGCGCGGACCCGCGCGTTGGCGGGGCGAATGAGAAGCGCGCCCATGGAAGCCACCGATCGCAAGCAGAGCGTCGCTCTGTCCTCAGTGATGGCCAGCGCGGGGCTGACGGTAGCAAAGCTCGCCGTCGGTCTCTTGACGGGCAGCTTAGCGATCCTTTCGGAGGCTGCGCACTCGCTGCTCGATCTGGGCGCCGCCGCGATCACCTGGATGGCCGTGCGCCAGAGCGACAAACCTGCCGACGCCGATCACCAGTGGGGCCACGGCAAGATCGAAGCAATCTCGGCGCTGATCGAAACGGCGCTGCTGTTCGTCACGGCCCTGGGCATCGCGCGCGAAGCAGTGTTGCGGCTGGTTTTCCCCTCGAGCCATCCGGTTGTCGTGACGTGGTACGCGGTCGCGGTCGTCGTCACGGCGATCCTGGTCGACATCACCCGGTCGCGCGCGCTCATGAAGGTGGCCAAAGAAACGCGCAGTCAAGCGTTAGAAGCCGATGCGCTGCACTTTTCATCGGACATCCTGGCTTCGGCCAGCGTGCTGGTCGGATTGGCCGGCGTCGCCTTGGGCTACCCACGCGCCGATGCGCTCGCCGCACTGGCCGTGTCGCTGGTCGTCATCAAGGTGGGCTGGCGGCTGGGCTCGCGAACCATCGACGTGCTCGTCGATGCCGCCCCCGACGGGGTCTCCGAAAGCATTACCGAGATTCTGCAAAACGTACCGGCGATCGCGCGCGTCGAACGGGTTCGCGCGCGGCTGGCGGGCAGCACCATCGTCGCCGACGCGCTCGTGTGCGTCGCCCCAGGGACGCCGATCGAAAACGCCGCCGCGATCTGTGACGCCGCCCGCGATGCCGTCACCGCCAAGCACCCCGAGGTCGACCTCACGATCGGAGCTGATCCTTTACCGCTCGATCAGGGTTCGATCGCCGACACCGTCCGCCACGTCGCCGCGCGCTTGGGTTACAGCGTCCACGACATCAGCGTCTATCACACCCATGCCGATGCCGACATCACCCACGTCGGGTTCGACGTCGAACTCGACGGAACGACGACGCTGGCCGACGCGCACGGGCGCGCCGACGAAGTCGAACGGGCGGTGGCCCTGCAACTCGGCGGCGACGTCGTGGTGCGTTCGCACCTCGATCCCAAGCGCGCCGATCCGATCGACGCGCGGCTGCTCGGCCCCGACCGGGAACGCGAGCTGATCGAACGCATTCGGCGCGCCGCCGCCGGCGAACCGCTCTGCCGTTCGATGGCTGAAGCCTCGGTTCAGGGCGGCGAGGACGGCTTCTCGATTTCCGTGTCGTGCACGTTCGACCGCGACCTGTCGCTCAACACCGTGCACGCTGCGACCTGGTCGATCGAGCAGCGCATCCGCCACGCGGTGCCCGAGGCCGGGCGCGTGATCGTTCATGCGGAGCCCGCAGCGCCGCTGCTCGCCGGATTCTCCGACCGGCCGGCGGCCGATCCGCCCGCGATCAGCCGTTAATTGTCTTTTGCGCGTTAATTGTCTTTCGCGCGAGTCGCTCCGACGGTGACGCGCGGACCTTTGAATTCACGTCCGTCCCCGATGTGGTGCTTGCACAAGTACAGCGGCGGGGTCAACAGACGGCCGCAGAACATGCACGGCAATTTCTGCAGGCTTCGCTCGCGCAGCGACGTTACATACGCGATGACGAGGCCCAGGGCGATGCAGGCGAATCCGGCAATCATGAGTGGATCCATAGAAGACCTCGCGACGATGAAAATTGTTCGGGACCTTCTCATCGTACCCAGCGTCTGTTTCGTCCAGCAGAGCATGACGGCTTGATCCGATGCAACGTTGGTCTCATCCGCAGGCAGGGATCTGTGCGGCCGGACCCGGATTGCGGCACGCAGGCCGGCGAAGCGATGTGAAGCGCGGGTGCAGACTTGCTTCACGCCGCCTTCACGTGAGCCGCCTAGCCTGCTCCCTTCATGCGCAGCGCGATCAGCCGGACAACCGCGTCCTCCAGGAACGATTCGCCGACATCCGATGCGATGATCGGACGGGACGTCGAAATCCGATCGGCTGCGGGCATTCGTTACCGCGGAATCGTGCGCTCCATTCGCGCCGGCGACGTGCTGGGCGAGCTCTTCGAGTTAGGTTCGACCCGCGTCGCCGACTACCGGCGTTTGGTCTATGTCAGCGATCGGCGCGCGCAGATCCGCCCGCTCGAACACGACGGCACGGCGCCTTTCTAAGCCGAGAGCGGCCTCGGATGGGCGCCCTCGGCTCCGCTCGGTGCTCCCTGTCCGCTCCGCTCGGTGCGCCCCGCCCGCTTCGCTCGGCACGCCCCGCCCGCGTCGGCCGGTACGCCACGCGCGAACACTGCAGATTCGTCGAGCGAATCCCAGACGAATCCATCAAGGCTTTCGGACCTTGCCGCCGCTGGGGCGCGAGTGGGATGATCGGCTCCGGGGCAGGAACGCCGCTCCGGCCGCGTGATTGAATCTTTCGTGAACGGTGTTGCGCGCATGGTCACGCTGCCTTCACAAGCGCGGTTTAGCTTTAAAGACCACATCCACCGCAGTGATCGGTCCCCTAACGCGTGCCCGTTTCGGACACGAGAATCGGCAGGCCAAGTGTGAGCAGCCTTTTCGGACGTATTCTCGTCGCGATCGACGATTCGGAGCCCGCGAAAACAGCGCTCGCGCTCGGCGCGCGCCTCGCTCGGGAACACGACGGCGAACTCGTCCTGTGCCACGCGCTCAACTGGCTCCCGATCATCGCCGAGATCGAGTCTACGGGTGTCATCTTCGACCCGCAGCCGACGATCGAAGGGCTCACGCGGAACGCCCAAGCGATGCTGGACGGGGCGAGCCAGGACGCTTTGCGCTTCGGCGTCGCCGCAAAACACCACCTCATCGAAGGCGAGCCCGCGAAAGCCATCCTCGCACTGGCGAACAAGCTGCGCTGCGGCACCATCGTGATGGGGACGCACGCGCGCGGCGGTTTGGGACGGCTGTTCATCGGCAGCACGACCGAGGCGGTGCTCCGCGGCAGTTCGATCCCGGTGCTGACCGTTCGGCCCGGGACGGTCTTGGCGCTCGAGCCGCGCAAGTGCTTCGAGCGGATCGTCGTCGGGGCCGACGAGTCCGAACCGGCGCGCGCGGCGATCGACACGGTCGTCGGACACGCGGCGGCCGACGATTGTCACGTGCTCTTCTGCAGCGTCGTCGACTTCGACGCCGTCGTCGGTTCGCACGGCTACTATGACACGTCGCTCCAAGCCTCGCTCTACGACGATGCGCAGCGCGTGGTCGACCGCGCGGTGACCGAAGCCCGGGCCAACGACGTGGCGGCCGAAGGGCGCATCGCCGAAGGCAACGCCAGCCGCGCGCTCATCGCGGTCGCCAAGCGCGAAAATGCCGATCTCATCGTCACCGGCAGCCACGGCCGCAACGGCGTCCGCCGGGTGTTCCTGGGCAGTGTCGCCGAGACCATCGTGCGGATGTCGCCCGTTCCGGTGCTCGTCGTTCGCTGCCCGGCGCGTGTTCCTGCGACGGCCGGGGCAAGAGCAAAACGGCAGACGTCGGCGGTCCGCTAACTCCCTGCTCGACGCCGGGACGCGCCCGATCGGGGCGGTTTCGCTGGGATCGAACCCCTTGACCGGTCCTTCACAAACCGTGCCGATCACCGCCCAGGACTTCGTCGTGCTCCTGAGCATGGCGCTGTTTTTTGGTCTGGCGTTCGAGAAGTTCTTCGCCCCCGAAATCCCGCAGCGGCCGGGCGGTATCCGCACCTTTCCGATGCTGGCCTTGGCCGGTGCCGGCTGTTACGCCCTCGCCCCGCAGAGCGGAGTCATCTTTGCCGCCGGGTTGGCGATCTTGGGGCTCTGGCTTTATGCCTACTACCGGGTCAGCGCCGCCGCTGAGCAACGCGACTTCGTCGTCCCCGTCTGCAATCTGTTGGCCTACCTGCTCGGTGCGCTCGCCGTGACCCAAGCTCCGTGGCTGGTCATCGCGGTGACGGTCGCCGCGACGATGCTGCTGGCGGGCCGCCGGCGCCTGCACGAGATCGCGCAAACGGTGCCGCTCGAAGAAATCTTCACGGCGGGGCAGTTCCTGCTGCTCGTGGGCGTCGCGCTGCCGCTGTTTCCCGACGTTCCCTTCGCCGGATTGCGCGAACTGTCGCCGCACCGCGTGTTGCTGGCCGTCATCGCCGTCTCGACCCTCTCGTACGCCAGTTATCTCCTGACCCGATACGTCCGGCCCAAGGGCGCGACCCTGCTGGCCGCTGTTCTGGGCGGCTTGTATTCCTCGACCGCGACGACGGTCGTGCTCGCCCGGCGCAGCCGCGACGGTCAGGCGCCGGCCGACGTTGCGGCGGGCATCGTGCTGGCCACCGCCTTCATGTACATCCGGCTGCTCGTCATCATCGTGATTTTCGATGCGGCGCTGGGCCGCGTGCTGCTGGTGCCGCTGCTGAGCTTCTTCGCCGCCGGCTGCGCGGCGGCGTGGATCGTTTACCGCGCCGCAAGCGAACGGCGAACCGCGGATATTCCAGCCGAGGAGAAAGCACCGACGAACCCGCTGCAGGTCGGCGCGGCCGTCCTGTTCGCCGTTTTGTTCATCGCGGTCACGTTTGCGACGCACGCGGCCCAAGGCCGGTTCGGACGCTCGGGCCTCGACGCCCTGGCCGCGCTCGTCGGCTTCACCGACATCGACCCATTCGTGCTGAGCATTGCTCAGGGCAACGCTGGTCCGCTGCCCGCGGTCGCCCAGGCCATCCTCATCGCGGTTTCTTCGAACAACTTGCTCAAAGCCGCGTACGCGTTCATCTTCGGCGCCGGCCGCGGAATGCGGCGCCCGATGCTCGCGCTCATCGCGTTAGCCGCCGCCGGCCTCGCCGCGGCCGTCATCGTCGGGCGTTAGCGCTAACTGCAGACCGGCCGGCCCGGCAGGTGCAGGCAATATTCCCCGGGCTTGGCGCCCAAGTGGACGCGGCCCCCGCGGCTCTCGAGCGCCGGCGCCATCGCATCGAGGTGCGCGGCTGCCAGCTGCCAGTCGCCCAAGGCGGTCGCGGTCAAACGGACCACCGCGCCGGAGCCGGCCGCGATGCGAATCGACGACCGGGGCGGCAACGCCGAGAGCAACGCGTGCAGGGCTTCTTCGACCGCTTCGTGCATCGCGAGCGCGTGGCCGCGTAAAATTCCGCACGGACTCATTCGCCGGTCGGATCCCGTCACGAGCAGCCGAACGTCACCAGCGGACGAGGCCACCTCCAGCTCATCGGCAACCGAACGGACCAAGTCTTCGATATCGACGACTTGGTCGTCGGCCGGAGTCTGATCCCAATCGTACTTGGAAACGGTCGCAACGATGCTCTTCACGTCCTCGAGGGCGCGCACGAGGCCTTGTAAATTGCTCTTGTCAGTCGGCAGTTTTCCATCGAGCATCGCGGTCGCGGTGAGCACAGCCGTCGTCAAGCGATTGCGCAATTCGTGGATTTGGGTCGTCACGGCGGCCAACCATCGATCCGGTTTGTCACCGGCTAACCCTACCCGGGACCTTTGACGAACGCATGAACGTTCGGCGAAGGCGGCCGTCACCGTCCTACTGCGCGAACTTGTACCCGACGCCTTGCACGGTAAGGATGTAGCGCGGCCGGTTGGGATCGTCGCGAATCTTGTGCCGCAGGTTCGCGATGTGCTTATCGAGCGTGCGGTCGAAAACGTCGGCCGAATCGGCGTTGACCGTGTCCAAGAGTTGAGCTCGCGTCAGCGCCGCTCCCGCGTTGCGCAAGAGCACGTCGAGGATCCGATACTCCATCGGCGTGAGTTTGACCGGCGTGCCTTTGAGCCGAATCTCGTGCCCGGTCCGATCGATCTCCAAATCGCCGATCCGCTGCAGATCGTGCTCGACGCGCATCACCGACGGCCGCCGTTCGACGCGATTGATGATGTTCTTCACCCGCGCCACGACCTCGCGCGGATTGAAGGGCTTGGAAATGTAGTCGTCGGCGCCGAGCTCGAGCCCGACGACGCGATCGATCGCGTCGTCGCGCGAAGTGACCATCAAAATCGGAACGTCGGAAACTTTACGCACCGCTTTGAAAATCTCGACGCCCGAGATCGTCGGCAAGTTCAAGTCGAGCAGAATGACGTCGAATGTTTCGCTTAGCGCCCGCCGCATCGCTTCGGCGCCGTCGAACACGCCGGTAACGGCAAAGCCTTCGTCGCTCAGATAGCTCGAGAGAACCTCGACGATCTTCTGTTCGTCATCGATGATAAGCGCACGTCGCTGCCTAAGCGTTTCCATGGCTCCGAAGGTTGTTCGCCCGCAGCGCAAAGCTTTCCCATCCGGCTTGCCGGGCCGTGCAATGAGCGCGCCGCCACGGAATCGGCCGCGCGACCCGTCCGGCTCGCCAGGCGCGCGCCCTGAGTCGCTTGCCCACACTGGGCAAGCGACTCCCCGAAACGATGGCATGCGCCGACGTTACGCGCCAAGAAGGAGAGGCGCGTGAATAAGACGCTGCACGATATGCGCAACGACTTGGCAGTGGCGATCGCCAGCTTGGAAGCCTTCATCGACGGCAAGCTCGAGCCCAATCACAAGAATTTCGGCGATATCCTCGAGGCCCTGGGCCATCTGGACGGCCTCATCTCGACCCTGCGAACGCCTCCGCCGGCAGTCAGCCTTCCGCCGCGGGGCGACCTGTTCAACCTCGTCGTCGAGGCCGCGCCCAGTGCGATGGTGCTGGTGAACGAACGCGGGCGCATCACGCTCGTCAACGTTCAGACCGAGAAGCTCTTCGGCTACGAGCGCGCCGAGCTGCTCGGCGAGTCGATCGAAACGCTGGTTCCCGAGCGGTTCCGGACCGGACATGCCGGGCTGCGCAGTTTCTTCAACGAGGCGGCGGTGGCGCGCCCGATGGGCGCCGGGCGCGATCTCTACGCGCGGCATAAGGACGGCAGCGAAATCCCGGTCGAGATCGGGCTCAACCCGATTCAGACCGGCGGCGCGACCCTGACGCTCGCCGCGATCACGGACATCACCGAGCGCAAGCGGGCCGAAGAGCTGCGCCTGCTGCACGCCGGCGTGCAGCAACATGCCAGTGAGCTCGAAGAGCTCAACCGCGAACTGGCGAGCGCATCGCGGTTCAAAACGCAGTTCGTGGCCACCATGAGTCACGAACTGCGCACGCCGCTCACCGCAATCATCGGCGCGGCCGAACTCTTGGGCAAGGCCAAGCTCGAGGAGCGCGAGCAGATCAGCGTGCAAACCATCAACGAGGCGGCGGAAGCCTTGTTTGCGCTCATCAACAGCATCCTCGATTTCTCGAAGATCGAAGCCGGAAAGATCGATCTGCATCCGACGATCTTCGAGATCGAAACGGTGCTCGAAGGGGCCGCCGATGTCGTCGCACAGCTGGCCCGCGACAAGGGCGTGACGCTCCACGCCTATGTCGATCCGATCATTCCGCCCGTCGAAGGCGACGCCGACCGGCTGCGTCAGATCCTGTTGAACTTGCTGGGCAACGCGGTGAAATTCACCGAACGCGGCCGCGTCGTCGCGCGGGTCGTTCCGCTCGAGATTTTTCGCAGCGACGTCGTGCTGCGTTTCGAGGTCCAGGACACCGGGATCGGCATCGCTGCGGCCGTGCTGCCGCAATTGTTCGAACCGTTCGCGCAGGCCGACGGGCTGACAGCGCGGCGCTTCGGCGGCACGGGCCTGGGACTCTCGATCTCCAAACGGCTGGTCGAATTGATGGGCGGAGAGATCGGCGCGCAGAGCATCGACGGCGATGGTTCGTTGTTTTGGTTTACGGCGCGTTTCGCCCGCGCTCCGGTTTTGCCAGCCGTGCAGGAACGCCGGCTCAACGG
>JBEKHC010000015.1:0-63232 GCA_050012475.1 Candidatus Velthaea sp.
AATCAACTCCTGCGATGCACTCCACGTGCTGCATCGCAAAACGGTACTTCACGATGAACGGCGGGTCGCCCGGCATTTTGCACGCGGAGATTCGCTGCTCCGCAACGGCGCGCCGATTGCCAGCCGTCCGCCGTTGTAACGGCGCTTGGAAATCTCCGATTTCGTACGAGCGCTCGCCAGGCCGTGCCGTGCAATTTATGCGCGCGAATTCATTCGACGTTCGTAATATGTTCAACGGCGGACGTTACAGTGCGCGCCAGGATGAGAAACAACGAACGCCTCGTCGCGGCTTGGATGGCCTTATCGATCGTCGCGCCGGTGTGCGCAGGGATCGGGCAAATTGCCGGCGCGTCTCCGTGGGCGACTTTCCTACCGATCGTTCTCTTGCTGTCTTATCTTTTCGGCAGCGCGCGCTGCCGCCTGCCGCGCCCTGCGCATGCCTTCGCATCAACCGCGAGCACGATGCCGGGAGGCCGATTCAGATGAGTTGCATTCCGCCGCGCAAGGCCGCCGGGCCAGTCGACGCCGAGAATCGTTGGAATGCGAACGTGATCACCGTCGGGACGCACGCGCGCACGCGAGCGGCGCGACTCAATCGCCAGCGCCGCCGGCGCCACTTGAAACTGAGCCGCTGCTCGGGTCGCCGTTACAGCCGGCCGGCGCGGCCGCTCTGGCTCAAGAAGCGCCGCCCCCGGCATCGGCGTTTCTGTTCGATCCGAGCTCGCACCCGACCGTAATGCACCGGCAGGTCGGACTCGATCTTGCCTCCCGCAAGACGATCATCCGCCGCGCACGTAACGCCGCGCCGCGCCCGGTCCGCGGGTCTCGAACGCGGCTGGCTCAAGGCGACCGTGCTGGGCGCGCTGCTCGGCCGCTGCCTGCAATTCAGCGCCGACAGCGGCATCGGCGCGTCGCTGGTTTCCGGCTGGCCGATCGCCGTTCAAATCGGCCTTGGCGCGGTGTTGGGCGCGCTGGTCGGAGCGCTCATGGCAGCTCCGCAGGCCGTGCTCCTCTCCCGCCGGGTGCCGCGGGCGTGGGCTTGGATCGGCGTCCGGGCAATCGCGTGGTCGATCGCGCTGCCGGCGCTGATGCTGGCGGGGGCATGGCTGGCAAGCATCTCCGGCAACGGCCTCGGCGCACTGGTTTGCGCCCTGCTGGTCACGTTCGCGCTGATCGGAGCGTTCGTCGGGTCGCTCGAAGGCGTCGCCCTTGCCGCGCTGCTGCGCATGCCGCCGATTCGTACGTCCGGCTGGATTCCACCGCCGATCGCCTCTCCCGCGGCGCCCCCTTGCTTACAGGTTCGACAATGAGAGCGCAGGGCAAATGAAATGACGCGCCCGCGCGTTGCCGGGGAGACCAATGAACATCGACTTCATCGAAACACTGCACGCTCTCGACCATCTCGACATCCGGGTCGTGCGGGCAGCCTACGCCGATTCGGCCGACAGCGCGATCGCCTTTGCAGCGCGCCGCGACATGCACGATCCGCGCACGACCGCGATCGTCTTGAGCCGGACAGACGATGGAAAAGGCGCCCCGGGGACCGGCGCTTTTCCCGCCCTGGCGCTTGCTGATGAAACCGCGATCCGGGCGGCGTTCGATGCCCTGATGGCAGCAGCGCCGGCCGGAAGCCGCATCCTGGCCCGCGAGTACGTCGCTCCGGGCACCGACGTCGCGATCGTCGGCCGAACCGAAGCGGGTCGAAAATACATGGAGTTGCGGGCGGGCGAGCACGGCGTTCGCCGGATGATCCCGCTCACTGAGATCGGCGCCGAGTTGATGGCCGGTCATTTCCTCAGCCGCGACCACCGCGGATCCGACAAACATCGCCGGCGGATGCTCGAACACCTCACGCTGCGCGCGGCCGAACTTTTCGCGACGGCTGGGATCGATTCGCTCGTCCTCGATCCGATTCGCCTTCACGAGAACGGCTACACGGTTCTGGGAGCGGCGATCGAAGCCTCAACCGCACTGCACTTCGAGTCGTGAGGGAATCGCACGCGGCGCGGGCAAAGCGTGAAGCATGGAAGGCATGCTCTCGCCTGAAGCCGCGGCAGCAATCTGCGAGCACATGAACGAGGATCATGCCGATGCCGTCGTTGCGTACGCGCGCGCATACGGCAACGTCACGAGCGCCCGGACGGCCGAACTCGTCGCGCTGGATGCACGGGCGATGGAGCTTTCGGTCGACACGGGCGCCCAACGAATCGTGGTCAGCATCGCGTTCGATCACGCCCTCGCCGGCAAAGACGACGCGCGCGAAACGCTCGTGCGCATGGCCCGAGAGGCGCAGCGGGCCGGCTGAGATGAGTTGGCCGGCGGCGGTCACGCTGAGCGGCGAGACGGTCGTGCTCGAGTTGCTTTGCGCCCGGCACCACGACGATCTCGTCGCCGCGACCCGCGACGGCGACCTCTTCAACATCTGGTATACCAGCGTTCCGGCGCCGGAGGCGATGGCGGCCGAAATCGAACGGCGGCTCGCGCTCTTCGAGCACGGTACGATGCTGCCGTTTGCGGTCATCGAGCGCTCGACCGGAATCGCCGTCGGCATGACCTCCTATATGAACGTCGATCCGGCCGCGCTGCGCGTCGAGATCGGCTCGACGTGGTATCGCAAGCGGGTGCAGGGAACGGCGCTCAATACCGAGTGCAAGTTGCTGCTGCTCGCGCACGCTTTCGAGGCACTCGACTGCATCGCGGTCGAGTTTCGCACGGCGACGCACAACCGGCAAAGCCGGCGCGCGATCGAACGGCTCGGCGCAAAGCTCGACGGCATACTGCGCAGTCATCAGCGGTTTGCCAACGGGACGCTGCGCGACAGCTGCGTGTACAGCGTCGTCGCGGCGGAGTGGCCAGCCGTGCGCGCCGGTCTGATCTACGAGCTGACGCGCCCGCGCAGCTGACGCACCCGCTCGCTCGGCGCGCACGTCCACCGACGGGCGGCTTGGGCGAAACTCAACCGCGAAGAAAAGCGCATCGCTGCAATCCGTCAGCCCACTTTGAGTGGATCGTGGCCCCAATTCTTGAGGCTATCCGCCCAGTGGGTCGCATGCACGTCGCCGCTGGGCCGTTGCGCGAGATGCCGTTTGATAGAGCCGACCACCCGGTGCATCGCACGCAGATCGGCATCGTTCCATATGCCTTTCTTTTTGCGTAAGATCTTGACGATGTGCCGGCCCGACGCGTGACCGGTCGATTCACCGCCCTGCGGCGGCTTCGCGCCTACCTCACGCGACTGGTCGGCCTGCAGCCACGCTTCGAGCTCGTGCGGCGTCATGTTGACCAGCTGCGCGAAGGCCGCGGTGATGGGATCCTCAGCTAGAGCCGAAGCGCGCGTCGTCATTTCAAGACGTCTTGCCGCCTAGCGCGCGGCGCGAAACGCGCCGTTGCGCCGCACCGGCCGGCGGCCGCCCCGTTCTGTCACGCCGCTCGGCCGTCGGGTGCCTCGATGATGCCGGCGGGCTCGAGCACGATGTCGGTCGGAATCTCGGTATAGGCAAAGACGTCGATGTGGAAGCCGGTTTGCTCGAAAAATTCGGCCAGCATGGGCCGCAGCGCGGCGGTCGCAACGATCGCATGCGGACCGGGAACGGGTTCTTCGAGATAGCCGGCGATGCGCGTTCGCACGTGCATCGTCGTAACGGGATCGGGTGCCAAACCTCCGGCCGGGCTCCACATCCGGACGAGTTCACTCTCGAACTGGGGGGCGAAGATCAGCGGCCGGATCCGGTGGATGCCGTCGCGGCGAAACTGCTGCGGAACGACGACGCGGCGCGCAGCCTCGGCAAGTTCGCGCGGATCGCGCGAACCCGCTGCAGCGTCGAGAATCGTTTCGAAGACGGCGATGGGGTCACGCGGCCAAATGCGCTCCTTGAGCAGATGGGTGAAGACCCGGTGGGCCGCCGCGATCGGCAGGACGTCTCCGCCGATATCTTTGACCACCGACGGGACGCTCGCGCGCAGATGCTCGAGGAGCGTATGAAACTCCTGACGGCCGAGCAGTTCGGCGGCATGACGCCGGACGATTTCCGACAGATGTGAGCCGACAATCGAAATTGCGTCGAAGGTGAGCGCGCCGGCCTGCGTGGCGGTGTCGCGCTGAGCATAGTCGAGCCACTTCGCGTTCAAGCCGTACACGGGCTCGACGGTATCTTCGCCGGGAAGTCGAGCCAAAGTTGCCGGCCGGCCGACGGCCAGCAGCCGATCGAGCCGCACGATCCCTTCGCCGGCAACGCGGTCGCGAACCCGGATCGCGTAGGTGCGCGGATCGCGCACGCCGTCGTCGCGCAAGCGCACGCCGGGGATGACGATGCCCAATTCGGCAGCCAGCGCGCGCCGCACGTCGGCGACGCGATCCAGCAGTGCGTCGGCATTGGGCGGTGCGAGCAAGCCGTACAAATCGCTGCCGACGTCGATCGACAGCGCATCGACGCCGACGAGCGCCAGCGCCATCTCGGGTCGCCGGATCGCGACCTTGCGGGCCTGCTCGCCAGCGGCGCTCGCGCGGGCGGCGATCCGCGCGTTGCGCCGTTGGGCGAAGTGCGCGCCGGCAAACGCGCACGCGCCGATCCCGATGAACAGCGGCGCGGGCAATGCCGGAACGAGCCCGAGCAAGGTCACGAGCACGGCCGCCGAGCGCAGCACGTCCGGCCGGCCGATGAGCTGGCGCGCGAGATCGGTGCCCAGCGCGCCGTCGCCGGCTACCCGCGTGACCATCATCCCCATCGCCGTCGAGATCAGGAATGCCGGCAGTGTGGTCACGAGCGCGTTGCCGATCGACAGCAGCGCGAAGGTCGCGAAAGCATCGCCCGGCGAGAGCTCGTGATAGGCAATCCCGACGACGATTCCGCCGATCAGGTTGAGCGCCACGATCGCCAACGCGGCGATCGCGTCGCCCTTGACGAACTTCCCGGCGCCGTCCATCGCGGCGTAGAAATCGGCCTCGCGCTGCACCCGGGCGCGCTTGCGGCGCGCGCCGTCGGCGTCGAGCACGCCGGCGTGCACGTCGGCATCGATCGCCATTTGCTTGCCAGGCATCGCGTCGAGCGTGAAGCGCGCGCAGACTTCGGCGACGCGCTGCGCGCCCGTCGCGATCACGATGAATTGAATGATGATCAAAATCGCAAAGACGATCAACCCGACGACGATATTGCCGCGCACTACGAACTGCCCGAACGCCGGGATGATGGCGCCAACGCCGCCCTCGAGGTGCCCCTGCGTCAAGATCAAGCGCGTTGCGCTCACGTCGAGCGCCAGCCGGAACAGCGTCGCGAGCAAGAGCGACGGCGCGAAGGCGGAAAACTCGAGCGGCTCCTCCACCCGCAGCGTCAGCAACAGCACCAGGGCAGAGCCGAAAATGTTGAGCGCCAGCAGGGCGTCGAGCATGACCGGCGGCAGCGGAACGATCAAAATCGCGACGATTCCCAGCACGCCGAAGGCAAACGCCGACGTCAACTTGCCGTTCATGCGAACACCCCTTCGCGAGCGAGCGCGGCGATGACGCGGGCAACCGCTACGAACGTCGCCGTCGGGATCGTGCGGCCGGCCTCACCTTGCGCATACAGCGCGCGGGCAAGCGCGACGTTTTCGACGATCGGAATGCGGTGCCGGCGCGCGATCGATTTTACGTTTTGCGCCGTTTCGTCGGCCGCGCGCACCAGAATCTCGGGCACGGCGATGCTCGGCGGCGCGTAGCGGACCGCGATCGCAATGTGCGTCGGATTGACGACCACGAACGACGCATCTTTGGTGCGCTCGATCGACCCGCGCACCAGCGTGCGGTGCAGCGTCTTGCGCCGTGCGCGAGCGTTGGGATCGCCATCGTTTTCTTTTTGATCGCGCCGCATTTCTTCGAACGACATCTTGAGTTCCCGCAGCCAGCGGCGGCGCACGAGCGCGTAGTCGACGACGGCGAAGCACGCACCGGCCGCGATCGCCGCCCAGCACGCGTGCTGCGCGGCATCCAACGCCAATGCGCCGAACGCGCCGGCACCGCTCAGGGTGGTCGAGCGGGCGAACAATTCGCGCACGATCGGGGCCAACGCCAGCGTGACGGTCGCGAACGCGATGACGGCCCGCAGTGCACCCACGAGGGCTTCGGCGCCGAGCATCCGCTTCAAGCCCGCGACCGGATTGAGCCGCGCGAACTCGAGCTTGGGCGGCGTCAGCCGCAATCCGCCGGACTGCAGCACCCCCGCCGTCAGCGCTCCCGCCGCTGCAGCGCACGCCGGAATGAGGCTCAGGCCCAACGCCGTACCCAGTTCGGCCGGGAGCCGTCGAGGATCGGGCTGCGCTGCGGCACCGCCGAGCGCGCGTGCTGCGGCAACACCGATTGCCGGTACAACGGCGAACGCGGCGAGTGCAGCGCCGGCGAACGCCGCGCTGCCGCCGATCTCGGTCGAGCGGGGGACATTGCCCTCGCGCTTGGCTTTCTGCTTGCGCGCCGGTGTCGGCTCGAAGTTCTTTTGCCCGCGGTCGGCGCTCATGGCCGCCCGCCGTAAGGCACGAGCATGAGCGGATGCGCGGCCAGCGGTCCATACAGCGGAAGCGTTGCGATCGCAACGAGCAGCGCCGCGGCGAAGACGATTGGGAATGAGAGCGTAAAGCTCGAGAACCGCGGGACGACGCGTGTCACCGCCGCCAACGCGATTTGCACGACCGCGGCAACCGCGATCCCCGGCGCCGCGACGAGCAGCGCCGTTTTGGCGATCGTCTGCGGCAAGGCCAGCGCAAAACGGTACCACGACTCGCTCCCGATCAGCGCGCCGGCGCCCACGTGATCGAAGCTTTCGGCAAACGCGCGAATGACGACGGCATCGCCGTCGAGCAAAAAGAATCCGGCCAAGAACAGCGCCGACCATAAGCGGCCGAAGCCTTGCGCTGAGGTGACGGCCGCGTTGGGCACGCTGCCGCGAAAGCCGACATAGTCGTCGATCATGCGACCGCCGTAGTACGCTCCGTCGTACAGCAGCGACGCGCCGATTCCGATCGCGGCGCCGATGGCGACTTCACCCGCGACGGCGAGACCCAAGAGCGCGGGGTCCAGCTCGCGATGAACCGCGATCGCCGGCGTGATGCCTAGGGCGAGGGCAAGCGCGAGCGCGAGCCGGACAATCATCGGCACCGCCGGATGGGTGAAACCGGGGGCGCGAAACATCAATCCCGCGCTGCGCGCGAACACCAGCAACGTCGTCTGCGTCATCCGCCGTGGACCAGCGCCGGGATGCGCGCAAGCACGTCGGCGAACAACCGCGCGCACAGGTTCATGCCGAACCCCCCGAACAGTGCGAGCGCCGCGCCGACCGCGATGACTTTGGGCAGCAGCGTGAGGGTTTGTTCCTGCACCTGGGTCGCCGCCTGGACGATCGCGACCGCCGCGCCGACGATTGTCGCCAACCCCAAGATCGGCAGGACCAGGATCGCGGTGACGATCAGCGCTTCGCGCAGCAGGATTGCGAATTCGGCCACGTCCCAATCATGCCGGTTCGCGCTGACCGAATTAGCGCCGGATTGTTACGCGGCGATTACCCCGCAGCCGGCCCGGCGCCGTCTTCGAACCGTGCGAAGCAGTTGCGCCCGCGTTCTTTGGCCCGGTACATCGCGATGTCGGCGTTGCGCACGAGCCCGGCGGCATCGGACGAATCGCTCGGATACACGGCGACGCCGACGCTCGCCGTGCACCGTATCTCGTGCCCTTCGACCGAGAGCGGCTCGGCGATCGCCGCCAGAATCTTCCCGGCGACGAAATCGGCGTCGTCGGGTTTCGCCAGTTCCGGCAAGATGACGACAAATTCGTCGCCGCCCAATCGGCCCACGATATCGCCATGCCGAACGCAAGAGCGCATCCGCACGGCGGCCGTTTGTAACACCCGATCGCCGGCGAGATGGCCCAGCGTATCGTTGTACGACTTGAAATGATCGAGGTCGACGAACACGAGGGCGAGGATGCTGTCGTCGCGCTGGGCTTCGATCAGCAGGCGCGCGAGCGTTTCGTCGATTCCGGCCCGGTTGGGCAATTGCGTGAGCGGGTCGTGGTTGGCGGCGTGACGCAGCCGTTCTTCGGCCCGGCGGTGTTTGAGCATCTGCGAACGCTCGATGATCCGCTCGCGGAGACGCCGCGCACTATCGTGATCTTGTGCCGACCAGCGCGCACTTTGGCCGCGAACGGTTTCTTGCCACAGACGAAACGACGTGCGCGGATGCAGCTTACCTGCGACCTCGGTGACCGGCACGCGCATGTCGCCGCCCCAATCGATCGACTTGACGACTTCTTCCCGAAAGCACAGCAGATACTCGTCGCCGCGTTCGGACAGCCGGATGAGCAGCGCACCGCACGCCCCTTGGTCACGGAGCGCGACTTCGGGCACGATCGTCGCCAGCTGGCTGCTCGCTGCAACGCCGTCTTCGGCGCCATACTGCAGCCCGGCGGCGATCGACCCGACCGATGCGTCATCGGGCACCGCGCCCAACCGTCTGAGCGTTCCGTCCACCGAAAAAGCCAGCCCCTGCGCGGCGAAGAGTTCGAGAAGCACCTGCGCGTCGGCCATCAAACCCTCCCCGAGTTCTTCGATCGATGCCAAGGTGCGGGTGTATGTACCGATGAGCGTGTAGGCCGATAATTTGCGCTGCGCGTCTTCGTTCATCAAGCGCGAACCCAGCTGCCAGGACAGCATCCGGCCGAAAAACTCGCAGGAAGCGCGGGTGACGTAATCGACGCGCCGCGGTTGCCGATGATGACATGCGATGAGCCCCCACAACCGGCCCTCAACGATCAGCGAGACCGTCAAGCTGCCGCTCACGCCCATGTTGCGCAAGTACTCGAGGTGGACCGGCGAGACGCTGCGCAACACCGCGCGAGACAGGTCGACGGGCTGTCCCGTGCGCGGTTCGCGTTCGGGAACGAGCGGCGCAGGAACGTATCCGGCATCCGCGACCACCCGCAGCGGGTTTGCCAGATAGAGCCGGCGCGCTTGTTCGGGAATGTCGCTGGCCGGAAAACGCAAGCCGAGGTAGGCCACCGGCAAACCGCCGTTCGTCGATTCCGCAATGACGTCGCCGTGCCAATCCTCATCGAAGCGGTAGATCAGTGCCCGATCGAACCCGCTGATGAGGCGCATTGCGTCCGCCGCATTGCGGACCAGCGTCGCAATATCGGGGGCGCGTTCCATTTGTTCGATCGGCGTGCGGACGTGCGCGAATGCGTCGAACGGATTCGGGCTCGACGAAGGTTCGTACCGTTCGAGTTCGACGATCACGACGTTGCCCGAGCGATGCAGCACGCATTCGAATTCGGCGAGCAGCGGACCCCGGCCCAGCACGAAACGCGGCGGGCTTGCGAGCGCGCGAGATTCTTCATGCAGCAAGCGTTCCAGCCGTTCGGTCTCGCCGGCGCCGAGCACCGTCGCGACGTGCGTCCCGAGCACGCCTGCGACCGGAAAACCCAGCAATGTTTCGATATTGGCGCTGACCTGCAATACGACGAGCTCGGGATCGCTGAGCACGAACAGGACGCCGTGAGGCTGAATGCTTCCCGGAATGTGAATCGGCTCCTGAGCGCAGCGCGATTTATCGACGGGAGCCGTCGCGGATCCGTTCACGGTCAAGCCGTCCGCACGGTTCCGGTGTTGTCGCTACGAAGATCAGCGCTCATCATTGCATCTCTTCGTGAAATGTTTCGCCCGATGCTTTTCACGGCGAGTGAAAGGTTAATGCTGCGTCGTGACGAGGCCGATGTCGCCGCCGGCAGAGGCCGGTTCGCTCAGCCAAGCGGCCATCGCGTCGAACGCCGCGCACGCGGCGGCACACACTTCATCGACGTCGCCGGCGGCATCATTCAATACGCCGCAGAAGCGCCGCCAGTTGTCCGCGGTCCGCGCACCATCGCCGGCGAAGAAGCGCAGCGGTACGGCGGCGCGATCGGCAAACACGCGCGAGAGATGCTTGCAAATAACGCGTCCGCCGAGGGTCGAACCTTCGAAGACGTAGGCACAGCCGAGCGCGCGATCGGGTGTATCCAGCGGCGGCAGACGGCGGCAGCGGGTCAGGCCGGCGAGGTTGGCTTGCATCAAGCCGAGATCCAGCAAATCGCGGCGCAGCAGCTCGGTGCGCTCCGCCATGCGGACGCCCCACTCCCGGGCGAAATCGTGCGCGAGCAGCACCTGTCCGAGCGGTTCGTAGATGCCATACATCCGCTCCAGCGTGCGGGAGTATTCGGCTCGCGTGATGTCGCCGGCCAACAACCGCGGCTGCAGCGCTTCAAGGTTGCGATGACTCGCGCGGGTCGCACCGCGCAGGGTCTCAAGCACGCTTGGGATGGCGGTTGCGCAGACGGGCGAAACGTCAGCGCTGTTCACGGCGTCCCGATCCATGACAAAGACAACGCGCCGGCTCCGCTGCAAGCCGGCACCGCGATCGAAGACGACGACGTCATACTCGAAGCGATTGCACCGCGTCTGTTTCGCACCTGCCCGTTCGACTCCCGAATCCTGGGAGCGTCGTTACCCGAACCCGGCGCCGCATCGACCGCCGATTCTTTACCCGTGCTTTGCAAAGACCCGCGCAACAAATTACTGCGGTTCCCAGCGGCTCGCCGGCGCCGCGCCCCAACTCTCCGGCTTGCGGCGTAGCCGCACACGCGACGGATTCAAGGGGGTTCATTCGTTCGGATTCGTCGAGCGAAGCCGAGACGAATCCATCAGGCGCTTTGTTTTGCCGGCACGCGCCGGCCGCCGAAGCGCGACGCTTGCAAAGCCGACACGACGGCTCGCGTGGCGGGCGATTTGTTGAGCGTATAAAAGTGGATGCCCGGCGCGCCGCCGTCGAGCAACTCGACGCACTGCAAGGTTGCAAAGGCGACCCCGAGCTCGGTGACGGCTTCGGGTTCATTGCGCCGCAGTTCGAGTTCGGATCGCAGACCCGAAGGGATCGTCGCGCCGCACATCGCGGTGAAGCGGTCGATCTGTTCGTAGTTCGTGATCGGCATGATGCCGGGGATGACCGGGACGGTAACGCCCCGCGCGCGAACGCGGGCAACGAAATCGAAGTAGTGCGCGTTGTCGAAAAAGAGCTGCGTCACGAGGAAACGTGCTCCCGCGCCAACCTTTCTTTCGATCGCGTCGAGATCGGCGTGGAAGCTGGGAGCCTCGGGATGTTTCTCGGGATAACACGCTGCGCCGATGCAGAAATCGAATTCGCGTTCCAGCAGTCCGACGAGTTCGTTGGCATGGCGAAAGCCGCCGGCGTGGGCTACGAAGCTATCGCTTCCGCGCGGCGGATCGCCGCGCAGCGCCAGGACGTTGGCGATCTTCGCTGCTTCGAGGCTGCGGAACACCTCGCGCAGTTCATCGGCACTCGAGCCCACGCACGTGATGTGCGCCATCACGTCGATCCCGAGTTCCGTCTGGATGCGCTTCGCGACGTCGACGGTGCGCATGCGGGTCGAGCCGCCCGCGCCGTACGTCACCGAGACATAGGCCGGATCCAGTGACTTGAGCGCCGCCACCGTGCGCATGAGCGACGCCACGCCTTCATCCGTTTTGGGCGGGAAGAACTCGAATGAGAAAAACGGCGCATGGGTCCGCAGGCGTTCAGTAATCCGCATCGGGCGCCACTTCTACCTGAAACTCGCGACGACCCCGTTACAGACCAGCGCCCAGCCGTCGACGAGCACGAACAGCAGGAGCTTCGCGGGCAGCGAAATGACCGGCGGCGAGAGCATGAACATCCCCAAGCCCATGAGGATCGCAGCCACGGCGAGGTCGATCGCAACAAACGGTAAGTACAGCGCCACGCCGATTGCAAACCCGTTGCGCAATTCGCCGACGACGAATGCCGGAACGAGCACGGTGAGCGGCGCGTTCCGCGCGGCTTCGTTGGCCGGGCGGCGGCTCGCACGGGCGAAGATCGCGATGTCGTTCGTCTTCGTCTGACGCAGCATGAACGTGCGCAGCGGTTCGACGGCGCGCGCGAGAAACGCATGCTGCGACAGGCGTCCCGCGGCGTACGGTTCGAGCGCATCGTGCGAGATGCGCTCGAACGTCGGCGTCATGATGACGAAGGTCAGAATCAGCGCGAGCCCCGTCAGCACCGTGTTGGGCGGCAGCGAGGCGGCCCCGATCGCCGAGCGGACCAGCGAAAGCACGACGATGATCCGGACGAACGACGTCGAGAGCACGATGACGAACGGCGCGATCGACAGCAGCGTCAGCCCGGCGAGCACGTCGAGCGGAAGCGACGAGCGTCCGTGGCTCGCCAGCGTGAGCAAAGCATCCATGCAGCCATTGTCCGCCGGGCCGATGGCCGAGATATGACCGGCTTGCTTCCAATGCTCCGCCCGTCCGGTTGTCGCAGTACATCGCGGCCAACGAGCGTCCGCCCCGAATTACCGCTGTCCCACTTCAGGGTCCAGACGCCTTTGCCGACCCCATCCCCGCCTCGCACTCGTATCCGACGGCCGGCGCTTCGGATTCGACTCTGGCAGAGGTCGGACGCCGGAGGCAGCCCCAGCTTCTACTGCCGGCCTTTCACGCCACCGGGTTCGCCGACGTCGTGCAGCCGCCGCGGAACCCTCAGCTGAATGGGCGCAATATCTGCGGCGGTTTACGGGCGTTCGATGAGTTCGGTGATGCGGACGCCGAAATTGTCGTCGATGGCGATGACCTCGCCGCGCGCGACGAGCTTGTCGTTGACCAGCAGATCAACTGGCCCGCCAGCGAGCCGGTCGAGTTCGACGATCGAGCCGGTTCCGAGCTTGAGAATATCCTCGACGAGCATTTTGCAGGTGCCCAGTTCCGCGGTGATCCTGAGCGGCACGGTCATGAGCAGGTCGAGATTTCTGCCGTTCTCCAGACTTGACATTACGAACCCGCCTCCCTCGATTGCTGAACGAACCGTATCTCACAACAGTATCGGCCGCCGGCGACACCGGCCGTACCGCGCGCGAAAAGCCGGCCGCCGATGTTCAAGTTCGTCGCCCCGTCGACCTGGGATTCGAGCCGAACGACGTCGCCCGGAGCCAGCTGCAAAAGGGTGGCGACATCGATGATCCCGCTGGCGAACTCGGCTCGAAGCTCAACGGGAACGCGCGCCAGCCCGGCGGCCGGGAACGCGCCGGTCGGACCCGGATCGGGAAGCTCGCGCACGATCCCGATCCCGATCTCGAGCGGGACCGGCACGTGCACACGGACGTCGAAATAGGCCACGCACGCCGGGACGGAACCGGCATCGACCCGCTGCGACGCACTGCGGCGCTCGGCGCACAACGGGTCGAACGCAGCCGCGCAGCGCGCCGCGATGCGTTCGACCGCCTCTAGTTCGAGCGCGCTCAACGTCGCTGCGACTTGCGGCTCGCCTTCGCCGAAAGCGCACAGCACCAGCGCACGCGCGTAGCGGTTTGGAACCACCAGCACGATGTCGGTTTGCCGCCCGCAGGTGAGAAAGCAGTGCGCTTCGCGCGAGAGCGTGTCCCAAGCGTCGGGGCCGATCGCCGCCGGTTCGCCGATCGAGAGTTCGCACCGCTCGCCCAAGAGTTCGCGCAGCGTTTCGCGCAGCCCGTTGGCGACCAAACACGCCGCACCCAACGGAATGCTCGAGCGCCGCACGAACCGCGCCCGCCGCACGCCGTGTGCATCGGCGCGCCCGAAGGCAAGTTCCGCGATCACTTGAGCAAGTCCATCGCCGTTTGATCGGTGCCGCCGCGGGCTTTGTTCGCTGCTGCGAGGGCCGAGAACGCGCGATACGCTTCGGAAAGCTTGACCAGGCTCGCATCGACGTCGACCGCGCCGGTATCGCGCGCGTAGGTCGCGAGCCCCGCGAATGTTCCGTCGGCGGGGGTTCCCAGATGCGCGGGGATCCCTTGCGGGGCGGCCACGCGGCGCTCGTCGAGCCGAACCGGCTGGGTTCCCGCCGGAAACCGCGCCAGCGCGATGCGCCCCGCGGTGACCCGTTCGACGCTGCGTTCCGTGGTGCGCGGATCGATCGTCGAACGCGTATACGAGAGCGTGCCGTCGCTTTCGACGCGAACGTTGGTGCAGCGGCCCAGGGCCACGTCGTTCGCCGGCAACGTCAGCGGGACGGGCAGTGAACCGCGCGCGTCGCCGCCGGGATAGCCCAGGATCGCGGCACCGTCGGCCGCGCGCAGCGCGCCGCGCTCGACGGTGAGGCCGCCGTCGCGCGTAAACGATCGCGCACCCCCGGCGTCCTCGGTGACGAAGTACGCGTTGGGCGGCGCCGCGACGCTGAGCGGATCGGATGCATGTTCGGGCGACCGGACGGCATTGACGTCGTTGTTCGTCGCAAACCCGCCGGCGGTGTACGCGCGGGCAACGTCTTGCGCGCGCGCTGCGATCCGGCTCAGCGCTTCGGCGGTCGCCGCGGCGATCATCCCGCCACCTCCAACCGCGTTCCGCCGGCAGCGAGCACGAAGCGGGCGTGCGCGAGCGCGCGATCGACGCGTTCGCGCAACTGCGGCGAACACAACGCGACGATGCGCGTCGCCGTGCGATCCGTTCGCACCAACAGCTGCACGCGTCCATCGCCGGCGTCGATCGCGATCGTCGCGCTGCGCTGCGTGGCGCGCGCGACGTGCCGTACGATCGCGCGTTCGATTCGGCGCGCCAAGTCGCTGCCAGCCGAACGCCGTTCCAGGAGCTCCGGCGCTTGCCCCCGCGCCGTGGTCGGCACCCCGCCGGCGGAGGCCCGGTAGGCCGTCGCGGCCGGCGCCGTGCCGGCAGGCGCCGTCGTTTTCGGCGCGCCGCTGCGCGGCGGCGCAACGCACGTCGCGGCGTGCGGCGGCGCAGCACCGCCCCCGCACGGTTGCGCTAAATGTAAAGCCGAGAACCAGGCCACTGAGAGCGCCCGGCGATCCATGTCCGGCAGCCGGGTCGCGACGACCGCGACCGACCGTGTTGCAGTTGTCATGGCCCGAGCATAGCGCCGGGCAGTCACGAATTTACGACGGTGTTGTTGCCGTGCGAAGACGCCCGTCGTCGAAGCTCGTGCTCTTTTCGAGATACAACGCCCCATCGGCAAGATCGAACGTAACGATGAAATTGCGCAGGATGCCCAAGCCGACGTTCCCGGCATCGATGCGATCGGCGAAGGCGCCCTTCTCGGCGGTCACGACGTCGGTGACTTGATGGTACAGCGGCACGTCGCCCAGCAAGAGTTCGTCCAGCGATGAACGATACGTCGGCGCGGCTCCGCCGATACCGTAATTGGAGACGTTCGAACGGCTGAACGGGACGATGCCGGGATGGGCGGCGATGAACGGCCGATACAGGAGCAATTCGCCGCTGTTCCCGGTGTCGACGATGAACGGCGCGTCGATCGCGCCGTCCAAACGAAATACCGCTTCGACCAAACCGCGGTCGCCGTCGAGCGCCACCCGGACGCCGCGCGGCACGAACGAACCGGGAACGCCGAAGCGCATCGCATGCCGCGCGAAGTCGATCTCGACGAGCGCCGAAGCGAAAAACGGCATGCCCAAGATGCCGTCGAGCTGCGAGCTCCCGCCCAGCGAACCGCGCAAGTCGATCGAACTGGCGACCAGATCGTCGAGATGGGCGCTGCCGATGTCGATGCGCGGGAGCCGGAGCACGTGTAAACCGCCCGTTCGGCTGGCGCCGCGAACCTCGAACGCACCGAGTTCGGCGAGCCCGGCTTCGCGCGCCACGCGTGAATCCAAGAGCACGCTCTGCGCGCCGGTATCGAGCAAGAACTCATAGGTTTTCGCGCCGATCGCGACCGCGCATGCGAGGTGCGCGTTGCGTTCGACGAGCGGAACGGTCTGCACCGTATCGGCATGAATCGTCCGGCCGTGCAGCGGCGCAAAGACGTCGGCGGAGACCGGCTTATCGACGTCGAGCGCGGTCGTTTGCTGTTCCACGTCGAATTGCCGCTCGCCGTCGGAAGTGACCATTTTGAACGGGAAGCGGTGCCCGCCGACCTCGTGCCAATCGGAGAAATCGATCGTGGTCGGGCCGTCACCGTCGAGATATTCGACGCGCAGCGGCAAACCGGTCTGGGTATCGATCCACAGCGTTTCGGGTTCGCCGCCTTCGGCCCGCACTTCCAGCCGCCACGCGCGCACGCCGGCCAGCGAGCCATAGCCCAAAAACGTCGACCGTTCCGGCGCGGCGACGAAATCGCCGCTGTCGACGAAATCCGCGGTCAGCGCGCGCCGGCGCAGGAAGCCGGTGAGTTCGCGCACGTTGCCGTCCGCGGTGCGCAAATACAGGCGCTTGTCCAGGCGCAGCGTCGTTTCCGAGCGCGGGCCCAAGCGTTCATCCTCGCGTTCGTTCGCGCCCGCGCGCCATGAATGAAACTCGCCGCTCAACCCGGCGCCCGTTACCGTGCCCGACGACTCGAACGACTTCAGCCCGGCATCGCCCATCGCGCGCGCGTAGCTCGCCAGAATCTCCGTTACCGGCGGCGGCACAGCGGCCGGGTGCGCCGCGGCGGGCAGCGCCGCGGCGAACGTCAGCGCAGCAGCAAACGCCCGCAGCGCTTTACTGAACGTTGCGGTATTTGGCGTACGAGCCCAGGACGTTTTGGACGTAGTTTTGCGTCTCAGCATAAGGCGGGACGTCGCCGTACTTCTCCACGGCCCCGGGTCCCGCATTGTACGCCGCGACTGCCAAGCGAACGTCGCCGTTGAAGCGGTCGAGCAAGCCCTTGAGATAGCGCGTTCCGCCGGCCACGTTCTGCGCCGGGTCGTATGAATTGCGCACGCCGACCGCCTGTGCCGTCGACGGCATGAGCTGCATGAGCCCGGCTGCCCCGACTTTTGAGGTCGCGTTGGCGTCGAACCCCGATTCGTTGGCAATGATCGCTTTGACCAGTGACGGATCGACCTGCCAGGTCGTCGAGTTCTGGTTCACCAGCGCGTCGATCTGCTCGGGCGGAACGGGCGCGGGTGCGAGGGATGCGGCTTGCGCGGGCGCGGCGGGCAGCGCTCCTTGCGCTGCGGTTCCCAGCGCCGAGGCCAGGGCGTTCTGAAACGCAGGGCTCCGGCCGGTGTCGTCGCTCGCGGGCACTCCGGTGATCTCGGCAATCCGGCTTTGGACCGCCGAAATATCAGCGAGAATATCCATCGCTTAGCGTATCGGCCAACATACCCAGGTCCCTGAGCGTCGCGTCCGGATCGGCCGGGGAGCGTTGGCGAAGAAAGCCGGCGATCGCCGCTTCGGCGGCGACGGCCCGGCGTACGGCAGGATCGCCGGCCCCGGGATCGAGCCCGAAGCCGCGGGCTTCGCGCGTTTCGTCGAGCACCGCGACCGCGTGCCGAAGCACATGTGCCGCCGCGAGATGCTCGGGCGAGACGACATCGGCGATCGTCCGGCTGGTCGAGGCCGGAATATCGATGGCCGGAAACCAGCCCTGCCGCGCGAGACGGTCGTTGAGTGCGATGTGGCCGTCCAGCACCGAACGGCAAGCATCGCTGACCGGATCGCGCTCGTCGGCCCCGTCGGTGAGGACGGTGGCAACGAGCGTGATCGAACCGCGGCCGAACTGTCCCGCACGCTCCAGCAGCTGCGTGAGCAAACTAAAAACGCTGGGCGGATATCCGCCGCGGCCGACCGGCTCGCCCGCAGCAACGCCGACGTCGCGGGCCGCAGCGGCGACGCGCGCCAAGCTGTCGAGCACCAGCAAGACGTCCAAACCGCGCCGGCGCAGCGCCTCAGCTTGCGCGAACGCAACTTCGGCCGCGCGCAGCCGCTCGGCCGCGCTGCGATCGCTCGTCGCACAGACGATCGTCGTTCGCGCGTCGAGCCGCGCGAGCCAGCGTTCCGCTTCGCGGCCCCGTTCGCCCACCAGACCGATCACGGTCACGTCGGCCGACGACCCGTCGACGATGGTCTCGAGCAGCGTCGACTTGCCGCAGCCCGGACTGCCGAAAATGCCGATCCGCGCGCCGACGCCGAAGGCCAACGGTCCGTCGACGGCGCGAACGCCGGTCCGGAAACGGCGCCGAATCGGCCCGCGATCCCCCGGCGCCGCAGCACTCGCCGCGCCTCCGCGCCGCCCGCGCGGCGCCGGGCGACCGTCGAGCGGAGCACCCAAGGCATCCAGACCGCGGCCGAGACACGCCGTGCCCAGGCACAAATCGAGCACCGCCGGGTCCGCCTCGACCCGGTCGCCGACGGCGAGGCCGTCGACCCCGGCAAACGGCGCCAAGCTGACCCGCGCGCCGTCGAGGGCGCTGACCCGGGCCGGCACGATCCGGCCGCCGCGGGTCGCGATGCGGGCACCGGCCCCGATGCACAACGCCGGCATGCGCGCATCGACGAGCCCGCCCCGAATCGCCACGATCGTTCCAACCGGCGTCCCGATCACGACGCGCTCTCCAGCACCTGCGCCAACCGAACCGCCAGACGCGCATCGATATCGCCGTTGCGGCAAACCAGCACGGCGTCGCCGGGCTGCAGTTCGGGATCGCTGACGACGGGCAAATCGCAGGCAACGAGCGCGTCGGCCGGGCAGACGCGCAGCGACAGCGGCTCATCCGCTCGGCGTTCGGCAATGATCTGCCGGGCAAGCGGCTCGATATCGGGCGGCGCGAGACGAAGTTCCCGGCCCAACACGGCGGCGGCGAAATCACGCACGAGTTCGACCGTCAACGCCGCAAACGCATCGGCGAGTGCGGCACGAAACAGGCGCGCTTCGCGGATCGCCGCGCCGGACTCGCTGGGCCCGGCCGGCGCGCGCGCGGCCGGCGGCGCGATCGCCGGGGCCGGCGAGGACGTCTCCCGCACCGCCGGCTGCGGAGCATCGCGTTCGGGCAGCTGCGCTCGAACCGGGAGCGTTTCCGACGCGGGTGGCCGCGAGCGGATGATCTCGGCCAGCGAGACGAACCGCGCGTCACCCGCGGGCACGGAGCAGCTCCTCGGCATCCGGAACGAGCGGCGAGGCGGCGCGGGCGAGTCGCCGGACGATTGCCGCGCGTTCGTCGGGCGGATACAGTTCGAGCACCGCGGTCGCGGTGGCAGCCGGCAACGCCGAGATGATCGCTGCGGCGATATGCGGCGGTTCGCCCGCCAGCGCGCCGCGAACCCGGGTGGGCGGAATGCCCGCGACTTCACGCGAGGTCGCCCGGACGTTGGCCGAATCGATCAGCTTCACCGCGAGCGCATAAGCCGGCCGTGCACCGAACCAGCCCGCAAACGCCAGTGACAGCGCAACGATCGCTTGCGGCACGACGCCGGCGAAGGCGCCGACGAGCGCCCAAGCCGGCACGAGTGGCCCGCGCACCGAAGCCGGCGTTGCGAAACGCACCGCTTCGACGTGCAAGACGTCGCCGCGCGTCGGATCGAGCCCCGCGGCCGCTTCTGCCAGCGAGCGGATTTTCGCCAAGTCCAGGCCTTTGGCTTCGTCGACGAAGACGGCAACGGAGCGGCGTCCGGTGGCGCCCGGCAAAGCGACGAGCGTTTCGTCGTGGGTGTCGCTGCCGCGTTCCTCGACGCTGTTGGCCTTGGTGTACTTCTTGAGGTTCGAGTTGTAGCGCTCATCGCTGGCCGAGCGCGAAAGCGTGCCGCCCAAGGCGGTGCGGCGCACGTCGTGAACGTCGCGGCGCTCGGCGATCAGGTCGCGGTGTACGCGCACGATCGTGACATTCGGCCCGAACGCGGCATCGAGCGCCGACTGCAACGCGGCCGCGATGCCGTCGTCGTCGCCGTCGCCGCCGGCTTCGGCGCCAGAACCGAGCTCGGGCGCCAGTCCACGGTCGTCGAGCACGGTGACGTGCGCCGCATCGAGACCCGGCACGCCGCCGGCGACGAACGCGCGGATCCCCGCGAGCGTTCGCGCGTTCATGCGCGCCCCGTTGGCGAGCGTTATCCGCACGCTTGCGGACGCGTCGTGCGAGGCTTCGTCGGCGTACATGCCGGTGCGGGCCGGCGCGATGATGACGCGGGCATCGGCGACGCCGTCGAGTCCGCGCAACCCGAGCGCCAGATCGGACGCCAATCCGTCGCGTGTCTGGGCCTCGAGCACCGACTGCGGCGTCAGTGCGCCGGCGTGCGCAAACAGTTCGGCCGAGGTCGCCAAATGCGCGTGCGGCACGCCCGCGATGGACAGCCGCAGCAGGATGTCGCTGCGTTTGGCCGGTGCGACGCGGACGTTGTCGGCGCCGGGCGCATACGCCACGTTCCAGGCCGCGAGCCGCGTCTGCACTTCGCCGACCTGGTCGGGACTGAGCGGAGCGGCGAACAGCGCGATCCGGTCGTCGCGCGTCAGGGCGAAACTCGCCGCCACCAGCCCGACGGCCGCGAGGACGAACGCGCCGTACAAGGCTTTGGTTTTCAGCGGCGCGGCCAGCACGCGAGCCAACATCGGAGTGACGTTCATCGCTTAGATCTGCATGCCGAGCAGCGTGTTGAGCGCTTGAGCGGCGCGCTGTGCGCCGCTCGCCGCAACGGCCAGCGCGATATCAGCCTGGGCCCGGCTGACGACCATCTCTTGCAACCCGCCATGGCCGCGGGCGAACGCCGCTTCCGCGCCGTCGGCGGTTGCCAGCGCTTGGCCGGCCGCATCGACGAGCCGTTCGAATTGCCTGGCAGCGTCGTTCGATTCGCCGGCCGGCGAGCTTGGGCCGCGATCGGGAACGATCGGTTCGATCCGCATCAGCCGCGCCCGACGTCGATGGTGCGTTCGGCCAGCCGCTTCGCGGTATCGAAAATCGAAGCATTTTGTTCGTACGCCCGCTGCGCGTCGAGGACCGCGATCATCTCGGTGAGCGCATCGCCCGAGCCCGGCTCAGAGCGCACGCCGACCACGGCCGATCCGGCTGCCGATGCGGCGAGATCGTCCGGATCCGGATCCATTACCTCGTCGGCCGCCGGGTCCGCGGCCGTTCGGAATTGCGCGACCAGCCGCGCGTAGGGGTGACTCGGGGTCGACGCTTGAGCGGCCGCGACGTTGCGCGCCGCGATGTCCAGGACCGAGCGCTGCGCGCTCATTGCGGACGCGGCCGAAGCCAGCAGATCCATCTCGCTGAAGGCCATGTTATTTCGCGACCGTGCGGAGTTCGCCCAAACGCGCGTGCACCGCGTTGAGGAGCGCTTCGGTAAAGATTGCGGCCTGGGCGATGCGCGCCATGCGCGGTTCGTCGACACCGTTGCCGCGCGCCGAGTGAGTAAGCGTCGTTCGGGCTGCCAACGCTGCCGAGCCGGTGGAGTTAACCGTTGCGAGTTCCATCGCTCCACGGTAGCGGGCGGATATGAGCGGGACGTTACCGCGACGTGAGGAACCACGTTTGGTGCGACACGGTCGAAGCTTTCGACGGCAGCGGCCCCCCTCCACCACCGCTGTCGTCGTCTCTCCTTGGTTCCGCGCAGCGCGGCGTGGCGCGCCGACGCCGGTTCGGCCGATCGTCCAATGAGCATGCCGGAAGCGCCGCAGGAATCGGTCAAGATTCTTGCGGCGCTCCAGCGGGCGGCCCGGGCGAGCGGCGATACGCGACTGCTCGACGCGGCAACCGCCGTCGAGCGCGCGTACGATGCTTTGTCGCTCGAAAAGATGTCGCTCGACAGCCGGCTCGCTGCCTCCACGGCGCAGACCGAACGCGAGGTCCAAAAAGCGGCCACGATTGCCCGCGTCGCCGAGACGGTCAATTCGTCGCTCGAACTCGACGTCGTGCTGCGCCGCGTCCTGGACATCGCCGTCGACGTGCTCGGCGCGCAACGCGGCTTCGTGATGATCGCGGACGAACGCAGCGGAGCGCTCAACCTCGCGGCGATGCACGGACTGGATCGCGCCTCGCTCGATTCCGACGAGATGCGCCCCTCGCACACCGCCGTTCAGCGCGTGTTCGAATCCGGCGAAACGCTCGTCACGACCGACGCGCAAAGCGATCCCCGCTTCAACGCGCAACTTTCGGTGCGCTTGCTGAACCTGCGTTCGATCATCTGCGTGCCGCTCACCAGCAAAGCGCGGCGAA
This sequence comes from Candidatus Velthaea sp., assembly GCA_050012475.1. Taxonomy (GTDB): domain Bacteria; phylum Vulcanimicrobiota; class Vulcanimicrobiia; order Vulcanimicrobiales; family Vulcanimicrobiaceae; genus Velthaea. Next base: position 21,935 of record JBEKHC010000015.1, read on the forward strand.
TCGGCGTCGTCTATTTGGACTCGCGCGTGACCCCGGGATTGTTCACGCCGCAAGATCCGAGTCTGTTGCTGGCGTTCGCGAATCAAGCGGCGCTGGCGATCGAGAATGCGCGTTTGTTCAACGATCAACGCGCGCAGCTGCGCGAGATCGTGTGGCTCGAAGAACTGCAAGCCAAAGTGCTGGCCTCGATCACCAACGGCGTCATTACCGTCGACGCCGGCGGAACGATTACCACGTTCAATGCCGCCGCCGGTGAAACGTTCGGCATTCCGGCCGGTTCGATGACCGGACGACCGATCGCGGCGCTCGATGCCCTCGTGCCGCGCTTTTCGACGCTCATCGGGCAGGCCGAACTCTTCAGCAAGCCGCTCGAAGTCGACGCCATTCATCCCACCCGCGGGAACCTCACGCTCCAGGTCCGTATCGCGCCGCTCGAATTGGGCGAAAACAAAGGGCAAGGCGAACAAAGCGTCGCCATCGCGATCACCGATCTGACCGAACGCCGCGCGCTCGAGACGATGCACCGCACCGACATCGAACAGCGGCGGGCGATCGGCGCGGCCTTCTCGCGGTATTTGGCGCCGCACGTCGTGGAATCGCTGATGAAATCGCCGTCGGCCGTCGGCCTCGGCGGCGAACGGCAGATGGCGACGATTTTATTTGCCGACATCCGTGATTTCACCAAGATGGCGGCGCGCATGGAAGCCGAGCGGGTCGTCGAGATTCTCAACCACTACTTCGAGGCGGCCGTCGCCGTGCTGTTCGAGAACGACGGACTGCTCGACAAGTTTTACGGCGACGGGCTGATGGCCGTGTTCGGACCGCCGCGCGTGCGCTCGGACGACGCGGCCCGCGCGCTGCGTTCCGCCGCGCGCCTGCATGAAGTGGTCCGCGAACTCGAACCGGTCATTCGCGAGCCGCTGCGGATCTCGGTCGGCTTGGCGACGGGCGAAGTGGTTGCCGGTCACATCGGCAGCACGCGACGGCTCGACTACACGGTGATCGGCGATGCCGTCAACTTAGCTTCGCGCCTGCAGTCGGCCGCGCCGCCGAGCGCTACCTATTGCGACGAAACGACGTATCTGCGGTCCGGCTTGCACCTGCGCGGCGAACGCCTGCAGGCCAAGATCAAAGGCCGCGACGACCTCGTCACGGTCTACCGCTTAACCTAAAACGAACACCCGCGCCGCGGGTGTTCGTTTCGACTGCGTCTTGCTTTGTTGGAGCGAAACGCTTAGCGCTTCGAGAACTGGAAGCGTTTGCGGGCCCGCTTGCGGCCGTACTTCTTGGATTCTTTCTCGCGCGGGTCACGCGTGAGCAAGCCGTTGCGGCGCAACGGCTCTCGCAGCGACTCGTCCATCTCGAGCAGGGCGCGCGCGATGCCGTGGCGGACCGCTCCGGCCTGGCCGGACACGCCGCCGCCTTCGCACTTCACGTCGACGTTGAAACGCGAGAGGCTTTGGGTGACGTCGAGCGGCTGACGGACGATCTGGACCCAGCTTGCCCGCGGAAAATAGTCGTCGACGGTCTTCTTGTTGACCGTGATGACGCCTTGACCGAGGGTGAGCTTGACGCGGGCGACGGCCCGTTTGCGGCGGCCGGTGCCTTGAAAGATATCCGAAGTTTGCATGGGGTCCTAATTCAGCGGTGCGGGCTTTTGCGCCGCGTGGGGGTGAGTTTCGCCCGCATACACCGCGAGCCGGTTGAGCTGCACGTCCCGCATGCGGTTCGTCGGCAGCATCCCGCGGACGGCGCGTTCGATGAGCCGTTCGGGATAGCGCTCACGAACGTTTTGGGCCGTCTCCGTGCGCAAGCCGCCCGGGAAGCCCGAGTGGCGATAATAGACTTTCTGCTGCCATTTGTCGCCGCCCAGTTCGACTTTGCCGGCGTTGATGACCACGACATGGTCGCCGTTGTCGATATGCGGCGTCCAGGTCGGTTTCCGCTTCCCGGAGAGCGCCTGCGCGATCCGAACCGCCAACGTTCCCAGCCGGAGTCCGGCGGCGTCGACGATGTACCAATCGTGCTGCGTCTGAGCGGTCGTTTGAAAGTAGGTGCGCATGGCTCTATTCACAAGAAAAGCGGACCGGGGCCCGACGGCCTCGGCAACCCTCGAAGTATACGAAGTCGGGGAGCCCGCGTCAAGGCGCATCCCAGCGCCCGCGGTCCCCGGCGGCGGCGTCCGCTTCAGAGAACAAGGGCCTCGAGGGCCGGCCGATCGGCGATGATGAGGCCCTTGAGCCGGCCGCCGACCACGAACCCGCCCCGAGCGAAGGCAGCGACCGCCTGCGAGCAGGACTCCCGCGAGGTCCCGGCCAGGTGGGCCAAGTCTTCTTGCGAGAGCGGCAAATCGATCTTCGTTCCGGCCGGAACGGGCAAGCCGAAGTCGTCGGCCAGTTCCAGCAGCGCTCCGGCGACGCGGTTTTCGACCCCCGCTCGGCTGAACGCCTCGAGCTTGGTCTGCAGCCGCGCGATCCGGCGGCCGACGTTGGCTGCAATTTTGATGTAGAGGGACGGGTCGGCGCCAGCCTGCCGCTCGAAGGCCTCGCGCGGGACGAACAGCATTTCAGCATCGGCGATCGCCTGAGCGCCGCTCTCGGCCGAGCGTTCGCCGAAAATCGTGCCCGGCGCGAGCACGTCGCCGCGCTGGGCCAAAAACAGCGTCACGTCGCGAACGTACGCTGCGCGCCGGAAGACGCGGAACCAAGCGCCGGAAACGATGGCGACCTCGGGAGCGTCGAGTTGGACGACGGCACCGCGGCTGACGCGCTCGACGCGGCCCTCGGCGGCGAGCCGCGCGATCTGATCGCCCGTCAGTCCAGACACGCGGCTAGGTTTCGCGCTCAGGGGCGCGCGACATTCCGGGGGCGAACGCGCCGCGTCTATGGAGACGCCGGCGTCGGGGGTATTCGATCTCGCGGAATCCGAAATCGACGCGCTGCCGTTCGGATTGATCGGCGTCGACGCCGCCGGAACGATCGAACAGTACAATGCGTACGAGTCGCGGCTGTCGCGTCTATCCAAGGACCGCGTGATCGGGCGCAACTTCTTCCGCGACGTCGCGCCGTGCGCGTCCGTGCAAGAGTTCCAAGGCCGGTTCGAGCGCTTCGTGCAGGAAACCGGCGACGCAGCCGAATCGTTCGATTTCGAGTTTCGCTTCGCGTTCGGCCGTCAGTTCGTCAACATCACCTTCGTGCGCAGCGCCAAGAATCGGCAGATCAAGATTCTCGTCAACCGCTACGACGCCTCATGATCGAGACCGGCGATCGCCGGCCGGTACGAGTCGAAGTCGGCGTAGCGCACGCCGCACAGATAGAGCGCGCAGGCCGGTGCGGTATAGCCGGCCTGTTTGCGATCGCGCGACGCGATGATGCGCGGGATGTCGTCGCCGGCGCGCCGGCCGGTGGCGATCTCGATCAACGTTCCGACCGTGATGCGGACCATGCGGTGCAGAAAGCCGTCGCCGACGATGCGGATCCGGGCGAGCTCGCCGCGGCGTTCGAGCGACACGGAGAGCAGTGCCCGCACCGTCGGGCCGCTGGCCGGCAAGACGCCGCAGAAGGCGAGGAAATCGCGTTCGCCGATGAGATCGGCGGCCGCGCGCTCGAAGCGCGCGCGATCGATCGGCTTCCACACGTGGTGGGTGAACCGCCCCGCGGCGGCCGACGGCGTTTGCCGGTTGAGTACCAGATATTCGTAGGTCCGCGTCAGCGCGTCGAAACGGGCCGAAAACCCTTCGGTGACGATTGCGGCATCGCGCGCACTGATGTCGGGCGGCAGCCGGGCGTTGAGCGCGAGCGCCAGCCGATCGATCGGAAAGGTCCGCCGGGCGCAGAACGACACGACCTGACCCGTCGCGTGAACGCCGGTATCGGTGCGTCCGGCAGCGGTGAGTTTGATCGGTTCGGCATACAGATCGGACAGCGTCGCTTCGACTTCGCCGCAAACGGTTCGCAAGCCGGGCTGATATTGCCAACCGTGAAATGCCGTGCCGTCATACTCGATGACGCAGCGATAGAAGACCAATGACGTCTGCTCCGTAACCGCCTCGCGTACCCGACGCGGCCCGCCGGCGACGGACGGCGCCGGAACGCCGGCCAAGCCGACGCGTTCTTACGCGGGAACCACGGTCGGGACGGGGCGCTTTTCATCCAAGTCGAGCAGATCGGCCCAGGCGATGACGTCGGTTCGTTGCGGCGCGACCTCGCTGCGCAGCTGCAAGAAGTACTTCTCGCTCTCAGAGCCGGGCGCCGGTGACGACTTGAGCCACTGGGTGTTCCAGGCCGCGATCTCGGCGTCCGATTTCTTGGCGATGAACGGCACGACGTAGTCGCTGATCTCCGCGTCGCTCTTCGCTTTGTCGATCACATCGAGCAACGCTTCGTGATCGATGCCTAAAAACGTGAACACGGCGGCATCCATCGGGCAGTTATAGTGATACTCACCGAGATTGCCATGGGCTTTCGCCTTGCCCTTGTCGATCGTGCGCGCGATTTGAACCAAGCCGTGAAGCTTCGTTTTTACGCTCGTCGGGTAGGTCTTGGTAAGATCCATGCTGCTCCTTGTCAATGCGATAACGGGCATTCGCCCGATCATTAAGACGTCGCGCCGGCGGCTCCGGTTGCGCTCGGGCGTTCGTGCAGCGGGCGCTGCAGCGGAAACAAGATGACGTCGCGGATCGAGGCGTTGTTGGTCAGCAGCATGACGAGCCGGTCGACCCCCACGCCGATGCCGGCGGTCGGCGGCATGCCGACCTCGAGCGCGTTGACGAAATCCCAGTCGGGCGGTGGCACTTCTTCGTCACCCGCCGAGCGTTCGGCGATCTGAAGATTGAACCGCCGCCGCTGATCGTCGGGATCGTTGAGTTCGCTGAACGCGTTGGCGAGTTCCATGTACGCGCCGAACAGCTCGTAGCGTTCGGTGAGTTCGGAGTCGTCGGCCATCCGTTTCGCCAGCGGCGACAAAACGACGGGATAACCGTAGACGAAGGTCGGCTCGAGCAGATGCGGCTCGACGACGCGCTCGAAGATCTTGTCCAACGCGTGCGCATGCGTCGGCGACGCCGGCAGTCCGAACTCGGCCAGAATCCCTTGAGCTTCGGCGAAGTCCAGCAGCCGGTCGCGCTGCAAGCCGCCGAACTCGTTCATCGCTTCGAGGTACCCGATGCGTTTGAACGGCGTCGCGAACGAGATCGCGTTTTCACCAAACATCAGCGTGTCGCCGCCGTGCACGCTGCGGACCAGATGCGCGAACAAGTCTTCGTTGAATTGCATCATCTCGTGAACCGACCAATACGCCGCATACAGTTCGAGCATCGTAAACTCGGGATTGTGCGTGGTGTCGATGCCTTCGTTGCGGAAGATGCGGCCGATCTCGTAAACCCGCTCGAGGCCGCCGACGATCAGGCGTTTGAGATTGAGTTCGGTCGCGATCCGCAGCGTGAGCCCGATATCACCCAGCGCGTTGGAGCGGGTGAGGAAGGGCCGCGCCGCCGCGCCGCCGGCGATGTGCAGCAGCACCGGCGTTTCGCACTCGTAGAAGCCGCGCTCATCGATGAACCGGCGCATCTCGGCGACGATCTTCGAGCGTGTGATGAAGACCTCGCGAACGTGCGGATTGACGGCGAGATCGACGTAGCGCTGCCGGTAGCGCTTTTCGACGTCGGTGAGCCCGTGCCACTTATCGGGCAACGGCGCGAGCGCTTTGCCCAGGACCTCGAACGACGTGACGTGCAGCGTCAGCTCGCCCATCTTCGAGCGAAACACGAAGCCGCGCGCCCCGACGAAATCGCCGCGGTCGAGTTCACGGAACGCGTCGAAAGCGCTGCCGAGTTCGTCCTTTTTCAGGTACAGCTGGAAGCGGCCGCTGACGTCGTCGATGTCGGCGAAAATAACTTTGCCCTGGCCGCGCGACGCCATTAGCCGGCCGGCGATGGCATGCGTCTGCGCCTGCGCGTGTTCCTGATTGGCCAGACCCGCGTACGTCCGGGCCAGCTCCGCGGCATGCGCCGTTACGTCGAAACGCGTCGCCCGAAACGGATCGATGCCGCGCTCACGCAACGCGGCCAGGTTGTTCCGCCTGGCCGCGATGAGCTCCGCTTCACGCTTCCCTACTTCTTCGTCGATCACGATGCCGGTGCCGATGTTTCCCCGATCACGAAGCTTTCTTGGCTTTTTTCACTGCTTTGTTGATCGACTCGACTTTGTACTTCATCTGTCCGCGCGGCGTCGTGACATCGACCACGTCGCCTTGCTTGCGGCCCATGAGCGCGCGGCCGAGCGGGGACTCATTCGAGAGCCGCGCGTTCTTGGGATCGGCCTCGGCCGAACCGACGATCGTAAATTCATGCGAATTACCCGTCCCGGTCTCTTTGACCCGCACGGTCGCACCGAGATGAACTTCGTCCGCAACGTAGTCGCTCTGATCGATGATGCGCGCGTTGCGAATCATCCCTTCGAGCTTGAGAATGCGTCCTTCGACGAACGCCTGCTCTTGCTTGGCGTCCTCGTATTCGGCATTTTCGGAGATGTCGCCGAACTCTTTCGCCTGACGAATTCGTTCGTTGACTTCTCTGCGATGAACGGTCTTGAGCTCATCGAGCTCTTCCTGGAGCTTCTTTAACCCATCGCGCGTCAGTACGATCTCTTTATCGTTCAATCCGGACTCCTGGGAAATGCCGAACGCCGCTCAAGGTGCGGCGTTCCAAACCCGACCCCGCTGATTCGCGAGGGTCCGTCGTGCGTACCTTCCGCCAGACCTGTTACCAGGCTTACATCTAACGTAACCCGGCCAAACGCGCGGTTCAGATGAGCGCGTGACCAAGCATGCCCGTCCTTGCGCTGCGGAGCTCGACCGGGCGAGGCTTGGGTTTCGAGCGGCCGCCGAAACGGCACCTTCCCCTTCGTAGTATGTTAGAAATATACCCGATCTTTGCCGGTGAAAAGCGCTTGGTGCAGGCGTCCCGGCGTAAGCGCGAGCAGCCGACGCCGGGACGCCGGATCAGCTCTTTTTGTCGGGCGGGCGGTAACGCTCGACGAGTTCGGCGACTTCGCGGGCGGCCTCAGTCGGCAGTTCGGTCAGACCGCGAACCACGCCGTCGATATCTTCGGCGGGACGATTCTGGCTGAGCTTCGACTTCCCGACGAGCTCGTCGATCGGCAACTCGAAGGCGACGATCCCTTGCATCATTGCAGCGATGAACTCGTCGGGAGCATCGGTGATGCGCCAGTCGCTCTCGACCGACGTTTCGTGGTGCGCGGTCAATTTGGAGAGGTGGTCGTGAACCCGCGCGCGATCGTCGACGATCCGCAACGATCCGCGCGCCTGGACGACGACGTAATCGTAGGTCGGGACGACTTTCGCCGTGCGGCGCTTGGTTTCGTACCACGCCGGAGTGATGTAATGGGCCGGCCCCGTAAACACCGCGAGGGCGCGGACGTCGGGGCGCCGGCGCGCCAACTGCGCGTTGGGGCGCGCAAGATGACCGCGCAACGTTCCGTACGGCGTCTCGCCGGCTTCGAGTTCGACGGGGACGAGCGACGCTTCGAGTTCCGTGCCGAACGTGATGAGCGTGCAGATCCCGACGCGCCGGATGAACGCGAACACGTCGTCCGGGTCCTCCATGGCGAACGGGCGCGGCACGTAAAAATCCGGTTCAGATCGGTCCGACGGCATGCAACGACGTTCGCGTCCCGAGCCGAAGACGCCCGCGCACACCGGCTGCGGCGAATCGTGAAACGGCGCTTGGAGGTTTGTCAAGAAAGCGCGGCGACCGGCGGCCGAGCCGCAGATCGAACGCCAAATCGTTCGATAACTTAACCGTGAGACCCGTTGCCGTGCGGATCGTGCGCCGCGCCATTCTCCACGCGTTCGCCGCCGTCGCCGCGCTTCGTCTGGTGCTGCCGGCGCCGGCCGTTGCGGTATCGACGAGTCCGAGCGGCTTGACGGCACAAGTCGATTACAACGCCGTGGCCCTGGCCTGGTCGGCGCTGAGCGGCGCTCAGAGTTATAACGTCTATCGCGGCTCGTCGAGCGGGGGCGAGACGCTCATGGCAAGCGGGATAACGTTGCCGGCAAATCTCACCAATCCGGTCTACTACGATCTCACGGCTGCCAACGGCTCGACGTACTACTACGAAGTTTCCGCGGTGAGCGGCGGCCTCGAAGGCGCGCGGTCAACGGAAGTGCTGGCGGTGCTGCCGAGTTTCACCGGTTACGCCGCCCTCGCATATCAACTCATCGGCGCGCCCAGTGGGATTCCGCCGTATGCGCCGGATACCGCATACGTCAGCGCCGGAAATGAAACGTCGCTCGCGAATCCCGTCAACACGAGCGCAGCGATCAATAATCCGGCGCCTGCCGGCGTCTACAAAGACGAGCACAACGGTCACGGATTCGCCTATACCTTGGGCGGGCTGCAGCCGAACATGCCGTACATCGTGCGGCTGCACGAGTCCGAAAATTATTGGGGTGTGTCGACCACCTGCGCGAACAACAACAACTGCACGGGTTCCCGCGTTTTCACCGTCACGATCAACGGCGCGGCAGTGTTGCCGCGCTTCGATATTTTCGCCGCTGCGGGAGGCTCGGACATCGCCATCGGCCGGGTCTTCAACGCGACGGCGAACAGCTCCGGAACCATCTACCTCGGATTCTGCTCGGCGAACACGCTCACCACGCCGACGACGTGCAGTCCGCCGAGCAATGAAGCCGACCAGGGCAAGATCGACGCGATTCAAGTCTTCGGCCAGTCGCCGCAAATAACGCTGACGTTGACAGCATCGCCGGCGACCGCGCTTCCCGGCACCGACATCACGTACGCCGAAACGTTCGTGAACGTCGGACTCATGCCCGCGGTCAATACGGCGATCACGATCCCCGTCCCGAGCAACACCTGTTTCAAGCTCGGTTCGGCAACGCCCGTCTCCGGTTCGAGCGGACTGAGCGCGACGATCGACTACTCGAACAGCACCAGCGGCACACCGTCCTACGGTTACGTTCCCGTCAGCGGCAGCTGCGGCACGGCGAGCACCGGCTACGACCCGACCGTGACCTTCGTTCGCTGGACGCTGAGCGGCTCGCTGAGTGCGACGCCGCCCAAGAACAGCGGAGCCATCGGCTTTTCGTCACACGTTCGCTAACCTCAACCTGATGCCGGGCGCGTCCGGCCCGGCGAAGCCGAACGCCACCGCGGCTTGCGGCGCAGCCGCAAACGCCATGGATTCGCGGCGCGTTCAGCGCCGCGAATCCAGTTAGTGCTCAGCGCCCCAGCCGAAGATGCGGTCGATCGTGGTGGTCAACGTCACGTACACGCCTTTGCGCGTCGGTGCGGCGGCCAGCGTCGAATCGGCGGTCGTGCCGAAGTTGTAGCCCAGGGCCGCGCGCAGCGTGTTGCCCGGCAGCGCGCCGACCTCGACCGCCGTCGAATGCAAGCCGCCGCCGGCCGCCCGGGCCAGGACCTCGCGCGTCTCGATTCCGACGTCGAGTCGCGGTCCGATCCGTTGGCGCGCGCCGACACCGATCAGCGCCGTGCCGACGGCATAGTTGGAGTCGCCGTCGGTTTTGTAGGCGTAGCGTCCGGTCAGTTCGAGGCGTTCGGCGGGCCGATACACGCCGTCGAGCGACAAGACACCGCTTTGCGCGCCGGCCACGTCCGCGTTGCCCGAAGCGCGCTGATACCCGGCCAAGAGCGCACCGCGATCGGACAGCGAGGGACGCCAAGCCAAGGCGACGCGTGCATCCGTGGTGGCGTTGCCGAGCGCGCGCGAACCGTCGTACGCGCCCAAGAGCGACACATCGCCCACGAGTTTTCCCGCCGCTCCGAGCGACCAGGTCGCGCCGCCGCCGTCACCGGTCCGGTCTTGCAGCGAACCAGTGGCCTTGAGCCGCCCGAACGCGTCGCCGTAGCCCAGCGACAGCCCGTACACCGCGAAACCGCTGGTGTCCGAGCCGTAAGCGACGCCGCGTTGCACGAACGCGTCGCCTTTGAGCTGCTGCGATAGAACCAAACGCTCGCGAACGCCGATCGCCGCATTGACGTCGGTGCCGTTTCCGGTGCCCGACACCAAGTATTCGGAATCGACGGACGTGTTCGCGTTGACTTTCTGTTCGATCCCGAATTCGGTTGCATGCGTCGCCGAACCGACGGCCGCCAGATTACCGGTCGAATTCGCCAAGCTCAGCGGCGAGTCGGTCCACAATTCGCGCGCATAGATCCGGCCGCGGCCGCCCAGATCCCAGCTTGCCTGCGCCGTCGTTTGCGCCGGCTGCGTTGCATCGAATCCGCCCACGTTTTGATCGCGCTCCGCCGACAGACTCAGATTTTTCGTTGCCTTCCAATCCGCACCCAGAACCGCTTGCATGACGCTCGCCTGCGCGTCGGCGTTCGCCGCGCCCGCGGAGCCGGGAACCGCTGCGGCGGTCGTCTCGCTGCCGTGCAGTGCGAGCCCCGCGTGAACCGCGAGCCGGGCGTTGAGTTTTTCGTGCAGCGTTGCGATGAGATTCGAGCGCATCGACGTTTCATCGACACTAGCGGTCGCCGCGTAATTTTCCCGATCGTAGGCCAGCGACAGATCGCCGTTTTGGCCGCCGAGGGCGCGCACCAGCGCGACGTGATAGTCGGTGAGTCCCGGGGTGGCGAGATCGCCGAACGGGTTGCCGTAGCCCGCGGTCGTGGCGTCATAGCCGAAGGAGAATTTGTACGGGCCGCCCGCCGTCGCGCCGGCGAATCGCAGTGCATCGCCGCCGCCATCGCCGACGCCGGTGAGCGTCCCCGCGCCGATGCCCGGAACGGTGCCGGTGCTCGCTGCATGCGAGACCGACCACGATCCGCCCGGCAGCCGGCCGGCGACGTTTTCGTTGAGTAAGGCGAAGTTCGCGCTGCCGGTCGAATCGTTGAGGTAGCCCAGACCCAAGCGCAGATCGTCGAAATTCCCCAGCGGCGCATCGAGCCGCGCGCCGGTCGTTTTCGCATCTCCGCCCAGCGCGGAATACTCGTACGTCACCAAGACCTGCTGCGGATTGAATTGCGCGTCGTACGGCAACGGGATGTCGATGAAGCGAATGATGCCCGACGTGTAGTCGATCGTGTAGTCGATGGTGTTCTGCAAAATCGTTTGCCGCAACACGATCCCGGTGTGGCGATCGATGCTGGCCAGCGTCACGGTTTCGCTGCCGACGACCAGATTGTCGTGGTCGAGCAGATTCAACGTCGCAAGACCGCTGGGGTTGATCAATTCGCGGCCGTAGCCGACCTGGTTGGACGCGCTGAAGGCAGTTGCCGAGAGCGCCGCTGAACCGCCGCTGATGCGGGCCCCGTCGACTTGCATCGCAACCGCGCCCGCAGCCCCTTGCGGTCCGGTGGTGGCCTCGAATTCGCCCCACATTGCGTTGGCATGGCCGTCGTCGACCCGCGCGTACAGCCGGTCTTGCGTGAGCGCATCGTTGCGGCGAATGCTCGCATCGCCGTAGGTGGCGTAGGGCCGGTCGTTGGGATCGGCGTTGAGCGTCCCGGTCGAGGTCGTCGGCGCCAGCGAACCGGCGGTGTCATAACCGATCGTGCCCACCGCGTTTCCGCTCAACGCGCCCGTTCCGAACAGCGCGACGCGGCCCAGGCGCGAGTTGGTCCCGTCCGGCGCGGTCGGATCGGTTGCCGGATCGCCCGGCACCGCACCGACTCCGACGGTCGCGAGACCGGTCACGATCGGCCGCCGGGCGTAGGCCATGACGTCGAGAACGACGCGCGTCGAAAGCGCGGCGACGTCGGCGTCGATCCGGATGCGCCCGGGATTGACGCCCGGCACCACCGGGATCGTGGCCGTCGAACCGGCCGCCAACGTCACCGCGACCGAACGCAAATTTGCCGCATCGGTCGACGCAGTCGCGTCGGTCGAGACGACAATCGTGCCGCCGCTGATCCCCGCCGGCGCGAACGTCGCATCGCCGGCGGCGATCGTGGCTTTGAGTGTGGCACCGGGGGCGGCTGGATGCCCCCAGCGGTCGAGCACGGCGATACGCACCGCGCACGGCGTCCGGCCGTCGGCGCGCGGCGCAGAGCAGGCCGCACCGTGAATGACGGCCGGCGCGCCCGGACCCCACACCCGTTCGGTGACGCTGGGGCCGCGCAAGCCGTCCGCACCCAGCGGCGTGAGCACGACGATGTTTTCTCCCGGCGCGAGAACCACGCCGTAGTATGTGTAGCGGACGGTTCCGTCGGTTTGCTCGGCGCGCCGTCCCAGCCGCGACGGCGGTATGACCTTTGCATTGACCGCGAGTTCCACGCCCGCGCCGGCAACGGTCGCCACCTCGAACGATGTCGCCGGGGCGTTCACGATGCCGCCGTCGTCGGGCGAGATCGCCTTCGCCATGAGCCCTTCACGGGCCGAATACGTCAGATGCGAAAGATCCCCGTTCGAGGTTGATTGCGCCAGCCCCGGGCCGCACAGGCTCGTCGTGACCAGCGCGAAGACCGCGGCTACCGAGAGCGCCTTCATGGCTGACATCTCAATCCGCCCCCTCATTGACCGCAAAGCTGACGTCGTGCATCAGGCCGGCGTCGAAGATCCCGTGCACCAGCTGCACGCTGCTGCGCGAATCGTTGACCGCGTGGCCGTGATACGGATGCATGCCGGCCGGCAGCGTGACCGGATCGAGGTGCAGCACGTGCTGGCCCGGCCGAACCGCCGGAAACGAGAACCGGCCGTCGCCATCGGTCTGCACCGACTCGCCGTCCTCGAGATAAATGCGCACGCCGGGCAGCCCCAAATCGCCGGGCACGAAGTGCCCGCTATGCGCATGGTCCGCAAAGACGCGTCCGGTGAGGATGCTGCGCGAGCTCAGTGGGCCGCCCACGACGGCGACATCCACCCCCGCGTCGGTCGTCAGCGCTGCGCCCAGAACCATGACGGACAGATGCGCGCGGGTGTTGATCGTCGTGCTTTCACTGACGCCGGGCAGCACGACGGTATCGAATGCCAACGTATGGCGGCCGGCAAGATCTTTGACCGGCCACGACAAGCTGCGGGCACTCGCCGCCGGTTCGATCGCGACCGTGTCCAAGCGCGCGGTGCCGTGGGCGTACGCGACGCCGGCGGGCAGCGCGATCGTGAGTTGAGCGGCGCCGGTCAACGGCTTGTTGCCGGGGCCGAAATCGACGCTGTAGCCAAGCCGGTCGCCGGCCGACGCGACGGTTCGATCGACCGCGATCGAGAGCGACAGCGCCTGCGGTGAAAAAAGCGGAACGTTGCCGAAAAAGCCGCTGACGCCGGTAACGCTGACCGGCGCCGACGTCAGGCCGAAACCGCCGACGCTGGCCAGCGGCAAATCGTCGAGCGCGCGCAGCGTCGTGGTTAGCGCGCCGTCGGCAGCCGTGCCGACCGTCAGTCGAATCTTTCGGTTGAGATAGTCCGGCGCGGTGACGTAGAGATCGTAATCCGTCGAGCGGCTCGACGCCGCAGCCAGCGCGAACCCGAACGTGCCGCTCGACGCGGTCGAAAACGGATTGACGTTGGACGCGTTGAGCGCCGGCCCGACGGTGGGAAGTTTCGGCGCCAAGCCGGTGTTGGGATCGATCAGCGAAACCACCGCGCCTGCGATCGGATGTGCCGAGCCGCCCAGCGCGTCGTACACGGTGTCCATTACGCCGACGAAAACAATCGCCGGGACCGCCGCAATTTTCGCCACCGACTCCGCCGAGATGACCGCCGGATTGGCGATCGTCGTGCCGATCGGGACCGAACTGCTCGTCGTGGCTTGAAAACCGATCGTTACGTCGACGCCGGGATCCAGCCGCGGGATCGTCGCGCTAACCGTATTGCCGGCGATCGTGACGCGCGCGCCGACGGAGGCGATCATGCGTGCCGTTCGATGGTCGACGCTCTGCAGGGTGAGGCTGCCGGCGATCGGGTGCAGATCGGGGGGAATCTGATCCACGACGACGACACCCAGCGCCGGCGCGTCGCCGAGATTGGTGAACGGCAAATTGAAGTTGAGCGTGCTGCCGGGCTGGGCTTGGGCGACCGGAGCGCCGTTGACGAGGCCGCTGACGGCCAACGCCGCGGATCCGTTCGAACCGCCGGATGCCGCCGGCGTGTTGGGCGGCGCGACGCCCGAGATTTGCGGGCCGTGCGCGACGAAGACCCAGGCCTTGCCGCTATCGGACTGCGCGCCGTTGGCCGCGGCCGCGGTCGTCTTCGCCGTCAGTGAAACGGCGATGCTGCTGCCGATCGGCGCATTCGCGGTCGCCACCGCGACCGTCACTGACAGCGACGCCCCGGGCGGCACGGCCGGCGATACCGTCGAACCGACGGTCGCCGCCACCGCTGCCGCATTCGCCGGCGCGAAGGCGACGTTTTGGACGCTCCCAGCACTGACGCCGGCGGCCGTGATCACGTACGCGTCGCTGATGTTCGACTGGTTCGTGATGATGAAGGTTTTGGTCGCGACGGTTCCAGCCGTCACCGCATCGGCGGTCGTGTCGGCGGCGGCCTGTTTGGGCATGACCATCGCCGACGAGATCGCCGCGACCGAAACGGCCGCGCTGCTCGAAGCCGCGCCATAGGTGTGGTTGGCGTTGTCTTGATACGTGCCGCTGCCCGAATTGCTGACGACGACCGCAGCGACCGTTGCTGCGCCGACAGCGAGCGCGACTCCCCAGCCAATGACCGACTCCGAGAGTGCCACGTCAGTTCACGGTCACCGCGAAAGTGATCGTCCCCTGACAACCGGTGCCGTTCGCGACGCCGTAGGGCACCAGTTGAAATGCGGCGCCGCCGACGACGGCGGTGAATTTCGTGAGGCCGGTCTGAAACGTGCCGGCCGGCGTTCCAGCGCTCGAACCGCTGAAAAACGCGAACACCGTGTTGGCGGTGGTATCGACCGGCGGCGCGGTCGGACCGCTCGAATACGTCGCCCAATTGTTTCCCAGGCTGGTCCCGTCGGGCTTGAGCGCCGCGCTGGTTCCGTCGGCGGTGATCAGCAGCGAGCCCGGCTTCGTCATGACGCCGGCGAAGGAGACCGCCGCAGCCGAAGAGCGATCGTAATTGCTGCTGCCGCCCACGATGTTGCGGTAGTCGATGGTGTAGGTGATGGTGCCGCCGGGGCAGACCGTACCGGCCGTCGGGCTGACGCCGGCGGGACAATTCGGGGTCGTCGCCGCGGTCGTCGTGATCGCGACGAAGCCGGCGTACAACAGATGATTGGTCGAATTCTTGATCGTGCCGTCGCCAACGGACGTCGCGACGACCGTTCCGGTTGCGTGCGAGAGATACGCTACGCCGCTGGGAGCCGCGTAGACGGCCCAATAGTTGAGCGTCGCACCCGAAGCCAGCGGAACGAGCGTAGCCGTCGAACTCTGCCCCGCCGCGGCGCCGCCGAGCGCGCCGGCGGGTGCGTTTCCGGCATCGGCTTGCAACTGCACCGTCCAGCCCGGCGGCGCGGTCGCGACGATGGTGTACGCGTCGGCCTTGTTGCCGGTGTTGGCCAGCGTGTTTTCGATCTTGATGTTGCTGACGGCCGTCTTCGTCGCCGTCGCGGTCGTCGGCGAGTACGTCGGGCTGACGTCGGTCGTGGTGTAGATGTCGCCGGTCGAAACGAACGATACTGCGGTGAAGTCGTGATTGTCGTCGTTGCTCGAACCGTCGAACGAGCCGCTGGCCGCAGCGCTGCCGAACGGACCGTTCTTGACCGCGTATTGAGCGAGTGACTGGTTCGAGGTTAACTGCGACGCGCCGCTGGGGCTGGTGATCGCGGTCGTGTTGTCGATCCCCGCGCCCGCCGTCGTGAGCGCCGCCGTAGCGAGGAGCGAGTCAGTCAACGAACTGCGGGTGATTCCGGGCGCGACCACGTGCTCGGGCATCGCGTTGTCGCCGATGACGCTGTTGGCCAGCGTCGTTACCGCACCGCTGTTTGCCGATCCGTTGCCGGCCGGCTGCGCGACGGTGAAAGATAGCGCGAGCGCCGGATTCGGCACGCTTCCGGCGCTCGAAGCCGGACCGGCAAGCGGACAAAACTCGACGCCGCTCATCGCGCCGCCGTTGATCGTGCAGGTTCCGCCGGAGACGAACGCCCCGATGAACTGCGCGCCCGCGGGAACGCTTGCGGAGGTTGCCGTCCAGCCGGTGCTGCCGTTCGGCGACGTGGTGTAGTATAACGTCGCGGCCGCACCCGCTGCGAAACCATAGGTTCCATTCGGCGTCGCGGTGGCGCTGCCCACGACCGTCAACGGCGATCCGTTGAACTGGGGAATCTTCACCGAGATGAAAACGCCGGGGACCGTCGTGCCGAGCAGTGCTTTGACGGCGAGGCTGTCTCTCGCGCCCCACGTCGATGAGCCGTCGACCGCGCCGGCCGTGTACGTGATCGCACCGCTGGCCGGATCTTGGCTGGTCGAGATCGCGACATCGAGCCGCACGTCGGCCATGACGGTATCGGTTTCGGGCGTCGCCGTCGCCGGACTCGACGTCTGTGCCGGCGCGCTGCCGGCGGCGGCGTACGCAATCGTCCCGGAGAGGTTGGTCACGACCGTGCCCGATGCCGCGCCGCCCGTTGCCGGCAAAGCGTACACGACGTTTACGGCAATCGATGCCCCGGCCGGCACCGGGACGGCGGACAACGCCGCGTTGAGCGCCGCAACATTCGCGTACGCGGTCGCATCGTACGCGTAGCTGACCGTCGGCGAACCGCTGTACGTGCCGCCCGTGACGCCCGTGCCGCTGCAGGCGGTGAGCGTGACGATGCCGTTGGCGTTGCCCGTATTCTGGATCGTGAACGTGTCGCTGACCGTTTGTCCCGGGGCGACCGTTTTGCCCGAACCGGCGGAGATGGTCAGTGCGGGCGCATTTTGCACGACGACGCTGACGGTGTTCGAGGTCGTTCCGTACGTTTGCGCGCTCGCATCCTCGTACGTCGCACTCGAGGTATTCGAGATCACGGTGTTCGCAGCCGTACCGGCACACGCCGCACGCGCCCCGCTCACCAGCGCCCAACCAACGACGAACGCGGCGCCGAAACGCGCGGGCAACCGCCGGCTGCGCGTCATTTTATTCGAACCCCGGGGCACGTCGGCGGCGCACCGGTGTGCGTGACGCGTCCGGGCGCTGTATGGGAAACCGCCGGCGCGACATTCGCACATATCGCCAAGGTGGCTGCAACAGCAGCTCGTGCGTACGTCATCGTTCGTTCTCCGCGAATTCCTCGCGCGTGAAAGCCGATCCGCAGCAAGCACGAGATCGGAAGAGTGAGGGGTCCCACTCTTCTATCGGAAATTCGGCGGGAAAGCTAAACTGCTACGCGAGGCAGGCGGGGCACGCGCGCGACAGGCTGCTGCGGCGTGGTACGGCCGCTACACCGCGCGCCGAATCTCGGCTGCGCCAAGCACGCCGAGCACGGCTCCCGAAAGCCGATCGATCCAGCGCCGCGCACGCGGACCCAGTGAAAGCCGTGCCGCGCCGACGAGCGAAACGACCAACACCCACCACACCAGTGAGCCGGCAAACACGCCGCCGACCATCGCGACCGAACCCGGCGCGGTCAAGCGGGGCGGCGCGAGCACCGCGAAAACGGCGATGAACGAAACGATCGTCGGCGGGTTCGTCAGCGTCAGAAGCAGCGCGCTGCCGAAGGCAGCGCCCTGCGATGCGACGGGCACCCGATCGCGCCGCGCCTCCGATGACGGGCCGAAGAACGCGTGCCAGCCAAGGTAGACGAGGAACGCGCCGGCGGCGACATGCAGCGGCCGATCGTACGCGGCCATGAAGTGCATGATGCCGGTGAGGCCGAGCGCCGCGACGACCGCGTAGACGCCGTCGCCCAGCGCGATGCCCAGCCCGGTGCTCAACCCGCACGGAGCGCCGGCGGCAAGCGTACGGCGGATGAGCAGCAGGCACATCGGGCCCACCGGCGCCGCGATGGCCGCACCGATTCCGCAGCATTTGACGAAGGTCAGAAGCTCAGCCGGTACTCCCATACTGCGATGACTTCGCCCCCGCAGCGAGGCCGAACCTCGGGACGCACTCGGAATCGGGGGCTTCGGCGCCGAAGCCCCGTCGCCTCGACCGCACGACGCGCGGGCTCGAGCTTCCTCGCAGGCGCGAGTTTCCTTGTACTGCCGACGGAGGTGCAGACGGAATGGCTCCGCAAAGCGCAAGCGCCGTTTGATGCGCCCGTCACTGGCCGCACGGATTTTCATCTTTCTGCTGACGTTCTGGGCGCTGATCGTTATCGGGCCCGACATGGGGCGCCCATTTCATCCGCTGGGGATGTTGGGCATCGACTACGACAACGACGGCCGCATCCTGGACGTGGACGACGGCCGCATCCTGGTCGTGGACAAAGAGGGGTCCGAAGCGCATGAACGGATCGTCGCCGGTGACCGAATCGATCTGGGCAAGCCGAGCTTTCGGGCGAACGACGACCTGCTGGCGCTCTTCGGCGGCATGGGAGGCTTGCAATACCTTCAGATCGACCGGCGGGTGAAGCTTGAGCTCATCGGGCCCACCGGTGCACGCCGGTCGGTAACGCTGCAGGCTCGCCGGCACGACCTTTCTCTTCTCGAGTCGGTCGTACTCGAACTCGACGAGATCTGCGGAATCGGCTTTATCTTGCTGGGCGCGTTTCTGGTCTGGGTCCGTCCGGCGCGCGTCACCTGGGGCTTTTTTCTCTTCGCTGTGTGGTTCAATCCGGGCCAATACTTCACGTATTATTCGTGGCTGCCGCCTAGCGGTGTTCTCCTCCAAGAATTTCTTCAGGCGATTTTCCAGGCCGCCGGCATCGCCGGCTTTGTCGAATTCTCGCTCCGCTTTCCGAACGATCGAGTTGAAGGTTGGCGGCGCCCGGTCGAACGCATGCTCCCGCTGCTGTTCGCTGTCCTCGCAATTTCCGGCGTGCTCATGTTTGCAACGCCGTTCGGGATTCATACCGAAGGGATCTCGCGCTTTGCCTACGGGCTGGCCTATGCGCTCTACCCGTTCGTCGTTTTCGCATTCGTGACGAAGCTTCGTGTCTTGCCGCCGACGGAAAGCCTCCGCCTGCGCACGGTCATCGCCGGCTGCATTCCCGGACTCTTGTTTTTCATCATCGCCGACAGTATCGAATCGACCTCACTCTGGCAGGGCTTGTGGGACAGGCTCGGTTGGCAACCGCCCGAGCTGTGGCTCAACCTCTGCTATCTCGTCAACGCACTCGTCGCCGTGAGCGTCGGCTACGCAGTGATTTGCCGCCGGGTGCTTTCGATATCGTTCATTCTCAACCGAGGTCTCGTCTTGAGCTTCGTGGGGATCTTCGTGGCGATGCTCGTCGAGCTGATCCTCGTCGTGACGCACCAGGTGCTGGAAGAACACCGCGTGCTGTCCAACGTCGTCGCCGCGGTCGCGATCGTCCTTTCCGCACCGTTCCTCGAGCGGCTCGCCGAACGCTTAAATCACGCGATCGACCAGATCGTGTTCCGCAGCCTCCACCACGCCGAAGATCGGCTCCACGAGGTCGCTGAGGCACTCGCTGAAGCAAGTTCCCTCGACGGCGTCGAACGCCAGTTGCTGGATGCACCGGTCGAGGTTTTGCAGCTCGCTTCGGCGGCATTTTTCACGGCGAACGACGACGATCGATTCGAGCTGTGCAAACACGCCCGCAACTGGCCGGCGAACGCCGTGAAGACGCTGGAAGCAGACGATCCGCTCGTGCTGCACCTGCGCCGTTATCACTCACCGACGCGGATGCACGAGATCATCCGTGACGATGCCGATCTGCCAACCGGCGCGGCGTATCCGGCGATCGTGATTCCGCTCGCGATCGAGCGGAACGTCGAGGCGTTCGTCGTGTACGGCGGCCACACGAACGGCTCCGATCTTTTGCCGGATGAGATTACCATTCTCGTCGCGCTCGCGAGCGCGGCGACCGCCGCGCGAGATCACGTCGCGGCCAAGGTCGCCCGCCGCCAGGTCGAAGAATACCGTCGCACGCTCGCGTCGCTCAATGTCCCAAATCCGCGACCGGCGACCGGAAACGCCTGACGTTTCCGATCCCAAGCAACGCCGTCATCGCCGGCGCGCGCAGACGCACGCCGGCGATTCGAGCTTTGGTCAACAAATCGAGCGTTAGTTGCGCAGCAGAACGCGATTGGCGATGAACGTCCCGCGGCTGTAATAGCCGACGACGGCAACGCGCTGCGTCGCGGTCGGCGTGGCACCGGTCGGCAAGATCACCGTGCCGTTCTTGAGGTCGATCGTTTGGACGACGCCGTTGCGGCGCGCGACGGTCAGCCGGTACGGTGCGAACGCCGTCACCGTACCGAGGATGACGTGACGGCGGTCGAACCGCCCCGCGTCCCAACCCGGCTGCCAGGTGCGATACAGCGGTACATGGTGCGGACCCGTCTCGATGACGACGGTTTGCGCCGACACGGGCAGCACGGCCGCCGAACACAGCGCGACGAACAAGGCAAGCGCGCTCAAGCGAATTTTCATGATGATTGCTTCTCCGAACGGACGCGCCGCAATGGGTAGCGTTGCAGCCGCGGCCAGTGATGTAGCTGAGAAACGCCGCGGCCCCCGCGGTCGTTGCCGCGCTCACGGGAGATTAATGCGCAGCTGCTCGTCCATGCCAAACGGCAAGCGGCAGCCCGATGAGGGCGGCTGCGAGGATGAACGCGCGCGTGCTCCAGCTGTCTTGGATGAACGAGAAGATCAAGATCGCAGCCAACGCCGCCGTTCCCGCGGCGGGCAGCACGACGCCGCTCAAGCGCCGTGCCGGTTCCGGATGAAAAATGCGGACGGCTGCCGCGGCGCTCATGATGAACAAGATGCCCAAGAACACCGACGTGCCGTTCAAGATGAAGTCGAACGCGGCACGAATCGTCGGCGAAAGCCCGCTCGCGAGCGTGAATGCCATGCCGGCGCCGGTCATGAAAACGATCGCGCCCGTCGGCTGATCGCGCGCGTCGAGCGTCCCCAGGCCACGCGGCAGCACGCCGTCGCGACCCATCGCAAAGAAGCTCCGGGTGAGATAGACCAGCGTCGTCTGCAGCGAAGCGGCCAGCGAAACCAACACCGTTGCCGCGATGATGACTCCCCACGCAGCGCCGCCGAGCTGCGCCCCCACGTAGGCCATCGCATCGCCTTCGTGTTGGGCAAACCCGTCGAGCGTTCCGACCCGCATGAACGCCAGCATGCACAACCACAACACTGCGGCGGTCGCGATCAATCCGGCCAGCCCGCTCAAGCCAGGGCCGCTCGTCGCCGCTTGGGCTTCTTCGGCCGTCGACGCCGAAACTTCCCAACCGTCGATCATCCAAATGCCGATCACCATCGCACCGATCAGCGCGGCGCCGCCGGGAAACGGGGCCCCGGCCGACGCCTGCGCGATTACGGGATGCGCGAAGGCAACGCCGGCGCCAACGATGAGAATCGCGAGTTCGGCGACCAGCAGCACGTTCGTTACCCGCGTCGTCGGCCGCAAACCGGACTGGAGCAGCACGCCCGACCCCAACACCCACGCGGTTCCCACGACCGCATCGGCAAGCGGAGATTCCGCCAACGCGGGGGCCGCCAGCGCGAGCGTGTACGCACCTGCCGGAACCGCCGTCGCAACGACGGCGAAGATGTTGGCGACGATGAGCACCCAGGCCGCGTACGCCCCTGCCGCCGGCCCGAATGCCGTTCGAACCCACGAGTACGACGAGCCGGCCGCCGGGTAGCGTTCGCCCAAACGGCGATAACCGACCGCGATGCAGCACATCACGAGCGTGACGAGCAGCAGTGCCGACGGGGTCGCGCTGCCGCCGGTGATGACCATCGGCCCGAACACCGTTGCCAGCACGAACGCCGGGCCGATGGCGGCCGCGGCGATCACGAGTAGGTCGCCCAGATTCAGAACGCGGCGCACATCAGCGGTCTCGCAGCAGCGAGTGACGGTAACCGTAGCCGGCGTAGATCGCGACGCCCACGATGAACCAGACGACGAACCGGATCCAGGTCGCCGTGCCCAAACCCGTCATGATGAAGAGACACAGCAGTGCGCCCAGCGGAGCGGTGACGAAGACGAACGGCGCCCGAAACGGCCGCAGCGCGGCCGGTTTGCGCAACCGCAAAACGAACACTCCGATGCACACGATGGTAAAGGCCGAGAGCGTTCCAACGTTGACGAGCGCCAACAGGGCTTCGATCGGAATGACGCCGGCGAGAATCGCGACGAGCACGCCGGTCACGACCGTCGTGAGGACCGGCGTGTGCGAGCGCGCGTCGACGCGAGCGACGAACGGCGGGAGCATGCGGTCACGGGCCATCACGTAGAAGATACGCACCTGCCCCAGCAGCGAGGTCAGCATCACGGTCGTCGTTCCCGCAAACGCGCCGGCGAAGACCAGCGCCGCAAGCCAGCGCGGGTTTCCGGCGTGCGTCACCGCGTCCGCCATCCCGGCGTTGGGATCGATCGTCTTCCACGGTACGAGCCCCACGGTCACGTACGCGACGCCCAGATACAACACGCAGCCGATCAGCAGCGAACCGATGACCGCTCGCGGGACATCGCGCGCCGGGTCGCGCGCTTCCTCCGACGCCACCGTGACGGTGTCGAATCCGATGTAGGCAAAGAAGACCAAGCCCGCACCGGCGATCACGCCGTTCGCTCCGGTCGGAAACGGCACCGCGAACGACGCGCTGCCGCTCGCGGCGCCGAAGAGCCCGACGATGAAGACGGCGATCGCCACCACTTGGACGACCACGAAGAGCGAGTTCAGCGAGGTCGACTCTTTGATACCGATCGCCAAGACCGCGGTAATCGTCAAGATGATCGCGATGGCGAGGACGTCGATCTGCGAATGCGCGAGATCGACGCCACCCAACGACACGTGCAGTGTCGCGGGGTCGAAGGCGAAGCCGGTCGTCGCGATGTGCGCGACACGGGCCCAGGCCGGGAGCGTCAAGCCGAAATTACCGCTGAAGCTCTGCACGTAGCCCGACCAGGCTGCGGCGGTGGGGGCAACGCTGATGCCGTATTCGAGGATCAGGTCCCAACCGATGATCCAAGCCACGAATTCACCGAGCGTCGCGTAGGCGTACGTATACGCGCTGCCTGCCACGGGCACCATCGCCGCCAGTTCCGCATAGCAAAGCGCAACGAATACGCAGGCCAGGCCGGACAGCGCGAACGCGGCGATGACACCCGGGCCGGCCACGTTCATGCCGGCGCCGATCGTGGCGAAGATGCCCCCGAGCATCGTGCCCAGTCCGACGCCGATCAGCCCCGCGACGCCCAGTACCCGGCGCAGCGGCACGCCTTCGGCGGCGCGCACGCGGTCGTGCGGCTGCGTCGCAACGAGCTGCTTCCAAACGCCGCGGGAATGCGCTTTATGAATGCGGCGCGATCACGAAGCGGGCTGCAAATCGACGACCCGCGGGCGCAAGCGCAATTCGTGCAGGATACGCGCGTAGTCGGCGTCGGTCACGTCGCTCCAGACCTTTCCGAGCAGTGCGATCAACGCGGCTTCGACGACGTTGGTGCCGAACGAGCGGCCGCCGAAATCCGGCGTGGTCGTGACGAGCGTCGTGACGCCGCGCGCGCGCAGTTCGGTGATGTCGCGCTCGGTGAGTGTATTGGTGAGGATCATCTTGCCGTCGAGCCGGTCGGGCATGAACTGACGCATGAAATGAAAGTCGCCGGCGATGATCTCGGCATCATCGTAGTACTCGGGATACTTGGGCTGCGGCGGGCGATCTTGTTTTTTCCCGGTCGGATAAAAGAATTGGAACGGCAGCTTACAGGCGTCGGGCAAATACTTGCGCGCCATCTCTTCGAACTCTTCGAGTCCGCGCACCGGCTTGTCGAGATCGAGCGCGAAGATGAAATCACCGAAGATCACTTCCGCGCCGGCTGCGACGAGCGCCTGGGCCATGCCGAATCGATCGAGGGCGCTGACCATCAGCACGCGCTTCCCCGCCAAGTTCATGCCCAGTTCGCTGGTCAAGAAGCCGACGGCTTCACGTTCGAGGGTGTTCTTGAGGCCGCTGCCGTCGACGACCGGCGTTTTTTTGACCGCTTCGAGCAGGCGCAGCCCGTCGCGCAGCGCGTACCGCTGCGTTCCGGCATACAGATAGACATCGATCCCGCCGAGGCCGATCGCGTCGACGACGCCGTCGAGTTCGCGCAGTTTGGCCAGCGCGCGATCGATCGAACCGTCCATTCCGATCCGGGTGATGTCAAAACGTTCGCCCAGCAGTTCGATCTGCGCGCGATGATCGCGCGACGACGAGCCCAGCGAAACACTGACGACGCGTTTAATGACGCCCGACCCGCGCGGTCACGATGCGCGTTCCCGCCGCTGGGCCGCCGCCGCACGGACCGACGCGATTTTCTCGCGCGTGACGGCGGTGTCGAACGCGCGCATGTCGGCGAGCGAGAAGCCGCACTGGGTAGCCAGCTGCTCGATCTCGCGAACTTTGGCCAGATCGATGCCGCGTCCCAGCGTGTATGATTCCCGGCGATCGCACAGCGCCAACAGTGCGGTCTCCGACATGCAGGCGAGCAACGTCCCGCGCGGCAGATTGAGGTCGAACGGACGGTCGGGTTCGCGCACGCGCTGCGCGCGCAACTCGCCCGGGACGCGCATATTGCCGCCTTCGACGACCAGGACGTCGGGCCGTTCCACGGCGACGCGGCGGCTGACGTCGTGCGGCAGCGAAAGTTCGCACACGACGGCGCCGGTGCGCAGATCCTCGGGTTCGATCACGTCCTGGGTGGACGAGGTCGCGGTGAGGACGAGGTCGGCGCGCCGCACCGCGGCGCCGATGTCGAGCGTGTAGGAACTCGCGCAGGGCAAGCGCGGGGCAAGCGCGGCGTGCGCTTTGCGCAGCCGGGTCTCATTGCGGGCTACGAAAATGACTTCGCGCACCCGCGGCGCGATGAGTTCGATGCAGGCCGAACCGATCGAGCCGGTCGCGCCGACGACGACCGCTGTCGCCGCCCCGGCCTCGATGCCCATCTCAGCTGCGCCGCGGAACAGACTGCGGACACCCGCGGAGATGGTGAGCGAGTTGCCCGTCGTCACCGGGATCGGGGCGCGCTGGGCGATCGTGACCCCGGCATCCCCGACCACCCCCGAGAAGGCGCCCAGCCCGGCGATCTCGGCGCCCAGTTCGACGCCGATGTCGATCGCGCGCAAGATGCGCGCATACACTTCCTCGCGCGGCAGCTCGAGCATCTGCTCGGGCAGCAGCGGAGCGGCGACGAACCAGCCTTCGGTCTCGCGGCCGTCTGGCGCACGAATGCCGGTCAGGTGGGCGGCCGCGTATGCCGGCATCCATTCCAGGATCTTGGCGACGATCGGCCGGCCCTTCCCGGCGGCTCCCGGTTCATAGCGAACGACGTCCTCGAACGATACCGGGTGGATCACAAAGCAGAATTTGGCCATGGTTCGGGACAGTTATTTCGCGCTGCGGCCAGGTCAGCCCCGGTCCCTCGGCGGGCGCTCCGCCAAGCCGGGGCGGCCGGCCTCGAGCGCGGGGAGCAGGCTCCACCCCTGGATGCTGGAAGCGACGGAGTATGACGAATGAAACGCTCGCATCAATCGAGGAACTTCAGCGCATTCCGTCGCCCGGACCGGCACCACAAGCCCTAGCTTGCGACGGAACGGATATTTGGGTTACGTCGGCCGAGACCTATCGACTCTACGGCCTGCGCGGCAACACCGGCGCCGTTTTCGAGGAGGCGGAAGCGCCCGGCAGGCCGATGGGGATGGTCGTCACCGGCGATGCGCTGCGGATGGTGACCAGCGAACTTCACGATGCGCGCTACATTCGGCGCTACATCGTCGGCCACGGCTTCAAAAAAGAAGCGTTGGCGTGTCCCGACGACACCGGTTCGTTCTTAGCCTACGACGGCGACAACCTATTTTTGAGCCAGCGCTTCAATCAAAAGATTCTGCAACTCGACATGTGGGGCGAAGTGCAGCGCACGATCCCCGCCCCGCGTCAAATCTGCGGCATGGTCATCGTCAACGCGCGGTTCTTCCTGATGACGACCGCCGGCCCCGACGATCCCGAAGATTATCGCCTCATCCGTCTCGACGCGCGCAAGCCGGTTCCCGAAACCGTCGAACTCGCGCGCGTCCCGTTCCTCGCGCGCTCGCTGGCCTGGGACGGCTCGAAATTCTGGACCTGTGCACGCGATGCGAACGAGATCGTGGCCTTCGCTCCGATCGGGGTGTAGCCTCGGGCGGTGGATCTGGGCTTGCGCGCGCGCCGCGCGCTGGTGACCGGCGGAACCAAGGGCATCGGGCGCGCGATCGCCGAGACGCTCGCCGATGAAGGCGCGGCCGTGGCGGTGTGCGCACGCGACGCCGCCGAAATCGAAGCAACGGTTCGCGCCCTGCGCGAGCGCGGCGTGACCGCCGGCGGACGCGCGCTCGACGTCAGTGACGGCTCGGCGCTGCGCGCTTGGGTTGTCGACGTCGCCGAGGAGTTCGGCGGACTCGACATCGTCGTGGCCAACGTCAGCGCGCAGGCAATCGGGAACACCGAAGAGACGTGGTCGAAAAGTTTCGAGGTCGACGTCATGCACGCCGTCCGGCTCATCGAAGCCGCGCTGCCGTATCTGGAACGCAGCGACGCCGCATCGATTACCACGATTGCGAGCGCGTCGGGACGCGAGATCGATTTCGCTTCCGGTTCGTACGGCGCGATGAAGGCCGCGCTCATCCATCTCACGCAAGGCTTGGCCTTCAATCTCGCCGCCAAGAACATTCGCGCGAACTCGGTCTCACCGGGTAACGCGTATTTTCCGGGCGGCGGGTCGGAGCGCATCGCGCTCAATCCGACGGGCCGGATGCCACGGCGCGAGGAAATCGCCCGCGCGGTCGCGTTCATCGCGAGCCCCGCGGCAAATTTCATCACGGGGATAAATCTCGTCGTCGACGGCGCGCTGACGCGCGGAGTTCCGTCGTAGGGAACGGCGGCCGGCGGTCACGTCTTCCCCGCCGCGTGGGCCTCGAAGACCGCGACGTCCGCGAGCGTCTCGCGTTGGTTGAAGAGTTCCGCCGCGACGGCGGCGGAAAAAGTGTAAGTATCGAGCCCGGCTTGACCGAGTTGGCTGATATCCGCTGCGGAGCGAACGCTGGCAACGAGCAGCCGCGTGGAGCTGTCGAGCCGATTCAGGAGCGTTTGCATCGCGATCACTTCAGCGTGTCCGTCGCGGCCGCTGTCGGAGATCCGGCCCAGATACGGCGCGGCGTATTCGACGCCCACGACCGCTGCGGTGAGCGCTTGATGCGCGGCGTAGAGCGCCGTGAACGTCGTGACGATGTCGCGCGAACGCAGATGGCGCACGACTTCGATGCCGGCGCGCGTGATCGGCACCTTGACGACGACGCGATGGTTGATCGCCGCAAGCGCTTTGCCGTGCTCGATCATCACTTCGGCGGTGGCACCCCACGTTTGCACGTGCACTTCGTGGATGCCGTGTTCGAGGGCGACGTGCACGAGTGCGGTAAGCGCCTTGAGATCGCACGGCACGCCGGCCGCAGCCAGCACGGTCGGATTCGTCGTGACCCCGTAGAAGAGGCCGGTGGCCAGCCAATCGTCCCACTCCGACCGTTTGGCCGAGTCGAGATACAGGCGGATCCGGCCTTCGCCGGGCCGCACGAACGTGGTGATCATGGCTTTCCTTTCGCCCCGCTCGCGCCAGCGGGCAAGGTGACCTCGTCGCTCCACGGCGGATCGGCGCCCGCGCGGCTGCAGGTGATCGCCGAAACTTGGGCCGCGAACCCGAGCGCGCGCTCGATGGCGGCATCGTCGAGGCGCGCGAGGTCGGCCGGCTCGGCCGCCCCGGCGGCGTCGAGTCCGACCAGGAACGAACCCATGAAGCTGTCGCCGGCGCCGACGGTGTCGACCAGCGTAATGGGCACCGCCGGACGCCGAATCGTGCGGCCGTCGCGGGCGAACGCCGTCGAACCGTCGGCCCCGGCGGTGATGACGACGATCGACGCGCCGCCGGCGATCCAAGCGGCGGCAATCTCGGCTGGCGCATGCAGCGGATCGAGCCATTCCAAATCGGCGCCGCTTATTTTGATGACGTCGGCCAACCCCAGCATCGCCGACAAGCGCGCGCGATAGGCGGCTTCTTTATTGCGCACGACGGTCGGCCGGATGTTCGGATCGAGCGACAGGATGCGGCGCCCTTTTTCGCGCGCCATGAGTTCGGCGAAACGATCGGCGGCCGGCTCCTCGATGAGCGAGAGCGAGCCGAAATGCAGGATCGAAACGTCGCGCGTGATGTCGGTGGTTGGTTCCCAATAGCGATCCGCTGCTGCGCTGTTGTAAAACGTGTATTCCGGCTCGACCGACGCGAGACTGACGAACGCCAGCGTGCTCGGCCGTTCGAGGCGCGAAACATAGCGGGTATCGACCTTGCTCTTGTGCAGCGCGGCCAGCAGCTGGCTGCCGAAAAAATCGCTCGACACGCTGCCCAAGAATCCCGCCGGATGCGCGAGTCGGCCGACGGTCACGGCAACGTTGAACGGCGATCCGCCCGCCCGCGGAACGTAGCAGCCTTCGCCCGTCGTCGTGCGCGCGGGAACGAAGTCGATGAGCGCTTCGCCGCACGAGACGATCATCGCATCGCCTCCCGAACCTGCGCCGGCGCGTCGAGCGCGCCAACGTCGTCCCAAAAATCCGCTGGAATCGGTTTCGCGAACAGCGCGAGTCCGGCATGCGCCTCCGCGCCGCTGCGGAAGCCGGCGACGACGCCGGCCACGGCGGGGGCGCGCAGCGGGAACTGCAGCGCCGCAGCCGCCAGCGTTACGCCGTGTTTTGCGCACAACCGTTCGAGCGCTCCGACGCGGGCGCGAATCTCGGGCGGCGCCGGCAAGTAGTTATAGCGCGCGTCGGGCGTCGCGCCCGTCGCCAAGATGCCCGAATTGAACGGCGCCGCCGCGATGACCGCAACGTCGTGTTCCGCGCAGCGCGCGAAGAGTTCTTCGCAGCCGGTCCGCTCGAGCAGCGTATGCCGTCCGGCCAACATGAAACAGTCGATCGCCGGATGATCCACCAGGCGCAAACACGCCTCGACGTCGTTCACTCCGGCGCCGATCGCACCGATGAGGCCCTCGTCCTTGGCGCGCTGCAGTTCGGGCAACGCCGCGCCGACCACCTCGGCCAGGCCTTCCTCATACGCTGCGCCGTGGGTCCAGCGATCGACATCGTGGATGAGCGCGACGTCGAGCCGATGGGTGCCCAAGCGCTGCAAACTATCTTCGATCGAGCGGCGCACGCCGGCGGCGCTGAAATCGAAGGCCGGCGTGAACGGCAGCTCGTCGACGAAAATACCGCCCTGGCTGACGGTGAGCTTCGGCGGCGGGACCGGACCGTGCGGACGCAAAAGCCGGCCGACCTTCGTGGACAGCACGTACGAGCCGCGCGGAAACGCGCGCAGAGCGCGGCCGATCCGATGCTCGCCCAGGCCGTACCCGTACAGCGGAGCCGTATCGAAATAGCGAACGCCGGCAGCGTAACTCGTCCGAACGGCATCGATCGCCTGCGCTTCATCGACCGCGGCGTACAAATTGCTCAGGGCATTGCCGCCAAAGCCAAGCGGGCTGATGAAAACGGCGCTTCGACCAAGCCGGCGCCGCTGTGAAAGATCGATCACCGTAGCCACTCCCTCCGTTGCACCACTGGGTCCTCCCTACGACACGGGGCGAGCATGCACCGGCCTTTACCGCATCTTAATCCTGCGGTCGTACCATGAAACGGCGCGCGATCTGCAGACGCCGGTCGCAGCTCAGTCGTTCCACCGTCTTTGGAAGAAGGCACCAGCGTGAATGTACGACGGACGGCGGCCTTGATTGCCGCCGCTTCCCTGCTTGTTCCGGCCGCCGGCAACGCAGCTGCCGCCGGCGCACCGCGCGGCGTGCAGGCCTTGTCCGCCGCACAAACCCCGGCGCAACTTGCAGCAATCGCACAGCGCAAAGCGCTCATCGCCGCACTGCAAAAACGGGTCAAATACGTGTTCGTCCTGTATCAGGAAAACCGTTCGTTCGATTCGTACTTCGGGACGTTCCCCGGCGCGGACGGCCTTTTCTCCCGACCGCGAGCCCAAACGCCAGGCTTCGTGCAGCAGATTCGGAACGTCGACGGGAGCCTCTCGAACATCTCGCCCTTCCGCATCGGGCCGGATCAATATGCCGCCGACACTGATGACGTCAACCATTCGCATCCCGGACTCGTCGCCAAAGTCGACGTCACCTCCGGCGGTCCGCAAATGGACAAGTTCGCGTTAGAAGAAGAGACGCTCAAGGCAGGTCCGACGCTCACGCCGCTGCAGGTTCCGCTGCTCTGGAACTACGCCAACCGTTTCACCCTCTTCGATCACATCTTCCAGTCCTATCTGGGGCCCTCCACGCCGGGCAATCTCAGCATCATCGGCGCACAGGCGGGTGAAACGCAGGCCGCCCTTCACCCGCTCTTCGACTATTCCGACAATGGCGGCAGCGCGGCCGGCGTACCGGTGCTCAACGATAACGATCCGGCCGCGGGACCGTACGACAGCGGCAAGACGCCGGCGAAGACCGCGCTGAACCTCACCTATGCGACGCTGCCGATCACGCTGGCCGGCCCGCTGCTGCCCGGAATCGTCGCCAACGACTCCAATCCCACCGCCGATCTAGCCGATATCAAAGACGACATCGGCTACGTCGCCCATCAATGGAATGGCGCCACGTGGGGCTGGTTCCAGGAAGGCTACAGCGGCGAGCCGCTGACGAGCTACATCAGCCATCATAACGCGCCGCAGTATTTCGGTTACGTCGCGAACAACAACGTCGAACGCGCGAACTTGCACGGCTTGGGCGATTTCCGCACCGCGCTGCAAATGCAGACGTTACCGCGGGCCGGTGTCTTTTACGTCAAGGGCGGCTATCAGAACATCCTGGGACTCAAGCCGGTCGCGCCGTATGCGGCAGTGCAAACGAACTTTACCGGTGACGACGATCATCCGGGTTATTCCGACGCGCAGATCAGCGAGGCAATGGTCGCCGCCAACGTCAACGCGATCGCGCGGAGCAAATATTGGCCGCAGAGCGCGATCATCATCACCTACGACGATTCGGAGGGCGACTACGATCACGTGCCGCCGCCGCTGCGTTCGATCGGTCCCGGCACCGGCAACGTGCCGGCCGACTTTCTCTCGGATGGTCCGCGCGTACCGCTGATCGTCATCTCGCCCTTCGCCAAGACGCACGTCGTCGAACATTCGTACGGTGACCAAGGTTCGGTCGTGAAGTTCGTCGACAAAGTCTTCGGTTTGACGGCCCTGAGCAATCTTCCCGACGAGCAGAAAGCACGTCTGGCCGCGCTTATCGCGGGCAAGGCCAACTACGGTCCCGACGACGACGACACCAACGGCATCAGCGATCTGCTGGGAGGATTCGATCCCGGTCGACTCAACGGCACGACTGCGCCGATCCCGCGTTCGTATGCGAGCGTTCCGTCATGGGCGATCTCCACACTGCCGCAAACGTCGAAGATCGGTTGCAACTCGATCGGCGTGAGGCCCGTGGATTATCTGCAGGGCGTGCAGAACAACATCCCGGCCGACTTCAATCCGCGCCCAGCCACGGTGCCGACACAAACCACGATCGCGCCCGCCAGCGCGCGCCGCGCCGTCAGCAAAGCCATGGATCCCGACGACTGACGGAACGTGGGCTGCCGCTGGGTCGAGGGAAAAACGGAAGCGTGGACGACCGGCGTCTCGCGCGCGCTTCGAATCAACTCGCGCGTATCGATGCTTTAACGTCATCCGCCCGGCGTGGCGCTTCGGCTTCACGTTTGAGCGCGGCGAGCATCATGGCGCAATTTTCGCGCACTTTCTTTTCCAGCGTCGGGCCGATGAGCTCGGCCAACGTCGGCACGCCGAAATCGAACTCGACCGTCAGCAGGACCCGCGTTCCATTCACGTCCGGCTCGAACGTCCAGGCGCCCTCGAACGTATCGAGATCGCCTTCGATGAGTTTGTAATCGATGCGCGGCGTCAAATCGTCGAAGCGGTCTTCTTCCGTCCATTCGATCGGCGCG
Organism: Candidatus Velthaea sp.; assembly: GCA_050012475.1. GTDB lineage: Bacteria > Vulcanimicrobiota > Vulcanimicrobiia > Vulcanimicrobiales > Vulcanimicrobiaceae > Velthaea. Next base: position 53,986 of record JBEKHC010000015.1, read on the forward strand.
TCTTCGACCAGCGTCTTCCAGCGCGTGACGATGTAGTCGGGATGACGTTCGAGCACGGTGACGGTTTCGACGTCCGGCATGAAATCGGGGAAGCGTTCCTGCTCTTTGGCCAGTTCGTAGACGTCGCGCGCCGGCGCGCCGATCGTGATCTCCGATTGCACGAACGCCAATTATGCGCCCTCGCGCGCGGGGCGCGCCGGAACCAGCGTTCCCAGCCCCCGCACGGCCGTTTCGACCGCTGCATCGAACGCTTCGAGCGCGGTCGCGACTTGCGCCGCCGAGACGATCAGCGGCGGCTCGAGCCGGATGACGTGCTGGGCGTTGAGCGTCCAGGCCGCGGTGACGCCGCGCTTGAGCAATTCCGGCACGATCGTTCCGGCATAGCCTTCGTGCGTCAACTCGACACCGACGAGCAGGCCGGCGCCGCGCACCGCGGCGATCGCTTCCGGCCAGCGCGTTGCGATCGCGCGCGCGCCCGCCACGAGTTCCGCGCCGCGTTCGCGCGCGTTGCCGGCGAGATCCTCGTCGACGAGCACGTCGATCGCCGCCAGTGCCGCCGCGCACGCGAGTTCGTTCCCGCCGAAGGTCGACGTGTGCATCAACGGCGCTTTCGCGTAGGCCGCGTTCCAAACCGGTGCGCGCGCGATGGTCGCGCCGATGGGAACGACCCCGCCGGACAGCCCTTTGGCCAGCGTCATGATGTCGGGAACCACGCCCTCGACGTCGCACGCGAACAGGCTGCCGCAGCGGCCGAGTCCGGTCTGCACCTCATCGGCGATCAACAATGCCCCCGCGTGGTCGCAGCAGTCGCGCGCGCCGCGCAGATAACCCGGCGGCGGAACATTGACGCCGCCTTCGGCCTGGATCGGCTCGACGATGAATGCCGCCGCGTCCGCCAGTTCCGCCGCCAGCGCGCGCAGATCGCCGAACGGCACGTGGACGACATCGGGGAGCAGCGGCGCATAGGCGAGACGGTAATAGTCGCGGCCGCTGGCGGACAGCGCACCGAAGGTTTTGCCGTGAAACGCGTTGTGCGTGGCGACGATCTTCGGGCGCTTGGTCGCCGCGCGCGCGAGTTTGAGCGCGCCCTCCACCGCTTCGGTCCCGCTGTTGGCGAAAAAGGAAATCTGCAAATCGCCGGGAGTGATTTCGGCGAGCCGGCGCGCCAAACGGCCCATGAGCGGGTTGAACATCGTGCGGCCGGAGAGCGCCATCGCGTCGAGCTGCGCGCGCACCGCGGCGACGACCCGCGGGTGACGATGACCGACGGTGAAGACGCCGTACCCCCCGGCGAAGTCGAGATACGTCTTGCCGGTATGATCGCGGATCGTGCAGCCGTCGGCGCCGACTTCGACCGGCGACCCTGACAGCTTCATCACCCGCGCCAGCGGCGGGTTCAGATACCGCCGGTAGTTCTCGCAGGCTTCGTCATAGATCGCCTGCGGCGAGGCGGCGTGCGCGATTGCCGCCGCCGAGGCGTCGGGCTCGGTGCGCGAAGCGCTCACTATGCGACGGCGCGTTCGGAGGGTGCTTCGAGCCGCGCGACGGTCTGCCGGACGATACCCAGCGTCTCGGCTGCGGTGAGCGTGCGCATCAAGCGCTCGCGCAATTCGCTCGCGCCGTAAAATCCTTTGAGGTAATACCCCAGATGCTTGCGCATTTGCGGTACGGCGCGCGCCTCGCCCCACTCGTCGATCATCGCTTGATAATGCGCGATCGCGAAACGCAGGCGTTCGGCGGCCGGCGGATACGCCGCGGGCGTTTCCCCGCACATCAGCGCGCGCAGCGCCGAGACCAGCCATGGATTGCCGAGCGTCGCGCGCCCGAGCATCACCGCGTCGACGCCGCTTTCACGCATGCGCTCGAACGCGAGCTGCGCGTCGGTCAGATCGCCGTTCCCGATCACCGGGATGTCGAGCGCAGCTTTGAGTTCGGCGATTCGCTGCCAGTCGGCTGCACCGCGGTAGAACTGTTTGGCGGTGCGGGCGTGGAGCGTCACCGCCTGCACCCCGACGGCCTGCGCACGCTTTGCGACGTCGATGAAGACCAGATCGTCTTCGCTCCAGCCCAGCCGCATTTTCACCGTCACCGGGCAATCGACGGCGCGGACCACGGCGCGCATGATCGCTTCGCAGCGGTCGACGTCGCGCAGGCAGGCGCTGCCGCCTTCGGTTTTCGTTACCTTGGGCGCGGGACAGCCGAAATTGATGTCGACGATGTCGGCGCCGCATTCACGCACGACGCGCGCGGCCTGGGCCATGACCGCGGGATCGTTGCCCCATAACTGGGTCGAGACCGGCTGCTCGAGCCCATGCTGGTCGATCATCTCCATGGTCCGGCGGCTGCCGACCTGGAGCGCATTGGACGATACGAATTCGGTGACGGTCAAGCCGAAACCAAAGGGCTTATAGAGGGCCCGCAGGGTGCGGTTCGTTACCCCTGACATCGGCGCCAGGACGATGGGAGGCCAAATTTCGTGCGGACCGATCCGCAGTGCGGGGACGACGCGGGCCATGACGATCAAGTATAGCGCGCTGGGGCAAGCCGGACCTCGGTTGCGGGCTCCGCGGGTCGCAAAAGGATGCTCCTTCAGCCGTTCTGAGCAACGATTCTTCACCGAATTGCCAGCGGCATACCAGCGATTCGGACGAGTTCTCAGCCTGCTCCCAGCATCGCTGCCGATGGAGAGGGTGAAGGAGTACCACACCACCGATGTCAGGAATTCAAAGCCTCTCCGTTTCCGCGACGCAATCGTATGCCAGCGTCGGAACGCAAAGCCAGCAATCGCTGCAGCCGTTTGCCAACCTCGATTTGACCGCAGCCCAACGCACGCAACTGCGCTCGATCTTCGCCACGGCGAAGCAAAACGGCACCTCGCAAGCCGACGTCCAAAAGCAAGTCAATGCCGTGCTCACGCCGGCCCAGCAACAGACGCTGGCCAGCGACCTCAAAGCCGGCGGCGGTCATTTCGGACACCACCATCATCACGACTCCGACGGTTCGTCCGCTTCGTCGACGCCGTCATCGTCCGCCGCGAGCGCTTCGACCGCAGCGTCAGGGTCCTCATCCTCGACGATTCTGGATTTGGTCACCAACGTGCAAAACCAAGCCGCGGCGGCCCAATCGACGCTCGACAAGAATTTGCAGCAACAGGTCCTCTCGACCGACGGAGAGAGCACGACGTCGTGATCCGCGAACGCGGGAGCGGCGCAGGTCCGGCGTCCTCTCCGCACGCGGGCGCTGGCGGCGCCTCGCCCGCGTGCTGAACGGGACGCTTTCAACCCAGCAACTCGAAACGGCGGTCGCGAGCATCGACGGCCGTTTGGCCGGCGGGCCGGCGCCGCTCGAGCTTCATATCGCCCGCGCCCAGTTCCTCGAAATGCTCGGCCGCAAAGACGAGGCCGTGCGGGCCTACGTCGACGTGCTGCGCATCGAGCCGACCCAGGTCGACGCCCTCAACGCGCTGGGGCTGCTGTCGTTATCCGCCGGCAATCGCGACGCGGCCCGGACGCTGCTCTGCGGCGCGGTCTTGCACGGGCCCGAGCACGCCGCCGCACATGCCAACCTCGCGGGCCTGTACGTGCTCGACGCTCAGCTCAGCGGCGCCCGAACGTTGTACGAAGAGGCCCTGCGCCTCGACCCGCACCTCGCCGCCGCCCATCACGGGTTGGCCGAATTGCTGCCGCGGCTCGGCGACGACGAGGGCGCGGCACGTCACCACGCGCTTGGTTTGCGGTACGGTCCGATCACGATCGGGCGCTATACCGGAAACGGGCGGCCGATCCATATCCTCGGATTGGGAACGGCCGCATTCGGCAACGTTCCGACCTACGGCTTCTTCGACAGTGGCGTGTTCCTGTTGGCTTCGCTGGCCGTCGAGTATGTCGATCCCGCGATCCCGCTGCCGCCGCACGACGTCGTCTTCAATGTCGTCGGCGAAGCCGACTTGTGCGCCGGCGTGCTCGCGACCGCAGCCGCGATCGTCGCGCGAACGGACGCGCCGATCGTCAATCACCCCAGCGCCGTGCTGGCGACGAGCCGCGCCGCCAACGCGACCCGGCTGCGCCGGCTGGATGGCGTCGTCACGCCGCGCATCATTTCGTTCGCGCGCGATGCATTGACGGACGGATCGGCGCCAGCGCGCCTGCGCGAACACGGCTTGCGATTCCCGCTGCTGGTCCGCTCGCCCGGCTACCACACCGGGGATCATTTCGTCAAAGTCGATGCGGCAGACGATCTGCGTGAAGCCATCGCCGCATTGCCGGGCGACGAACTGCTCGTCATCGAGTATCTCGGGGTCCGCGACGCGGACGAGCGGTTCCGCAAATACCGCGTGATGATCGTCGACGGACAACTGTACCCGCTGCACCTCGCAATTTCGGGCGAGTGGAAAGTCCACTATTTCAGCGCCGACATGGCCGAGCGCGCCGATCACCGCGCCCAAGATGCGGCATTTCTGACCGATATGAACGGCGTGCTCGGCGCGCGCGCGATCGCCGCACTCGAACGCGTCCGCGACACGCTCGAGCTCGACTACGGCGGAATCGACTTCGCGCTCGACCGCGCCGGCAACGTCGTCGTGTTCGAAGCGAACGCCTCGATGATCGTGCCGACACCCGGCCCGGACGCGCGCTGGGACTATCGGCGCGGGCCGGTCGCGCGAATCCGGCGCGCCGTCCGCGCGATGCTCGTGCGCCGCGCAGCCGCATACATCCAGGGCAAGATCGTGCGTTAGCGCGCGGAAAACGCTGGGCGGCGATCAGCGGGGAAACGATCGGATCCCGACCGCGGGGCCGAGGTCGTTGTTGTCCTCGATCCGCAGCATCCGAATGTCACGCACGGCGGCAGTGAACCACGCAAGCTCGTGCGCCAAGCGCTGCGCTGCAAGAACGCAGGTGACGGCATCGATCCGGTCGGAGCCGAAATAGACGCTCCCTTGCGTCCACAAAAAGCCTTGATCGCGCAAAATCTTTCGGATCTCGAAATACGCGTTATTGGCCGAAGAGCCGGGGTAGGCATGCTTGAGCGCATCTTGGTCGAGATCGAAGCTGATCGCGTACATGCGTTTTCCAAAGGGCGGCGGCTCGAACGCGACGGCTGGTACTCCGTCGACGTCCGAGCTATTCGCCAACGCCGTCATTTCCATCGCCAAGAGTGTACCACATCGAGCGCACCGGTCGATCGAAGCTTTCCAGCGCGAACCGCGTCAGCGAGAGTGTTTGCGGCCAATCACGCAGCACCAGAAGAAAACTAGCTAGAGCCCGCCGGACGTTGCGTGACGCGCGCCGCACAGGCTATGAAGCGCGGCCGTGTTCGTGGAGCGTTGCGCCGGTGATGAGTTTGATGACTTCGTCCATCGTCGTGTCGAGCGTTTTGACGGTGCCGGCGTGCGTGCCGTGACGCAACACGAAGATGCGGTCGGTGACATCGAACACTTGGGGCATGTTGTGGCTGATCAAGATCACTGCGGTGCCGCGATCGCGCACGCGCTTGATGAGTTCTTGCACGCCGCGCGATTCCTTGACGCCTAGCGCGGCGGTGGGTTCGTCCATGATGACGATCTTGCGGCTCCACGCCACCGCACGCGCAACCGCGACGCTTTGGCGCTGCCCGCCCGAGAGCGTGCCGACGCGCTGACGCACCGACGGAATTCCGACGCGTAATTCGGCGATTTCCGCCGCGGCTCGGGTACGCATCTTCTTTTTCGTCAAGAGCTTCAAGAACCCGAGCGGGCCGGGTGCGCTCAACTCGCGGCCCAAAAAGAAGTTCTCTTCGACGTCCATGAGCGGGACGACGGCCAACTCCTGAAATACCGTCTCGATGCCCGCCCGGCGGGCATCGAGCGGTCCGCGAAAATGCACGGGCGCGCCTTCGACCTCGATCGATCCGGCGTCGGGAGCGATCGCTCCCGACAGGATCTTGATGAAGGTCGATTTGCCGGCACCGTTGTCGCCGACGATGCCGAGCACTTCGCCGGGATACAACTCGAAATCGATGCCGCCCAGCGCCCGGACGGCACCGTAGACTTTGCTGACCCCCGTCGCGCGCAGGATCGGCGCACGCGCGACCGGCGTCGCGACGGCATCGGTCATGACGGCGGGATCGGCGCTTCTTTGAACGCTGCCGCCATGCCGGCAGCTGTCTTGGACATGTCCCACTTCTTCTGATAGTCGGCGACGTTCGCCGTGGTAACGACCGGCAAGGCTTGCGGCACGAAGGCGGGATACGTTTTGCCCGTCAGCAGCCCGTGCAAGATCTGCACGGATTGATAGCCCCAGCCCCAATAATCTTGCCCCACCGACGCTTTGACCGTACCGTCGACGATGAACGGCAGCTCTTGTTCGAGATAATCGAACGCGACGACTTGCAAGCCGGCCTTCGCGCGGGCTTTGAGCGTCGGCAGCGCTCCGGGGCTGCTGAACAGCGGCCACGCGCCGATCATGATGTAGCCGATGAGCGCCGGGTGGGCGCGCAACACGTTCTCGACCTGCGAGACGCCCAAGGCGACGTCTTCATTGCAGAAGCTCGTGCCCGCGATCGTCAGATCTTTGGAAAGCACGGTCTTGACGCCGCGAATGCGGTCCTCCAAGTTCTGCGCCGACTGCAAACCGGACAGCAGCCAGATGTCGCCCTTCTTGCCCTTGAGCAAATCGTTGAGCAGTTTCGCTTGCAGCTGGCCGCCTTTGAAGCTGTCGACGCCGTAGAATACGGACCGTTTGCTTTGCGGGGAATCGGAGTCCCAGGTGATGACCTTGATGCCTTTGGCCACCGCGCGATCGATCGGCTGGACCAGCGTTTCCGACGAGTCGCAGCTGATGCCGATCGCGTCGTAGCCGGCGGAGATGAGTCCGTCGACCGTCGCGACTTGCTGGGCGGCGTCCGACGTGGCCGGCCCGATGAATTTGAAGTCGACGTCACCGAGTTCGGCGGCCCGCGTCTGACCGCCGAAATCAGCCGACTTGAAGACCGGGTTGTTAAGCCCTTTGGGGACGATTGCGATCTTATATTTCTTGGCTTGCGCACGCGCGATGTTGATCGAACCGAACAATTGCGCTGCGGTGAGCGCGCCGGCGGCGGCCGTTCCGCGAACGAGGAGGTCGCGTCGCGATACCTTGCGATCGGTCATGCTTGTCTTTCCTCACGGTAATGAATACGGCGCTTGAACGCCGAAAGTGGTGTATGAGTTCTGGTCAAACACGGCGCAGCCGGCGCCGTAACTGGTCGAAGCTAACGGTGATGAGAATGACGGCGCCGATGATGAGATCCTGCCAGTATTCGCCCCAACCAAGAATGTCGAGACTATTGCGAATGAGCGCCAGCAGCGCCGCGCCGACGAGCACGCCGACCATCGTCCCTTCACCGCCGGTCAAACTCGCGCCGCCGATGACGGCGGCGGCAATGCAGATCAATTCATATCCTAACGCGTTGCTGGGCGTCGCCGAACCCAGCCGTGCGGCGAGCACGATGCCGCCGATCGCACCGAGAATTGCCGCGGCGATGTACATCGTCCATTTCACCCGGTGCACGTTGATACCGCACAAGCGCGCTGCGCTTTCGCCGCCGCCCACGGCGTAGATGTGCCGGCCCCACGCCGTGTTGTTCATCAAAAACGCCGTCGCCGCCGTCAACACGAACAGGATGACCGCCGAGATCGGAACCGGTCCCCAATAGCCCTGTCCGATCACGGTGAAGCCGTTGGCCGCGTTGACGGTTTGACCGCTCACGATACCGGTGCCCAAACCGCGAAAAACGCTCATCGTTCCGAGCGTCGCGATGAACGGAATCAAGCCGATCCCGGTGATGAGCGTTGCGTTGAGCACGCCGGCCAGAATGCCGACTCCCAGGCCCGCGGCGATCGCCAGCGGAATCGGCCAGCCCGACGAGATCGCAAGCGCCGTGAGCAAGCCGGTCAGTGCCATGTTCGCGCCGACCGACAGATCGATGCCGCCGCCGATGATGACGATCGCTGAGCCCAGTGCGGCCATGGCGATGTACGAAAAATCGAGCGCGACCGACGACAGGTTGTCGGGCGAGAGAAAGATCGGGCCGGTCTTGATCGTCATGAAGATCGCCAGCAGCACGAGGACGCCGAGTACGCCGACCCACGGGACGGCGATGATTTCGGCAAGCCGCGACGGCGGCCGCAACGGTGCTGCCGGGGAATCGGTTTCCGGCTCAGCTGCGTCAGTTGCGGTGACAACTTGCCTCATGGGCCGAGTTGATTGTCTTCGGGTCGCTCATTCGCCTGCGCTCATCCGCGCCCGCAATGAGCGTCGGCGTCACGCGACCTGCTCGGCGCGAAAACGTCGCCGGCGCGCTCGTCATCTAAGGCTTCAACGAACCGCTCGTCGCAGGTTGCCGCAAAGCAATGCGGGTTTACGCGGGGTGTCGTTGGTGAGCAGCGGCGACGGCCGCGTGCGCCGTCTTTGCGGCCAGCGTCGACTCGAAGTGCAGGCGCAGTCCCTCGTGGACGAGATTGGGGTGGACGCGTTCGATCGTGCGGGTCTCGCGCGCGACGACGTCGGCGAGACCGCCGGTGGCGATGACGCCGACGTTGCCGCCGATCTCAGCCTGCAGCCGCGCGACGATGCCTTCGGTTTGCGCCACCGCCCCGTACATGATGCCCGATTGCAGTGCCGCGACCGTATCGCGGCCGATCGCCGACGGCGGCGCGGCGAGCGCGATTTGCGGCAGTTTCGCGGTGCGCGTGGCCAAGGCGTCGATCGAGATTTGAATGCCCGGGGCAATCGCGACGCCCAGCAGCGAGCCATCGCTCCCGATCGCGGTGTAGGTCGTTGCGGTGCCGAAATTGACGACCACGAGCGGGAAGCCGGCGACTGAAATCGCGCCGATCGCCCCCGCCGCAAGATCCGCTCCAAGCTCGTGCGGACGATCGGTCCGCAGCTTCAACAGGGTCTGCGTGCCAGCCGTGAACGGCAGCGGCTCGCGGCCGAAATAGGCGCGACAGCCTTCGTAGAGCGCCCAATCGACTTGCGGCACGACGCTCGCGATGACGATCGCCTCGACATCGGCGAGATCCAGCCGGGCGGATGCGAAGAACGCTTGAAACAGCACGCCGTATTCGTCCGACGTGCGGCGCTGAGCGGTGGTGAGCCGCCAATGCCCCATGAGGCCGCCGGACAGATCGAAATAGCCAAGCTTGGTGTCGGTGTTGCCGACATCGATCGTAACGAGCATCAGTTCAGCCCGGCTTCGTCCGCAACGCCGCGAGCGCATCCCAAAACCG
>JBEKHC010000016.1:0-62069 GCA_050012475.1 Candidatus Velthaea sp.
TCATCGTCTACAGCGACGGGCTCGACAGCGGCGAGCTGCCGCGGCTCGAAGGCGCGCTGCGTACGATCGATCGGCGATGCGCGGCGATCGTCTGGCTCAATCCGCACGCGGACGAACCGGGCTATCGCCCCAGCGCGCGCGGCATGCGCGCCGCGCTGCCGTTCGTCACCGTACTGGCGGCGGCAAACGACGCGCGCGGTTTCGTGCGTCTCGCCGGACGGCTGGCGCGTGAGCCGCGCATCGTTGGCCGCCGGCGTTGATCGTCCGGCGTGCTGCTTGCGTTACGACGGTAGCGCCGACATGATGCCGTGCGCAGCAGACGCAGAAAACGTCGCGAGGAAACGCTCGAATTCGACCGCCGGCAGCGGCCGGCTAAAGAGAAACCCCTGGATCCGGTCGACGCCGAACGAACGCAATGTTTCCAGCTGGGCCGGTGTTTCGACGCCTTCGGCGATCACCCGCATTCCCAGACTGTGCGCCAACGTAATGATCGTCTTCGCGATCGCCTGATCGGTGGGGTCATCGGCGACATCGTGCACGAAGGAACGATCGATTTTGAGCGCGTTCACCGGAAAATTCTTGATGTAGGCGAGCGAACTGTAGCCGGTTCCGAAATCATCGATCGAGAGGTTGATGCCCAGCGTTTTGAGCTCGTCGAGCGTCGTCAGCGTGGCGTACGTGTTGCCCATGACGACGCTTTCGGTGATTTCGATCGTGAGCCGCCGCGGATCCGTCGTGTAGTGGGCCAATGCCGTGACCAGGTCGTCGACGAATCCGGTCTTACCGAATTGATGCGCCGAAACGTTGACGGCGATGGTCAAATCCTCGTGCCCGGCGCGTTTGAGCCGCTCGAGCATGGCGCACGCGGCTTGCAGGACGACGGCACCGATGTGCGCGATGAGCCCGCGTTCTTCGGCAAACGCGATGAAGTCGCCCGGCATCAACAGACCGCGGCGCGGATGCTGCCAACGCACCAAGGCCTCCGCACCGATCGGACGGTCCGCGGACAGATCGATGATGGGCTGGTAGTACACCACCAGTTCGCCGGCCCCGATCGCATGCCGCAGCTCGGCTTCGCGTTCCGACGCGGCGACGATCGAGTTTTGCACGTCGTTGCTGTAGCAGCGGTACGTATTGCGCCCGTCCTGTTTCGCCGCGTACATTGCGGCGTCGGCTTTGCGAATGAGCGTTTCGCCATCCAATCCGTCCGCCGGGTAAGCGCTGATCCCGATGCTGGCCTCGACGGTCACCAGCTCGCCACCGACCTCGATCGGCACGGTGACCGCTTTGAGCAGCCGGTTCGCGATGCGCGACATCTCGTCGCCGCGCCCGGACGCCGCGCAGACAATGATGAACTCGTCGCCGCCGACGCGGCTGGCCGTGTCGCCGGCGCGCAGGCCGGTGCCGATTCGGCGTCCCGTCTCTTTCAAGACCCGATCGCCCGCCGCATGGCCGAACGTATCGTTGATGGATTTGAAGCGGTCCAGATCCAGATACAGCACGATGACGCCGCTATTTTTGCGATCCGCCTGCGCGATCGCTTGGGTCAACCGATCCATGAGCAGCATGCGATTCGGCAGGTCGGTCATGGCGTCGTGGTGGACGCGGTGTTCCAGTTCGGCGACCGTGCGTGCGAGCGTTTTTTCGGCGGTCTTGCGTTCCTCGATGTCGGTGGCGGTGACGACCCACTTGCCCGCGTCGCCGTTGGTGTCCGCGAACGGCACGCAGCGAACGAGATGCCAGCGATACACACCGTCAAACCGGCGCAACCGCGACTCGCATTCGAATTCGCGCGGCGGGATCGCTTCGCGCCCGGCTTTGATCGCCGCGACGTCGGCGGCGTCGACAATCCCGGAAAGACCGACGACGGCGCCGGTTTCGAGCGAGAACCCCGTATACTGCGACCACCGCTGGTTCACGTACAGCAGCATCGCGTCGGCGCCGACCACCCACACCAACTGCGGCAGAGCTTCGGTCAGCGCGCGATAGCGCGCCTCGCTGCTGACCAGCGCTTCTTTTTCCTCGTCCAGCTGACGGCTCAAGGAGCGCAGTTCGGTGACGTCCCAGTCGGTGCCGATGACGCGCACCGGCCTGCCGGCCGCATCGCGCACGAGCGTCGCGAGCGACCGGATGTGGTGCACTTCGCCGTTTTGCCAGATGACCCGGAACTCCGAATCGGACGGAACTCCGTCGGCGATGTCGCCATTGACCTCGCGCACGGCACGCTCGCGGTCGTGGGGATGCAGCGTCCCGGTCCAGAGCGCGAACGTCGGCACGGCCGTGGCATCTTCGATACCATAGAGGGTGTACATGTTGCGGTCCCACACCGAATCGTTGGTCCGCAAATCCAGCTCCCAGATACCGATCTTGCCGGATTGATTGGCGACCGCAACGTATTCGTTGAGCCGGTGCCGGCCCCGCTCGACGTTCTTGTGCTCGGTGATGTCTTGAAAATAACCCACGAGCGCGACGATGCTTCCATCCGCGGCACGTTCGGCGCGGCCGCCGTGGACGACGCTGCGCGTCGATCCATCCGCTCGAACGATACGTGCTTCGTCACGATAGGGCGTGCCCTCGGTTCGCGCGCGCTCGAGGAGCGCAGCGATTCGGGTGCCGTCCGCCGGCTCGCAACCCGCCAGCGCAAATTTGGTGGTCGGCTGCTCCGTCAACGGCAATCCGTATGTCCGGTACACTTCATCCGACCAGGACAAGTGCTGGGTGACCAAGTCGAAGCGCCAATGTCCGATTTGCGCCTGCGCCTCGCTGGCGACCGCGGCCAGCGACGATCCAGGCGCCTCGCCTAGGGGGAACTCTGCCACGACCGGCCGCCGACGACCGTCGCTCACCGAAACGAGCGTTTTGCTTCCCCGCTGCGCCGGCAGCGTTCGGGTTTCGATCTGAACCGGAACGATCGCGCCGTCCCCGCGGCGCGCGGTCAGGCTGGGACCGAACGCAGCACATGCCAGGGGATCGAAGCGTTCCGGGTCGGGGTATGGGGCTTCGTCCGTCGACGTGAAGGCCGCGCATTCGAGCACGGCCACAGGGCGCCCCTCGAGCATCCCGGGCCCATACCCCAGGATGCGCTCGGCCTCGGCATTGGCGACCTCGATCGTGCCGCAGGCGTCAACGACGAACAGGCCGTTTTCGGCGGCCGTGACGATCAGCCGCCGGTGTTCATCTTCATCGGCTGCAAAGGCATCGCCGGACGCCGGATCGTCGCGAAGCGATCGCATCACCCAAGACCCGCGGGCGCGCGCCGATCAGCCATCCGCCATACGAACGTTTGCAGCATGCTCCTATGAGCATCGGCGAAACGACACAACGCCCGCTTGGAACGTGCCCCCAACGTGGTTTCGAAACGGTTAAGGACCGCCGCCCTCCGCCGAAGCCGCCGCCTTAGGGCGCGCCGTTGCGCTGCTCGCGCGTGGCTTTGCTGCGCTCGTCGATTTCCTGATACCCTCGCTCTTGGGCGCCGACGTAGAGTTGCCGCGGGCGCGAAATCCGCACTTCGGGATCCTCGATCATCTCTTTCCATTGCGCGAGCCAGCCGGCGGTGCGGGCGACGGCGAAGAACGGCGTGAACATTTGCTGGGGGATACCCAGCGCGCGCATCACGATCCCCGAGTAGTAGTCGACGTTGGGATACAGTTTGCGCTCGGCAAAGTACGGGTCGGCCAGGATCGTCTGTTCGAGTTCGCGCGCGAGGACGAGCAGCGGATCTTGCTCCGCGTCGCTGTGCGCGAACACGTCGTCGCAGATGCGCTGCAGAACCGTTGCACGCGGGTCGTAACTCTTGTACACGCGATGCCCGAAGCCCATGAGCAGGAACGGATCGTTCTTGTCTTTGGCGCGCGCGATGTATTGCGGAATGCGTTCGCGGGTCCCGATCTCTTCAAGGAGTTCGACCACGGCTTCGTTGGCGCCGCCGTGCAGCGGGCCCGACAGCGAAGCGATGCCCGAAGCCACGCAAGCAAACGGATTGGCGCGGCTCGAGCCGACCGTCCGGACCGTCGAGGTCGATGCGTTCTGCTCGTGATCGGCCTGCACGATGAGCAGCGCGTTGATCGCCTTCACGAAGACCGGATTGATTTCGTACGGCTCGGCCGGCACCGAGAAAAGCATGTTGAGGAAATTCGCGGAGTAGTCCAGCCGGTTCTGGGGGTAGACGAACGGCTGGCCGACGGCGTTCTTGTGCGCCATCGCGGCGATCGTCGGCATCTTCGCCAGCAGCCGGTGGTAACAAATCAGGCGCTGGTGCGGGTCGAAGACGTCGGTGCTGTCGGGGAAAAACGCCGACAGCGCGCCGACCACGCCGAGCAGCACCGACATCGGATGCGCGTCACGCGGAAAGCCGGTATAGAAACGGGCGACCTGCTCGTGGACCATCGTGTGATGGGTGATGCTGCTCTGGAACGCATCGAGCTCCGGCCGCGTCGGCAGTTCGCCGAACAGCAGCAGGTACGCCACCTCGAGATAGGATGAACGCTCCGCCAACACGTCGATGGGGTAGCCGCGATAGAGCAGAATCCCCGCGTCGCCGTCGACATAGGTGATCGCCGACTTGCAGCTGGCCGTGCTGTTGTAGCTCGGATCGAAGGTCAGCAGGTTTTCTTCCTGGAGCAGCCGGCGTACGTCGACGGCATCGTACCCCAGCGTGCCGTGCAGAATCGGCAGCTTCGCATGCGGCGTGCCGGCTTCGTCGGTGAGTTGAATTTCTCGCGCCTTGGTAGCCAAAGTCGTAATACTCCTTGCAGCGGCGGCCGACAATCTGCCGTCATGTTGCTTACGCGACGGCGACGGCGTTTCTTGCTCGCCAAGCAAGATGTGCGTGGTTTGCCGAGCAGAAATTCTACGCTCCGCGGCGCCCACTGCTCGGACCGCTCGAAAGACAGCGGGGCCCGCTTTCGAAAGGCGGCGGGCCCCGCTTTCGCGAGGCCCGCTGTCCCTGCCGTCTCCCGGAGTCCGTCGGGCGGCGCGAGCTGCGCTACAGGTCTTCGGGGTTGATGCCTTTGGGCTTGTACTGGGTCTTGGGCGGCGGCGCCGCAACCGCGACATCGCCCTCGTAGTCGCCCTCGTACTGCACGGAGTTCTCTTGCAGACGCTGCCGTTCGTACGGCCCCATCAGCTTCGAGCTCATCTCCTGACCGTTGGGCCCGATCACCGCCGCTTCGGCGATGTCGTCCAGACCGTAGTCGGCATCGAGCAGGAACGCATTGCGCGGCCGGCCCTCGTCGTCGAGGTCTTGCCCTTCGGGTTCGATGGTGAGGTTGCGGTAGCGCGACATCCCGGTTCCGGCCGGGATGAGCTTGCCGATGATGACGTTCTCCTTGAGGCCCAGCAGCGGATCGTGCTTGCCTTTGATCGCCGCGTCGGTGAGAACGCGGGTGGTCTCTTGGAACGACGCCGCCGACAGGAACGACTCGGTCGCGAGCGATGCCTTGGTGACGCCCAGCAGGACGGGCGAGGCCTCGGCCTTCTTGCCGCCTTCTTTGACGATCTTGTCGTTCTCTTCGGCGAAGATCGCCGCTTCGATGAGTTGCCCCGGCAGCATGCGCGTGTCGCCGCCGTCGACGATCTTCACCTTGCGCAGCATCGAGCGCACGATGACTTCGATGTGCTTGTCGTTGATGTCGACGCCCTGCGAGCGATAGACCTTCTGCACTTCTTGAACCAGATAGTTCTGCAGCGCGGTCTCGCCCTTGATGCGCAAGATATCGTGCGGGTTGAGTGAGCCGTCCGAGAACGGATCGCCGGCAATGATCCGCTGACCGTCTTCGACCGTGAGATGCGTGTTGAGCTGCATCTCGTGCTCGTGCTCCTCGCCCTCGTCGTCGACGACCGCTACGACCTTCTTGGTCTTGGTATTTTCGAGGATCTTGACCGTTCCGGTGAATTCCGAAACGACCGCTTCGCCTTTGGGTTTGCGCGCCTCGAAGATTTCTTCAACACGCGGCAGACCGGTGATGATGTCCTCTTGGGCCACGCCGCCGGTGTGGAACGTGCGCAGCGTGAGCTGCGTGCCCGGTTCGCCGATCGACTGCGCGGCGATGATGCCGACGGCTTCGCCGATGTCGACCGCCTTGCCGGTCGCGAGATTGCGGCCGTAGCACATCGAGCAGACGCCGTACTTCGCCTGACAGGCGAGCACGGAGCGGATCTTCACGTCGGTGATGCCCGCCGCGATGATCGCCTTGGCTTTCTCTTCGTCGATCTCTTCGTCACGCGCGACGAGCTTGGTCCGCGGCTTCTCGGGATCTTTGATGTCCGTGGCGGCTCGGCGGCCGATGATCCGGTCGTAAATCGGTTCGATCGTCTCGCGCCCGACTTGGATGTTGGAAACGGTGATGCCGTTGGCGGTGCCGCAGTCTTCCTCGCGGATGATCACGTCCTGCGCGACATCGACGAGCCGGCGCGTCAGGTACCCCGAGTCCGCCGTGCGCAGCGCGGTATCCGCGAGACCTTTGCGCGCGCCGTGGGTCGAGATGAAGTACTCCAGAACCGTCAGGCCTTCTTTGAGCGACGCCTTGACCGGGATTTCCAGGATGCGGCCCGACGGATCGGACATCAGTCCGCGCATCCCGCCCAGCTGCTTGACCTGCGCGATCGAACCGCGCGCGCCCGAGGTCGCCATCATGAACACCGGGTTGAGCGGGTTCTGCGCCGCCTGCATCGCCTGCGTCACGGCTTCGGACGACTTCGACCAGACTTCGATCGTCTTGTTGTAGCGTTCGTCGTCGGAGATGAAGCCTTGATCGAAGAGCGCGTGCAGCTCGTCGACTTCGCCCTGCGCTTTTTCGAGCAGGTCGTACTTCTCTTGCGGCACGATGATGTCGCTGATCGACACCGTGGTGCCCGACTGCGTGGCATAGCGGAAACCCAGCACCTTGATCGCGTCGAGGAACTCCGCGGTCGGCGCGTTGCCGTACTTGCGGTAGCACTCGGTGATCAGTTTCTTGAGCGCGCTCTTGTCGAGGATGTGGTTGACGAACGGATGGTTCCACTCCGGCGGAATCGCGTTGTTGAGAATGACGCGGCCGACGGTCGTGCGGATGCGCTGGCCCGCGTGACGGACCGTGATCCACTGCTGCAGGCTGATCGAATCTTGTTCGAACGCCATGATTGCTTCTTGGAAGCTGCCGAAGTTGCGCAGAATCTCTTCGCCGTTGGGTCCCTTGCGCGCAACACCCAAACCGTCGGGAGCGCGATAGAACGTGTCGTCGGCGATTGCGCCCTTGGCCGGGCCCTTGTACTCGTCGCGGTTGAACGTGAGGTAGTACAGACCCAAGACCATGTCTTGCGTCGGGATCGAGACCGGGTTTCCGAACGAGGGCTGCAAGATGTTGTTCGAGGACAGCATCAAGATGCGCGCTTCGGCTTGCGCCCCGGCGCTCAGCGGCAAGTGCACGGCCATCTGATCGCCGTCAAAGTCCGCGTTATACGGCGTGCAGACCAGCGGATGCAGATGGATCGCCTTGCCTTCGACGAGGACGGGTTCGAAGGCCTGAATGCCCAAGCGATGGAGCGTCGGCGCGCGGTTGAGCAGCACCGGATGCTCGCGAATGACTTCGTCGAGCACGTCCCACACTTCGGGCCGCACCCGTTCGACCATCCGCTTCGCGCTCTTGATGTTGTGCGCTTGGCCGCGATCGACCAGCTTCTTCATCACGAACGGCTTGAAGAGTTCGAGCGCCATCTCTTTGGGCAGGCCGCACTGGTGCAGCTTGAGATTCGGGCCCACGACGATGACCGACCGGCCCGAATAGTCGACGCGTTTGCCGAGCAAGTTCTGCCGGAAACGCCCCTGCTTGCCCTTGAGAATATCCGACAGCGATTTGAGCGGACGATTGTTCGGACCGGTGACGGGCCGGCCGCGGCGGCCGTTGTCGATGAGCGCATCGACGGCTTCCTGCAGCATTCGCTTTTCGTTCTTGATGATGATCTCGGGCGCCGACAACTCGAGCAGCCGCTTGAGGCGGTTGTTGCGATTGATGACGCGCCGGTAGAGATCGTTGAGATCGGACGTGGCGAAGCGGCCGCCGTCGAGCTGCACCATCGGGCGCAGTTCGGGCGCGATCACCGGCACGGCGGACAGGATCATCCACTCGGGCTTGTTGCCCGAGCTCAAGAACGCTTCGACGACTTCGAGGCGTTTGATCGCTTTGACGCGTTTTTGTCCGGTCGTCTCTTTGAATTCTTTGCGCAGCTCTTCTTGCAGTTTGCGCAAGTTGAGATCGCGCAGCAGCTCACGGATCGCTTCTGCGCCCATGCCGGCCTTGAAGCCGTTGCCCCACTTGTCGCGCGACTCGCGATACTTCTGCTCGGTGAGAACCTCACGCTTGGTCAGCGTCGTCGAACCCTGATCGATGACGATGTAGGCCGCGAAGTAGATGACCTTTTCGAGTTGACGCGGCGACATGTCCAGCAGGATGCCGATCCGCGACGGCACGCCTTTGAAATACCAAATATGGCTGACCGGGGTCGCCAGCTCGATGTGCCCCATCCGCTCGCGCCGGACCTTGGCGCGCGTGATCTCGACGCCGCAGCGGTCGCAGATCATGCCCTTGAAGCGGATGCGCTTGTACTTGCCGCAGTGGCATTCCCAGTCTTTGGTCGGTCCGAAGATCTTCTCGCAGAACAGACCGTCGCGCTCGGGTTTGAGCGTGCGGTAATTGATCGTTTCGGGCTTTTTGACTTCGCCGAACGACCAAGCGCGAATTTGCTCCGGGCTGGCCAGCCCGATTCGCATCGCATCGAAATTGTTCACATCGAGCAGGTTCAAATTTCCGTCCTTTTTGCGCGGACGCTCCGGAGAGCGCCCCTACGCACCAAAAGGCCGATAACGCCGAACAGGGCTCCGGGGTCTCCGGGTCCCTGAACTTCCATTTATCGACCGAGGGGCATAGGCAGGTATTATACGCCGTCTCTCACTGTGCGTCAAGGCACAGGGACGCCGACCCGGCTAAGCAACCTGATTTCGGCGAGGGATTCGCCCGCCGGCGATTTTGTTCCCGTCGCCCCGGCCTCGACGCCAGGATCGGCCTCGTCGGCGATCAGCCGTCTTCTTCCGTATCGGCGGTCCCGCTTTGGATCTCTTGCGACCAGCGAAGTCTGCCCTGCTTTTCCTAACTCGTCAGCTGCTCTTGCATGGACGGATCGAGAGCCTGATGGACGGATCGAGAGCACTAACCGGCAGGCGACCGTATGAGCGCACTCATGGTCGCGTTCAGCTCATTTGAAGGACGCCCGGTCGCGTTCGTCCTACCGTCAAACCAACCGCCAGCCTTACGAGCGGACTCCAAGGTCGCCTATGGCTCGCTTGATCGCGAGCGCCTCCCTATAGCTCGCTTGATCGCGAGCGATCTTTTAAGGAAAAGGCGCCCCGGTAGGCGCCTTGTTAACCGGGCGAGCCGGCTCGGCTCAGACTTTCTCGATCTGGTAGAACTCGAGTTCGACCGGCGTTTCGCGGCCGAAGATCGAGATGAGCGCGCGAACCTTCTCTTTTTCCGGCTGGATCTCGTCGACGATGCCGGTGAAGTCGAAGAAGGGGCCCGAGGTGACCTTGACCCGGTCGCCCTTGGCGAAGTCGATCTTGAGCTTGGGCGTCTCGATGCCCATCTGCTTGAGGATCGTCTTGACCTCTTTGTCTTGCAGGGGGACCGGCTTTTCGCCCGAGCCCGGCGAGCCGACGAAGCCGGTCACGCCCGACGTGTTCCGCACGACGTACCAAGAAGCGTCGTCCATATCCATCTCGACGAGCACGTAGCCCGGGAAGACCTTCTTGGGCGTGATCTTGCGCTTGCCGTCCTTGAACTCGACCTCGTCTTCCATCGGGACGAGCACACGGAAAATCTTGTCCGTCATGTTCATCGAGTGAATGCGCCGCTCGAGATTGGCCTTGACCTTGTTCTCGTAACCGGAATACGTGTGGATGACGAACCACTTCTTCCGATCGTCTTTTTTCGATTTCGGCGGTTCGGCCGGCGCGACGGCCGCGGCGCTGGTGTCTATGGAATCCATCTCACCTACCGTGTGGTGTTTCCGGTAATAAGCCCGACGAGCCAGCCGAACAAATGGTCCGCAGCCGCGGTATACAACCCGACGACGACCACCAGTCCAAGCGTCAGCAAGGTGGCGGTCACCCATTCTTCACGCGACGGCCAAGTGACGCGTTTCATCTCTGAGATGACCCCGGTCACGAATGCCTGGGTGCGCGCAGCGTTGGCGGCCCGGTTGCCTGCGGCGGGCGTAGCGGCGACCCGGCCGCCCGATGGGCGTGTTGCGGCCGGCTTCCCCGGTTGCTTGATCGTTGGCTTCATCGTACTTTCGACTCGAGAAAAAAGTTGGCAGGGCGGACAGGACTCGAACCTGCAACAACTGGTTTTGGAGACCAGGACTCTACCAATTGAGCTACCACCCTTAGAGACTGGGAAGACGGCTCGCAGCCGCCGGACTGCGTCGCCTCGGTCCTTGCGGTCGCAAGACCGCGGCGGACGTCGGCTCCTTGCCGGCGACTGCGATCCGCCTTCCGCACGATTGGTGGGGTAGGGCGGCGAACGTCGATCGGCAAGGCACACTGGCTGACGCGGGACGTTTGCTTTACTTCGTTTCGCGGTGTGAGCGGTGGCACCGGCAGAAGCGGCAATACTTGCTGAGCTCGAGCCGGGCGGTGGTCTTCTGCTTGTTCTTTTGCGTGTTGTAGTTGCGACGCTTGCACTCGGTGCAGGCCATCGTAATCATCACACGGGTTTCTTTCTTCGCCATTATCCGGTTTCGCTGGACGTCGGCGCAAGCGCCGAACATGAAAGAAACGGACGCGCGGTCCGTTCGCCCGAATGATAGCACAGGGCACGGGCCGTGTAAACTCAAATCGAAGGCACACGTGAAGAGGCTCGGTGACCGACTCCGCGCTCGACTATCCTCAGTCGGGCGCTTCGTATGGTCGAATCGGCTGGCGCTTTCGCTTGCTGCGATCCCTTTTTTCCTGCACGTCCTGGCGTTCAACCGTTACGGGTTCTTCCGCGACGAACTGTATTTCATCGTCTGCGGCCGCCATCCGGCGCTCGGCTACGTCGACCAGCCACCATTGACCCCGCTGCTCGCCGCAGCCTCCCAAGCCGCCGGCCAGAGCTTGTGGCTGCTGCGGATCATCCCAGCCCTGTTCCAGGTCGGAGCGGTGGTCGGCGCCTGCGCCGTAGCCCGGCTGCTGGGGGGCGGACGGACCGCTCAAGTCTTTACCGGGCTGTGCGTGGGCCTGTCGCCGCTGTTGCTCGCGCTGGCGGGATTGCTCGAAACGACCGCCCTCGAGCCGTTTTTGTGGACGGTCGTGGTGTACGCGCTGCTGCGCGCCGCGCTGCGCGATGAGCCGCGCTGGCTGATCGCCGCCGGCGCTGCCGCCGGTGTCGCGCTAGAAACCAAGTATACGATCGTCTTTTTGTTGGCCGGCCTCATTGCGGGTCTCTCCGTCTGCGGCCCGCGCAGCGTCTTCGCCCGCCGCGAGTTCTGGATAGGGGCGGCCGCGGCCGTCGCGCTCGTCATCCCCAATGCGCTGTGGCAGCACGCGCACGGCTGGCCGATGTGGGAGGTGCTGCGCAACGACGCGCTCGACAAGAACGTCGTGCTCGACCCCGGCTCGTGGATGCTGCAGCAGTTCGTGATCTACAGCCCGCTCATGGCCCCGGTCTGGCTGGCCGGCATCGTCGCGCTCAACGCCTGGAAACGCACGCGTTTCTTGGGCCTGGCCGTGCTCTCGATCTACGCTGCATTTTTCTGGCTGCACGCCCGCGACTATTATCTGGCCGGGTTGTATCCCGTGCTGTTCGCTGCCGGCGGAGCTGCGCTCGAACGTGTGCTCCGCGTCCGCGCCGTGCGCTACACGTATGCGACGCTGCTGGTCGCCACGTCGGTGTTCGTCGCGCCGGTCGCACTGCCGCTGCTCGATGAAAAAACCCTCATCGCCTACCGCTCGAGCGCCGAGGCGATGCTCGCCGAACGGCCGTCGGACGAAAGCAGCGAGCGGTACGCGGTGAGCGTTTTGCCGCAGCATTTTGCGGACATGCACGGATGGGGAACGATCGTCGAACGCATCGCCGAAGTCGAACGCACGCTGTCGCCTAGCGAACGCGCGCAGACCGCGATCTTTACCCAGAATTTCGGCGAGGCGGCGGCGCTCGACGTCTTGGGCGACGGCCGGCTGCCGGTCATCTCCGGTCACAACAACTACTATCTGTGGGGGCCGCACGGGCAACACGCGATCTTCATCATCGTCGGCGGCCGCAAGAGCGATTACGAGCGCGCATTTCGCGATGTTCGGCAAGTCTCGACCATCGACAATCCCTATGCGCGCTCGGATCAGATCGGCGTCCGAATCTTCATCGCCCGCGACCTCCGGCCCAGCGCGATCCCGTTCTGGCGCAGCGTCCGGCACTACGATTAGCGCGTCGGCGACGCCCAATCGGCTGGCGCTCGGGCTCGCGGCCGTGCCGTTCATTCTTCACCTCGCCGCGCTGAACAACTACGATTTCTTCCGCGACGAACTGTACTTCATCGTCTGCGGCCGGCACCCGGCCTTCGGCTACGTGGATCAACCGCCGCTCGTTCCGCTCCTAGCGGCGGCGACGCAGTCTGCCGGCGAAAGCCTCTGGCTGCTGCGGATCTGGCCGGCCCTGTTCCACTGCGGCGCGGTGCTCGGCGCGTGCGCGATCGCACGGCTGCTGGGCGGCGGACGCGGCGCGCAAATCCTCGCCGGCCTGGGCGTCGGCTGCGCTCCGGAACTGCTCGGCGTCACCGCGACGCTCAACACCACGGCACTCGAACCGCTCGCATGGACCATCGTCGCATACGCGGTGCTCCGCGCAACGGTGCGCGACGAGCCGCGCTGGTGGATCGCCGCCGGGATCGTGGCCGGCGCAACGCTCGAAGACAAATACACGCTCGCATTTTGGCTGGCCGCGCTCGTCGCCGGGTTGGCCATCGCCGGTCCGCGGGCGACCTTCGGCCGCCGCGACTTTTGGTTGGGAGCGGCCGCCGCGATCGCACTAGCCGCACCAAGCCTGGTCTGGCAGTCAGCTCATCAATGGCCGTTTTTGGACCTGCTGAGGGCGGGCGCCAGCGGCAAAAACGTGGTGCTGGCCCCCGGAGCGTGGCTGGCAAGTCAGGTGTTCAGCCTCGGACCGCTCTTCGCGCCGGTCTGGATCGCGGGACTCGCCCAACTGGCGATCGAGCCGCGCACGCGCTTCATCGGCGTGAGCGTGCTGTTGCTGTTCGTGACCTTCATCGCGCTCCATGCCAAGGATTATTACCTGGCCGGCATCTATCCGCTGCTCTTCGCCGCCGGCGGCGTCGCCCTCGAGCAAGTCATGCGCAGCGCCGCCCTGCGCAACGCATATGCGCTCGTCGCCGCCGCCGGAACGCTCGCCTTCGCTCCACTCGCGTTGCCGCTGTTGCCCGAATCCACGTTCATCGCCTACGCTGACACGCTGCGCCGAAATATGCACGTGAGCGCGAGCGACAGGGAACACCACCGAACGGCGCAATTGCCGCAGTATTTCGCGGATATGCACGGCTGGCGTGAACTGGCGGACCGGGTCGCGGTGGCCGAACGTTCCCTCTCACCGGAGGACCGCGCGAACGCCGCCGTCTTCACCCACAACTACGGTGAAGCCGCGGCCGTCGACGTCTTCGGCGACCATGCGCTGCCGGTCATTTGCGGCCATAACAGCTATTATCTGTGGGGGTCGCACGGCTCGCATTCGGTGCTCATCGTCGTGGGCGGAACGCAGCGCGAGTTCGCGCGCGCCTTCCGCGACGTACGGCAAGTCCAGACCGTGCGCTCGGCGTACGCGATGCCGTACGAAAACGACTTGCCGATCTTCGTCGCACGCGATCCGCGGCTCGACCTCCAAGCGATCTGGCCCAGACTCCGGCACTACGATTGATGCCGCTCGAATCGGACGCCGCCTACACCTGTCCGGTTTGCTTCGAGACCAACTACGTCGCGGTCGATCCCTCGGGCGGGGCCAAACAGACCTTTGTCGAGGACTGCCCGGTGTGCTGCCGGCCGCTGCTTTTCGCTACGGCCTTCGACGCCGACGGTGACGCGGTCGTCGTCAGCGTCGAAGACGAATCCTAACCCGGCGTACCACCGACAAACGTCTGAAATTTTTGGTGCGCCCGACTGGAATCGAACCAGCAACCTCGGCCTTAGGAGTGCCTTGCTCTATCCAAATTGAGCTACGGGCGCGCCCCGGCCGGGTTCGCGCACGGGAGCAACCGTTCCCGGGTTGAAGTTGACCAAATGCAGACGAAACTCAATCACATACCGCCCGTGAGCAGCGCCCCCGCGGGCTTTTCGATCGATCGTGATTTGCCCGCCGGATTTGCGGAATTTTACCGGCCGCTGCACGCCGCGTTTACCGCGCGCCAGCAAGCTGCCCTCGCGCGCCGCCATGAAATCATGGAAGCCTCGCACGCCGGAAAGCTTCCGACGTATCTTCCCAAGTCGGAAGCGGGCGGCGATTGGCGCATCACGCTGCCCGATTGGGTCGCGGATCAGCGCAATCAAATGACCGGGCCGGCCGACGATCACGAACTCGCCGTGAAAATGCTCAACTCGGGCTCGCCCGGCGTGATGATCGACCTCGAAGATTCGATGGCCAACGAATTCGCGCGAACGCTGCTGGGCATCGACAACGCGATCGCCGCGTATTACGGTGAACTCACTTACGTCGACGCAAAGCGCGGCAATGTCGTCGTCGGCATCAAGCCCAGTTCGGCGGTGCTGTGGACGCGCGTGCGCGGACTGCACCTTTCGCAAGCGGGCATTTTCCCCGAACTCACCTCGGCCTCGCTGTTCGATCTCGCGCTGCTCGCGTACAAGCTCGACTTCTCGCGCCTGCGGCACCCGCTGGCAATCTACATTCCGAAATCGGAAACCGCCGACGAAGGCTTGTGGTGGCGTGACGTGTTCCGCGCCGTCGCCGCTGCCAAAGGTTTGGCGCCCGACGCGATCAAGTGCATGGCGCTGGTCGAAGCGCACAACTTCGCGTATCAGATCGAAGAGTTCGCGTACAACTTGCGCGAGCATTTGCTGGGCCTCAACCTGGGCCGCTGGGATTACATGGCAAGTCTCATCCATTACAATCTCAACGATCCGGCCTGGGTGCTGCCCGACCGCAACACGATCCCGTTCAACGTCCCGTTCTTTCAGGCGCTGCGCGAGCGCATCCCCGAAGTCTGTCACACGCACGGCATGCTCGCCGTGGGCGGCATGACCGCGCTGTTCCCCGATCGCACTAATCCCGAACTCAACGCGCGCGCGCTCGCCGCACTCGAACAAGACAAAAAGAACGAAGCGGTGTGCCTGTTCGACGGCGCTTGGACGGGGCATCCGGATCAGAACGACATCGCCGTCGCTCAGTTTCCGACACCCAATCAAGGCTTCGCGCGCAAACCCGGCGCCAACAAAGAACCCGATCTGCGGCCGTCGGTCGTGGGCATCGGCACGACCTCGATCACTGGAACGCGCGCCGCGGTGAAGACCGTCATCCGTTACCGGCACGGCTATCTGTCGGGCCTGGGCGCCTCACTGCTTGACGGTTATATGGAAGACCTCGCCACCGACCGGATCTATCGCTTGATGATCACGCAGCGCACGCTGCACGGGATGCACACCGCCGCCGTCGTCAGCGAGCTGTTCGATGAGGAACTGGCCAAACTGGTCGCGGCAGCGCCGGACCAGGCGGAAATCTATCGCCGCGCCCGCGCGCAAAGCGAAGCCATGATCGTCAACGGGTTCCACGATCCCATCTAGCTCGGTCGTAACGGCCGGAGACGCAGGCGCAAGACCCGGTTGTCGTCAAAGCCTCCAATGATGGATACCATCGCCGCCGAGCCGGCCGCGGCCGGCGGCGGTCCTCCATGATCGACGTCGACCCGGCCGATGTTGCGGCAGTGCTGCTCGAGCAACTACCGCACCTCATTTGGGCGGCCGACGCCGACGGTGAACTGACGTACGTCAACGAGCGCTGGGGCGAATATACCGGTCTGCCGGACGGCATGCTGCTGGGCTGCGGCTGGACGGCGGCCCTCGAGCCCGCCTCGCGCGCCGCGTTCCTGGCCGATTGGAAAGCGGAGATCGAGGCGGGCGTGACGCTTTCCGAGCATCGCCTGCACTATCGCCGCTTCGACGGCGTGTACGGCTGGTTTCTCTGGCGCGCCGTGCCCGTTGCCGGCGACGACGAAACGGGAGCCCGGTGGATCGGCACGCTCACCGACATCGATGCGCACGTGCGCATCGAAGAACGGCTGCGCGCGAACGACGAGCGCAACCGCTCGATTCTCGACACCACCCAGGAGGGTGTCTGGATCGTCGACGCCGAGGGACGAACCCGCTACGCCAATCGCCGCTTCGCCGAGATGCTCGGTTACGCGCGGCCCGAGGAGTTGCTCGGGGTTTCGGCCTTCGACTTCTTCCGCGCTGCGGACCACGCGATGGTTCGCGAACAGTTGGCACGGCGGCGCGAAGGCGAAGTCGCGTCGAAGGAGTATCGCTTTGCCCGCCGCGACGGGAGCGATCTCTGGACGATCACGGCGGCCAGTCCGATCTTCAACCGCAACGGCGCCTTCGTCGGATCCATCGGCATGGTCACCGATATCACCGAACGCAAATCGATGGAAGTCCGGCTCGCGACGGCAGCCGCCGAATATCAGTCGCTGGCCGAAGCGACGCCCCAGATCGTGTGGACCGCCGAGCCCGACGGGTCATTCGATTACGTGAACGGACGCTGGACAGAATACACCGGGATCGCGCGCGAACATGCGCGCGGACGCGGCTGGATGGCGGCGGTCCAGCCCAGCGATCGCGCCGGCCTGCAACAAGCGTGGCAGGCGGCGCTCGACGGCAGCAGCGAGATCGAAGTGGCGCTGCGGCTGCGGCGCGCTGCCGATGACGGCTGCCGCTGGCACGTTATGCGCGCGCGGCCGCTGTTCGGCACGGACGGCAGCGTTGCGCGCTGGTTCGGCACGCTGACCGACATCCACAACGAACGCCGCACGGCGCGCCAACTCGAAATTATCGCCCGCACGAGCACGGTGCTTGCCGAGTCGTTCGACAGCGATGCGCTGCTGAGCCGCCTGGCGCAACTCATCTGCAACGAATTCGCGCAGTTCGTCCTGATTCTGCTCATCAACGACAAACGGCGTTTGTACACGGTTGCGACGGCCCATCGCTCACCCGAAGCAGCTTCCGCGATGCGTTCGCTTCACGGCCGGCCGCTGCTGCTGCCCGAATTCGAGGGCGCGGTGATCGCGCGGATGTCCGACGGGGAGCCCTACAGCGGGGAAACGGACGCGGCGCAGCTGGCTTCGATGGTACCGGCCGAAAACGCCGCGGCGATCGAGCGCGCGGGTCACGGCACGTTCCTTAACGCGCCGCTTCAGGCACGCGGCCGGACGCTGGGCGCGATCGTCGCGTATGCGCCACCCGACGCGCCATTCACCGCAGACGAGACAAACATTCTCGCCGACATCGCCGCGCGCGCCGCGATCGCGGTTGAAAACGCCGAACTCTACGCCCGCGAGCATCGCGTCTCCGTGACGCTGCAGCAAGCGCTGCTGCCGTCCCGTTTGCCCGACATCCCCGGACTGCGGTTCGACGCGATCTATTCGCCGGCGACGACCGAAGCCCAGATCGGCGGCGACTGGTACGACGCGGTCGAACTCAGCGACGGACGCATCGTGGTGTCGATCGGCGACGTGACGGGGCGGGGCGTTCGCGCGGCGGTCATCATGGGCCGGGTTCGCCAAGCCATCGAGGCGCTCGCGACGTACCAATCCGATCCGGCGCAGCTGCTCAATGCTGCCGACACGGTGCTGCGCCGAACGCATGCCGACGCGATCGTCACCGCACTCGTGGGCGTGATCGACCTCAATCGGCGCACGTTCGCGTATGCGACCGCCGGGCATCCGACGCCGATCATCCGTTCGGCGGACGGCCGCCTCGTGACGCTGCCCGGCTCGGGGTTGCCGCTGGGCCTGCGCGACGCGCATCAGCCGCCGACCTCAACGATCGTGCTGCCGGCGAACTCGCTGCTGCTGATGTACACCGACGGTCTGGTCGAATCGACGCGCGACATCGAAGAAGGCGAACGGCGCGTCGCGCTCGCGCTGCTCGGCGATCGGATCGTCACCAGCGCCCATCCGGCAGCGGAACTCAAGGCCGCGGTACTGCACGACGGTTCGAGTGACGACGTTGCGATCTTCACCGTGAGCATCGGCGACCTGAGCGGAACGGCGAACGCCGGACGCACCGATTCGCCGCTGCGCAGCGCATGGTCGATGCACTGGTCGTTCGATGCGCGCGACGCGCGCTCGACGCGCGACGTGCGCGAGCTATTTCTGGCGTATTTGCGCGCGAAGGGCAAACAAGACGCCGATTACGCCGGCGCCGAACTCGTTTTCGGCGAGCTGATCGGCAACGTCGTGCGGCATGCGCCGGGGACGGTCGATATCGAAGTCGAATGGCGCGGCGATGCGCCGGTTCTGCACATCCTCGATCGCGGACCGGGCTACGACCGTTCCGCAGCGCTGCCGCCGTCGCTGAGCGAGACGGGACGCGGATTGTACCTGGTCTCGACATTGACGCGTGAATTCACCGTCACCCGTTTGCCCGGCTACGGTTCGCACGCGCGCGCCGTGCTGCCGATCGACCGCACCGCTCCGTAACGATCAGCGCGCGCCGGCGCGGGCGGAGCGTTCCGCGTTGGCCTTGAGCCGCCGCAGCTGCTTGCGCATCATCAGCAGATCGATCCAAGGCATCGCGCCGCCGATCAGCCGGCCGTAGAGCGAACGCGGATAGTTTGCCTTCACTTTGACGAACAGGCGCGAGCCGCCGGACGCGCGCGGCGTTACCACGTACGTGCCGTAGAGCGTGCCGAACAGGGCGGTGCCGAGGCGCGAACGCGGCCCTAACGTCAGCGTGCAGCCCGGCTCGAACGCGACGAGCGAAAACACGTGCATCATCCGCTGGCCGAGTTCGATCCGATCGGCGCGCGGGCTGAGGCGCGCCGGACTGGGCAGCAAGAAATTATCGGCCCAATCGTAGGAGTACGGCGCGATCCGCAGCTGCTGCAGCCAGCGATAGGTGACCGCCGCGGGCGCATCGACGTCGATCGCGCGAAACAACACCTGCTGGCTGTGGGGCAGAAACCGATCGCACGGGTAGGCCGGCGCGCATTCTTCTTCGGTCGCGCCCCAGACGAATGGCACCGTAGGTGAAGCGCTCACCAGCCGGCCGCGCTGCGTTCGGTGCGAGGCCGTACTTTGCGCAGCGCTCGCTTGTTCGTCAAGTCCGTCTGAAGCATCCGGACGCAAATCAGACGATCGGCAGACGTGCGCGCCGGTATCGTGTGGCCATCACCTGTCGCCGCGCACCCGGTCGCAGCCGAAAGGGCCTCCCGCATGTTCCACGCCGTCGCTCCTAGCAGTTCCGCACCCTCGCATCCCCGTCTTACGGCGCTCCCCGCCGCTCGGCCGCAGGGAGCGCCGCCTACTGCCGGCGCAGCGTCGGCGGCCGAAGCCATCGATGCCGAACTCTTGGAACGAGTCGCACGCTGGAGCGATCAGGCCGCCTTCGAGGAGCTGTACCGCCGTCACCTCGACGCCGTGATGCTGACCGCGCTGCACGTCTGCCGCAACAAGCACGCTGCCGAAGAGATCGCGCAGCACGCCTTTAGCGCGCTCTGGTTCCGGGCCGAACGGCTGGCCGCCAAAGCCGTGCGTCTGCGGCCCTGGTTGACCACCGTCGCTCGCAACGCCGCCATCGACCAGTTGCGCGCGTCGGCGTCATCCGTCGCGTCGCTGGACGAGGCCCAAGAGCAAGCCTCCAGCGCCCCCACCCCGGAGTCCGAGGCGCTGCTGAACGATTCGAGCCGTGCGGTTCGCTCCGCCGTTGCGTCACTCTCGCCCGCGCAACGCTCGGTTGTCGAGCTCGTGTACTTCGCCGGAATGACCTATGCGGCCGTAGCCGAGGCAACCGGCGAACCGCTGGGAACGGTGAAGTCGCGCGTGCGGCTTGCGCTGGGTCACCTGCGGTCGCACCTGCGAGACGCGCAAGCCGGCTAGATCTCGGCTCCGACCGGGGGAGAAATGGAGCTGCCGATGGGGATTGAACCCATGGTCTCCGCATTACCAATGCGGTGCTTTACCGCTAAGCTACGGCAGCCCGGCCCGTGACGGATCGCCCGGCGCGCCCGGCGGGTCTCCAGCGGCGAACAATCCGCTTCGCACACTCAACATACCTGCTTGCGGCGGCGCGGCAGCGGTGCTCACCAGCGCCGGCCGCGTGCGCTGCGAATCGGCGCTGCTGCGCGGAACGCACGCGATGGCTCCAGGCAAACGAGATCCGCGCTCGACGCCTGGTCGAATGGTGATGCGCGTCCGCTGTGAGGCCAAAGGGCCACTTGCAGCGCGCATCGCGCGTCTGATGCAAGCAGATCAAGCATAGGATTTGCACCTACCTGCAAGAATCGGTTTGCCATCGCCGAGCTTCACGCTTATCGTCACGGCGACGATCTTTTGTTCGTCACGCAGGGGGAGATCGCTGTGTTACGCCGTTCGACCGTCGGCATCGCCGTACTGCTTTGTTCCTTCGTCCCGTTTTGCGCTCCGGCTGTTTCGAGCACCATGCGCGTCACGGTGCCGGGCGGCACGCCGATTACCGTCCATCTGGCAAACGAGATCTCTTCGAGCACCGCGCACGAAGGCGACACGTTCAGCTTCAGCGTCGTCGACGACGTGCGGACCGGCGGCTGGCTCATCATTCCCGCCGGAAGTCAAGGCGTCGGCAAAATCACGTCGGTCGAAAACGCCGCCGGCAACGGGCATTCGGGAAAGCTGGGCTTGCAGTTCGCCTACGTCTACGCCGTTGACGGCGAAAAAATCCGCGTGACGCAAGCCGCCAACCCGACGGAAAACGAACAGAAAACAGGCGTGGCGTCGACGGCGATCATCGCCACCTACGCGCTGTTGGGCCCGGCCGGCTCGTCCGCACACGACGGGATGAAAGGCCGCGAAGCATCGATCTCACCGAACACCCCGTTTTCGGTTTTCGTCGACCAGACCGTGCACGTCGAGTCCAGCGATCACGCCGGAAAAACCGGCGGCTTCGCCCACTAAGGGACGCCCTGCACCTGCTAATTCGGGTGGCTGCGGTTGCTGCGTTCGACGTACCAGACGAAGATGAAGCAAACCACCGCGCCCAGCGTCCAGCCCCAGCGCGCAGCGAAGCCGGTCAAGAACGGCAGCCGCAGGTGAATCCAGCCGACCCGCGCGCAAATGTTGATCAGAACGACGAGGATACACAGGTATCCGGCCGTCAGCGCCACCCGGCTCATCCGGGCGAATTGTCCGCGCCGGCAGTGCAAACTCCGGATGCGTGGTATCCGTTCATGCCGCAACTCGTTCGGCCAGCGGCTCGTGAAACCCACGACGAGGGCCCGCTTTGGCGCGATCTCGTCGGCCTAGCTCGCCGGTGAATCGGCTGGTCCGGCCGGCACGTCGAGCAGCACGACGTCGCCGCGGGCGATGAGATCGATGAAAACGCGCACGAGGCCGGCGTCGAGTTGCGTTCCCGCGACCCGCTCGAGTTCGCGAACGGCGGCGTCGACCGTCATCGCGCGGCGGTAGGGCCGGTCGGTGGTCATCGCATCGAAGCTGTCGGCGACCGCGATCAGACGCGCACCAAGCGGGATCCTCTCGCCGCGCAGTCCCTCGGGGTAGCCGTCGCCGTCGATGCGTTCGTGATGGTGAAGAACACACGGAACGACGCCTGCCATCGACGACACGCCGCCGATCAGCCGCGCCCCCAGCCCCGGATGAAGCGCGATCGCGCGCCGCTCGGGAACGTCCAACGGCCCGGGTTTGAAGAGCACGGCGTCGGCGACCCCGATCTTGCCGATGTCGTGGAGCAGCGCGCCGCTTTCGACGATGTCGACGTCGTTCTCGGACAGCTTGACGGCGCGCGCAAGCCGCCGGCTGTACGCCGCCACGCGCCGCGAATGGCCCGCCGTGTACGGGTCGCGCATGTCGATCGCGTCGGCCATGAAGTTGAGCGCGTCGAAGAACATCTTTTGTGCGTAGCGCCGGCGTCGCTCGAACTCGTAAGAGATTCCGGTTGCCAGAATCACCAGCGAAATCGTGAGGATCGCGCTGACGATCGCCGTCACGCCGAAAATTGGGCCGCGGCCGCGCGTCGTGGCGTGCAGCTGGGTCGCAGTGAAATCGACGGCGATCACGTACAGCTGCGCTCGGCGCGCGCGGTACGGGAGATACACGGCGACCTGCGGACCGGTATCGACGGGCACGGCATGCCCGGCGGCAACCGCGCGTTCGACGTCGATCGTTGCCGGCGCAGCCGTTTGCGGATACACCGGTTGTCCGTCACGACGATAAATCCGCACGCCCGAAACCGCATCGATCGTGCGGGCATCGTTTTCGGCGCGCCGGAAGGCGTCTTCGAGCCTGGCGTTGAGCCGGCCCGAATCGGCGAGGCTGTCGAGCGGCACGGCGAGCTCGGCGCTGACGCGCCGGACCGACGTTATTTCATAGTCCGTTTCCACCGCGGCGCGGTGCGCGCGCTCGACGAGCGCCACGACCGCGAGCGTGCACAAGGCCGCCGCCAAGATCGTCAGCAGCGTCCAGCGCCCAACGAAATTCGGCAGCGGGCGCGTCACGACCAGCGCTCGCCCGGCCGGGTGCTCGGACGGCGCGGATCCTTGGAGCACCCGTGCCGGGATTTGGCCAATAGCATCGCTCCGATATTCGCGAGAGGCTTACTGTCTTGCCCCACCAATACCGCCGCCCGGCCGTGCGCCCCTTCGGCGACGAACCGCTGCGAGCCCAGTGCGCGAAGGGCGCGTGCATGAGACCGCTGCTGCTCGCGCTCATCATCGCCTTGACGGTCGCCGCGCGAGCGGCGGCGACAACGATCACGCCGGACGACCTGTACGCCGAAGTGTCGCTCGGCGAACCAGCGTTTTCTCCTGACGGCACGAAGGTTGCCGTGGTCGTGCGGCGCGTCGACGTTCGCCAAAATCGCCGTGACGGCATACTGGAAGTCGTCGACATCGCGACCGGAACCGCACGCACGCTAACCGTCGATCGTGAAGGCGTTGCGGCACCCTCCTGGTCGCCGCGCGGCGATGCTGTTGCGTTCATCGCCGATGATGCCAAACATGACGGTCAGGTTTTTATTTTCCCGCTCGACGGCGGCGATGCGCTGCCGATCACCCGTGCGCATGCCGGCGTTCAGCAATTTGCCTGGCGTCCGGATGGTGCTGCGATCGCCTATGTGGCGGCCGACCGCAGCCCGGATGAAGCCGCGATCAAAGCCCATCACGACCTTTTCGACCTGGGCAATGATGACTACCTGACGCGCGCCAACGAGCCGCCCTCGCACATCTGGCTCGTGTCACGCACCGGCACGCATGACCGGCGGCTGACGTCCGGGACGTGGAGTCTCGAAACCGCGTATCCTCCTTCTGCACCGGCGTCGCCGCTTTCGTGGTCGCCCGACGGAAAGTCGCTGCTCTTCACCCGCGTTCCCGATACGCGCGACGGCAACGCCTATCGCACGCAGATCGCGCGGCTCGACGTCGCGAGCGGGCGCGTCGCCCCGCTCACCGGTCGCATTGCACTCGAAGGCTACGCCCAGTATTCACCCGCGGGAACGAACGTCGCCTATCTGTTCAGCCGCGACGGCGATCCCAACAACCAAACCGATGTTTACGTTACCGGCGCCGCGGGCGGACCCGGGATCGACGTGTCGCGCAAACTCGACCGCGCGATCTATCACGCGCAGTGGTTTCCGGACGGGAAATCGCTGCTCGTCGGTGCTCACGACGGGACGCGGACGCTGCTGTGGCGCCTGCGGCTCGACGGAACGTACGAGCGCTTCACGACCGGCGCAGTGAACCCGGCGCTGGACTTCTGGCTCGACGCCGCAATCGACCGGCGCGGGACGATCGCCTTTCCCGGCTCGTCGGCCCATCATCCGACCGAACTGTACGTGCTCGCGGGCCGCACCGCGCCCCGGCGCCTGACCGATTTCAACGCCGTGATCGCCGCGCGAGAACTCGGCAACGTTGCCGACGTAGCGTGGACCAACGACGGCTTTCCCGAAGACGGCGTCCTGATCTATCCGCCGCATTTCGTCGCGGGAAGGCGCTACCCGCTCGTGCTGGATATTCACGGCGGACCGCAGGCGGCGTCGGGACGAGAATTCGATTTCTGGGGTCAACTGCTGGCCGCCCGCGGATGGCTGGTCTTCGAGCCGAATTATCGCGGCAGCGACAACTTCGGCAACGCCTACGAGCGCGCGATTTACATGGACGCCGGCGCGGGACCGGGGCGCGACGTGATGGCCGGCGTCGCGGCCGTCGAAAGACTCGGCATCGTCGACCCCGGTCGCATCGCGGTGGGCGGCTGGAGCTACGGCGGATACATGACCTCCTGGCTGATGGCACACGAACATGTGTGGCGGACGGCGATCTCCGGTGCGGCCGTCAACAACTTGGTCGACATGTACAACCTCAGCGACGGCAACGTGCAGACCGCGTTCGCATTCAAAGGCTCGCCGTATCTCGCCGGCAACCTGCGCGACTACGTCGCACAGAGTCCGCTCACGTATGCCGCGCAAACGCGCTGCCCGGTGCTCATCATCTCGGATGTCGGCGACGTGCGGGTGCCGATCGTGCAGTCGTTCGAGCTGTATCACCTGCTGCACGACCACCACATCCCAGTTCGCTTCGTCGGCATCCCGGTCGACGGACATTTTCCCAGCGATCCGGTGCATGCGCACGACGTTATCGCCCTTTGGGCTTCCTGGTTTGCCGACCACTTGAAATAACGGCGGCGAGCCGGCCGGGCCGCTCGGGGCTATGCGGAGGTCGGGACCGCGCTCGCATCCGGTGCGGCTGTGATCCCGAAGGCCGCTCGAAAACTTAGGGAATTAAGACCCTAACCTATGCGCATCGGCGAGCTCAAACGAAGTCCCGAGCGACAGGAGAACGCCGCCTCTTCGACCGATCAAGGCACATGAAATGTGTTTTTGCGGCACCACTCGTCGCTCTCAGCTTAGCGATTCTCGTACCGTCGGCCAGCAGCGCGCAACTTAATCTTTCGAATCAGTTTCCCGGAAACTGGTGTGCACAAGGCGACTCCGCTCGACCGGAATCAATAACGTCAAAGGGACCGCTCTCGCTCGGATTCCGGAACTGGGCTGGCGCGACCGCGACCGGAACGCTCGTCGGCTTGAATTCGCACGAGGTCGTGGTCGCAAAGTGGAAAGGTGTCCATGGCAATCTGAGCGGAGATGCCCAGACGATCAATTGGTCCAACGGCACGTTCTGGAAGCGCTGCTCGGCAACCGTCACGCGCTAGCAGTTTGTCCGACAAGTCGGACAACTGCGACGGGCGGTTCGGGCGAAGGCCGAACGCGACGGAATGCGCGCAGCGCATTCCTCTAGACTTTTACCCGAGCTACTTCTGATCGGGAAACCCGCGTTGGCCGGCCCGCGTTTCGACACGACGCGACCCGGCCGCCCGCGCCCGGCTTCGGACCGCGAGCGTCTTTACGTTCAGCGCCATGGGCGTCCTTTCCGCGACGAAAGATACACAATCCGTTCAATTCGTTAAACGAACTTTAAAGTCCGACCGGCCCCGTTGCCATTATACTGCTGTCAGCAATGCAATGGTACGAACCGGAAGTGAGCGCGTTAGTCACGCGGCTTGCCTTAGATCCGATCCTTGATCCCGCGGTCGTTTATGGCAGCTCCTCCATAAACCTCTGGACGTCGATGGCGAACGATCTCAAGAACGAGCGCATCGTCAACGCCGGTTTCGGCGGATCCACGCTCGAGGCATGCGCTCATTTCTTCGAGCGGATCGTTTCCCCGCTGGACCCCGCCTCGCTGCTGGTTTATGCCGGCGATAACGATATCGGAGACGGCCGCTCACCCGAACACGTGCTCAGATCGTTCCGCCAACTGGCGGGCAAAGTCGACCGATGCTGCGGGCCGATTCCCTTCGGCTTCATATCGATCAAACCAAGCCCTGCACGCGGCGAACTTCTGGACCGGATACGCCGGGCGAACGAACTCATTCGGGCCGATATGAAAACCCGTCCGAATGGGTTCTATGTCCCGCTCTTCGATGCCATGCTTCGGGATGGAAAACCTCGTCCGGAGCTGTTTCTGGACGACGGCTTGCACCTTGGTCCGGAAGGTTACGAACTCTGGATCGAACTCTTAGAACCATTCCGTAAGCAGATGTTCGTGAGCTGAAAACCGCCAACGCGCAGCCGCTATCATGCAACACGCAGCCCCGATCTTGGAGCCGGCATGAATCGCGAGTATCACCGATGGTTCAGTCACCGCCTGAATCGCGACATGGAATTGCTGGTGTTCGGGCATGCAGGTGAACGCGTCTTGATATTCCCCACGCGGCAGGGCCGATTTTATGACTATGAGGGCTGGGGCATCGTCGACGCCGTTCGCAATCGTATCGAATCCGGGGCGATCCAGCTATTTTGCGTCGACAGCTACGATTCCGAAAGCCTGTACGCGTTCGGAATCGCTCCGTGGGAGCGGATCGCGCGCCATCACAGCTTTGAGCAGTACATTTTGTGCGAGGTGCTTCCTTTCTCGCGGTCTGTCAACTCGGATTCCCGGCTCGTCGCCCATGGATGCAGCATCGGTGCCTATCACGCTCTCAATGTCGCGTTTCGCCATCCTTCTTTGTTCAGCAAAGTTGTGAGCTTAAGCGGACGGTATGACCTTACTCGGCAGTTCGCTTGTTTTCCCGATTTGTTCAGCGGGCACTACGACACCGACATTTACTTTAACACGCCGAGCCATTTCATTCCAAACCTTTCGGATACGAACGTTCTTCAAAGCCTTCGATCGCTGGACATTCGGCTGGCTGTCGGCGGAGAAGACTATTTTTTCGAGAGCAATCATCGGCTCAGCCACGCACTCTGGGAAAAAGGCATCTGGCACGCGTTCGATGTTTGGCCGGGCACGGCGCACAAGCCGCATTATTGGCGAGAGATGGTCGCCCGCCACCTCTGATCTCGGGCTACCGGCGCTTGGTTTGAGCCCATATCGCATGCCACAATTCGCGCTGCTTTGCGGCGCGTGCGGTGGCGAGTGCCGTCAGCGATCGGCCTTTTCCACGATGGCCCCGTGCGCGCCGCGGTGTTACGCTTGCGACAGGCGTTGATTTCAAAGACCCGGCGGTCTGGTCTCTGGACAGGTCAAACTCGGCTAGGAACTGCGCTCCCGATTCGCGGAAGCAGCGCCCTCACTTCCGTCGGCGTGCGGGTACCGATTTTGCCGCTATGGCGCCCGCGCAGAGCAGAGGAGCAAACCGTGTCTTCACATCAGACCACGACGAGCACTGAACTTCAAAAACTCGCTGACACCGGCCTCACCCTCGACGACGATCGCCAAGACATCCGCGGCCGCCGGCTGGTCGACGGCGCAGGCGAAGCGATCGGGCACGTCAGCAATCTCTTCATCGACGCCGGCCAACGTAAGGTGCGGATGCTCGAAGTTCGCGCCGGCGGTTTCCTGGGATTGGGCGACAAACACTTTCTCCTTCCCGTGGAAGCGATCACGAGCGTCGACGCGGATGTCATTCACGTCAGCGAAACACGCGAGCGCATCATTCACTCACCGGTCTACGATCCGCAGCTCGTCCCCGAACCGGCCCACGAGTACTGGGAGCCATTCTACGGATACTACGGCCTGCCGCCGTTTTGGGGCAACGATTACCTCTACCCCGGTTTTCCGCTGTCGCTCGAACAACGGCCGACGGTCAACGAGCACTCGAGTCACGCACAAGACCTGTAGGCGACGGCTTTAGCACGAAGGGGTATTGCGCGCCATGATGCTCGTCAGTAAGACGTACGATGATCTTGCGGTCGGAGATGAAGCCTCGATAACGCGGGTCGTTACACCGGACGACCTGTACGTCTTCGCGCACGTGAGCGGCGATTTGAACCCGCTGAACCTGCCCACCAGCGGGGAAAGCGGGCCGGCCGATGCGGGCTCGGCGGCACCCGCAATGTGGATCGGCTCGCTCTTTTCCGCCGTGCTCGGGAACGTGCTCCCCGGACCCGGGACGACCTATGCTGCACAGACGCTGCGATTTTATGCTCGGGCACTTGTCGGCGACACGCTCACGGTGACCGTTCGCGTTCAAGAGAAACGGCCGCCGCATACGGTCGTGCTGCAAACACACATCAAACGCGAGGACGAGACGATCGCCGACGGCGTCGCCGAAGTCCGCGCGCCGGCGATCGGATTGGCGCTAACGGAAAGCGTTCTTCCGGAGCTGACCGTCGCCCGGCACGCCAACGTCGAGCGGCTTTTGGCGGCTTGCCGCGGCCTGCCGCGGCTGGTGACCGCGGTCGTCGCACCGGAGGAAGCGCTGGCTTTGGAAGGAGCGCTCGAAGCCGCGCACCGCGGCTTGATCGAGCCGGTGTTGATCGGCAGTATCGAAAAAATCCGCGCGGTGGCCGCGGCGTGCCGCTTCTCGCTTGACGGATGCGCGCTCGAGGACGTCCCGGACCATGACGCGGCAGCTGCGCGCGCCGTGGAGCTGGTGCACGCGGGTCGTGTTGCGGCCGTCATGAAGGGCTTTCTGCACACCGACGAGTTGTTGCGCCAGATCGTCAAGTCGCAAGGGGGGCTGCGGACGTCCCGGCGGATCAGTCACGTGTTCGTGATGGACGCACCGGCGCTGGCCGGACTTCTGCTCGTGACCGACGCGGTCGTCAACATCGCCCCGACGCTCGATGACAAGGTCGACATCGTGCAAAACGCCATCGACCTCGCGCTTGCGCTTGGGATCGTCGAGCCGAAGGTGGGGATCCTGTCGGCGGTCGAGACGGTGAGCTCGAAAATCCCGTCGACGCTCGACGCCGCGATCTTGTCCAAGATGGCCGACCGCGGGCAAATCCGCGGCGGGGTCGTCGACGGCCCGCTCGCGATGGACAATGCCGTCAGCGTGTCATCGGCGCGGGCGAAAGGCGTCGTCTCAGCCGTCGCCGGGCGCGCCGACGTGCTCGTCGTGCCGAACGTGGAAGCCGGAAACATTTTGGCCAAAGAGCTGATCTATGCCGCGCAGGCGGAAGGCGCGGGCATCGTTCTGGGCGCGAAGGTGCCTATCATGCTCACGAGCCGGGCCGACGATGCGCGATCGCGTCTGTTCTCGTGCATCGTGGCCGTGCTGTACAACGCCTGGTGCGTCAGCGGCCGCAGCAGGATGCCGGCTCCCGCGCGTCCGGGCACGGCATGACGCGCGCCTTACTATAGCGGCGCTCGGCTCCGTTCCATGTATTTCACGGTACCGCCGTGCAGCGCTCTGCGCTAGACTTCAAGCAGCAGCGGCATGAATCGC
Source organism: Candidatus Velthaea sp. (assembly GCA_050012475.1). Taxonomy (GTDB): domain Bacteria; phylum Vulcanimicrobiota; class Vulcanimicrobiia; order Vulcanimicrobiales; family Vulcanimicrobiaceae; genus Velthaea. Next base: position 29,458 of record JBEKHC010000016.1, read on the forward strand.
GCGACGGACATCCCGCGCGCGTCTCTTCGACGGAGCTTTTGAAGCCGACGCCTTCGAGACGAGGGATCATCAAAGAAGTGTGTGCGACGACGAACGAAGATACGGCGCTGCTTTCGTCGCGCTGAAGCGATTCCGCCGAACTTCTCCTCAACGACGCGACGCAGCCGTCGCAAGGACTCTATGCTCAAGCCTGACCTCAATATCGATCTGCACCGACACGTCATCGAAGAGCTGGCATTCGATCCCAGCATCGACGAACGCGCGATTGCGGTAGCCGTCAGCGGCGATGTGGTAACGCTGAGCGGCTTTGTAAACAGCTACTCGCAGAAGCTCGCCGCCGAGAAGGCGGTGAAACGGGTCCGCGGCGTACGCGGAATCGCCGAGGAGCTGACGATCGATCTTCCGGTGTTTCACGTTCGCAACGACGCCGATCTGGTGTCATCCGCGGTTGCCGCGCTGCGCTGGCACGTCGACGTTCCCAACGATGCGGTGCTCGTCAGCGCCGATGCCGGCCAGCTGACCTTGACCGGCAACGTCGAGTGGCATCATCAACGCGCAGCGGCCGAGGCTGCCGTCGCGTCGCTCGAGGGTGTGCGTGGTGTGACGAACGACATCGCGCTGCGGCCGCACGATGCCGTCGGCGACATCGCGATCGCGATCCGCAGCGCGTTTGCACGCAGTTCTCAAGTCGATGCCGAGCGGGTCAAAATCGAAATGTCCGAAGGCACCGTGACGCTGCGCGGATCGGTCCATTCGTGGGCCGAGCGGGAAGACGCCGAGAACGCAGCCTTCTCGATTCCCGGCGTTAGCAATGTTCGGAATCTTACGATCATTTCCTGACCGATGAAAGCGACGATCCAACCCCAGAACGGAGCGTCGACCAGCGCTCAACCCATTTCCGCCGTGCCGGTCCGACGGCGGCGCAGGTCGTCGCTGGTCTGGGGCGTACTCGCGCTGGTCGTCGTCGCCATCGCGGCCGTGCTCATCGTGCGACTGCGCGCCGGTAAGGCGGTCACGTACGTGACCGCGCCGGTCGTTCGCACGACGTTGGTTCAGACCGTCACCGCCGAAGGAACCGTCAACCCGCAAAACCTCATTCTCGTCGGCACGCAGGTCTCAGGGACGATCTCCGAACTCGACGTCGACTACAATTCGGCGGTCCGCGTCGGCCAGGTCATGGCGAAGATCGATCCGACGACATTCCGCGATGCGCTCGATTCCGCCGCCGCGTCCCGCACACAATATGGTAACCAATATGCAGCCGGCGTCGCCGCCGCACAGAGCGCTGCGCAGACCGTGGCGACCGACCAGCAGAATGCCGTCGCTGCTCGCGCCGCACTCGCCTCCTCGGAAGCGCAGGTCGGGAAAGCGAAAACCGCCGCCGCACTCGCCGCGCTCACCGTGCAACGCGATGCGGCGCTGCTGACGCACGGGTACGTCGCGCAGAACCAATACGATACCGACGCCTCGACGCGCGTCGCTGCCCAGGCGGCGCTCACCGCCGCGCAATTGGCGGTCGATCAAGCGCGGGCGCAAGCAGCGGCCCAAGATGCGGTCGTCACCGCCGGGAAAGCACAAGCGCGCAGCGCGAGCGCGACGGCCCGCGCCGATCAAGCTCAGATTGGCGTGTACGGGGCGCAGGTGGCCATAGCGACCTACAATCTTCGCCAGAGCGTGATCGTCTCGCCGGTCCGCGGCACGGTCATCGCGCGCAACGTGTCGGTCGGGCAGACCGTGGCGGCGAGCTTCACGACGCCGACGCTGTTCACGATCGCCCAAGATCTCACGAAGATGGAGGTCGACATCGCCGCCGGCGAGCCGGACGTCGGCGGCGTTCACACAGGCGAAGCCGCCGACTTCACCGTCCTCGCTTTTCCGAACCGGACCTTTACGGGCACCGTGTACCAGGTGCGGCAAAATCCGACCACGCTCAACAACGTCGTTACCTACGATACGGTCGTCTACGTTCAAAATCGCGATGGCGCCCTGTTTCCGGGAATGACGGCAAACGCGAACATCCACGTAGCGAAAGTCGCGAACGCGCTCGTCGTGCCGCTCCAGGCGCTGGGGTGGGCCCCGCGTCTTGCTACGACTGCCGCAAGCGAGTCCGGCGCTGCGCCGGCGTCACCTTGGGGGACGACCACGGCGTCGCTCAGCCGGACGGTCGTCGCCGGCCGCAACGGCCGGCTCTTCGTGCTGGAAAACAACGTGCCGCGCGCCGTCAGCGTTCGCATTTTGCTGGTCAGCGGGACGCAGGCGGCCGTCGCGCCGATTGCCGGTTTACTGGGCACGACCGACCGCATCGTGATCAGCGATTCGAGCCAGAACACCGCGACGAAGGCAACGTCGACGATCACCGCGCTGGCACCAGCGGCGACCGCCGCTCGGCCGGCTACGCATTGATGGCGGAGTCTCTCCCGGTCGTGAGGCTCGAGAAGCTGCGCAAAGTCTACCAGATGGGCGGCCAGGAAGTGATTGCGCTCGACAGCGTCGACCTGACGCTCGAACGCGGCGAGTTCGTCGCGATCATGGGCGCGTCGGGTTCGGGGAAATCGACGCTCCTGCACATGGTCGGCCTGCTGGACCGGCCGACATCGGGTCGCTATTTGCTCGAGAACCAAGACGTGGCCCAACTCGGCGCCGACGATCTTGCCGACCTGCGGTCACGGCGGCTGGGGTTCGTCTTTCAAGCCTACAATCTGCTGGCGCGCACGACGGCGGTTGAGAACGTCGAACTGCCGATGATGTATGCCGGCATACCGGACGCCGAACGTCGCCGCCGGGCACTCGCCGCGCTCACGATCGTCGGCGTGGCAAACATGGCCGAGCATATTTCCAACCAAATGTCCGGCGGCCAGCAGCAGCGCGTCGCAATCGCCCGCGCGCTCGTGAACGATCCCAGTCTGATCCTAGCCGACGAACCGACCGGCGCCCTCGACTCGAAATCATCGACCGAAATAACCCGGCTGTTCCAAAAGCTCAACGAGGAACGCGGAATCACGATCCTGATGGTCACGCACGAGCCGGACGTCGGACGCGCGGCGAAACGGATTATCACCTTCCGCGACGGCCGCGCCATCTCCGACGAACCGGTGATCCGGCAGGCGCTGGGCGTATGACGCTGCGCACCCTGCTCAAGATCGCTTGGGAAGCCATCGTTCGCAATGGAATGCGCTCGTTGCTCACCATGCTCGGCGTGGTCATCGGCGTCGCGGCGGTGATGATCACGGTGTCGATCGGCGCCGGTGCGCGTGAATCGGTCGCGGCGCAAATTACGGGCCTGGGCAGCAACCTGCTCATCGTCATTCCCGGAAACGTCACCCTCAACGGCGTGCGCAGCGGCACCGGCGCCGCTTCGACGCTCACGCCCGATGACGGCTTAGCAATCGCGAAACTGCCCCATGTCGCCGCCGTCTCGCCGACGGTCGGTGTGAAGACCCAAGTCGTCGCCGGAAAAAACAATTGGTCTACCAGCGTCGCCGGCGTCGCGTCGACATTCACGTTCATCCGCGGCTGGGATCTGTCGTCCGGCTCGTTTTTCACCGATGCCGACACGTCCGCGTCGGCCAAAGTCTGTGTGCTCGGCCAGACCGTCGTCGCCAATCTCTTTCCCGACGGTTCGCCGCTGGGAAAGACGATTCTCATCCGCAACGTCCCGTTCACCGTGATCGGCGTCTTGGCCGCGCGCGGCCAGAGCGCGTCCGGTCAGGATCAAGACGATACGATCGCGATCCCGTACACGTCGGCGATGCAGCGTCTCACCGGCACCACCTTCGTGAGCGTGCTGCTCGTCTCGGCCGACGATGCGGCCTCGATCGCTCCGGTTCAGGCGCAGATCAGCGCGCTGCTCGAGCAGCGTCACCGAATCGTCGGCGGCGAAGCGGACGACTTCAACGTGCGCAGCCTCCAGGACATCGCTAACGCTGCCTCGGCGACCGCATCGGTCATGGAATACCTGCTGGCCGGCGTCGCAGCCGTTTCGCTCCTCGTCGGCGGCATCGGCATCATGAACATCATGCTCGTTTCCGTCACCGAACGAACGCGCGAGATCGGGTTGCGCATGGCCGTGGGTGCGCGCAGCGGTGCGATTCTCGAACAGTTTTTGGTCGAAGCCGTGACGCTCTCCACCGGCGGCGGTCTGATCGGCGTTGCGTTCGGGGCAGCGATTACGTTTGTCGTCGCGCTCATCGCACACTGGCCGATGGTTCTTTCACCCGGCGTGGCGATCGCATCGGTCGGCTTCTCCGCGGTTGTCGGCGTGTTCTTCGGCTACTATCCGGCGCTCAAAGCATCGCGCCTCAATCCGATCGACGCGCTTCAATTCGAGTGACGCAGCCGGCGCGATTGCGCCCGTGCCTTCAGTCAGCGTTCGTCCCTGAATTTCACGATACTACCATGCGCCCGGTCTGCGCTATACTTCGAACTACGCGATCGATCCGATCGACGGACATATCCAATCGCCCGGTGGGGAAAGTCAATGTTGCGAGCTGGAGATCGAGTCTACATCAACGGCACCTTCGAGCAAGGCATCGTCAAAGAAGTCCACACGCATGAGGTCGTCGTGCGCGTTGCGGTCCCGGGGGGAAGCGAGGAAAGACGGTACTCGCACGAGAGCCTCCGGTTTATGCCGACGATGCACGAAGGGTTGAGCATGGCGCACTAGCCGTTTGTTCGGATCCGGCCATACGCATTCTTCAATTGTTCCGGCAACCGGGCTGCTCGTTGCCGCCGGTCGGATCGTTCGTCGCCATCATTTCGAATCTTCGGAAGCTCTTTCGTTCCGGGAAGCGGGCTCCTCGTTGCCGCCGGTCGGATCATCGTCGCCGCTATTTTGAGTCTTTGGAAGCTCTTTGATCGAGGACCACTGACGCCCAGACCAACGACAGCGTCCCCGCACGCGGGGACGCTGTCGTTTGAATTCAGCTAAAAGCCGCCGTTGGTGGTGACGTCGAACCACAAGGACCGGCTTCTCCGTTTTCGCGATCGCGGTGCTGCGTCGCGCAGCGCGTATTCACCGCGGCGTGTGTTCCTTCGGGGCCGCTTGTGCCGGGGCGGCATGCGAGGCCGGGGCGGCATGTGAGGACGGCGCAGCGTGTGATGGCGGCGCAGGCGCACGAACAGCCGGAGCGGCATGAACGGGGCGCGGAGGAGCTGCGTAGACGGCCGGCACGTGAACCGGCGCAACTTCGTGGACGGCCGGTGCTTGATAAGCGGGCGCCGCTTCGTGAATGACGGGGGCGTGATACGCGGGGGCTTGTCGGACGGTTGGAGCGGGAACCGACGCCGCCCGGTGGACAACGGCCGCTTGAGGCACCGGAGCTTCGTGCACCGCGGGCGCATGATATGCCGGCGCAGCAGGATGAACAACGGGCGCGTGATACGCAGTTGGTTGGTGAGCCGCCGGCGCGGTCACAGGAGCCTGGGCTACCGGTACTTTGTGGATGGCCGGCCCATGAGACGCCGTTGAAGCCTCCTTGCCCGCGGGTGCATGAATTGCCGGGCGGCCGACCTGAGCCTGAGCCGCCGCGGGGCGGGCAGCCTGAACCGGCACCGGGCGGGCAGCCTGAGCGTGAGCCGCCGCCGGGCCGGCAGCCTGAGCGTGTGCCGTCGCGGGGCGCGCAGCCTGAGCGTGTGCCGCCGCGGGGCGAGGAGCCGCGACGTGAACCGGAGCGACGTTGGCCAGCGGATTCACGCGATCGGCGGCCTTGACTGCAACGAACCCCGACGGGCGATTATTTTGACTCAAGGGACGCGCCACGGCGAGAACCGGCGGTTTGTTGTTATTGACGCGAGCGAGAAGCCGACGGTCCTGTTCAGCCAATTGCACGTGCTGCTGTTGTACCGGTGTCATGCCCAAGTGGCGTTGCTTCGTAACCGATTGCTGTTGTTGTGTCGGACTGGTGCGCAATCCGTATCTTCCGCCATTGTAGCCAATGCGAGCCGTCGAATTGTTGGCGTACACGTTGCGGTCAACGTATACGTTGCGAATGTTCGTCGTGTTGACGCGCGAGACATACGTGTTATAGCGGAACTCGTTATTCGACCATCGGCCGCCGTCATAACCGTTGCCGTAGTAGCCGCCGCCATAGTTAACGCCGCCGTAGAACCCAACGGCCAAAGCCCAGTAGCCGGGATTCCAGTGGAAGCCTACGTCGTTTCCCTGCCAATAGCCCGGGGTCCATAGGTAGCCGGGCTGCGGCGCCGGGACCCACGTGCCCGGCACCCAATAGTAACCGTACGAACCCCAAGCCCAATAACCCGGCTGCCAGATGTAATTGGGTTCGGGCACATACGGTTGATCGTAGACCGGAATTGGGGGAGGAGCCGTGTCCACGTAACTTGCGGTTCCCGGCGCGTAGTAGTCCGCCGAGCCTCCTGCGGTATCGATCGCTGCGATGCTATCGGCATCATCCCAGCTGACGCTGTCCCCGAGCGCTTCAGAAACGAAGCGAAGCGGGATATACGTGCTCTCACCGACGATGAATGGCGCCACGTCGATAATTTGCGTCTGCCCATTGACCGTAGCTTGGGTTGAACCGATCTGCAACGAAATTTCGCGACCGTTGCCCGTCGCGTTGATCGTGCCGTTTGAATAGACGACGCTCGCGCCGAGTTGCTCGAAGACCCCGCGCAGCGGAACGAACACGCGTCCGGCCTGGACGATCGGCGGAGGCGAGATATCGACCGCGCTTCCGTTGACCGTTACTCCGACGTCGGCATTCGCCGCAAGCGTCGTGAGCGCGAACATCCCAACCGCAGCGATCGAAGCGGTCACGTACTCGGAACGAACTTTGGGAATCACGTTAGACCTCAGACTTCATTTCACACCAGGAACGCTTGCAGCGAGTCAGACGTACTCCATGGGCATTAAGACGACATTACAATAACCCGTGGACACATCGAGAACACGTGGACACATCGAGAACACGTGGACACATCGACCTGACTTCATCATGCCATCCTCATATTCAACGCATCCGTTCAGCCGCCGGCACCCTGACGGCCGCTCACCCATTCGCTGCCGCGACCTTCGAGCCGTTCACGCCGGCCTCGTCATGCCGCACGCGCAACGAAGCAAGATGATTGTCGTCTATGGAGTCGTTCAGGCGCTCGCTACAATTGGCCTCCGCGACTATCCGGTTCATCTCCGCGCTCTCGTTGCAAGAATCCGTATCCGATTCGGCTCCGTCGCCAGCCGAATTCTCGACGCTCGTCGACGCAGGCGCGCCGGGACGATCACCTCGACGACGGAGTGGTCGGCTCGCCTATCGTATTGCATTCCGGCATCTGCCGCAATCGTGAAATACGGGGAACACCGTCTTCCCGCCATTCTCACGATACCGAAGAGCTTGCCGTTGCGCGAGTCGTGAAAGCGCCGGCGTCATCCGATGTCCGACGCTTCCGATCACGTTGGAGGAGATTCCGATGTTGCGACCCGGAGACCGTTTCAATATCTACGGTGCCGGCGAGGAAAGCCGGCGTCAAAGAATTCCATACGAACGACATCGTCGTCTACGTTCAGATCCCGCAAAATCGCCTCCGGATCGTACGAGCGAACTTACGCGCACGAAAGTGTCCGCCGGAGCACAGGGATACTCGACGCCGCAGCCGCGCGCCTCGCGAACTATTCTTGAGCCCCAACCTGTCGCCGGCCCGGATCTTCGGGGCGGCTCCCCGGGTTTCACGATTCCGTCCCGAGCTTGGTTGCAGTAGTATTTGGCTACGCTCGACGGGTCTGGTTCCCTCTGCCGCATCTCCGAAGACGTACTTCGTCAGGAGGCAGCGCAACACGCCGACGCCTGAAAGAGAACACCATGCTGCAACCCCCCAGTCAAGTCGCTCAGGCCCGCCCGGGCGTCTTTCTGGATGAGCAGCGGTCTCGTTCGATACGCGTCCTGGTCGTCGGCTCATTTCCGCCGCGAGAGTGCGGGATCGCTACGTTTACAAAGGACGTCGTGGACCATCTCGCCGCCCGAGACGACGTGCGCTGTGAGGTAATCGCTATCGACGAAGCCGGCGGCGAAGCGCGTACGTACGGGGTGCCCGTCGTGGCACGGATCAAACGCGACGATCGCTCATCGTACGCGTCGGCGGCGGGATTCATCAACCAGCATCCTGCCAGCATCGTGCTCGTGCAGCACGAGTACGGTCTGTTCGCCGGCGAAGACGGTGCGGCGTTTCTCGATCTGCTCGCTGCGGTCCGCAAGCCAGTCGTGGTGACGTTTCACACGGTCTTGCCTGCGCCGAATGCGAACCACCGCGCGGTGACGCAAGCCATTTGTGCGCGGGCGGAAGCCGTAGTCGTTTTGTCCCATATGGGCAAGACGATTTTGCAGCAAGCCTACGGCGTGAGCGAAAAAACGATCTACATGATCCCGCACGGCGTTCCCGATGTGCCGTTTACCTCAACGGAGCCTGCGAAGCGGAAACTTGGCTTTGCCGGCCGGAACATCGTATCGACATTTGGGCTACTGTCGCGCGGCAAAGGGCTCGAAGATGCAATTGAAGCGATGCAAACCATCGCTTCGGACCATCCCGAGGCGCTCTACTTGATCCTCGGTCAAACGCATCCGATCGTCCGTCAGCAGGAGGGCGAGTCGTATCGTGAAGCGCTCGCCGCTCAAGTGATCAAACTCGGCTTGCGAGGCAATGTCGCCTTCGTCGGCCGCTATCTCTCCTTCGACGACTTGATCTTCTATCTGTCGGCAACCGATATTTATCTCACCCCGTACCTCAATGCCGACCAGATCGTCAGCGGAACGCTTGCCTATGCTCTGGGCTGCGGCAAAGCGATCGTTTCGACACCCTATCTCTACGCGCGCGAAGTACTCGCGCGAGGGCGCGGTTCATTGTGTGATTTCCACGATCCCACATCGATTGCGGCGAACGTCACGGCTCTGCTCGACCATCCGCATCGGCGACACGCGATGGAGCGGCGCGCGTATAAATTTGGTCATGAGATGCGGTGGTCGAATGTAGCCGCGTCGTATGCGCAAATCTTCAGCGACGCAACAGGCTGCAGCGCACCCGATTCTTTGCCACGCCATGTCGTCCATCATGACGTCTTGCGCATGGCTAGGAGTTCCGGAAGCAACGTGCGCAAGAGCGGTGAAACGTACCCGGCGGACAGCGGAACACGCATACCGCTCACAAACGGAGTCACACGAGTACTCGATCCGGTCACGCAGGGCGGCCCATCACGTGTTTGCGATCGCTTTGGAGATCAGCTGTGAGAGCGGGCGCTCCGCCCTCTCGAACGGGTCCGGGGAAACGCGAAAGGGCGAATCGCCCACCTATGAAGGAAGCGGTTCCCGGTCAACGAGCAGCGTCTTTAGGCTGAAGTCGCCATCGGAAGGCGGCTCTGCACTTTTCTGAAGAACCATGCCGAACTCATCGACCATCACACTGCCGTTGTGCGCCTCGCCGTCACAGAATACCAGTCGCGCCGTCTTGCAACCGCGAAGTGCAAGTTGGGAATTCGCGGGATCGAGGCCCACGTCGGACATGCAGGATCCGCAAAACCGGTAGCTACGCACAACTCATCTCTTTTCTGGATACATGACGTCATTATCGCTTGGACGGCCATCGGCCTCTGTGACGTTCGGTTTTCGCCCATCGCTTTGACTTTCGGCCAAACACGTGCGTGTGGACACACGAACGTGGCAACGATAGCGATAAGTATTTCTGGAGCGTGAGAATCGCGACTTCGCCTACCACTCCGACATACTGCTTGCCGGAAACAGTAGACGACCAAAGGCGACCGTCAATCGTCCTACCGACCGCCGATTGCCGCACGATCCGACCGCTGTGCGCATCGAACGCGCATCGGCGCCACGAGGAAACGATCGGTCGGGAGCACGGCTCGCAGCCGTTAGAGATTCCTGCGAATGTCCTGTCTCACGGAATCGACCTTTGCTAAGGCTTCTTCACGGACTTCGGCGGCGACCGACTTCGCCTGTTCTCCCAACGATAGCGAGTCGCCCGAACGCTTTTCCGCTTCGGCTCGTGCTGCGGCATGATGCTGCGCTTCCGAAGCCGCATCCCGAGCGTTGTGCTTTGCGGCCTCGACGGCATCGCTTACCGGCTTCGTGACCGTATTGAATGTTTCTTTGAAACCCATGACTTGCTCCCTTGGATGCGCACAGTTCGATCGCCCAAACGAGCGCGGTGTTCACCGCGCGCCGCCGTCTTGCGCCCTGAGAACGACACCGTGCTGCGAACCCTTCACTGTGAAGTCCTGGGCGCCGCCGGCTGGGCAAGGACCGTCAAACTGCTGTGTAACCAACTGTATCGCGTTCGGAGCGAAGAATCTATCGTGAAACTCACGGAACGCTTCGTGACACAGCAAGACCGAATCGGGACGAATCACGCTCAGGTCGCAATCGAAGCCTGTCGGCGATGTCGCTGCTCCGTCATCGAGGTTCCCGTTCGCAATGGTGACGACGTGTTCGATCAAGCCATCGAGCAGCGGCGACGCACTCGGAAAGCTGCGATCGCAAGAGCGAATACAGCCACGTCGCAGCCTGAGGTGCCGGATTGAATTGCCCGGGCCAAAGTACCAAAATCGTCGCGGCCGGTCCGATTGTCAGCGCGTCGACGCGCGTTGGAAAGTTGGCCCCACTTCCGGTTCGTGAGCAGCGTCCGGTGTCCAGACCTCTGCGCGTATCCCCTGCTGCGGCATGCCGATCCGGATGTCGTGATCCCGCAGCGCGAGATACACGCGCCGGTTGAACTCGCGACCAACCGGATACTGCTGGAGCGGCAGCGTCACAATCCAGACCCGAATTGCCACTCCTGCGCACGAAAACGATTCGACGCCGAGAATCTCCGGCGGTGCGGCGATCAGCGAACTCCATTTCGGGTCGCTGTAGAGCGCTTGCGCCGCCCCGGAGATCACCTCGGTCGCCCGCTCGAGGTCGCTATCGTAGGCGATATTTACCGTGAAATCGATGCGTGACCAGGTCCGCGTCAGGTTTTCGACGACCGCGATCTGACTGTTGGGAATCGTGATGAGGCGGCCGCTATCATTTCGGAGCTGCGTGACCCGCAACGTCAAATTCTCCACGATTCCACCCAACGCGCCGACCATTATGACGTCGCCGATGGCATACTGGTCTTCCGCCAAAATCAAAAACCCATTGGTAAGGTCCTTGATGATACCCTGCGCCGCCAGTGACGCGGCGAGCGCGACAGCAGCACCGATCGTCAGCACCGACACGGTCGAAAATCCGAGCACATCGAAACTGATGCCGACGGCGGACAGATAGATGACGACCGCCTTGAAACCTTCGACGACCCGGACGATCGTGGGGACGCGAAGCGGACGGCGTGAAGGGTCGTCCCGCAGCAGAAACGGCGACTTCGTCCAAGCGGCGGCGAAGTGATTGATGAGCGCGTTCGCCAAGCGATCCAACAAGCCGGCCAAAAACCAGATCAGGACGAGCCGCAGCAACTGCGCCCAGACGGTTTCCGCGGCTACCGCCGTGGCCGGAAACAGCGAGAGGATCCAGACCAAGCCCCCGAGCCAAATGGCGACGAGAGAGGATGCCGTGATCCACAAAAAGACCGAATTGACTTCAATCCGGCGCTCGATGCGCGCGCTCTCGAGCTCGCTCAACGGCGCCGTCTTCTGCGTCAATGCAGCGCGACGCGCGCGCAAGCGCCGCCATGCAAACCAAAGAACGATCGAAAGCAAGGTCAGCGTGCCGATCAACTTGGGCACGAGCACGAGATGTCGTCGGACGAGCTGCGGCTGGCGGCTGTTCAGCGCTTGGACCAGCACCGTTTCGAGTTGCCGCTGCCAGCGCTGTGCCAAGTCCGTGCGATCCATCTCGTTGTAGCGCGCGTCCTGCGCCGTAACGGTCAGCAGCGTAAGGTCATTGGGATGTTCCCGGTCGCCGGCAACGAGGACCGGCTGATCGTCGACCTTTGTGACCGAGACGCGAAACGTCCGTGGATCGTAAAACGTGTCGTATGCGCCGAACAAAGACACCGAACGATCGAGATCGATGCTCAACACCTGCTGAAGGTTGCCCTCGATCTGTGAAACGCGAACGTCGACGGGGGTCAGATTACCCGCATGCTGACGATCGCGGACCACCGGTCCCGTCACGGTAAAGAGTGTTTGGTTCTCAAATTCGACGTTCGCGGTCTCGACGTTGCCAACCCGGTGCACACCGGGCGGCAGTTCCTCGCCGCCCGCCGTAAGGGAGCCCGAGAGGATACCGCCCTGGGCGCGCGCAGCGCCGGGTGAGACGAGTGCAAAAACCGCGACGATGGAAAAGACAGCGACGGCCATAGCGATGGCACGCCGTATCCCGGTAAGATTGAAAACCGTCATGGCGCCTGCCCACCGTGCCGCCGCTCGCAGGTTAGCGACGGCAACGGTGAGCGCTCCCGACCTCGGAGAGGCCGTGCTTACTTGGTCTCTTTCTCGTCGGGTTCGTGCCGATTGGCGAGATTCCGAATCTCTTCGATGTTGCTGCGCACGCGATTCGAGACGATCTCGAGGATCTCCGACTGCGACTTGCCGACCGTGTCGGCAATCTCTTTCATGCTCGCCAGAGCGCTCGACAACGCTTCGCTGGCGAGAGCTTGCTGTTTACGAATGACTTCTGCGGGCTTCGCCGCTTCCTCCGGCAATTTGCGCAACGCCTCGCCGACTTCCGTGAGCACCGTTTTTAGCAACTCGGCCTGCTTCTCGACGATCGTCTGGGCACCGACGAATGCTGCGGATGTCCCCCGCGTTACCGAGTCGATGTCCAGCTTGCGTGATTCGAGGAAGCCGTCAAGGTCAAAGCCGGGCAGCTTGAACCGTTCGAGCATGCCTCGAATGTCCAGCGAAGCATCGTTCGCGTCTTCGTGCGGCGCATCTTTGGCGTCGGTCGCCTTCGGGTCGGGCGTCAGGGTGGTTTGTTGGCTCATCATCGTTCCGTTCTGTAGTACATGAGTGAAGGTACGTTTGAAATCGCCGGATTGGGAAGCCCGCTCATTGTCGACGCCGCGGCCGAACGTCGTGCCCTTACTTCGCCGTCGCGGACAATAGGCTCAATATACCGTCGGTCCTCGACGATGTCACTCCCTGAGAGTCACGATAACGCTGCACGTTCTAAGGCGCTCGTCAAACGGGATTCGGCCTCCTCGGCCCGGCCCGGACGCCGGTCTGGGTGATTTCTTGGTGGTCGCCGCAGCGATCCCACTGAATTGCCAGCCCCCGGTTGTCCCGACCATTGCCGATGCAGTCCAACGTGCAACCGCACTTCCACGTCGATCGCTCGATCTGCGACGTGCCGTGGGAAAACATGAGTGATCTGGTTTGATAGGGGCCGAGAACGCGATGAATCTCGGCCGCTTTTTTACCTCGTGCGATTTTCGTCTCCCATCATCGCGAAATCGGTATATAAGAACGGTTTGCGGCGCCGGATTCTCGAATTGAGCTTCATGGCGCGAATAGCACATAATAATTAGACGGGAGCGGATAGAATCTGGGCAATCGTGGAAAACGTGGATTGAACCCGAGCGAATGATGCGGTAAAATCGATGCGGAGGATACTGCCTTGTCACGTCCACACGAAGATCGCGAACGACACACCCTCGTCGACCATCGGCCCGGCGGGTCGCCGGCGGCATTCACCGTTGGAAGCTGGCTGGCCATCGGTATCGCGCGCGTCAAGGCAGAGCGCGACGATGCATGCGTCGCCGCCTACGAAACGCTCATCGAAAAAGCGAGCACGTCGAACGTTCACGCCGGCCCGGCCGTTGTGTTCGCATCGGACAACGGCCGGCGGGTGGTGGCGATGGTTGGGGTGCGCGGCCATGACGCCTTTCGTCACCTCACGGCGGCCTGGGACGACCACCATCGTAACGAGCAGCATCGCGTGATCGCGGAGTCGGTGTCGTTCGCTCTCTACGAAGTCGCCGCGGGCATCGGAGAGCCGGACATCGATCCGGCGTCGCACGACGTGTACGTCTACGAGCGCTTGGAGCGGGGCGTCCCGCGCGCATCCGAGCTTTTCTCCTCGCTCGACGCCGGGACGGGTTTTCGAGGCGCGACCGTCTTCCAGGGCGACGACGCAACCGCGACCGTCATCCTCTCGCGCTTCGCCCACCTCGCGGCTTACGACGCCTTTCGCACCGGCCGAGCTGCCGTGAACGCCCTTGGCTCACGCGGCGAACCGGGAGACGCGTCCTTCGCCGTGCACCCGCGCAAGACGATCGCGCTCCCTGCGGCTCGCGCCTAGTTCGGTTTCGAGCTACGGCGCGAATTCGTATTGGGCGTTTACGATGCGCCCACGCCAATAGGGAAAAGGCCCTTCGGGCAACACCCATTCGACTTGACCCACCATTGGAATCATCATGCCCGCGACTTGGTGATAGTCGCTCCAGCGGCCAACCCAAGGTGTCAATCCGGACTTACCGGCCCCATCGCGATACCGCAGCGCAGATATGCGCGCGATCTCGCCGCGCTCACCAAACTCCACGTCGCAAGAGACCGTCGTTTGCCCATCCGCGAGCGTGACGCGGGCGGTGTTGCCGGGAAGTGAACTCCACGAGATACCGCCACGGGGCAGAAGGGCGGTGGGGAATAACACGGCTTCGGCCAGATATCGCAGTAGTTCGCCCGATGCCATCACCGGTGTCCCACACTGATTCACGAGCGGTACCATTGCCGCTAGCGTTCCATACATGGCTCCTTCGTTTGCAACATAGCCGTCGCGAACGTAAAGAGGCATTATCGCAGCCATTCGAATCCTGGCGTCCCAAAGAAAACCCGGGGGCTCGACTGAAAAGTGCTCGACGGCCGTAAAGGGACTCCAGGAACCGGCGCGCATTGCGAATTCGCCCCTTTGCTGTAAACGTGCGTTACGCACGACCGACTGCCCCGGAGTGAGCGCGAACTCGAAATAGCGTATGACGGGAGCGGGCAAACCCGCGAGATCGTCGCGCGAGAACCGAGCGGCGATGTTTTGCCTCTGCTCGTGAAGGCGAACGACGCTACGCGCTGTCGCTCGATTCCAACGAAGGTGCGCAACAAAAAACGCAGCAGCGACGCCGCCCGCAATGCTCGCCATGACCGCGACACGAATCAACAGCCAACGTTTCAACTTCTTACGCCGCCTGCATAGCCGGTCGTTGCAGACTCGCACGATGACATTAGACGATCACAGCATTTACCGGGCGACGCAAGGACCGCGGCATCTCCAGACCACGACCAAGGCGCACTACCAGATCGGGGCGACGATGCCCGAGACCGAGCGAACGCGCAAAATCGGTTCGGAGCGACGAGACTTCCACGGGTTGGTTCACCATTGCCGTGCGGATACCCAGCGCCGTTGCCTGCAGAACGAAACGTTCATAGCAGCGCCCCGTCTGAACCCAATGCTGATGGTCGCTGGCATCGGACACAAACACGGCGATTCCCGCGGAGCTTCTAATGAACTTTGCATACTTGTCGTTTTCGCTGTTCGGCGTAAAAGACAACGTCAACGCGAGATTGCCGAGCCAGCGCGGAACTTGTGGATTGCCTGAAGCGTGCGAGCTTAGCCCATCGCCCGTCGCGATGGCGTCCCCGTCGTTAAAACGGATCCATTTGCGCAGTTCGGCCATGAAGGCAGGGTCATTCATCTGCCTGGTGTTGCCCTGGACTACGTACTCGAGGACGCGTTCCATCTGGCTTCGACCGGTAAGCAACAGGATACGGACTCCTTGCCCCTGTCCAGCAACTTCGAGCGCTCGTAATTCGGTTTGCTGTATGGGTGTGCCGTCGTATGCGCCGCGCGTGCATTGACGCATGGGAATCGCACCGAACAGCGGCGAGATGACCGCTTTCGCCCGCTGGAATGCGACTCGTACCCCGGCGCCGGTGGCGGGATCGAAGCGGACGTCGCTGCGGAGGCCGTGCGCAAGCCCGGCCTGAACCAGGTTCTCCGTTGCACAGCCGAGGCTAACGAAGAGGTGATGGTCGTCTGGGTCCACAGCCGGGCAGCGCCGAGCGAAGTCGGGGAGAATCGAAATGAGATTCTTTTCGAGTTTGAATCTCCAGCACTGGGTGTTGTGGCTCGACGGCGCAAGCGTTGCATACCGGACGAGTTCACGCTGCAGAGCGTCACTCCCCGAGATGCGGCTGTCAAAGGGCCGCCACGTTCCTTTCACGGCCTGGGTGTACGCATTGTTGGATGATGAGCAGGCGGCAAAGGGCGCAGCGCTCGCAATGAGCGTCGCCGCTGCCAAAAACCCCCGCCGGGTCGGCTGTCTTTCGCTCTCCATGGCATCTACGCCGCAAAGTTCAAATCGCGTGGTCATTTCTCGCCCCCGCCGCTTTGTCGATCGCGCTGTAAACGAGTCGCAAATGCGGCGTAACGTCATTCTCAATGAGGGAACGCACGTCGGCCACGAGCGCGGCCATCTCCCGCGGTGCGTGACGCGTGTGGAGCGCAAAGTAACGTTCCCCGCGAAACGATCGCAAGAGTCGGCGCCAGTACCCGATCGCGAACGCAAGCGGAACCCAGAGGAAGATCGCGCGCAGCGGCAGCGGAGCAGGCCGCAATGATAAACGTGCGCACGAGCGCCGAATCAGATGCCAAGCGAATCGGGTCGCCATCGACCTCATACAATGCGCCGGCAATCGCTGTCACGAAAATCGCGTGTCGGCGCAGCCACGAATCCATGTCTGGTACCAGTTCGACGCGAAAGCCGGCGCTTCGGATGATAGCGGCGACATCGGGCGCTCTCGCCTCAATCGCCGTCGCTTGTTCGCTGACTTCGACGTAACGATCCACGCCATCTTCGATCGCGCCGGCCGCTCCGGGAAAGCCTAGAACGACGCGCTGACGGCTAAGTGCCTCGTAGAGCGAATCGGATCCGTTTGCATGATTCACCATAACGACGAAGCGCGCGACTCTTGTCGCCACTACGAGGTCTGGAAGCGCGTCGTCCAGCTGCTCCCGCCGAACACAAATGAGACAGAGGTCGGCGACCGTATCTCGTGTTAGCCGTTCGATCACCCGCAACTGAACGACGTCGGTGCGGTTTGTCAGCGCGTTCGAGATGGCAGCTCCGCGGTCACTTAGCTCAGCCCCACGACCACCTCGCGCGATCAACGTTACGTCATGGCCTGCGCGAGCGAGCCGGACGCCGTAGAGAGTTCCCTGAACGCCGGACCCTAGGACCACGATCTTCATTTTCCGCCATTGCGAGTCGTCGAGGCGTCAGTCCATATCATTGTCGCCGGCGATCGCCGCCGTCTCGGACTTACGATATCCGCCCTTGAGAGGCAGCGCTACCCCCCATTTCACTATGGTGGAGGGCGCTCGCGCTACGTATACTGTCTGCCAGCGCGCGTCGCGTTTGGCTCGTCAACTCGTTTAAGCGCCACGGATCTCGCCGTTCAGCTGGAGGTTTCGCGATGGACTACATCGAGGCAGCCGTGGTCCTCGACACGCAGGTCGCCCCAGCGATCGCGAATCCCGAGCAGGCGGTCCGAGACGCGCTCGCAAGCGTGCTGCCGGGCCGGATCGCGCGCGGCGCGCGGGTAGCGATCACCGCCGGCAGTCGCGGCATCGCCAACGGCACCCCGCTTTTGCGCGGTTTGGCGACCGCCGTCCGCGCTGCGGGAGCGGAACCGTTTTTCATTCCGGCGATGGGCTCCCACGGGGGCGGCACCGGCGATGGCCAACGCGCGATGCTCGTTTCCCTCGGCGTCACGCAAGAAACCGTCGGTGCGCCAATCGTCAGCGAGATGGACGTGATCGAAGTCGGCACCACCGCGAGCGGGGTCCGTGTTTACTGCGACGCGCAGGCGGCACGCGCGGACGCGATCGTCGTCGCGAACCGGGTAAAACCGCATACCCATTTTTCGGGCACCATCGAGAGCGGAATGCTCAAGATGATGGCGATCGGTCTGGGCAAAGCCGTCGGCGCCGCAGCATACCATGCCGCCTTCGAACGGATCGGATACGAGAAAGTCATCCGTGAAGTTGCCGAGGTGATGTTCGCTGGGACGCCGATCGTCGCGGGGGTCGGCTTCGTCGACGATAATCGCGGCGGCACTCACGCCGTTGGAGCCTTTCCTGCGGACACCATCGTGGCGAACGAAGAGCGGCTACTCGTGCAGGCGCGCGCGCTGCTCTCCGTGCTGCCGTTCGATGAACTCGATCTGCTCGTTATCGACGAGATGGGCAAAGAACTCTCCGGAACCGGGATGGACACAAACGTCACCGCACGCGCCATCGACGGCCGAAGCCAAAAATCGCCGACGCCCATCGTCCGGCAGCTCTTCGTGCGCGATCTGACCGATCAGTCACACGGCAACGCCAACGGGGTCGGTATCGCCGATTTCTGTCTGCGCCGGTTAGCCGACAAAATCGACTGGCCATCGACCTATCTCAATGCATTGACCTCGGCATCACCGGCGGGGGCACGGCTACCCGTCGTATGTGCCAACGATCGTGAAGCGGTTCGCTACGCGCTCGTGGCCGCCGGCGTCGAACGCCTGGCTGATGCGCGCGTCGCGCGCATCAAGAATACGCTGCACATCGATTCGATGGTCGTTTCACAGGCCGCACTGGCGACGATGCGCAACGGCGGCCGGTACGCGGTGGGCGGCGACTCGGATGCGCTCGCGCTGCGCCACGGGGACGATTTTCCGGCCTTCCCGATCGCAACGTAGTCTGCGCTCTTCCGAGTATTTCACGATAC
Source organism: Candidatus Velthaea sp. (assembly GCA_050012475.1). Lineage (GTDB taxonomy): Bacteria > Vulcanimicrobiota > Vulcanimicrobiia > Vulcanimicrobiales > Vulcanimicrobiaceae > Velthaea. The sequence goes on from JBEKHC010000016.1 coordinate 48,154, forward strand.
CGCTTCGAGTTCCGCTGCGATACAGTTGTTCTCCGAGCCGATCGCGTTATGCGACCGAAAGTAGTCGAAGTAATGGCAGCACAAGCCGGACCGAAGACGGAATTCGCGCCCGAAAGCCCGGCACCGTGATGTTCGTCAACGTCGCCGTCCTCAAAGAGACACAGGCCCACGAGCGGCGGGTTGCGCTGGTTCCGGCGGTTGTCGCCCGCCTCGTAAAATTGGGTGCCCGGCTGCATATGCAGTCCGGTGCCGGCGAGGCTGTCGCCTTGCCGGACGAAGCCTACCGGGACGTCGCGTTCACGGCCCATCGCAGAGAGCTGCTTCGCGATGCGGATGTCGTTCTCGCCGTCGGGCCGCCGGCGCTCGCTGCGATCGGCGAGATGCAGGCCGGCGCGATCCTCATTTCGTTCATTTACGAACACAACGAGCCGGCTCTCGTCGAACGCTTACTCGAAAGAAAGATCACGTGCTTCGCGATGGAGCGCGTACCGCGAATTAGCCGAGCCCAATCGATGGATGCGCTCTCGAGCCAGTCCGCGCTGACGGGATACTACGGCGTGCAGCTCGGAGCCACGCATCTCAATCGCGTCCTGCCGAAGATCACGACGGCTGCGGGGACCATCGGGCCCGCCAAAGTGCTGGTCATGGGTCTGGGTGTGGCCGGTCTCGAGGCGATCGCAACGGCACATCGGTTGGGCGCCGTCGTGGAAGGCTACGACGTGCGGCCGGAAACGGCGGAACAGGCGGCGTCGTTGGGAGCTACCTTCGTCGACACGGGCGTCGATGCGCGCGGCAAGGGCGGCTATGCGCGCGAGCTCACCGCGGACGAACGCGCGAAGGTTGCAGGCGCGCTGACCAAACACATCGCGGCCGCCGATTTGATCGTTACGACGGCCGCGATCCCCGGAAAAGCATCCCCCAAGCTCATCAGCAGCGCGCAAGTCGCGGGCATGAAGGCCGGTGCGGTCATCGTCGACCTCTCTGCGGAAGGCGGCGGCAACTGCGACGATACGGTTCCCGGTCAGACGGTTCGGGTCGGCCGGATCACGATCGTCGCGCCGCTCAACGTGCCGGCGCTGCTCGGTGCCGATGCAAGCAGCTTGTATGCCCACAATGCGTTCAATCTGCTCACGCTGATGCTCCAGAACAACATCGTCACGATCGACTGGAGCGACGAGGTGCTGGCAAAGACCATGCTGACTCACGCCGGTGCCTTGCATGACGACGCGGCCAATCACAAGAGCGCGCAAACTGCCGCCAAGGTGGCTTGATGGCGGTCGACGGTTTCGCAGGCCTGTATATCTTCATGCTGGCCGCCTTTGCCGGCTGGGTCATCATCGGCCGCGTGCCCGCGATTCTGCACACGCCCTTGATGTCGGGCTCGAACTTCGTCCACGGGATCGTCGTTGTCGGCGGCATGTTCGCGTTGCTCAACGCGACCAATCCGCTCGAACAATCCATCGGATTCGTTGCGGTGCTGCTGGGCGCAGGCAACGCCGCGGGCGGGTACGCCGTTACGGTCCGCATGCTCGCGATGTTCAAAACCAGTGAAGCCAAGCCGCCTCGGTCAAGACACCGCCGAGCGAAACCGCATCATGCCAAGGGAACGTAGCACCTCGCCATGCTCGTCATGATCTCGCAACTTGCAATCGGCGCGACGGGATTCGCGGCAGCCTTCCTCTTCATGTACGGCCTCAAGCGCATGTCCTCGCCGGCATCGGCGGCCTCGGGGATCCGTTTCGCGGGCATCGGCATGCTCGCTGCCGTGCTCGCGAGCTTCCTCTATGTCTTCAACGTGAGCGACGCGGCGAGGCCCCATCTCGCGCTCAATCTCACACTTGCGGTCGCGGCTCTCGCGATCGGCGGCGGGATCGCCTGGTGGAGCGGCAAGACGGTCAAGATGACGGCCTTGCCGCAAATGGTCGCGATCTACAACGGCATGGGCGGCGGCGCCGCGGGCGCGATCGCCGCCGTCGAACTGTTCGGCAATCGGACGCAAGGCGCAGTGCAACTCGGCGTGACGTTACTCGGTGCGCTCATCGGTGCCATCTCCCTTTCCGGCTCGCTCATCGCGTGGGGCAAGCTGGACGGCATCCTCAAGTCGCCCTTTCACGCGCGCGGCCAACAGGCATTCAACGCGTTTCTCATGCTGGTGACGGTGATCGCGGGAATTCTCGTCGCGATCGGCGTGACCGGAACGGCACCGTTGCTGCTGCCGCTGCCCGGCTGGATCTGCGTCTTCTTCGGTTGCGCGCTGCTGCTGGGCATCCTCATCACGCTCCCGATCGGCGGCGCCGACATGCCGGTCGTCATCTCCATCTATAACGCGGCCACCGGGCTCGCGGTCGGGCTCGAAGGCTTCGTGCTGCAAAATCCGGCGCTGATGATCGCGGGTATGGTGGTGGGCGCTGCCGGAACGCTGTTGACCCTGCTCATGGCGAAGGCCATGAACCGTTCGGTCGTCGGCGTCTTGTTCAAGACCTATGGACCGAGCGTGAAGCAAAAGCACGGCGCGATCGAGGGCACCGAAAAGCCGGCCGAGGCAAGCGATGCTGCCGTCTTCATGCGCTACGCGAAGAGCGTGATCATCGTCCCGGGCTACGGTCTCGCCGTTTCGCAGGCTCAGCAGAAGCTCCACGAATTCGTCAAACTCTTGGCGGCGGCCGGCGTGAGCGTCAAGTTCGCGATCCATCCGGTGGCGGGCCGCATGCCCGGACACATGGACGTCTTGCTCGCTGAAGCCGGTGTTCCATACGACACAATTTTTCAAATGGCCGATATCAACGAGGAATTCGCGAGCGCCGACGTTGCGCTGGTCATCGGCGCGAACGACGTTGTGAATCCGGCGGCGCGGACGGATAAATCGTCGCCGATCTTCGGGATGCCGATCGTCAACGCGGACCAAGCCAAACGCGTTTACGTCATCAAGCGCGGTCAGGGCAAAGGCTACGCCGGGATCGTCAACGCGCTTTTCTACGCGCCCAACTGCAGCATGGTGTACGGCGATGCGGCCGCCGTGCTAGTGAAAATGATCGAGGCGGTCAGAGCACTCGGTTCGGCCGCGGCCTAGAGAAACGCGCTGCGCATTCCCTCGTGTTTCGGCTTCTCCCGAGACGGAGGGTTCGGGCGGGCGTACCGAGCGAAGCCGTTATCATTACGTGTCGGTGAGCCCGATACGTTCCTAGTAAAGGAGCGATCATGTCCGCGTACGATTTCCCCCTGCTCATCAAGCAATTATTGCTCGCGCCGCTGGCGCACCGCTCCACGACGGAGATTGTTTACCGTGGGCGGCGCTTCGGCTACCCGATGCTGCGCGAGCGGATCGGCCGGCTGGGCAGCACGCTTTGCGGGCTGGGAGTACAACGCGGTGACACCGTCGCGGTGATGGACTGGGACAGTCACCGTTATCTCGAGTGTTACTTCGCCATACCGATGATCGGCGCGGTCCTCGAGACCGTCAACGTGAGGTTTTCCAAAGAGCAGCTCATCTATTGTCTCAACCACGCGGAAGCAAGCGTCCTTATTTGCAATCTCGAATTCTTGCCGATCATCGATGCGATTCGCTCCGAGTTGACCGGCATCTCGAAGATCATCTGGGCGAGCGACTCGGGACCGCTTCCGGCCGGACTCGCGGGCGAGGGGGAGTACGAGGACGTGATCGCACGGGGCGACCCCGCCCATCCGTTCCCGGACTTCGACGAGAACACGCGCGCGACGATCTTTTACACGACCGGCACGACGGGTTTGCCAAAAGGCGTCACGTTCACGCACCGGCAGCTGGTGCTGCACACGCTCGCCACGTCCGCGACGCTCGGGATCAAGCGTGAAACGGTGTACATGCCGATGACGCCGATGTTTCACGTGCACGCCTGGGGACTTCCCTACGTTGCGACGCTTGCGGGCTGCAAACAGGTGTATCCGGGACGGTATCTCCCCGATGCGCTGTTGGGTTTGATTCGCGACGAGCGAGTCACCTTCACGCACTGCGTGCCGACGATTTTACAGATGCTGCTTGCGGCGCCGGGCTCGGAAAAGATCGATCTGAACGGGTTGCGGATGATCGTCGGCGGTTCCGCGCTGCCGCGCGCGTTGTGCGAGGCGGCGCTGGCACGCGGCATCGACGCGTTCACCGGCTACGGCATGTCGGAGACCTGTCCGCTGCTCGCTGTCGCCGCGCTGCACCCGCAGACGCCCCGCGATCTGGAACACGAGATACAAACGCGCATGAAGGCCGGACACTCGCTTCCGCTCGTCGATTTGCGCATCGTCGATTTCGATATGAACGACGTCGCGCACGACGGCATCGCGACGGGCGAGATCGTGGCGCGCGCGCCGTGGCTCACGCAGGTCTATTATAAGAATCCGGCCGCCACGGACGTGCTGTGGGGCGGCGGGTTCCTGCACACGCAAGACATTGGCACGATCGACTCCGAAGGCAACGTGCAAATCACCGACCGGCTCAAAGACCTCATCAAGACCGGCGGAGAGTGGGTTTCTTCGTTGGAGCTCGAGAGCATCATCGGAAATGATCCCGACGTCGCCGAGGTTGCCGTGATCGGGCTACCCGATCCGAAGTGGGGCGAGCGCCCTGCGGCGGTGGTCGTCGCGCGCGCGGGCGTGACCTTGCACGCCGCCGATATCAAGGCGCGCGTTATGCGTCTCGCCGACGTTGGCGTCGTGCCCAAATACGCCGTTCCCGCCCACGTATTCTTCCTGGCGGAGCTGCCCAAAACGAGCGTCGGAAAGCTCGACAAGAAAGTGCTGCGCCAGGTGTTCTCGTCCGTGAGTTTCGTCGAAGCCGTCTGACGCGTCGACAATCGCGACGCTGCCCGCGGAGCGTCTGCGGGCCGCCGTCGCGGTCGCCAGCGCCGCCGCGCATGGCGAGTCGGGCGGTGTGCCGCCCAAGTCCTCGCCGCGCGCGGCAGAACCGTTAACCGGTTTTTGCCAACATCTCCGCGCCGTTGCTGATCTCGTGGTCCGCGAGCAGTTCCAATGCGCGCACCATCGCCGAGTGATCCCAAGCGCTGCCGCCGCGAGCCGCGCAAGCGTTGAAAAGTTCCTGACAGGTTGCCGTGTTGGGCAGGCTGATCTGCAGCGACCTCGCGCCCTCGAGGGCGAGATTGAGATCTTTCTGGTGCAGCTTGATTCGAAATCCCGGCTCGAAATTGCGCTTGATCATCCGCTCGCCGTGAACTTCCAAGACGCGTGACGCGGCGAAACCGCCCATCAGTGCTTCGCGCACGCGCGCCGGATCGGCACCTGCCTTCGAAGCGAACAGCAGCGCTTCCCCGACCGCCTCGATCGTAAGCGCAACGATGATCTGGTTGGCCACCTTTGTCGTTTGTCCGTCGCCGTTGCCGCCGACGAGCGTAATGTTTTTGCCCATCAGTTCGAGCAACGGGCGCACCCGTTCGAACCCGGCCGCGGATCCGCCGACCATGATGGTCAGCGATGCTGCACGCGCACCGACGTCACCGCCGGAGACCGGCGCATCGAGATACTCGCAGCCGAGATCGTTGATGCGTTTCGCGAACGCCTTCGTCGCGATCGGTGAGATCGAGCTCATATCGATCACCACCTTGCCGGCGCTGAGTCCCTCGGCGATACCGTCCTTGGCGAACAATGCCGCATCGACATCCGGCGTGTCCGGCACCATTAGAATCACGATCTCCGCTTGTGTCGCAACCTCCCGTCCCGAAGCACAATCGATCGCACCGCCGGCCAGCAACTCCTTCGGGACGGCGCCGAGGTCGTGCAGGAATAGCTTGTGCCCGGCCTTCTGTAGATGGGCAGCCATGGGCCGGCCCATGATTCCGAGGCCGACGAATCCGATTTGTTTCATGTCTCTCTTTCCTGGCCAATGTTGCTGCAACGCGTGCCGCAGCGTTCGTTAGGTTCGTTGTATGCGTCCGCTCGTCGTATGCGTTCGCTCGTCGCTTCCTGCGACGAGAACCGGTCCGCGCTGGCGAAAACGCCTTTCGCAGATCAACGCCAATCAGCAACCTAGTCTAGCTCCCTGCCGGCCGCGACGACCATGACTTGATCGTAACAGCTGAGTATGCCGGCTGGATGGCAGTGTGCGCAGCCGGGATGCATTCTTCTTCAAGGGATGCGGTAAAGGCGCGGTTCGCAGCTATGCGGCCCGCGCGGGGAACGGCCGTGCGAGCGCGGTCGGACCGGTCTTGCGATCTCGTAACAGAGCCCACACCACGAAAAATGCCGTGATATCAAAGATGCTCAGGCAGATGAAGAGCGGCGGGTAGCCGACGATCCCGACTAAGTGACCGATGGTCAGGGTAAACAGCGTTGCCCCCAGATATCCCGCCATTCCGGCAAACCCGGTCGCGGTGGCGACGTCCTGCTTCTCGAACTTGTCGGTCACCAGCGCATACATCAGACTCGACAACATTTGGTGGGCAAAGCCGCCCAGTGAAAAAAGTAAGATCGCCACGATCGGGCTGCTGACGAGGCCAACGAGAGCCGGCCCGATCATGCAGAAAGCCCCGACGCCGATGCCCGCGATTCGGGAATTTACCAGCGACATATGCGCCCGCGTGTGCAAGTACGGTGAGAGGTAGCCGCCGACGACGGAGCCGAGGTCGGCAGCCAGGAACGGCAGCCATCCGAAAAGGGCGAATTGCTTGATGTCCATGCCGCGAGCGCTGATCATGTAGAGCGGTATCCAAAAGCTAAACGTTTGCCAGGCGGGCTCGGTGAGGAATCGTGCAACGGCCAAGCCCCAGAAGTCGCGTTTCGCGAGAACGTCGCGAATTGACGGCTTCCCCAGCACCGGTGCCTCGTCACCCGTTATGTAGACTTGCTCGTCCGTGCTCAGACGCGGATGCCGCTGCGGATCGCGGTAGAGGATGATCCACAACAGCGCCACGACCAACGCGGCGGCGCCGGTCGCGATAAACGCGTACTGCCAGCCCCAGGTGAGCAATAACCAAACGACGAGAATCGGGGTGAGCATGGCCCCGACGGAACTGCCGATATTCGCCCAGCCGGTCGCCACGGAACGCTCTTTGGGAGGGAACCACAGGGCCGCAGTCTTTACGGTAGCCGGTATGTTGGCGGACGCAGCCACGCCGAGCAGCCCCCGAAAAGCAGCCATTGCCTGCCAACTTCCCGCAAAGGCGTGCAGCACGGCGGACAGGCCCCAGAGAACCGCAAAAATGAAATACCCGATCCGCAACCCGATCAGATCGATGATATATCCCGCAGCCGGCTGCATGAGGCTGTAGAAGAGCAAAAACGCAACGACGATGAACGAGTACTGCTCGGTCGAGAAATGCAGAATCTTTTCGAGCGCCGGCGCCAGGACCGCGAGCGTGTTGCGGTCGATGTAGTTGACAACGCCTCCCAGGCCAACGAGGACGAGGATATACCACCGCAGACCGCGCGTCTTCATCATTAGCGGATCGCTTCGATCCGACACTGCTGGTTGGGAGCGGTGAAATCAATGCCGGCGAAGCCGCCGCCCTGAAACTGCTGCGCGATCTCGCTCAGTGGATTTTGCAGGCGCAGAATTTCCGGCGCGTAGATTTCGGCGTTTTGCACCGGCCGATAGCCGATGCGTTCGCAGCCGGCCGGCGTCCAGTAACTCCGGGTATTGTCCGAAACACCCCAAGCCACGACGAATCCGACCTCGGGAACCGCAATGCAGCACATGATGAACTGCAAGAGGTCTTCGAAACCGAACCAGGTGCTGAGATGTCGGAACTCCGTCGGTTTGGGCAGGGCGCTGCCGATCCGCACGCAGATACTCTCGATGCCGTGCTTATCCCAATAAAGCCGGGCCAAGCCCTCACCCCACATCTTGCTCAGTCCGTAGAATCCATCCGGGCGAAAGTCACAGTTGATATCGAGCTTGTCGTCGACGCCGTGCATTCCCACCGCGTGGTTTGAGCTTGCGAAGACGATGCGCTTTACATGATGCCTGCGGGCTCCCTCATAAACGGCGTGCAGGACGACCAGGTTATTCTCGATGACTTCAGGCAAGGGTCGCTCGACGCTGGTCGCGGCCATGTGGATCAGCATGTCGACGCCGGAGAGAAGGCGGTCGACGTTGACCGGTTCGCGGAGGTCACCGAAGCATACGTCTTCCCGCGGGTGAAGCGCCGTGAGGGGAGTGTGTCCAGCCGCGGAACGAAGCTCCACGTTCTTCCCAAGCAAGGCGGGGCGCAGGAAACGCCCGATCTGGCCGCCCGAACCGGAAAGCGCGACCTTATTTATGCTCATGTGCTAACCGAGCTTCTCAGCAAGTTTGCTGATCGAATTGGGTTGCGTCTCCGCGCGCCGTCTTGATTTCAAATCATTGCGGCGTTTCTCAGAGCGCTGGTTTCATCACGTCCGCTCGAGCGGCCCTTTCGCGCGTAAAATTCGAGCGCCTCGTCGCCGATCGCATGATCGCGATCGATCCAGATCGCGAAACTCACCGGACCAGGAAACCGGACGACAGCGCTACGAATGATTTAAAGTGCGAATTTATAGTACCATTATCGTTAGAAAATAACACGTTCTGGCAAGAAATAAAATCTTCGCTCGTGCCCGCCACATGTGTGTGCGGCGACGCCGCGAATGTCCGGCGCCGATTTGAACAGACCGCGTTCGTCGCTCGCAGCCTCGACGATAGACAAAGGCAGGAACTCGTGCCGCACAACCCTCGCCACCCGCATCAACGAGCTTGCGTATTCGTCGTGTCGCACTCATGAGACGGTTCGTCTATGTGGGCAGCTACACGTCGGCGGACCGAAACGGTCGCGGTTCGGGGATCTCGGTGTTTCGCGCCGAGGCCGTCGGCCTGCCGTGGACGCATCTTCAGACGCTCGCGACCATCGACAACCCGTCCCTGCTGCGAACCGCGTCGAAGGGCCGGATGCTTTATGCGGTTCATGGCGGCCGCACCACGATCAGCGCCTTCGCCGTCGATCCGGTCAACGGCCGGATCGCCGCCCACGGCAACCAGCAAAGCGGCGGGGAAAACCCGGTGGATATTGGCTTTCTCGGAGGCGACCGCTTTCTGGTGACCGCAAATTACAGCTCGGGAACGGTCGCGGTGCTTCCGCTCGATGAGACCGGAGGGCTGCAGCCGGCTTGCCAGATCATTCCGCTTGCGCGCCCTGGATATCGCGCCGACGAACAGTCGCCGTCCATGCCGCACGGCGTCACCGTCGACCGTTCCGGCAACTTTGTCCTCATCCCATGCAAGGGTCTCGACAGCGTGTTCATCTTCCGCTTCGACTCTTCGGGACAACTGCTGCCCGCGCAGATGCCCTTCGCGGCCTGCAAACCCGGCAGCGGGCCGCGACATGCGGTCTTTCATCCGAGGCTTCCCGTTCTGTATGTCGTCGGCGAACTCGGCTCTTGCGTGCAGACGTTTCGTTGGGATGCCGCTAACGGCAGCCTTCAGGAAATGCAAATCCGCTCGTCCCTCCCGGATGCCGCAGCGCCTCAAAGTGCGGCCGCCGAAATCGCCATCGCGGCACATGGGCGCGACCTCTACGCCTCAAACCGGGGACACGATTCCATCGTTCATTTCCTTCTTGATGAAGCGACGGGATCGCTGGGGACCGCAAGCTGGACGCCTTGTTTCGGGCACGATCCGCGATTCTTCGCCCTTGCACCGGATGGGCGCGCGCTGCACGTTGCAAATCAAGAGAGCGATACCATTGTGTCGTTTCCGCTGACCGATGCCGGGCAGCTTGGGAATCCGTCCGTGTCCGCGAACGTCGGAAGTCCGAGCTCCATCTGCTTTGGCGCGCCGTCAGTCGGCGCGGGATAGCGAGACCACGCTACCACGACTTATACTTCAGCTCGAACCGACCCGTTCGTAGCGTGCGGCGCCGACACGGCTCCGCGGGCAGCCATCTTCGCGACGACCTGCTGGGCGCCGGCTGCGATCAAGCGGGCATCGGAACTCACTGTTACGAACTGAAAGCCTTTTTCGATCCGCTTCAATGCGGCTTCCGGAGTGCCGTTGTGGATTCCGGCAACCACGCCGTGAGCTTTGGCACGCGCGAGGATGTGATCGATGGCCCGGGCAACCGGCTCGTCCACGTCGTCGAACGTCGGCGTACACCCGAGCGCAAGCGAAAGATCGGACGGGCCGATGTAGACCGCGTCAAGGCCCTTCACCGAGAGAATGTCGTCGAGATTGTCGAGCGCCCGCTGCGTTTCGATCTGCGCGAAGACGACGATCGTTTCATCGGCGTGCCGCGGATAATCCGCGCCGCCGTAAAGCAAAGCTCGCACCGGACCGAAGCTGCGCACGCCGCGCGGCTGATAATGCGTGTACGAAACGAGCAATTCGGCGTCGGCGCGGGTGTTGACCATCGGGCAGATCACTGCGTAGGCGCCTGCGTCGAGCATCTTCATGAGGATCCCCGGTTCGAGCCACGGCACGCGAACCACGGGGACGGTGTCGGTCGTCGAAATCGCCGTCAACATGTTGACCGCCGCCTGATAGTCGACCACGCCATGCTCGAGATCGATCGTAAGCGAGTCCCACCCTTGGTGCGCCATCGTTTCGGTCGCGAACGCGCTTGGAATAGCGAGCCAGCCGTTGAGGACCGCACCTCCGGTTTTCCAAATCGTCCGAATTCTGTTCTCGCGCATCGGCATGTCCTTTCTGTGCGTGGGCCGCGTTCGGATCAGCGCACGAGCGCGTCGCTTGTTGCCGAACTTCAATCAAAGGGGATCCTGGGTGCTACCGCTACCTAGTAGAATGACTTCGTCGATCCATCGCGTTTGCGACTCCTATGGTCGCTTACCGAATTCGACGTGATCCGCAGTCCATGCGGCAGCCTGCGCGCTCAGGCTGAAGCCGAGCCCGGGACGGTTCGGAACGAGCATTCGGCCGGCCTTGATCTCGAGGCGTTCGTTGAACATCGGCTCGAGCCACTCGAAGTGCTCCACCCACGGCTCGCGCGCATAGGCAGCAGCGAGATGCAGGTGAATCTCCATTGCAAAGTGCGGGGCTAAGCGCAAGCCTTTGTGATCCGCAAACGCGGTGATCTTCAGAAACTGCGTGATCCCGCCAACCCGCGGGGCGTCGGGCTGGATGAAGTCGACCGCATCGTTCCGGATGAGCTCCCAGTGTTCGGCGACGCTCGTGAGCATCTCACCACTCGCGATGGGCGTGTCCAACTGCGCAGCCAGCGCGGCGTGACCCTCAGCGTCGTAGGCGTCGAGGGGCTCTTCGATCCAGGCTAAGTTGAATTGCTCGAGGATGTGTCCGAACCGATGCGCGGTCGGACGATCCCATTGCTGGTTTGCGTCGACCATGAGCGGAACGCTCGGTCCAAGGTGATCTCGGACGGCTTGGACGCGCTTGAGGTCGATCATCGGGTCGGGCTGGCCGACCTTGATCTTGATTCCGCCGATTCCGTTTGCCAAGGCTTTCGAGCTGTTCTCCAGCACTTGCTCGATCGGGGTCGATAAAAAGCCCCCCGAGGTGTTGTAGCATTGCACCGAGTCGCGATGAGCACCAAGCAACTTCGCCAACGGCAAATTCGCGCGCTTGGCTTTGAGGTCCCAAAGAGCGATATCAAAGGCCGCGATGGCCTGCGTCGCAAGTCCGCTGCGGCCGACGGAGGCGCCGGCCCACATCAGCTTCTCCCAGAGCCGAGCGATGTCGTTGGGATCCTCGCCAAGCAAATTTTCCGCGATTTCTTTGGCGTGCGCGTATTGGCCCGGGCCGCCGGCACGCTTGGAGTAACTGAAACCGATGCCTTCGTGTCCCTGCCGCGTCGCAATCTCCGCAAACAGAAACGCGATCTCCGTCATCGGTTTCTGGCGTCCGGTGAGTACCTTTGCGTCACTTATCGGTGTTTTCAGCGGGAGGAACACCAGGGACAGCTTGATCCAAGCGATGCGGTCGGTCGTCGCCTCACCGGCCTCGAGTCCGGCGGCCAACGGAGCAGCCGTGATAAACTCAGTGAACACCATGATTTGATTCCTTGCTCCTAGGATGTGCCGGGTTACCGACCATGACGACAGGATGGGTGTCCTCGGCTTCGCTCGGATGGGCGCGCCCCTCGGCTTCGCTCGGTACGCCCGCCCGAAGCCTCCGGGCTTGCGGCAAAGCCGCAAGCCCGAACGATCGACAAAGCCGATCCGCTGGGCGAGATGCGAACAACGCATCGACCCTTTCGGCATGCTCGAGATTCCGATGCCTCCAGTTGACGCAAGCGTTTCGGCCCTGCGATTCGCGACGCGCTGATCAGCAGCAGTCGAATTCTATCGCACGACGAGCACATTCGGTATCGTGGAATCTATGGAACGTCCGGGGCATCGCCCGCCACCGTTTGCTCAGCGCACTAGGCTAGGACGCTTGCCGTCGAACGTCCAGCCCGGAATCAGCTGTCGCATCGCGATCGCGTCATCGCGCGCGCCAAGCCCTCGTTCCTGGTACAACCGGTGGTGCTTCTCGAGCTGGTGCATGTCGATTTCAATGCCCAGGCCTGGTTTTTTAGGAACCCGAATCTTGCCCATCTGAATTTGGGGAGGATCGCGGGTCAATCGCTCACCGTCCTGCCAGATCCAATGCGTGTCGACCGCCGTAATGTCACCCGGGGCGGCTGCGGCACAATGTGTCAACATCGCGAGCGAAATATCGAAGTGATTGTTGGAGTGCGATCCCCAGGTGAGCCCCCACTCGCGGCACAGCTGCGCGACGCGCACCGATCCGGCCAGCGTCCAGAAATGCGGATCCGCCAAGGGGATCGTGATCGCGTTCAGCGCGATCGCATGACCCAGCTCGCGCCAATCGGTGGCGATCATATTCGTCGCGGTCGGCATGCCGGTTGCGCGCCGAAACTCGGCCAACACTTCCCGCCCGGAGAACACCCCTTCGGCACCGCACGGATCCTCGGCATAGGCCATAATGCCGTGCAAATCGCGGCAAAGCCGCACCGCCTCTTTCAAGGGCCAACTGCCATTGGGATCGAGGGTTATCCGAGCTTCCGGAAAACGCTCGTGCAGGGCCCGGATTGCGTCGGCTTCTTCTTCGCCCCGGAGCACGCCGCCCTTGAGCTTGAAGTCGTTGAATCCATAGCGGGCATGCGCCGCCTCCGCGAGCCGGACGACGGCTGCGGGACTCATCGCCGTTTCGTTGCGAAGGCGAAACCACTCATTGTCCGCCTGCGGTTCACTTCGATACGGCAAATCCGTGCGGCGCCGATCGCCGACATAGAACAAATACCCAAGCACCGCTACCGAGTCTCGTTGCTGTCCCTCACCGAGCAGTTCCGCAACCGGCACGCCCAAGTGTTGCCCAAGCAGGTCGAGCAGGGCCGCCTCGAGCGCCGTGACGGCGTGAATCGTCGTGCGCAGGTCGAACGTCTGAAGACCTCGCCCGCCAGCATCGCGATCCGCGAACCGCAACCTCACACCGTTGAGAATGCGGTGATATTCGCCGATCGAATGACCGACGACGAGCTCGCGTGCATCCTCGAGCGTCTGCCGAATCGTCTCGCCGCCTGGAACCTCGCCGAGGCCGGTATTGTTCGCGCTGTCTTTGAGGATGACGATGTTGCGGGTAAAGAATGGCCCGTGCGCGCCGCTGAGGTTCAGCAACATGCTGTCGTGCCCGGCAACCGGAACGACTTGAAGTTCGGTAACGAGCGGGGCACCGTGGCGGTCTGCCACCGCTTTGCCGGGAGCTACGCGCATCTCTACCCTCACGATAACGTGTGAACCCAGAAACTGGCCGCGAACGGCGATCTCTGACCCGCCGGTTGAAAGCACCTTCTCGGCTGAGACGGGACATCGCGTGTTGGACGCCGCGGGAACTACGAGGCACGCGACGTGAACGCAATAGAGCACAGGGAGCGCGACGAAGAGCGTCAAGCTTACGATGGGTAGGTACGATGCTAAGGCGACGCCGGCGATCGACAGCGCGGACCAAATCAGGA
>JBEKHC010000017.1:0-61879 GCA_050012475.1 Candidatus Velthaea sp.
CCGCCGGCCGCCAAGCGAAGACCGAACGTGACCTACGTTGAATGCTGCTCTTCGGCGACGCTGCGGCGGATGTGGCGGATGCCCAGGCCCGCCAACACCGCTACGATCGGGATGCTGATCGCCATGACGATTTCTATGTCGAGCGGCGCGCCTGCCGCTTTCAGCCCTTTCGCAACATAGCCAACGAGGCCGACGATGTAGTAGGTGATTGCGGCGACCGAGAGTCCCTCGACGGTCTCTTGTAGCCGCAGCTGCAAACCCGCACGCCGGTCCATCGACTCCAACAAGCGTTGGCTCTGCCCTTCGCGCGTTATCTCGACGCGAGTCGTTAGCAGCTGGGTTGCACGAGCGACCCGTTGCGAAAGGGATTCGAGCTTGAGCGCGGTCGTGCGGCACGTATTCATTGCCGGCGCCAGTCGACGGTCGGTGAACTCGCGGAACGTTTGCATCCCCGCGAGGCGCTCTTCGCGCAGTTCCGCGATGCGCCGGTGGATGAGGTCGTCGTAGGCCGCGGCGGCGCTGAAGCGGTGCAGATTCTGCGACAGCGTGCTCTCGATCTCGGCTTCGAGCCGCGTCAGCCGCTCGAACAGCAACGGCTCGTCGGCATCGCGCGCGGCGACGAGCAGGCGGGTGATCTCCGTCAGTTCGCGTTCGCAGGCGTTGAGCGAAGGCGCGAGACCGCGTGCGATCGGCAAAGCCATGAGCGACAAAATGCGGTACGTGTCGATCTCCATCAAGCGTGCGACGCTGCGTCCCGCTTGGCGCGGAGTCATGCTGCGGTCGAGCACCAAAGCGCGGCTGAAGCCGTCGGGATGGATGCGGAAATCGGTCACCGCGAACGCGGCGCCCGCGCCGATGCTCGCACCGACGAGATCGTTGCCGGCGAAAAAACGTTGGGCGAGCGATTCGAATGCCGGCTCTTCGTCGCCGGCGCGCAGCAAGCCGACATTCGAGGCCACGATGACCTGGCCGGGGAGCGTGGCCAGCCAATCCACGGGTACGAGACCGATCGCCGGCTCCGCGAACGGGTCATCCGCTCCGCCCGGAACGATGAAGGCAAAGCGCAGGAATTCTGTATGCCGTTCGCACTTGACGCGAAACGGCCCGAGGTCGGCGCTGAAGTGGTGCGCGTCCGTAGGCGGCGATGCGACACCGAAGCGCGCCGTAAGCGCGGCGACGCAGTCCCAGCCCTGCTGACGTTGGGCGCCTTCGGCGAAGAGCGCCAAGTAACTCAGGTGCAGCGGGGCTTGAAGCGTCTCAGGCGGACGCGCATGGACTTCGTCGTTGAACTCCTGACGCCGCGGATGATCGAGTGGGAGGGTCAATGTGTGCGTTCCATTGCTTCACGTTGGTACGTTTGCCGGAGGGCACGCACCTCGCGCTGCGATTCGGCGTGTGGAGGCGCGGCGAACGTGGCCCCGGTTCGGGGGGCGCAAAATCGATCGAGACCTGGTCTGCGCGTGAACCGTCCTGCGGCGCCGATGCCTTCATACGAAACATTATGGTTGTCGGGAAAACGCGGAGCGGTATGCGGAACGCTGCCGACGCTTTCGAGGCTCGAGTGTACGCAATGGACTTGCAAGACGTACGCGTCCCGCGTTTCGTTTTCGAGCGTTCGCATGACAGCGCAAATCCGCGGCGTCACCGATGTCGCGCCCGCGTATCGGTCGGCGAAATGCATCGCATCGAGCAAACTACCGTACCCGACCCCGAGCCAGCTCCCGACCCTGCAGGATCGCGGCTCCCGTTCAGCCCCGGCGCTCCTGTCCAGACAGGTTCGGGAGCGACCGTCCGGCAAAGAAAACCGCGCGGCTGCGCGACAGGTTCCGGCGCGGCGAGTTTGCAAAAGGTACCTTGGCCATGCAAGCGCCAGTCGGAGCTCGATCGAGCGATCGGGCTTCTTGATCGGCTCGGCTTTGCGCTTGCGAGGCGGTCGGGCTAATTACCGGGCTCGCAAACCTTCGCCGGTCTTGCCGGTATATCGCGCCCGTCATGGAAACTGCACCTATCAAGTCGCGGCGCCCGCGCATGAGGTCGCGACGGTCCTGCTAGGAGGTCGGCCATGTCCGACATGTCGCGTATCCGTAATGTCGCCTTCGTCGGCCCGCATCACGCGGGCAAAACGTCGCTGGTGGAGGCGTTGCTGGCCAGTTGCGGCGCGATCCCGCGCCGGGGTTCCGTACAGCAGGGTACGACGACGACCGACTGCGAGCCCGAGGCGATCAAACACGTCCAGTCGGTGTGCACCGGCTTCGCCTTTGCCACGACGGACGCGGTCGATATCACGATCATCGATACGCCCGGCTTCATCGACTTTTTCGAGGAAACGAAGCTCAGCCTGCTGGCCGCCGATGCCGCCGTGATCGTCATCGAGGCCGATCCGGGCCGCGTCGCGCAGACAGCGGCGATCGTCGACCACCTCGAACTGCGCAAGGTACCGCATCTGTTCTTCATCAATAAGCTCGACCGCCCGGGCGCTGATTTTGACGGCACGCTGGAGAAGCTGCGAGCGCTCTACGGTCCGCACGTCGTCGCCAAACACCTGCCGATCGGAATCGCCGAAACGTTTAAGGGCTATGTCGATTTGGCTCCGCGCACTGCGTTCGCGTACGACGCCGACGGGACCGAACGGAGCGTGGCGATTCCGGCCGAACTCGAAGCGGCCGTCACCGAGCAGCGCAAAGTGCTGCTCGAAGCCCTCGCCGATTTCGACGATCACCTCATGGAGGAACTACTCGAGGAGATCGAGCCGCCGCAGGACGAGATCGCGCGCGATCTCTGCGAAGACTGCACGCACGACCAAATCATCGCCGTCTTAGCCGGTTCGGCGCTCAGCGGTGCCGGCGCCGTCGCCTTGCGCGAAGCAATCGAAACGCTGTTGCCGGCACCGGGCGTCGCGGCTCGCACCGATATCGATGGGCGCGAGATCGCACCGGTCGAGAGCGGCCCGGTCGTCGCGCAAGTCTGCAAGACCATCGTTCATCCGCAGGCCGGGAAGTTCTCGGTGGTGCGCGTCTTCAGCGGAACGTTGACCGCGCAGACGCCGCTGCTGAATGCTTCGCGTGGCAGTGCGACGGTCAAACCGTCGGGCCTGTTCCGCCTTTTCGGGAAAAAGACCGAGCCGATAACGACCGCTGGGCCGGGCAGCATCGTCGCGATCGGCCGGCTCGAAAACGTCGCGACGGGCGATACGCTCACGACCGCCGGCAGCAGCACCGTGATGCCGACCGTTCCTTTGTCCGAGCCGGTCTACGCTGTGGCCATCAAGCCGCGCGAGAAGCTCGACGAATCGAAGCTCTCGGTCATGCTCGCGCGGATCATCGACGAAGATCCGGCGCTGCGCTTACTGCGGGCGGAGTTCACCAACGAGCTGCACTTGCTGGGCAACGGCGAGATGCATGTGACGACCGCCACCGAACGGCTGACGCGCAAATACAACCTCGCGCTCGAAACGCACGCACCGAGCATCCCCTACCGCGAAACGATAACGGCCGACACCGAAGTTCACGCGCGCTACAAACACCAAACCGGCGGCCACGGGCAATTCGCCGATATCTGGTTGCGCATCAAGGCCTGCGAGCGCGGGCACGGGGTGACGTTCAGCGAAGAAATCGTCGGCGGCGTGGTGCCGCGGCAATTCTTCTCGGCCGTCGAGAAAGGCGTCCGCGAAGCGCTGCAGCACGGACCAGTGGCGGGATTCCCGGTCATGGACGTCCACGTCACGCTGTTCGACGGCTCGTATCACGCGGTCGATTCGAGCGAAGCCGCATTCAAAACCGCGGGTTCGATGGGGATCCGTGACGGTCTCGCGAAATGCAGCCCGGTGCTGCTCGAACCGCTGGTTCGCGTGCAGACGACGGTTCCCACCGAATATGTTTCGGCGGCGATCCAGCAGCTCACCGGGAAACGCGCGCAGATCTTAGGCTTCGAGCCAACCGATCGCAGCGGCTACGATGTCGTGCACGCCCTCGTGCCCCAAGCGGAACTCGCGCGGTACATCACCGAATTGCGAACGGCGACCGCCGGTTTCGGAACCTACTCATGGCGGCACGAACGCTTCGACGTCGCTCCCGAACGCATCGTCGCAAACGTGCGCTCCAGTGCAAACGGAGCCGGCGTCCTCGATCACAGCGCGACCTAACATCCAACCGCTGCCGCAAGGTTCGCGCTTGCGGCAGCATCGAAGTCGGCTCGAGATCGCCGCCGCGCTGGCGGCGTGCAACTGACATGCATCTGGTGTCGCGATCGCGGATGGCGGCCTAGGCCGCAGTGCCCGCAGTCGCTCACGAAAAGCCCGCCTTTCGCGCGGTACGCGGCAAGGTATCAAGCGCGAGCGAGGAAGTGAGCGGAAACTCGCGCAAAAAGGACTTCATCGCAATGCGACCTTCGTTCAAGCTTGCATTTCTGCTCGGTTTCGCGTTCATCGCCGCTTCCGCGGTTCACTCGACCAACGGCGCAGCTGCCGGTGCGCCCGTCGCGGACGGGAAAGCAATCTTCGAGGCAAACTGCGCGGGTTGCCATCAGACGACGGGCCAGGGCGGCGGCCCGTTTCCGCCGTTGGCCGGGAACGCCGACGTTACCGGAGCCGACACGTCGGCGCTGCTTTCCACGGTCCTCAATGGCCGCAGCGGACCGATCGTCACCAACGGGAAGACCTACGGCGGCGTGATGCCGGCTTGGAAAGGGACGCTTTCCAACGCCCAGGTCGCGGCCGTGGTCAGCTACATTCGAACGGCCTGGGGCAACAATGCCGCGATCGTCACCGAGGAGCAGGTCGCCGAAGCGAGCGCGCCCACCGGATTGAGCGGCCAGCAAATCTTCGTGGCGAAGTGCGCGACCTGTCATCAGGCGCACGGCCAAGGCACCGACAGCATTCCGCCGTTAGCGGGGAACCCGGCCGTCGCCGCGAGCGACCCTAAGGACATGATCGCAACGATCGTGAACGGCCGCAGCGGCCCGCTTATGGTGAACGGTAAGACGTATAACGGGAAGATGCCGACGTGGAGCGGTCGGCTCTCCAACGCCGACATCGCCGCGGTCGCTACCTACGTTCGCTCGGCCTGGGGCGATAGCGCTTCGGGCGTGACCGAACAACAAGTGGCGGCGGCCGGGCCCGGGGTGTCCGCCGCGGTCGGTGCCTCGATTTTCACCTTCAAATGCGCCCGCTGCCATCAGGCGAACGGAGCCGGCCGCGATACGATCCCCGCACTGGCCGGCAACAAGAACGTCCTCGCCGCGGATCCGAACGGTATCATCACCACGGTGGAAGACGGCCGCAACCTGATGCCTTCGTGGAAAGGTCAGCTCACGTCCGCCGACATCGCAGCGGTTCTCACGTACGTCCGCTCCGCGTGGGGCAACAGCGCCGCGCCGGTTACCGAAGAGCGGGTGGCAGCCGTGAAATAAGACGGATTGACCGTGCGGAGCGGCTAAGACCGCACGGGTCGATCATGCGCTTAAAGAATAGTGGGTTTCGCGGGTCGGGCGTTCCGCCCGGCGCGGACGGTCCGCGGTGACCTGGCAAAAGACATACGCGGGCGTTCTCGAGCGCCTCGACGCAGAAATTGCGAATGCACGTTTGACGCTTTGCGGGCTCTCGGCTTGCGTCGATGCGACAGTCTCGCTGCACGATGCCGGTGCGCTGTTCGCGCCCACCGGCGATGCGGAAGCCGAACGTTTCGCCGGGATGCTGCGCGAGCGCGCGGCCGCCGGGATTGGCGGCGAGATCAAAGTCGATTGGCTGGGCGGACCGGCCTGGCTCGACGAGCGCGTCCCATTCGTTCGCGCTCTGGGCGGCACGGGACCGCACGCGGCACGCGTTCTCACGACCTTGGGCGCTCCGGCGCTGCTCGCGCTCGAAACGCGCAGTGCCGAGCAGCTTGCGGTGCTCGACCCGGAGATTCGCGTCGCGCGGGACGGGCGCAGCGTCCCAGCCAAAACGATCCAGCCGGACCATCCAAATGCGATCAAGACCTATATTTTCGAGTACACCAAAGGCCGTCCGATCGGCTCGGTTCTGCCGCCGCGCTCATCCCGCATCATCGTTCGCTTCGACGATCCCGGCTTGCAAAACGATCGTGACTTCGAGCAGCTCAGCTGCCGGCTCGCGCCGCAGGCGGGCGCCGCGATTCTGTCGGGCTTCAATACGGTCGGAGTGGCCGCGCTGGGTCCGACGCTGGCGCGCACCCGGAAGCTCGCGCAGCGGTGGGCCGCGGCGGGTGTGCCGGCCATCCATTTCGAGCTTGCGGGCTACGCTCGGCCCGAATATCGCGACGCGGCCATGCGCGAACTAACCGGCTGCGCGACGTCCTTCGGGCTCAGCTTTTCCGAGTTTGCCGCCCTGGTTCCAAACAGCGATCTGGCGGCCGGGATGCGCGCATTGGGCGAGCGCCTACAAGTGCGCCGCGTCTGCGTTCATGCCGACGACTGGGCCGCGGCGGCGACGCTCGACGATCCGGCTCGCGAACGAGACGCGTTGTTGCTGGGCAGCCTGCTGGCGAGCACACGCGCCGCTCACGGCCGGCCCGTCGTGCCGCGCGCGCTTCCCGCCGGCGCCGCGTTCGGTGAGCCGCCGCGGGTGCCGGAGGCGCTGGGCGAATGGCGGATCGCGGTCTGCTCGACGCCGTATTTAGCGCAGCCCGTGACCACGCTCGGACTGGGCGATACGTTCATGGCCGGGTGCCTGCTCGTGCTGGGCCAGCAACATTCGCCTCTCCCACCCGCCGGGTACCGGCCGGATCCGCGCGCTGCGCGGCTGCCGGCCGCACCCTTCGCTTACGATAGGACCGATACGCAATGAAAAAGATCGACGCGAAACTGGCCAACATCCGGGCCGGCAAATACACGCGTGCCGACTTCATGATCGCCGACGCCAAAGACGCCGACATGGGCGGCGGGATCGGCATGGGGGGCCCGCGTCGCCGCCCCGACGGCAGCGTCGACGGCGTGCGCTCGCGGCGCGAGTATCTCGACGCGATCAAAGCGGTCGTGGCGCAAGACATCGTCGACATCATGCTCGTCTCGGCATCCAACTTGGAAGTCCTGACCCAGGAGGGGGTGTTTGCGCGCAGCGCGATCCAGCCCGCCGTTCGCGCGAACGAAGCGACCGACATTTGGGGCGGCCTGCGGCACGGGCGCTACGCCAGCCGGCTCTCGGTGCCGTTTCGCTCGGCGGTGCTGGGTCGCGTGATGTACGGCAACGCCGACGGTAGCGAGATCGTCGGCACCGATCTGGGTTTGTATTCAATGACGTTCAACAACGATCTGGCAGCCGATCTGCGCACGCTCGAGGCGTTCAAAGAGTTTCGCGACGAAGCCGGTGCGCTGGGCTTCCGGTATTTCCTCGAAGTCTTCAACCCCAATGCGCCGGCCGATCTCGATCGGACGATGATCCCCAGCTTCGTCAACGATCATATCGTGCGGTCGCTCGCGGGTGTGATGCAAGCCGACCGCCCGCAGTTCCTCAAAATTCCGTACAACGGACCGGGCGCGCTCGAAGAACTCGCGGCCTTCGATCCGACGCTGGTGGTGGGGGTGCTCGGCGGGAGCGCCGGCACGACCCGTGATACCTTCGAGTTGATCTATCAGGCCGAGCGCCACGGCGGCCGGCTCGCGCTCTTCGGCCGCAAGATCAATTTGGCCGAATCACCGCTGGCGCTCATCAAACTCATGCGCGCCGTTGCCGACGGGACACTCGCACCGGCCGAAGCGGTTCGCGTCTATCACGGCGCGTTGCAGGCCGAGGGCATCCGGCCCGAACGAACGCTCGAGGAAGACGTGCAGATCACCGAGGCACCGCTCATGCTCGACCGCTCCCCCGATCTCGTTCATCACTAACGGAGCGCCGCTGCTCGCGCGCGGCGCGGGTTTGTATGCCGTCATCACGGCGGGCGGCAGCGTTGCGGGTGATTTCGCTCGTGCCATCGGGACCGACATCAAGGCGCTCGCCCCGCTCGGATCCGGCCGCCTGATCGACCCGGCAATCGAGGCCGCCCGTGCCGCCGGCGTGTCCGCGATCGCGGTCATCGGTCCCGGCGCGGTTCGGGACTACTGCGGCGCCCGGGTCGAGCGCGTTCTCGCTGCCGCAGCCGACGGCGCCGAGAACATCAAGCGCGCGCTCCACGCGTTTCCCGCCGCCGAGCGGCTCGTCTTTCTCACCAGCGACATGCCGTTCGTCGATGCGCAGGGGTTGCGCGGCTTCGTCGAGCGATCGAGCGACTTCGCGCTGACGATGGCGCTCTCGCCGGCCGGCGCGTATGCCGCGCAATTTCCGGGCGCGCCGCCGCATCTGGTGCGATTCGGAGCGCACGCGTTTGCCAACGGCAGCGCCTTCGTCATCGATCGTTCCGCGCTGGCCGCGCTCGAACGCGTTGCGGGAAGATTCTTTGCCGCCCGCAAGAGTTTGCCGCGGCTGGCCGCGTTGCTGGGTCCGACGCTGTGTCTGCGTTTCGCGCTGCGCCGGCTGCGCATCGCCGACATCGAACGCCGCGCCGCGGATGTCCTCGGTGTCGACACCCGGGCAATCCTTGATGCTGCGCCGGGGCTGTGTTTCGATGTCGACGACCTCGCCGACTGGAACTACGCCCAGTCGCGTCTGCGGCATTATGGGTAACGGCCTGTACGCGCGCCTCGCTGCGCTGTGGTTCGGCCTGCAATTCGTCTGGGGCGCAATTCTCGCCGTATCGCTTCAGGCGCGCAGCTTGGAGCTTGCTCCGCACGACGGCTTGCGCGCGTACGCGCTCATCGCCGCATCGGGAGCGCTGATCGGCATGCTCGTTCAGCTCGCGATCGGACCGTTCGCCGACCGGTTCTTCGATCGGCACGGCAATCGCCGCGCCTTGTATGCCGCCGGCGTCGCCGTGGCCGCGCCGGCGCTGCTGTGGTTCTATCTCGCGCCCAGCTACGTCCAACTCATCGGCGCATTTTTTGCCTTGCAGGTCGGGATGAACGTCGTGAGCGGTCCGTACGCGGCGATCGTCCCCGATTACGTGCCGGCCGATCGGGCCGGCGCGGCATCGGCTTGGATGGGGATGCTGCAGTCGCTGGGTAATGCGGGTGGGTTGCTCGTTGCCGGATTCGTCGAAAGCCGGCTCGTCGTCGGCAGCGTCCTCGCCGTGACCCTCGGTGCAGCGTGGTTCGTCACCGCGCGCGCGACGTTCGGCCGCAACGTCGAACGCGCTCCGCGCCGGCGCCTGTCCATCAACCGTGACTTTCGCACGATCGTGGTATCGCGCGCGGCCATCAACTTTGGATTTTACACCCTGCTCGGTTTTTTGTTTTTCTTCGTTGCGCAGAGTTTGAATACGCCTGCGGCGGCGGTCCGAACAACGACGGCGCTGTTGTTCTTGACCTTTACGCTGGCCAACGTCGCGGGCGCATCAGTGGCTGCCAAACCGGCCGATCGCTACGACAAACGCGCGGTGGTGATGGCGTCAAACGTCGCCGTCGGCGCGGGGCTGCTGCTGCTGGCGTTGACGCCGAACGTCGGCTTGGCGTTTGCGGCGGCGGCGCTTGCCGGGGCCGGCTGGGGTGCATATTTCATCGCCGACTGGGCGATCGCGTGCACGGTGCTGCCCCGCACGGCGATGGCCGCGGCGATGAGCGTCTGGAACGTCGCCGCGACCTTGCCGCAAATTCTCGCTCCCGCGCTCACGACGCCGATCGTCGAGCGCACGAGCGCCGCCCTGCCGGGCGGGGGGCCGCGCGTCGCGATCGGACTCGCGATCGTTGAGTTTACGGCCGGCGCGCTTTGGCTCTATCGCTTGCCGCGCCAATGATTTGCCGGCACGCTGGCCGCAGCCGGCGCTACTGCGCGCCGAGCGCCGTTCCCGCGCGTTGAATGTCGGCGGCGCCGACATAAAAGACCGCGCCGAAGCCGCCGCTGCCGTCCGAAACGGCCTGCACGGCGTCGAGTCCGACGTTGGCCGCTGCGAGCTTTGCAAGCGCATCAGCCAACGCCCCGACGCGGTCCGCACCGGTGAGGTAGAACACCGTGACCGGCGCGCCGTGCACGAGCCCCAACGCTTTCGCCGCGGCGACGAAACCATCGGCGTCGTCGGGCACGATTTCGAGCTTCGCCTTGCCCGACGCCGTCGCGTAACCCCACGCCGCGATGAGGTTCACGTCGTCGTTTCGCAATTGACCGAGCACGGCGGCGCCGGCCCCGGTTTTGTTGTCGATGTCGACCGTAAAGTGAGCAACGCTTCGAACCGTATCTGCCATGGTACGCCTCCTGTGCTTACGCTAGTCGTAATTGGCGCCTTCGTCAACGCTGATTGACGCCGCACGCGTTGCCGGCTCGCGCGGGCAGCGTCGTCGCCGGCAAGTCGCCTGTTCACGCATTACCCCAAGCGCTTCGCGTGACCCGCTGCCAGGGATGGTTTGCTTTCGTCCTGGCGAGGAGCATAGCGGCGAAGTTTGCTTCAGCAAATGAGCCGCGTAGCGACGCCGCCCGCTGCTAGGGATTGTTTGCTTTCGTCCTGACGAGGAGCATAGCGGCGAAGTTTGCTTCAGCAGATGAGCCGCGTAGCGACGAAGTCCAGAGCGAAAGCAAACCATCCCTAATGGACGGTTGCGCCGCCGTCGATGCGCAGCACCAAACCGTTCACCATCGCCGCGTCGTCGGACGCGAGATAGAGCACCGCCGCGGCGACTTCGCTGGGTTCGGCGAACCGGCCGACGGGAATCCGCGCGCGCATCGGATCGCCTTTGGCCGGATCGCTCCAGACCGCTTTGCCCAATTCGGTGTTGACCACGGTGGGAGCGACGGCGTTCGTGGTGATTCCGTACGGACCCCATTCCAAGGCGAGCACTTGCGTGATCCCATTGATGCCGGCTTTGCTCGCCATGTACGCCACGTGACCCGGCAGCGCGATGAGTCCGGCCTGCGACGAGATATTGATGATCCGGCCGAATTTGCGCGCGATCATGCCGGGTGCGACGGCCTGCGCGCACATGAACGAGCCGGTCAGATTGACGTCGAGCGTTTTACGCCAGCTCGCGAGTTTCGTTTCCAGCGCGGGTTCGATGATCGCGATGCCCGCGCTATTGACCAAAACGTCGACGCCGCCCAGTTCGCGCTCGGCCAGTGCGACGATCGCGGCCACGTCGTCGGACTTGGTGACGTCGCCGATGTGGGAAACATAGCGCCGGCCCAATCCACGCACGTCCCGTCCCAGGGCTTCCAGGTCGCCTTCAAGCGAGAAAGCGATGATGTCGGCGCCGGCCTGTGCCGCGCGCGCAGCGACCTCGCGGCCGATGCCCGCCCCCGCGCCGGTCACCATGACCCGGCGCCCTTCGAGAAGTGGCTTGTTCGTTGAAGTTGCGCTCACGCGAGCTAATTCACGCTGCAGCGCGCCGAGCCTTTGGGAACTTGGTCGCGAGGCCCGAGCCGGAATGACGAGAAACGCAAAGCGAGAAAGGTGGGATGCCATGCCGCGCTTCAGGTCTCGATGACGGACGCCATTCCGCACGGTGTCGACATGCGCGGCATCGTCAAGAGCTTCAGCGGCGTGACGGTTCTGGACGGGGTCAACTTCACGTTGCGCCCGGGCGTCGTGCATGCGCTCGCCGGAGAAAACGGGGCCGGCAAGTCGACCCTGCTCAAGATTCTCGCCGGCCTGTATCGTCAAGATAGCGGGACGTTGTGGATCGACGGCAAGGCCGCGGTCTTCGCGTCGCCGCGCGATGCGTTGCGTGCGGGCATCTCGATGATCCATCAAGAGCTCACGCCGCTGCGCGACATGACCGTGTACGAGAATCTCTTTCTGGGCATCGAGAAGATGCGCGGCCCTTTCGTCGACGTCGGCGGGATGGTTGCCGCGGCGCGAACGATGCTGGCCGAACTCGATCTCGACGTCGATCCGCGCATGCCCGCGCGCGACCTGAGCACCGCGCAATTGCAGTTGCTCGAAGTGGTGAAGGCCGTCGCCGTGCGCAGCGTGTCGGTCGTGCTCATGGACGAGCCGACGTCATCGCTCAACGTCCAGGAAACGGGCCGGTTGTACGCCTTGGTTCGCCGCCTGCGCGAACGCGGCGTCGCGGTCGCGTTCACCACGCATAAGATGGAAGAGCTCTACGCCATGGCCGACGAGGTCAGCGTGCTGCGCGACGGGAAGCTCGTCGCCACTGAGCCGGCAGCGGAACTGGACGAAGGGCGGCTCATCCGGTTGATGGTCGGACGCGAACTGTCCGGCATGTTCGCCGTCGATCGTACCGCCAGTTCGATCCGCGCCGACGAGCGCCCGGCGCTGGCCGTCGAGAAGCTGGGCCGCGACGGTGAATTCGACGACGTCACGTTGGCGGTGCACCCGGGCGAGATCATCGGACTCGCGGGTCTCTTGGGCTCGGGGCGCAACGAATTGCTCGAAACCGTGTTCGGGTTGCGCAAGGCCCAGCGCGGAACGATCGCCGTCGCCGGCGCATCCGTCCACCCGGGTTCGCCGCGCGGTGCGATCCGCCACCGCGTGGCGTTCGTGGGCGAAGATCGCAAGCGCAGCGGCATCGTGCCCGATTTGGGCGTCGGCGAGAACCTCTCGCTGCGCGCGCTGCAGCGCTTTTCGCCCGGCGGCTTCATCGATTCACGAACCGAGCAAAGCGCGGCGCGCGAAGTGGTCGCGGACCTTGCCATCAAGATTTCCTCGCTCGATCAACCGGTGCGAACGCTCAGCGGCGGAAACCAACAGAAGGCCGTGGTCGGGAAATGGCTGCTGGCCCGGCCGGCGCCGCTGATCTATCTGCTCGTCGAACCCACGCGCGGGGTCGACGTCGGCGCCAAAGCGCAGATCTACGAACTCTTACGTCGGCTCGCGCGCGAGGGCGCGGCCGTCCTGTTCGTCTCCGGCGAACTCCCGGAGCTCATGACCCTCAGCGATCGCGTAATCGTCATGCGCGGCGGGCGCATCGCCGGCGAAGTCGCGCGCGCGCACTTTTCGCAAGAAGGAATCATGCAATTGGCCGCAGCCGGAAGCAGCGTCGCGTAGTGCGCCTGAGCGTCCTTGTCAATCGCTACGCGATCGGGATCGTTCTGATCATCTTCATCGCGCTGCTCGAGATTTTGGTGCCCAGCTTCCGCAGCGTCGGCAACGTGCAGAACATCCTGCTGCAGACGTCGATCAACTCGCTGCTCGCCGTCGGAGCAACCCTGGTCATTCTTACCGGCGGCATCGACCTGTCAGTGGGCAGTATTTTGGGCTTTGCCGGCATCGTCGCGGCATTGCTGGGCAAAACCGCCGGCGTGGAAAATTTCCTGGTCGCGTTAGCCGCGGGTGTGGGCACCGGGCTGCTGCTGGGTGCGGTGAACGGGTCGCTCGTCGCCTTCGTGCGCATCCCGCCTTTCGTGGTGACGCTGGGAATGATGTCGATTGCGCGCAGCCTCGCGTTCGTCTTCAGTCAGGGCCAGCCGATCTCCGATCTCTCCGACGAGTTCCTAGCCATCGGTCAAGGGTCACTCTTCAACGTTCCGTACCCGATCCTGATCAGCATCGCGACGTTCGTGATCTTCGGCGTCTTGCTGGCGCGCACGCGTTTCGGCCGCTATATCTATGCCGTCGGCGGCAACGAGGAAGCTGCGCTCGTTTCGGGCGTCGACACGCGCGCCATCAAACTCGCAGTCTATTCGCTGAGCGGATTGTTGGCGGGCTTGGGCGGCGTCGTGCTGTCCGCGCGCGCAACCGCCGGTATCTCGACCAACGGCGAAGGTTACGAGCTCACCGCGATCGCGGCCGCCGTCATCGGCGGAACGAGCTTGAGCGGCGGCCGCGGTTCGCTGCTCGGAACGCTGGCCGGGGTGCTCATCATCGGCATCATGGTGAACAGCCTCGATTTGCTCAACATCTCGCCGTTCTATCAAGGACTCATTCAAGGCACGATCATCATCGGCGCCGTCGCGATTGACGCCCTCGCCAACCGCCGCCGCTAGGCTCCTCGCCAGGACGAAATCTGACCATCAAGAGCAGTCTTTGGTTTTGAAGGCGCGGATCTGCGCGAAGACCGCTGCGTTTGCCGCGTAGAGCGAACCCTGGAGCGCCATGAGTTCCGCGTAGCGCGCGGCATTGGCCGGGTTGGGTTCGACGGTGGTCGTTTGGGCGCTCATCGCGGCCGCCGCGTCTTCGATCGTGGCGAACCAGCCGGCGCCGTATGCGGCGAGCATCCCCGCACCCAGCGCCGAAGCCTGCACCGTTTGGCAGATGCGCGCCGGACGTTCCGTCGCGTCGGCAACCATTTGCACCCAGAGCGGGCTGCGCGCGCCGCCGCCGATGACGACGAGTTCGTCGATCGCGATGCCTTCGGCTTCCATCACGCTTGCCGCGCGCGCGCTTTCGAGCGTGAGCCCTTCGAGAATCGAACGGTAGACGTGGGCCGCGCCGTGCGAGCCGGTGAAGCCGATGAGGCAGCCGCGCGCATCGGGATCCCAGTGCGGGTTCATGCACCCCGACCAGTATGGGAGGGTCAGCAATCCGTCCGAGCCGATCGGCAGCGCGCGCGCCGCGGACTCCAGCATCTCGAAGATGTCCTGCCCGGCCGCGGCGGTCACGAAGTGCGTTCGAAACCAATTCATGAGAAAGACGCCGCTGCGCTGCACGGTCTCGAGCACGTAGCCGCGGCCGCTCGCCGAGATGAGCGTCCGCCAATGCGGCGTGCACGCGCACGTTGCCGACCAGACGCCTGAAACGATCGCGGTGCCGAGGTTGAGATAGGCGCGTCCGGGCAGCACGCAGTTCGTGCCGAGCCCCGCGCACTGTCCGTCGCCGCCGCCGGCGATGATCGGCGTGCCGGGGCGCAGTCCCGTTTGCGCGGCTGCCGCAGGGAGCGTCTCGCCGAGTTTCGTTCCGGGCGCATAGCTGCGCGGAAAGCGCGAGACATCCAGATCGAGTTTGGCCAGAATCGGTTCCGACCACGCGCGCGCTTCGATGTCGAAGACGCCCGAGGGATCGCTGCTGGCCCAACTCGTGGCGAACTCGCCGGTGAGTCCGTGAACGAGAAAGGCTTGCGCTTCGGTAAAGGTGACGGTGCGCGCGAAGAGCTCCGGTTCGTGGTCGCGCATCCATGCCAGCCGGGAGATGGTCGGCGTCAGATCGATGGGCTTGCCGGTCAGCTGGTGCAATCGCCGGGCGCCGAACCACTCGGCAAGCAGCGGCAGGTAGGGGCGCCCGCGTTCGTCGAGCCACAGCATCGCCGGGCGCAGTGCGGCTCCCGTCGCATCGAGCGGCGCCATCGTTTCACGCTGATTGGCGATCGCCAGCGCCGCAACGCGGCGCGCGTCGACTTGAGCGAAGAGCGTCTGCAGTGCGGTGACGAACGAGCCCCACCAGTCGCGCGGATCTTGCTCGTACCGGTCGTTGCCCAGCGACGCCATGGCGATCGGTGCGGCGCTTTCGGCGACGATGGCACCGGCGGCGTTCCAGGCGATTACTTTGGTCGACTGGGTCGAACTGTCGACGCCGATGACCAGATCGCGATCCATCGAACTCACCGCGCCCGCGTTGTCACTCAGGCACCGGCAAGCAGCGCTTGCGCGGTCAATTCATCGGTCACGAAAATCGTCGCGTAGCCGCCGTCCAGCGCGGATCGCAGCGCTTCCACTTTTGCCACGCCGCCCGCGACGCACAGCCGCTGGGGAATCGCGCGCAGCTCCGGGAGCGTGAGTCCGATCATGCGGCCGTCCAACTCGCCGTTGACGGGCTTCCCGCGACGGTCGATGAAACGGCCCGCGATGATCGCACGCGCGCCTTTGGGCACGACGTCGATCGGCCGGCGGAGATGATTTCCGAACACAAAACCCACCGTTTCCCGATCGACGGCCGCAACGCCGAAGACCACGGCGTCGCTCTTGCGCAGCAGTTGGAATTGCGCTTCGAGCGTCGGTTCGCGCATCAGAATTGCCTTGACCTTCGCATTCGAGGTCAGCCCCGGCGCGTGCAGATTCACGCACCGGCCGCCTAACCGGCTGGCAATATTCGTGGTGCACAGTTCGGGCGAAAACGCGTAGGTCGCCATCATGCTGCCGGCGATCTGCACCACGGAGAGGTCGCGCGTTTTGAGCGTCGGCAGCGCGGCCGACAGCGCGAGGACGGTACGGCCCCAGGCAACGCCGAGCGTCAGGTCGGGGCGCACGAGTGAAACGAGCACGCGCGCTCCGGCCACCCCGATGCGTTCGGCGGGATCCGCGCCGGTGCGATCGTCCGGAATGACGAGGCATCCGTGCAGCCCGTAACGCTCCTTGAGCATGCGCGCGCTGCCGACGGGCTCGCGAATGTTGGGTGCGACCGAAATCTGCACGATTCCGCGCGTTCGCGCCTCCTGCAGATAGTTGACGACCGTGGCCCGGGATACCCCGAGCAGCTCGGCGACGGCGCCCTGATTCAAGTCGTCTTCATAATAGTACCAAGCGGCAGCGAGCACCGGATCGAAGGCAAACTCGAACGGCACGGGAGTCTGGCGGTCGGAGACACGACCCATCGTAAAGAAGATTTTTCCGGAAAATCGAAGAAAGGTCAACTCCGCCTGACAATTGTCAGCTTTTTGCCGTCGGCTGAACCGGGCGGACATCGCCCGCAAGGAGCCCGCAATCTCCATGAACTCCGGCGAACGCGATAATCACCCGGACTGGAACGAACGCATCGCCGAGATCGTGGCCGGCACGTGGTGCGATCCGGAGTCGGGCGAGCGTTTTCGCGTTCCCTACAAGTCGATCGTGATCGCCGACGATCTGCGCGGGCGCGAAGCCGAGCTCATCGCTTCGCTCGAACTCGGGCGCACGCTGGCCGTCGTGTCGGATTCCGCGACGCACCGCGTGCTGGGCGCGCGCGTCGAGGCAGCGCTGGCCGGTACCGCCGAGATCCGGTCGGTCGTGCTCGATCGTCCGCACGCCGATGAGGCGACGCTGGCCGTCGTCGCGGAGCGGACGCGCGGCGTCGACGCGGTCGTCGCCGTCGGCTCGGGCACGATCAACGACGTCTGCAAGCTCGTGACGTTTTCCGATGGCCGGCCCTATGCGGTGTTCGCGACGGCGCCGTCGATGAACGGGTACACGTCGACGACCGCGTCGATCACGTCGGCTGCCGGACTCAAAACTTCGCTGCCGGCGCATGCGCCGCTGGGCGTCTTCATCGATCTGGCGGTGAACGCGTCGGCCCCGGCCTACCTTCGGGCTTCGGGGTTAGGCGATTCACTGTGCCGTTCGACGGCGCAAGTGGATTGGTGGCTCTCGCATCGTCTGTTCGGCACGCGCTATACCTCGCTGCCGTTCCGGCTGCAAGTTCCGGACGAAACGCTCATGCTCGAGCACGCGGCGGGGCTCGCCGCCGGTGACGTGCCGGCCGTCGCCTATCTGCACCGCGTGCTCGTCCTCGTCGGGCTGGGCGTCTCATTCGTGGGGACCACCCATCACGGCTCGATGGGCGAACATCAAATCTCTCACTACATCGACTGTTTCGCCGGCGCGCGTCATCCGGGCACACGTCACGGTCAACAAGTCGGCGTCGCGTCGTTGACGATGGCGCGCCTGCAGCGCGCGCTCTTCACGCGGACCGAGCCGCCGCTGCTGCGGCCGACGCAGATCGACGAACCGGACATGGTTCGGCGCTGCGGGTCCGAGAACGCCCAACAATGCCTCATCGAGTGGCAGAAGAAAGCGCTGACCGCGCAATCGGCGGCGGAGTTGAACGATAAGCTGCGCCGCATCTGGCCCGAATTGCGCGCGGAGTGCCTGGGCTTTGCGCTCCCCGTCGAGCGCATGCAGTGGGCGCTGCACGGCGCCGGCGGTCCAACGTCGGCCCAGGAGCTGGGACTGGACCCCGAATTCTACCGCGAGGCGGTCGTTCACGCACGCGAGATGCGCAATCGCTATTCGGTCCTCGATCTGCTCGGAGATGCGGGAACGCTCGAGGCCGACCTTGCCTCCGCCGGCTGAAATGCGCCCGATCGCCGAACTGCCGCCGGCGGCGCTGCGCGATTTGCTGCTGGTCTGCACCGACATCGACGATACGTTGACGACCGACGGCCGGCTGCCGGCGGAAGCTTATTCGGCGCTCGAATCATTGGCGGGGGCGGGGCTGGCGGTGGTCCCGATCACCGGCCGACCGGCGGGGTGGTGCGATATGATCGCCCGGTTTTGGCCGGTGGCCGGAGTCGTCGGTGAGAACGGCGCGTTCTACTTCCACTACGATCGCGCCCGGCGGGCCATGAATCGTACGTTCGTGCGTCCCGCCGCCCAGCGCGCGGACGACAATCGCCGTCTCGACGTCTTGGCGAACGAGATCGTGCGCCGCGTTCCCGGGTGCGCGGTGGCGGCCGACCAGCGCTATCGCGAATCGGATCTCGCGATCGATTTCGCCGAGGACGTCCCCGCGTTGCCGCAGCCGGCGATCGACGAGATCGTCGCCATCTTCGAGGCTGCCGGTGCGACGGCAAAAATCTCGTCGATTCACGTCAACGGCTGGTTCGGCAGCTACGATAAGCTGTCGACGACCCGGCTCTTCGTGCGCGACGTCCTGGGCCACGTTCTCGACGATATCCGCGGCCGGACGCTGTTCGTCGGCGACAGTCCCAACGACTCGCCCATGTTTGCCTATTTTCCCTTAGCGTGCGGGGTCGCGAACGTGGGCGACTTCGCCGGCTCGTTCTTTCGGCTCCCGGCCTATGTCGCTCATGAACGCGGCGGCCGCGGGTTCGTTCGGATCGCCCAGGCGATTCTCGGCGCCCGCAGCAGCGCGGCGTGAACGCATGACATCGAGTGATACACAAGCACCATCTTCACGTTGAAAGAAGGCGAATCAAAGCAATGAGAACTCATCGTCTGGTCAAATTCGCGAGCGCGTTCGCGCTCGTGCTCGCAACCAACGCCACCGGCGTCCCGGCGGCGACGAGCGAAAAACCGATCACGATCGGCATCACGGTGTACGACATGTCGTCGTGGTGTTCGTGGGGCAAGCTCGGCGTCGATAAGATGGCCGCGGTCAACAGCGACAACATCTTGTGGACGAGCGCGAACAACGACGTCCCCACCCAACTTTCGCAGATCGACAGCTTCATCGGCAAGAAAGTCGATGCGATCATCATCGATCCCGTCAACTCATCGACGCTCGACGCCGAAGTCAAAAAAGCCAAGGCGGCCGGCATTCCGGTCTTCGCCGTCAACCAGTCGATCAAGAGCGGCGCGCTGGCCGGATACTTCGGGCCCGACGACGTTCAGGCGGGTTACGACGAGATGGACTCGCTGGGCAAACTGCTGCACGGCAAGGGCAACATCGTCGTGACCGAAGGCCCGATCGGCGGTTCGGCGCAGATCGACCGCACCGAGGGCATCAACAAAGCGCTCAAAAAATATCCCGATATCAAAGTGCTCTCGATGCAGACCGCCAACTGGAAGCGCTCCGAAGCGCTGGCGCTCATGGAGAACTGGATCGCGCGGTACGGCTCGCAGATCAACGGGTTCGTTTCGGAAAACGACGACATGGCGATCGGCGGAATCACCGCCCTCAAAGCCAAAGGACTGGCGGGCAAAATTCCGGTCACCGCGATCGACGGCATCCAGGACGGCATGCGCTACGTCAAGACCGGCTACATCAACGTGACGTACTTGCAGAACGGTGCGCTCGAATTCGGTGAAGGCGTCCAGCTCGTCGGCGACTACGTGCGCCATCACAAAGCGCTCAGCGGAAAACAGCTGATCATGCCGCGCGTCGACAAGGACAACGTCGAGAAGTACTACACGCAACTCTACGGCGATCCGGCCGCGTTCATTGCGAAGCTGCCCGACATCGTCACGGCCAATCTCAAGTCCGGAAATTTCGGCGGTCAGTAAGCGGCTGACGGGGACGTTCGGTCGGCGCCCGGTGGGCTTTCCGGCGCCGGCCGCCGCGCTGCGGTTGGGAAGCCGTGCGGGAACGGCCGGCTCAGGAACGCATGAGCTCGTCGAAAAACGCCTTGTACACGTAATCGACGATCGCCGTCCGCACGGAGTCGGGCACCGAGACGAACGCCACGCGGTGCCGATGGCGGTCGTCCGCATCCGGGACGCTCAGGACCGTACGGCCGCGCAGTTCGACGTCCAAGCCGGGCGGCAGCTCGAAGGCGATCGTCAGCGCGCTGTTCTGAGCGAAACTCTCCGCGCTCTCGAATTGTATTCCGCCGCCGCCGATATCGCGCATGCGTCCGGGCTTGGCGGCGACGTCCCCTTCAACGACATAGGTGAGCGGAAAATTCACGCTCAGCCGCGAGTATTGTCGCAGCCGGATTCCGTCATTGCCGCGCCGGTTGCTAAGCACCGTGTCCTTTCGTGCGTTCCCAACGTCCTAACATTCTTCGTCCACCGACCTGCCAAGCTTTAGCCTTGGCACGCGAGCGCGTGGCGGGCCTCGTCCATCCCGGTTCGCTCGGACCGGGTTTTTTTCTGGGCAGACCGCATCTTCTGAAGCGGTCCGCATGTTATACCTTGCGCATGAGTCTTTACAAAGTGAGCTTCCGATAGCTGGCCGACGCGGGACGAAGGCGCCCAAAACCGTCCGCCATCCCGACACTTCCGAAAAGCAAGCCTCGCTGGAAGTCTTCGGGACGATAAAACAGGTGTTTCCGAGCACCACCTTCTCGGTCGAACTCGAGAACGGGCACAGCATCCTGGCCCATATCGCGGGCCGGCTGCGGCGCCACCGGATCAAAATTCTCCCCGGCGACCGGGTCGATCTCGAGATGTCGCCGTACGATCTGACCAAGGGCCGGATCATCTACCGCTACCGCGCCGGAGAAGCGCGCCGCTCTTAGCGAATGGCGGCGCGTACGCGCGCCGTTTGGCCCTCCGCCGACGCTTCGGGCAGCGACCGCAGCTGCCCGCGCAGTCGCATCACAAGGGCGCTGCGCAGCGCACCGAGGTCCGCTTCGAGGATTGGCCGTTCCACCGCATAGGTGATCGCGGTCGCGAGCAGGATCGCGGTTGCGATACCAAACGCGAACGTCGCCGCGGGCGGCAAGCCGGCTTGGTGGTACCAGACCGCGATTTCGAGATTCCACAAGTACAAGTTGTAGGAAATCATCGACAGAAACACGAGCGCAGGCGCGGTCACGATCGAGCGCCACCGGCCCACCGCGAGCGAGGTCGAGAGCGCTAGGATCAGGCACAGCGGGCCGACGACGATCCGCACCGCATTGACCCAGTCGTAGGCCGCGTTGATATCCGCGGCCCGGCTGATCGCGGCGACCTCAGCCAATCCCGCGATCGCGATTGCGAATGCCGCAAACGAACCCAGGGTGGCCAGCCAGCGCGCCGGCGCGCCCGGGGCCGACCTGCGCGCCGTGATGAGGTACGCGCCGAACATCCCCGAGCCGAACACGTCCAAATACGCCGGCAACTGGTTGATGAACAGGAAGGTCGAGCCGAGCCCGGCCTTCGCGACCACGAAGCGGTAGGCTTCAGAGAATGCCAGCAGCAGAACGAAGGTCAGCAGCGGCGACTTGCGCAGGCGCGGATAGATCAGCGGGAACAGCAGATAGAACTGAACCTCGACGCCGATCGTCCACAACGGGCCGCTGATCGCTCCGAAGGTGAGCGGCGTAAGGGTGTGCATGAACGTCAGGTGGCTGACG
The DNA here is from genome assembly GCA_050012475.1 of Candidatus Velthaea sp. Classification (GTDB taxonomy): domain Bacteria; phylum Vulcanimicrobiota; class Vulcanimicrobiia; order Vulcanimicrobiales; family Vulcanimicrobiaceae; genus Velthaea. The sequence goes on from JBEKHC010000017.1 coordinate 21,580, forward strand.
AATTGAATCGCGGCCTCGGCGGGCGAAGCGAATCGCGCGTGATACACGATGCCGAACACGGCCAGCGCCAGCAGATAGGACGGCAAAATCTTGATCGCGCGCCGGGTGAAGAAGCGGCGCATCGTCGGGCCCGGCCGGCCCTCGCGCATCGCCCGCGCGTAGGGATAGAAAATGCAGAAGCCGCTGATGAAGAAGAACAGGTCGACGCCCAGGAATCCGGCCTCAGCGATGAAGTTGAGCCCGAAGATCCCTTGTCCGCTTACCAGCCAGGCGTGATACCAGACCACAAGCGCGATTGCGAGTCCCCGTAATCCGTCGAGCACGTCGAGGCGCTCGCCGGTATATGCTGACGACACTTCTCGGCTTTTCCCCAGGAAAAGCCGTCTGAAAAGTGATCAGGACCGCAAGCAGCTAAGGCTTCGCTAGCGCGGCGTCGCTTGATTCCTGGGTAACCGCCGAAATTGCCTCGTACCAAGCGCTCGCGACGGCGGCGTAGCCGCCCGCTCCGCACGGATGAATGCCGTCGGGGAAGTGGTCGCGATCCCGCGGCACCGCGTCCGCCATGGCGCGGGCCAGCGAGATCTGGAAGCCGCGGCCGGCATATTCGCGCACGAGGCTGGCCAGGTTTTCGGTGGCCGACGGACCGCAGGCCGCGTCGTTGCCGTCGAAGTGCGCCAGCGTGCAGATGTCGACCAGGGGACTGGCCACGACCGGAGCGACGATCACGCGCACGTTGGGACGCTGCTTGAAGATCTCGCCCAGCAACAAATCCATCGAATGCGCGATGTTGGCCAGCGTGTAACCGCCGTCGCGCTTCTCGAGCCGCAGCAGATCGTTGGTGCCGGCCATGAGCAAGATCAGATCCGGTTGGTAGCGGTGGATGGCCTTACGCACGAGCGCGCCGTAGAGCTGTCCCGGTCCGGGGTCCGAGGGGAAGGAGCGCAGGACGTAGCCCGGCCAGCCTTCGTGCGCGCGGTCGTCGATCGCCGCCGAGTAGTCGCTGCGCGAACCGACGAATTTCACGCGGTACCCATTTTTGGCCAGCAGCTTGGCAAGCGCGCCCCGGTACCCGCCGTCATCGATGCGCGACCCGTTCGCGCCGACGCCCGCGGTGATCGAATCACCCAGCGCCATGACCCGCATGACCGAGTTCCGGGCGAGCATCGTGGGAGCAGGATGGGGCGCCGCCGGCCCCCCGGCTGCCGGTGACGGCTGGGCAAGGGCCGGAAAAGCCGAACCGGCCGTCAACATAAGGACGGTGCAGACGAAGCCCATAAGGCGTTCAATGTGCACGATACATCCGCGCTTCGATTGTGACCCCGATCATTTCCTTCGCCAAATCCGCTCTTTGTCGCAAGGATTTTTGTCCCTGCGAGTTGGGGGCATATGTAATCTGTCATCGGCGATATGCCACGCGACTTTAGCGCGGCGCGCCGGGCGTCGGAAATTTGACGGAAAAACGAAAGCGGAGTGCCGTCAGGAATGACGGCGCCCCGCTCGATGCGATCGGTTTGTTTCGGCTGCACGGCCGGGTCTCGCGCCTTCGCGAGATCCCGGAGTGTCCGGATCGTTACACGCGTGCGCCGCGTCCGGTCAGCACGTTGAAGACCAACAGCACGAGTGCGATCACCAACAAAATGTGGATTAAACCGCCGCCGATGTGAATGGCGAATCCCAACACCCAGAACACAAACAGGACGACGATGATTCCCCAAATCAATCCGGCCATTTTCTCTCTCCTCCACGCTCGCGGCGCTGACGAACGTATCTTTGCCCAGATATCGCAAGCTTAAGCAACATCGATCCACGCCGTGCGGCGCACCGAGCGAGCGCACTTCGTATGAAACGGATGCTTCAGATGTCCGAACGACCACCGCTTCCGCCCTTCACTGCCGAGACCGCGGCGCTCAAAGCGCGCCTGGCCGAGGACGCGTGGAACACCCGTGATCCCGACCACGTCGCCGGCGCGTATACGCAAGACAGCCGCTGGCGCAACCGCGCCGAGTTCTTTTCCGGCCGCGCGGAAATCGTCGCGTTCTTGCACCGCAAATGGGAGCGCGAACTCGATTACAAACTCATCAAGGGCGTCTGGGTCTTCGGCGCCGAGCGCATCGGCGTGCGATTCGCGTACGAATGGCACGACCATGGCGGGCAATGGTTTCGCAGCTACGGCAACGAGATGTGGGAGTTCGCGCCCGACGGTCTGATGCGCCGGCGTGAAGCAAGCATCAACGATGTCGCCATCGGTGAGACGGAGCGTTGCTTTCGCTGGGCAGGGTCGCGCCGGCCCGACGGTCATCCGGGTTTGCCCGAACTCGATCTTTGACGCCGGAACCCGCGGCGCTCAGCGCTGCAAGAGCCGCAGGATCGCTTTGAAACGCCGCCCGTAGGGCGGCTCGAGCAGCGCGTAGCCGCTGAATTTGGCTTGTTCGAACACGGCTTTGCGATGCGAAAACGTTTCGAATCCGGCGCGCCCGTGGTACGCGCCCATCCCACTGGGCCCGACGCCTCCGAACGGCAGTCCATCTTGCGGAAACTGCAGCATGACGTCGTTGATGCAGGCGCCGCCGCTGGTGGTCTCTTCGAGCACCCGCGCGATGTCGGCGGAATTTGCGCCGAAGTAATACAGCGCCAGCGGATGCGGCCGCGCGTTGACGTAGGCGATGGCTTCATCGAGCGTGCGATACGTGCGGGCGGCGAGAATCGGCCCAAAGCAGATGGTCGAACGGCAGCGCCGCGAACGCCTGGGCGGTTTCCACGGCGCCGGTGCGCGGTTGCCCGCCGCCAGCGCACCGGCGAGCGGACCGAACGCCAGCAGCAGCGGGTAATTCCAAGCCGCGATGATTCCCACCACGCCGAGCGGACGGCGGACGATGCGCGCGCGAGCGGGCCAGAAATGCGGCGCGATCGCGACGGCTTCGGGTTTCATCCACGTCGCCAGATGGCGGCGCGCATAGCGCGCTGCTTCGAGCGTTGGGTAAATTTCGAGCAATTCGGTTTCGTGCGCGGAACGCTGTCCGAAGTCGGCCGCGACGGTTTGCGCGATTGCGCGCGCGTGCTCGCGAACGATGCGCTCGAGCGTGGCGAGGTGGGCGCGACGTCGGGCGAGCGCGGGAATATCGCGTGCCGCTGCGGCTCGCATCCGCGCGAGCCGAGCGCGCAAGGCGGCTTAGGCCGGCCCGAAAACCGCGCGGTCGATGAGATAGGCTGCGTCGTCGATGAGTTGCTTGGAGAATTTCTCGCGTTCGCTCAGCGCGACGCGAAACACGCCTTCCATCGCGACGAAGATCGCCGACGACAGCCGCGCCGTAACGGCGTCGCTGACCATGCCGGCCGCATTGAGCCGGCCCAGGTAGTCGCGCAGCAGATCGCGCATCGCGCTGGGGCGGCGCCCGTCTTCGTGCGGGTCGCCGGTTTCCAGCATCGCCGGCACGGCTTGCATGAGGGCCGGCGACCCGATGCCGCCGGCGAGCACGCTGCGAATCCATTCATGCAGGCGCTCGCGTTCTCGTTCGCGGGTCGTCACCGGGCCGGCCAGCGTGCCGGCTTGCGCAAGAACGCCGTCGTTGACGAATTGCACCGCGGCCATGATCGCTTCGCGGCGCGAGCGGAAATGGCGATAGATCGTGCCCGGGGCGACGCCCGCCTCGCGCGCGATCACGGTCATCGTGACGTGCTCGATGCGGCGGCGCTCGAGCAGCTTGACGATGGCACCGATGATCCGGTCGACGTTGCCGTTGGGCGAGCGCCGGCGCGGCACCACCACATCATCGTCGCCGACTCGTCCGAGATAGGTCCAGCGTGCCCGCGAGCGGCCGGTTCCGGTATCGCGGACCGATTCCACCCGGTAACGATAGCGATGGCCTTTGACGATCTTCGTTACCTCGTACGCCATGGCCGAGGGCTTCCACGTTGTGGTATTCTCGCCTCGTCGATTTCAGGAGTTACCATGGCAACTGAAGCGCGACCCGCGTTTCTCGCAATTACCGGGCTCCCCGAGCACGATACGCTCGATGCTGCAGCCCGGTTCGCCGTTTCCCTGCGCGACGCGTCGGGAGAGGGCGAGTTCCATCCCGGCGTGGCGGAATGTTCGCGCCTTGCCGGACGCGCGTTCGGCGGCGACGGTTCGGCTTGGGCGCCGCTGGTGAAAGCCGTTCGGCAGCTGCTGGCCGATCGGCCGCTGCACACCGGACCCGGCCAAAAATCGCGGCGAGAATTGCGCGCGTTCGTGGCTGAGAACGCCGACTTGCTGGACTGACGTTCGGGGCAACGCGGGCGCTCGAGCCGCACGCGGGTTGCGCTCGGCGCGGAGCGAAGCGGTGGATCCGTGATCGATCCGTATCCGTTGGTCAAACCGTTGTTGATGCGACTTGATCCCGAGACCGCGCACGAGTTTGCGTTGCGCGCGCTCGCCCTGGGCGTCGTCCCCAGACCGGCGCCGCTGAGCGATCCGATTTTGGCCGGCGCGCTTTTCGGCCGCCGGCTTGCCCATCCGATCGGCCTTGCGGCGGGCTTCGACAAGGACGCCCGCGTCTACCGAACGATGTTCGGCCAGGGCTTCTCATTCGTCGAGGTCGGCGGCGTAACGCCGCTGCCGCAACCCGGCAATCCGCGGCCGCGGGTGTTCCGGCTGCCGGACGACGCGGCCGTCATCAACCGGATGGGCTTTCCCAGCGCGGGTGCGGCGCTGGTCGAATACCGGTTAGCGAGTCAGCCGCGAGCGCCTGGGATGCTTGGTATCAACTTGGCGAGCAACGCGCAATCTCCCGATCCGGTCGCCGATTTCAGCGGACTGGTCGCGCGCTTCGCCCGTTACGCCGATTTTCTCACGCTCGATATCTCGTGTCCGAATACGGCCAACGGCCGCATGTTCTTGGAACCGCAACGCTTGCGTGAACTGCTCGCGGCGGTGGCTGCGGTGCCGCTCGGGCTGCCGCGGCCGAAAATCGTGGCTAAACTTTCGCCGGACATCGAACCCGCGGCGCTGCACGAACTCGTCGGCGTCCTCGTCGACACCCGCATCGACGGCATCATCGTGAGCAATACGACGGCCAGCCGCCCGCCGCTGGCAAGCGCGCACCGCGCGCAGGCCGGCGGACTAAGCGGCCGGCCGTTGTTCGCGGCTTCGACGGCGATGCTGGCGACCGTCGCGCGCTTGACCGGCGGGAGCGTTCCGCTCATCGGCGTCGGCGGGATCGCCAGCGGCGCGGATGCCTACGCCAAGATTCGCGCGGGTGCCTCGGCGGTGCAACTCTACACCGCGCTGATCTACGGCGGGACGTCGCTGGTCGCGCGTATCGGAACCGAACTGGCCGCTCTGCTGCGCCGCGACGGCTTCACCTCCGTCGCGCAAGCCGCCGGCGCATCGACCGCATTCGAAAATTAATCCGGCTGCAGCCGGATTCCGGGCGAAGCGCGCGAATGCACGGAGTCAATTATGAGATCGCAGCGTCTCATCGCGCTGGTCATCGCACTCGCGGTGGCTAGTTTCGGCGCTTGGTGGGTCATCAAAGGACGGCATCATGGCGGCGGTGACAGCATCATCGTCTACTACACGAAGACCGACGGCACGAGCGAAGTGCCGTGGCGCGTGTCGCTGGGCCCCGCACGGGATCCCAAGAGCATCGCGTTTTACGCCGCCGCGCAAGCCCTCGCCGGACCTTCGTCCGATATCGAGGCGATTCGCTTTCCCGCCGGAACGCACGTCCGCGCCGTCGAGATCGACGGTTCGGTCGTCGATGTCGATCTGTCCAGCGAGGTCGAGAAATCCGCCGAGGGCGGCTTGGCGGAAACAGCGGAGTTCAAATCACTGGTCTGGACATTGACCGATCCGAAAACGCTGCCGGGCATTGCGACCGTTCGTATCCGCGTCGATGGAACGCGCGTCGCCACCCTTCCGGGAGGTCACTTCGAGCTCGATGAACCACTTTCGCGATCGACTTTCTAAGTGCACCTCGGCCGCCATGCGCCGGGCCGCGCCCGCACTGCTCGCGGTTTTCGCATCGGCAAGTGCCGGCGTGCCGCTTGCCGCCGGCGCGCAGAGTGCGCCCGTCACGACGTTTTGGTTCGCCGGCACGCGGCTGATCTTCGACGCACCGACCGCGCTCGAAGGCGACATCGCCGTTTCCGTGCACGACAGCGGCTTGCAGCGGCTGCTGGCGCGCGTGGGCGCGAGCATCTCGTACGAGCCCCAGCAGCGTTACGTGATGCTGACGTCGGCCGATCGGCGGGTCATTAGTTTCACGATCGGCGACAATCGCTATTCGGTCGGGGGCGTCGTTTCGACCGCGACGTTTGCGCCGTTTTTCGACGGCACCGACGTCATCGTGCCGCTCTACGCGATCGCCCGGGCGCTGTATTTGCAGCCGGTCGCGGCCGGTCTGGAAACGGTGTTCGAGCCGCAGATCGGGGCCCTCGACGTCCGTCCCGACGGGCGGCGCACCATCGTCACGCTGCACGGCGCGACGGCGTTGCGCTACGTCAAGGTCAGCGAAACACCCGACCGGTTAGCGGTGACGTTTTCCGGCACCGGTTCGACCTTGGCGCCCAACCGCCGAATCGGCGGGGGCGTCGATGAAGTCGACGTCGCCGTTGCGGGCAGCGTGAAGAATCCCAGTTCGACCGTGACGATCGTCGCGCCGAGAGGAGCGCGGCATCTGATCGCGACGCCGTTGTCGCCGTTCGACTTCAGCGTAACCTTCGCGCCCGCGGGCGTGGCACTCGATCCCAACGCGCCCGCGCTGCCCCCGGCTCCCGTCGCGGTTGCGCGTCCGCTCGCAACCCCCGCACCTCCGCCGGCGCCGTATGTGGCGCCGGCGCCGTATGTTGCGCCGCGCGCGCCGAACCCGGTGCCCAGCAGCGCTCCGCAAGCCGAAAGCACGCCGGAGTCCGGCGCCGCAACGGTCACCGACGTGGCGGTCGAGCCGCGCGACGGCGGCGTCAGCGTGCGCCTCTCGATCGATGGAACGGCAGCGTACGCGTGGCATCGCCTGCGCGACGATCGCTGGTATCTGGACCTGGCCAATACAACCTTGGCCGGCGACGCGCGCGAGGAGCGGCCCAATGCGCCGGCGGTCGATGCGGTCCGCGTGCGACAAATCGGAACGCCGGATGCGCCGATCGTTCGCGTCGCGTTCACCCTGCGCGGCGAACGTCGAGTCGAGGTTACGCCGGCTGAAGGCTTGCTGACAGTTGCCGTGGCGGATCAGCCCGATACCGATCTCGCGCGCAGTGGGAACGGACAACTCGGCGGCGCAACCGTCGCGCAAAGCAATGCGCAGGCGCCGGCCGGACCACCGGTTGCGCCGATTGCGCCCGCGCCGCAGAACACGCCGTGGAAGTTCAGTCCGTCCGGCGAAGGTAGCCGGATCATCGTTCTCGATCCCGGTCACGGCGGGGCCGACGCCGGCACGGCCCACAACGGCTTGATGGAAAAAGATCTGACGCTGAACATCGCGCTGCGCCTGCGGACGCTGCTGGCCCAAGCCGGCTGGAACGTGCTCCTCACCCGCGATACCGATGTCGACCCCGTCACGCCCGAATTGCTGACGACGTTCTCGGGCGACGGGCGGCCCAATGCGAGCGATCGCGCCTACCTGCAGACGCGCTGCGATGTCGCCAACGTCAACAACGCGCGGATGTTCATCAGCATCCACGTCAACTACGCCGACTCACCGAGCGTGCATGGCACGACGTTCTACTATAGCAAGCAGCAAGACGTTCCGTTGGCGCAGGCCCTCGAGCGCGGGATGATCCCGTCGGCCGGCACGGAAGACGATGGGGTTGTCAAAAGCAATCTGTACGTCACCAAACACACCAACATGCCCGCCGTGCTGATCGAAACGGCGTTCATCTCCAACCCGGGCGACGTCCGATTGCTCTCCGATCCAACCTTCTTGCAAAACGTCGCGGCCGGCATCGCTGCGGGCGTGAAGTCGTACGCCGGGGCAGTGCCCCCGCCGGCGGCTAATTCCGACCAATGACGCGCTAGTCGTGCTCGGCGTCTACGACTCCGGACTCGGCGGGCTGACCGTCCTTGCCGCGCTGCGCAAAGCCGGCATCGATCAGGATGTCGTTTATTTCGCCGACCAGGCCCACGTGCCGTACGGCGACCGCACCGACGCCGAACTCTACGGGTTTCTGCACGATAATTTTCGCTTGCTCGAAGCGCACGGGGCCGATGCGATCGTGATGGGTTGCAACACGTCGTGCGCGGTCGCCGCCCGGTGCGGCGGTTTCCCCGCGACGGCCCTGCCGGTACTCGACCTCATCGGCAACGCGGCGGCGGCGCTGCGCGCAGCGGGTTTGCGGCGGATCGCGGTTTTCGCCACCGCGGCCACGGTGCGCAGCGCGGCATATCGCACCGCGATCGCGGCTGCGGTGCCCCAGATCGACGTCGTGGAGATCGCAGCCCCGGCATTGGTGCCGATCGTCGAGGGCGGTCTGGCCCAAACGCGACAGGCACACGACGCGGTGCGCGAGGTCTGTCGCGCGCTCCCGCCGGGCGTTGAAGCAATCGTCTACGGGTGCACGCATTACCCGCTGCTCGACGAGCATTTCGCCCGCGTCCTGCCGCCCGAAGTCGTCCGCATCGACCCCGCGCTGGCCCAGGCCGCCGCAGCCGGCGTGCTCGTCCGGCGCTTGGCGCTGCCGCCCGGGGCGAGCCGCACGCACTATCTCACCAACGGCGATCCAACGGCATTCGAGTCCAACGTCCGCGCCTGGACCGGCGACCGCACGGGCATCGTCGCCGCCGTCCCAGCCCTCGCGCACGAATCGCCGCGCTAACAAACCAGAGCAGAACCCCGCGCCCGCACCGCGGCTTGCGGCGCAGCCGCAAACGCCACGGGTTCGGCGCAGCCGAACCCTGCTGTTAGCCGATGTGGAAAAGTGCGAAGAAGACGACGGTCGAGAGCGCGCCGAGTGCCGAGCCGGCGATGACTTGCCGCACCGTGTGCGCTTTGAGATAGACGCGCGCCCAGCAGACGATCGGGATGAGAATGAAAAAGGGCAGCGGTTCGCGGCCGAACAGATAAAGCGACGCCACCAGCGGCGCCGTGATTCCCAGCGCGTGCGTCGAGATTTTCCAGTACATCGTGATCAGCTGGACGACCGCCGAACTCGTCGCCAGCGCCGCCATCGTCGCGGTCATGATCGCCGGGGCGTGGATGAGCGCTAAATCGAGCGTGCCCAAAATGAAAAAAATCACGAACGCGCCGAACACTTTTTGGCGTTCGGCACGGATGGACATATCGAGGTCCGAGATGCGGTCCGTCGCGTACAGCGCGAAAATGAACAGCATCGGCCCGATCGAGGTGAAGAACGCGCTATTGAAGAGCAGCACCCAAAAATCGGTCGCCGTGTGCGCGCGTGCGCCGGCAAGTACGACAAAAAGCGCAAGGAACGTCAGGAACGGATTGCAGACCGTCGAGAAGATCCGGGCCATATCGGTCCATACACGGCGCCGCACACGGAGCGGCAGAGGTGCGGGAGCCGGCTGCTTGGGGGCGCGCACTGACCGCTAATCGGCGGTTACGGGTCGGCGGTCCTTTACGGACGGTCTCGGGCCCGGTTGCGTCGAAGGAGGGCACATGATATTGGAGTCCATCAACTCGAACGCCGATGTCCATCATTTGTCGCGGCCGGATATTGACGTGCTCGCGGCGGAAATTCGCGAGACGCTCGTTCGCGTTTGCGCCGTCAACGGCGGGCATTTAGCGCCGAACCTGGGCGTGGTCGAGTTGACGCTGGCAATGCACCGCGTGCTCGATCTGCCGCACGACAAAGTCGTCTGGGACGTAAGCCACCAATCGTACGTCCATAAGCTCCTGACCGGACGCGCGAACCGCTTCGATACGCTTCGCCAGGGCGGCGGCATCTCGGGCTTCTCGATGCGCAGCGAGTCGGCGTACGACGTGTTCGGCGCGGGGCACGCGTCGACGGCAATCTCGGCGGGCTTGGGCATGGTCACCGCACGCGATCTGCGCGGCGGCGATGAAACGGTCGTCGCCGTCATCGGCGACGGTGCGCTGACCGGCGGCCTGGCCTACGAGGCGATCAACAACGCCGGCACGCTCAAGTCGAATTTCATCGTCATCCTCAACGATAACGAGATGTCGATCGCGCCCAACGTCGGCTCGATCGCCTCGCATCTGGGCGTGCTGCGCTCGAAACCGATGTTTACCCGCGGCCGGGAAATTACCAAAGATTTACTCGGTCACGTTCCGTTCGGCGGTGCCGTACGCAAGGGACTGGCGACGGCCGAAGTCGCCGCGATGCGCTTCGTCAACCCGGATCAAAAAGCGGCGGTGATCTTCGAGGAGATGGGCTTCCGCTATCTCGGCCCGATCGACGGTCACGACCTCGACGTGCTCGTCGACGTGTTGTCGAACGCGCGCCGCATCCCCGGGCCGGTCCTGTTGCACGTGCGCACCGTCAAAGGCAAGGGCTTCGGGCCGGCGGAGATCGATGCGCGGACGTTCCACGGCGTCGGTCCCAACGTCTATTCGCCCGACGAGGGGAAGCTGGAGAAGAAGGCCGGCCGCATCGCCTTCGCGCAAGCGTTTGCCGATGCGCTGGTCGAGGCGGCCAAGGCGGACGAGCGCGTCATCGGCATCACGGCCGCAATGCCCGACGGCACCGGCCTGGCCAAATTCGCCAAGCAGTTTCCCAGCCGCTATTTCGACGTCGGGATCGCTGAAGCGCACGCGGTGTGCTTTGCTGCGGGCGCGGCGACGAGCGGCCTCAAGCCCGTCTGCGCGATCTACTCCACGTTCTTGCAGCGGGCATACGATCAGGTCATCCACGACGTCGTCATTCAAGATCTGCCGGTGGTCTTCGCGATCGACCGGGCCGGATTCGTCGGCGACGACGGGCCGACGCACATGGGGCTCTACGACATCGCCTATTTGCGCACGCTGCCCGGCATGACGATCATGGCACCGCGCAACGAGCACGAGATCGCGCCGATGCTCAAGCTCGCCCTGGCGCTCAACGCGCCGGTTGCCATCCGTTACCCGCGCGGCAGCACGAGCGGCAAATACGACGAAGCGCTGGCGCCGCTGGCGTTGGGCCGCGCCGAAGTACTGCGCCGCGGCGCAGGCGTCGCGATCCTGGCGCTCGGCAATACGGTCGATGCGGCGCTCGAAGCGTACGACGCGGTCGCCGCCGCGGACGGTCAGGCGCCGACCGTGGTCAACATGCGCTTCGTCAAGCCGCTCGACGAAGCGCTGCTCATCGAATTGGCCGAGACGCACGAGCGCTTCATCACGCTCGAAGAACACTCGCTGGCGGGCGGCTTCGGCTCGGCGGTCGTCGAGTGCGTCGCCGACAAGGGGTTGGGCGTGCACGTCGAACGGATCGGCGTCCCTAGCGTCCTCGTTCAGCACAATAAGCCCGAGCGCCAGCGGGCGATGTTCGGACTCACGGGCGAGCATATCGCGGCCCGCGTCCAATCTTACGCGGCTGCGCTTTCATCGAAGACGTAGCCGCCCGCGTTTCTACCGAGGAGTCCGTTTACGCATGTTCGCGTTGATCGCCGCCGCGGCTACCGCCGTTGCGACCCCCGTTGCCAAGGCGACGACCTTAACTCTTACTCCCGCTCAGCTCGAGCAATTGCGCGCGGCGGGAGCCGCCGCGGCAGGCGGGCCCAAGTCAGCGTTGGCGCTTCATGCCCCCTGGCTGACGCACACGCTCGCGGGTTTCTTCGTTTTCTCGGCGCTGCTGCTGATCGTGCTGCTGGCGATTCAGACGACCAAACAGGAGGGGCTGAGCGGCACCATCGGCGGCAAGGTCGAGTCGGCCTATCGCGGTCGCGTGGGAATGGACAAACAGCTCCAGCGCTTCACCGCCGTCGTCGCGATCGCATTCGTGCTCTTCGCGACACTCGTGTCGATTAGCGGAATCTAGCCTCCTTGGCGCTGCTCGAGGTCAAGAATCTCAAGACCACGTTCAAGACCGACGACGGCGTGGTAAGCGCGGTCAACGGACTGTCGTACGCGGTGGAAGCGGGTTCGACGCTGGGCATCGTGGGCGAATCCGGATCCGGAAAATCCGTCAACGCGCTGTCGATCATGCGGCTGATCCCGCAGCCCCCGGGCAAGATCGAGCACGGCGAGGTATTTTTCAAGGGTCAGGACCTGCTGCTCAAGAGCGAAGCGGAGATGCGCAAGATCCGCGGCCACGAGATCGCGATGATCTTTCAAGACCCGATGACCTCGCTCAATCCGGTCTTGAACGTCGGCGAACAGATCATGGAAGCGACGCGTCTGCACCTCGGGCTGTCCAAGAAGGACGCGCGCGACCGGGCGATCGAGATGCTCAAGCTCGTTCGCATGCCGGCTCCCGAGCGCCGCATCAAAGATTATCCGCATCAGTTTTCGGGCGGGATGCGCCAACGCGTCATGATCGCCATGGCGCTGTCCTGCGATCCGGCAGTACTCATCGCCGACGAACCGACGACCGCCCTCGACGTGACGGTTCAAGCGCAGATCATCGATCTGATGAACGAGATGCAGCAGCGGCTGGGTTCGGCGATCGTGCTTATCACGCACGATCTCGGCGTGGTCGCGGAGACGTGCCGGAACGTGCTCGTGATGTACGGCGGCAATCTCGTCGAGTACGGGACCGCCGAGCAAATCTTCAGCCGGCCGAAAATGCCGTATACGCTCGGGCTGCTCGAATCGCTCCCGCGGCTGGACGCCGCCGGTGAACGGCTCCTGCCGATCCCCGGTCAGCCGCCGAATCTGCTCCGCATGCCCTCGGGCTGTGCGTTTGCGCCGCGCTGCAAGTATAAGATGCCGATCTGCGATGAGCCGGTTCCGCTGTTCGATTTCGGCTCCGGGCACGTCGCGCGCTGCTTCCTGTACGACGAGCGGGCCGAAGGCCAAAAGCCGGTTCCCGCCGAGAACGCGCCGCGTGTTTCGCTCGATGCGGTCGCGCACACTCCGCAGGAACTCTCCGCTTAGTGGCGGCGGAACTCGCGCCGCTCGCTCCGGCCGCCGTTGCGGAAAACCTGATCGTCGTCAGCGATCTGGCGAAGTATTTCCCGATCCATGCCGGGGTGTTTTCGCGTCACGTGGGCGACGTCAGGGCGGTCGACGGCGTCGACTTCGAGATTCGGCGGGGCGAAACGCTGGGCTTGGTCGGCGAGTCGGGATCGGGAAAAACCACGGCCGGCCGAGTGATCTTGCGGCTGGCTCCGGCCACGCGGGGGCAAGTAGATTTCGAGGGACGCGACATCCTCAAGCTGCCCCGCCGCGATTTGCGCTCGCTGCGCAAAGAGATGCAGATCATTTTCCAGGACCCGTACGCGTCGCTCAATCCGCGCATGACCGTCGGCGACATCATCCGGGAGCCGCTGGCGATCCACGGCATCGCGCGCGGGAAAGCGGCGGAAAAACGGACCCAAGAGTTATTGGCGATGGTCGGTTTGCAGCCGTATCACGCGAACCGCTATCCGCACGAATTCTCGGGCGGACAGCGCCAGCGCATCGGCATCGCTCGCGCGTTGGCGGTCGATCCGAAGTTCATCGTCGCCGACGAACCGGTCTCGGCGCTCGATGTTTCGATCCAAGCGCAGGTCATCAATCTGCTTCAGGACCTGCAGAAAGAGCTTGGATTAACATACTTATTCATCGCCCACGATCTGTCGGTCGTCCGCCATATCTCCAACCGCGTCGCGGTCATGTACGTGGGCAAAATCGTCGAGATCGCGGATCGCAACCGGCTGTACGATAATCCGTTGCACCCCTACACACAGGCACTGTTATCGGCGATCCCCATCCCCGACCCCGGCGTCGAAGCGCGCCGCAAGCGCATCATCCTGACCGGTGACATCCCGTCGCCGGTCAATCCGCCGTCCGGCTGCCGCTTTCATACCCGTTGTCCGATTGCTTTCGAGCGCTGCAAGATCGAAATCCCGGCGTTCAACGAGTACGAGCCCGGGCATCGCGCCGCGTGTCATTGGGTCGAAGAAAACCAGGGCAAGGCACCCGAGTTGAGTACGGGCCCGGCTGTCATCGGCTGACGCCGCGCCCGTGTTCGGACTGTCGAAACGGGGGGCGAAACGGAAGAGCGATCACCTCGCGGTGATCGCTCTTTCGTTATGCAGTTCGGGGGCTACGATGCTTTCTTACGGCCGGCGCTTTTCTTACGCCCGCCGGCGGCTTTCTTGCGTCCGGCGGTCGCTTTTTTGCGTCCGCCGACGGCGGCTTTCTTGCGTCCGCCGACAGCTTTCTTACGTCCGCCGGTGGCTGCCTTCTTGCGTCCGGTCGCCGCTTTCTTCCGCGTTCCGGTGGCTTTCTTGCGCGTTGCGGTGGCTTTCTTCCGGCCTGCCGTCGCCTTCTTGCGTCCGCCCGTCGCTTTCTTGCGAGCCGGCGCTGCTTTCTTGCGTCCGCCGGCGGCCTTTTTGCGCCCGCCCGCCGCGGCTTTCTTCCGCGTTCCGGTGGCTTTCTTGCGCGTTCCGGCGGCGGCTTTTCGTGCGCCCGTTTTGCGGCGCGTTGCTTTCTTTCGACCTGGTGCCGCGGGCGGAGCCTCGGGCGTCAGTTCGCTGTCAGTCACGGTATCCGAGTCCATTCGTCCTCCACGTCCACAACGGGACGATCATTCGAATTGCGGATGCATCGACTCAACTGCCGACGCATTTAGTCGCATCCTACAAGGAATTCAAAAATAATGCAACACAGTGCAGCGGTCGTACGTTAAGACACGCGCGAAAAATGCGCGAGCAACACACCCGCGCGCAACGCAATGCGTCCGCGAAACGCCGCGCGCGCATCGCTGCTGCAGCGCTGCCGACGGGCGGACAAACCTACTCAGGCACCGGCGTTCGACGTCCGATCTGAGGCCCGATTCGGGGGTCGAAAAGCGGCCAAAGCGCGGCCTGAACCCGGGTGCCGGACGGCCGAAGCGTTATCGGGGGCTTGACGTCCGAGAGTATACTGAAGGCGTTTACCAGCACAGGGGGAGCCGTGGCGAAGCCGCTTATCATCGTCGAGTCGCCGACGAAAGCCAGAACCATCAAGAAATTCTTACCCGCGCGCTTCGTGGTGAAGGCGTCGGTCGGCCACGTCCGCGACCTGCCGAAGTCGACGCTGGGCGTCAACGTGGAAGACGGCTCCTTTACGCCCAAGTACCTTACTATCAAAGGGAAGGGCGACATCATCAAAGAGCTCAAGGCGGCGGCGAAGAACGCGAGCGACGTCTATCTCGCGACCGACCCCGACCGCGAGGGCGAAGCGATTGCGTGGCATCTGGCCGAGATCCTCAAGCTCGACCACCCCAAGCGGATCGAACTGCACGAGATCACCAAAGACGCGGCGCTCGCCGCAATCAAAGATCCGCACGAGATCGACATGCCGCGCGTCAACGCGCAGCAGGCGCGGCGCATCCTCGACCGGCTCGTCGGCTATAAGATCTCGCCGCTGCTGTGGGCCAAGGTGCGCGGCGGCTTGTCTGCCGGCCGCGTTCAGTCGGTAGCCGTCCGCCTGATCGTGGATCGCGAACGTGAGATCGCGGCGTTCATTCCGCGCGAATATTGGTCGATCACCGCGCAACTCGCTTCGCATGGCAGCCCGATCGTCTTTCCGGCCGAGCTCAATACGATCGACGGCCGCAAAGCCGAGGTGACGAACGAGGCCCAAGCGCTCGATATCGTCGCCGCCGTGACCGCCGGATCGTTCGAGGTTGCGTCGATCAAGGAGCGCGAGCAGCGCCGTAATCCCGCCGCACCGTTCACCACCTCGACCCTCCAGCAAGAAGCGTCGCGCAAGCTCAAGTTCCGCGTCCGCAAAACCATGCAGCTGGCCCAGGCGTTGTACGAAGGCGTCGATCTCGGGGGCAGCGACGGCACGCAAGGTCTCATCACCTACATGCGGACCGACTCGACGCGCATCTCGGATTCGGCCAAAGATGCGGCTCGCGAGTACATCGACGGCGCGTTCGGCGCGGAATTTTACGGTGGTTCGCGCGTCCACAAATTGCGCGAGGGTGCGCAGGACGCCCACGAAGCGATCCGGCCCACGTTCGTTCACCGGCACCCGGATACGCTCACGGCGATCCTCAAACGCGACGAACTGCGGCTGTACAAGCTCATCTGGGAGCGCTTCGTGGCGTCGCAGATGGCGGCGGCGATCTACGATCAAACGACGGTCGACCTGCGCGTGGTGTCCGCCGACGGGTCCGCGGAAGCCGGGCGCTACACCTTTCGCGCCAGCGGCAGTGTGCTCAAGTTTGCCGGCTTCACCGCCGTGTACGAAGAAGGCCAAGACGACATCGCCCCGCTGGCGCCGGTCGCGAACGGAAAGGCGCCCAAGGCGCGGCCGGTTCTGCCCAAGCTGACGCAGGACGAAAAGCTCGAGACCAAAGCGATCGAACCCAAACAGCACTTCACCGAACCGCCGCCGCGGTATTCCGAAGCGTCGCTGGTCAAGGCGCTCGAAGAGAATCGCATCGGCCGCCCGTCGACGTATTCGGCGATCGTCGAAACGATTCAAGCCCGCGGCTACGTCGAGCAGATCGACCGCCGCTTCCATCCGACGGACATCGGTTTCGCGGTCAACGACTTGCTGGCCGAGCATTTCAAAGACATCGTCGATCTCGCATTCACCGCGCTCATGGAGGAGAAGCTCGATCGCGTTGCCGAGGACGGCGCCGACTGGGTAGCCGTACTGGCGGACTTCTACGGACCGTTTGCCGCCGAGCTTGCGCTGGCCGAGGAGAAGCTGCCCAAGTTCGAGCAGCGCGACGAACCGACCGACGATATCTGCCCGAATTGCGAGCGCCCGATGGTGATCAAGACCGGGCGCTTCGGGAAGTTCATCTCGTGCACGGGGTATCCGGAGTGCAAAACGACCCGGCCGATCCTCAAGGATACCGGAGCGATCTGTCCCAAGGACGGCGGGATGGTCGTCGAGCGAAAATCGCGTAAAGGCCGCACGTTCTACGGCTGCGCGAATTACCCCAACTGCGATTTCGTTTCGTGGGACCGCGTCATTCCCGAACGCTGCCCGGTCTGCGGCGGATACGTCACCTCCAAGACCAAGCGCGGCGGTGTCGTGACGCTGGAGTGCCATACCGATAAGACGCATGATCTCACGGCGCTGGGCCTGGCGAACGCGAACGCGGAAGACGAGGATCTCGAACCGGTCGGTGTATAGTGGTGGATTCGTCTCGGATCCGGCCTCGCGCTCGCTGCATGGTTTGGATGCTCGACGAATCCATCGCGTTCGCCGCTCCGCGCCGAGCCGCCGGGTTTTGCGGTTGCTTCGACGTTTGATCGGCCGACGGTGCTGACGGTTGTCGGCGGCGGTTTAGCCGGCTGCGAAGCGGCGTGGCAGGCGGCGCAGACCGGCGTCGCCGTCGATCTGTTCGAGATGCGTCCGCACAAGTGCGGCCCGGCGCACGAGACGGGGATGCTGGCCGAATTGGTGTGCTCGAACTCGCTGCGCGGCGCTGCGCTCGAGAACGCCGTCGGCTTGCTCAAGGAAGAATTGGCACGCTGCGATTCGCTCATCATCGGCTCGGCGCGGGCGTGCGCCGTGCCGGCCGGCGGCGCGCTGGCCGTCGATCGCGCGCGTTTCGGCGCGCTCGTCGAAGCCCGTTTGGCCGCTCACCCCAACGTGAC
This sequence comes from Candidatus Velthaea sp., assembly GCA_050012475.1. GTDB lineage: Bacteria > Vulcanimicrobiota > Vulcanimicrobiia > Vulcanimicrobiales > Vulcanimicrobiaceae > Velthaea. The sequence continues at coordinate 39,203 of JBEKHC010000017.1, forward strand.
GATCCACCGGGACGAGATCGTTGCGCTGCCCGCCGCGGGAACGGTGATCATCGCCTGCGGTCCGTTGCCGTCCGACGCCTTGGCCCAAGCGATCGACGCGCTCGTCGGCCCGAGCCGACTGCACTACTTCGACGCCGCAGCGCCGATCGTCGCGCGCGACTCGCTCGACGAATCGGTGATGTACCGTAAGTCGCGTTACGATAAAGGTGCCGGTGACGATTACCTCAACATTCCGCTCGACGAACCGGTCTACCGGCAGTTCGTGGACGACTTACGGACGTTGCCCAAGCACGATCCCAAAGATTTCGAGAAAAACGCAGCGACCGGCAAGGTGCCCTATTTCGAGGGCTGCTTGCCGATCGAAGAGCTGGCCGTGCGCGGCCAGGACACCTTGCGTTTCGGTCCGCTCAAGCCGGTGGGCTTGCGCGATCCGCGCACCGGCCGCACGCCCCACGCCGTCGTCCAGCTGCGCAACGAGAATGCCTCGGGCAGCGCGCTCAATCTCGTGGGCTTTCAAACGCGCCTGACGTGGCCCGCGCAGCGCGAAGCCTTCGGCAAGCTGCCCGGGTTAGCCGCCGCCGAGTGGCTGCGCCTGGGCGTGATGCACCGCAATACGTTCATCGACTCGCCGCGGCTGCTCGATCGCGACTTGCGCCTGCGCGCGAATCCGCGCGTGTTCTTTGCCGGTCAGATCACCGGCGCCGAGGGGTACGTCGAGGCCGCCGCCTGCGGATTGATCGCGGGGAACGCCGCGGCTCGTGAACTGGCCGGGCTGCCGCCCGTCGCGGTTCCCGAAGATACGGCCCTGGGTGCGGTGCTCGCGCATCTCGCCAATGTCGTCACCGCCGACTTTCAGCCCGCCAACGTCACCTGGTCGTACTTCACGCCGCTCCCCGGCGGCGGCAAGAAACTCGACAAACGCGAGAAACGGCGGCAGCTGGCCGAGCGCGCACTCGAGCGGATCGAGCGCTTTGCCGCGGCGCTCGGGCGGAGCGGCGAAGCGCGGCGTTCCGGCGAAACTTCGGCAATCTCGCACGGGTAGCTTGCCCGCATGTCGTCTCGCACCGGGGCTCATCATTAAAACCAAGATTCGCTCGACCACGATCTGCGCCGTCCGCCGGGACGGCAAACTCGCGATGGCGGGTGACGGGCAAGTCACGTTCGACAAGTTCGTCATGAAGCACAGCGCACGCAAAGTGCGCCGCATCGCCGGCGGTTCGGTGCTGTGCGGCTTCGCCGGCTCAGCCGCCGACGGCATCACGCTGCTCGAGAAATTCGAGGCCAAGCTCGGTGAGTACAAAGGCAACATCCTGCGGGGTGCCGTCGAACTCGCCAAGGATTGGCGTCAGGACCGCGCGCTGCGCCGGCTCGAGGCGCTGCTGATCGTGGGCAACGCCGAGCATCTCATGGTCGTGAGCGGCAACGGCGACGTGATCGAACCCGATGAGGGGATCGCCGCGATCGGCAGCGGCGGCCCGTACGCCCAAGCCGCAGCGACGGCGCTGCTGCACCACTCGAATCTCGACGCCGCGGCGATCGCCCGCGAAGCGCTCGGCATCGCTTCCAAGATCGATATCTACACCAACGACGACATCATCGTCGAGGTCGCATCATGACTGCTCTAACGTCTGCCCACGAGCTTACGCCCCGCGAGATCGTTACCGAACTCGACCGCTACATCGTCGGTCAGGGCAAGGCCAAGCGCGCGGTCGCGATCGCGCTGCGCAACCGCTACCGGCGCGAAAAGCTGCCCGAGGAGATGCGGGTCGACATCATTCCCAAGAACATCCTGATGATCGGACCGACGGGCGTGGGCAAGACCGAGATCGCACGGCGCCTCGCGAATCTCGCCGGCGCGCCGTTCATAAAAGTCGAGGCCACCAAGTACACCGAAGTCGGGTACGTCGGACGCGACGTGGAGTCGATGGTGCGCGATCTGGCCGAAGCCGCGATCCGCATGGTGCGCGACGAACGGCGCGCCGACGTGGTGGAAGCTGCCGACCGGGCGGCGGTCGAACGGGTCATCGACTTGCTGCACCCGGAAACGCGACCGCCCACGCCGTCCGCCCCCAACCCGTTCGCGGCGACGTTCGGTTCGATCTTCGGTAACAATTTCGGCGGTCAGAACGCCGCGCAAAGTCCGCCGGTCACGACGCAGACCGCGCCGCCCGACGAAGCCGCGCGCATCCGCGACTCGGCGCGGGCCGACGTGTTGCGCGGTTTCTATGATGTGCGGCTGGTCGAGATCGAAGTCGAGGAAGCGCAGTCGCTCCCGATCGGCATGATCGGCGGCGACATGATGAACCAGGGCGGCGGCGACATCGGCGAGATGTTGGGCGGTTTGATGCCCAAAAAGCGGGCGAAGAAGCGCGTTACGATCGCCGAGGCCCGACGCATCTTCGCGGCCGAAGAAGAGGGCAAGCTCATCGACATGGACGCCGTCAAACGCGAAGCGCTGCGGCGGGCGAGCGAAAACGGCATCATCTTCATCGACGAGATCGACAAGGTTGCGGGCTCGGGCGGCAGTCGCGGGCCCGACGTGTCACGCGAAGGCGTGCAGCGCGACATCTTGCCGATCGTCGAAGGCTCGACGGTCAACACCAAGCACGGCCAGCTCAAGACCGATCACATCCTGTTCATCGCGGCCGGTGCGTTTCACATGAGCAAACCGTCGGACCTCATCCCCGAACTGCAGGGCCGGTTCCCGATCCGGGTCGAGCTCGAATCGCTGACCGCCGCGGACTTCGAGACCATCCTCACCCAGCCCAAGAACGCGCTGATCCTGCAGTACAAGGCGTTGCTCGGAACCGAAAACGTGCAGCTCGACTTCAGCTCCGACGCGATCGCCGAGATCGCGCGCATCGCCATGCAGGTCAACGACCAAACCGAGAACATCGGCGCCCGGCGGCTGCATACGGTGCTCGAAAAGCTGCTCGAGGATATCGCCTTTGATGCGCCTGAGACGACCGGCGCGGTCGCGATCGACGCCGCCTACGTGCGCGGCAAACTCGAGGCGATCGCCGGGAACACCGATCTGTCGAATTTCATTCTATAAACGCTTCGTCACCCGATCGGCCGAATGGTCGCCCAGCGCGGACAAGGATGCTTGGGGTCCGAGCGGCCGCGGCTCGTTTGCGGGCAACGTTTAACGGGTGTGCTTGGGCTTCGGACTCGGTTTTGCTTTCGGAAAATGGCCCGAGTGTGGAACGAAGTCGCTGCTCTCACTAGGGCATCCGCCGGCTACGGGGACGAAGGTGGCACCGGCGGGCTTATTCATCTTGATTCCGTTGCAGGCCGTGAAAGCGTCGCCGTCCAGCGTTCCGTACATGCGTGGTTTGCCGTCGACGACGAGCTTCACGACGTGGTTCTCGTCGGCGTACGCCATCCCGAAAACGAGCGCGAACAGACCGATCGCCGCCGGGATCCGAAATCTCACCTTGACCATAGCTCCTCCGCAGCAATGAGTGACTTAGCGATGATGTACACGCGGTCTTTCGGATCGCGCTTCGATGCGTTATCGATGTCCGGATCCGGCGTCGAAACGAGAAACACGATGCTGCTTGCAGTCTCCGCTACCTGCACGACCCGGCCGCAGGAGCTCGCGTCGTTAATTTTTTCCAGCAGCTGCGCAAACGTCGATGGCTCGACCCTATCATAGGCGTTCTCACCGAGCGCACATTGCACAGCGATCCTCTTCGACGCGTCGCTATCGGCTTTCGCAATCTTGTTCAGATCCGACATGCTTGGGGCGTGCGGCTCAGAGGGCTCGGCCTCATTATCCGGTGGCTTTTTAATCAGTTCAAAAGACTTTCGAATCCCGTGGTGAGCATCGGCAAATTGATCGTTTGCATCCCTCGTCGCAACGTTGGACGACCAGAGAAAGAGGACCGGGAAAATCATGATCAATACGAGGACCGAAGCTACCGGCAGAAGGGACCTGAGCGCTCGAAGCGTGCGACGCAAGAGACGAGCATCGGCCATGGGCGTGCCGATCTTTTGCATCGCAGCCTCGATGCGCGTGGCGGCCGACTCCGGGTCTGCAAGCGTTCCAATTACATAGTTGCAGCAGAAGCCGAGAACCACGCCTACAGCTGCTAAGAGGATCGTGAGGAATGGTTCCCGTTGGATTACCTCCCAGGCGAAAACACAGACGAGATGCACGTCGGTTTCGGAATCGAGGACCCCGAGGCCAAATTTGTCAAAGTAGAAGTAAAGGTAGACCAAACCAAGGAAATAGACGTAAATCGCGGTACTGATCCCGATATCGCGAGCGAGGCCGATGTATTGGAGAATACCGCCTTGTGTCGGTGCGATACTGCTCTCGCTCGTCGATGCCGCGCTACCCACGGGAGTAGATGGGACGCGGCTACGACTGGTCAATCCAGCGATGCCGTCACTGGTCAACCCGGCCATGCTTTCGCTCTTCAATTCGGCGATGCTCTCGCTCGTTAATCCGGCGATGCCGTCGCTCGTCAATGCGGCGCCGCTCTCGCTGGTCGCCCCGGCGCCTTCGCTTTGCAAAGCTGCGCTTTCGTTCTTCAAGTTGCACGCTCGCTCGTCAATGCGGCGCACCGCCTTCTGCTCTCGCTCGTCAATGTTTTAGCATTGCGTTCGTTCGACAAAGCTTCGCACCGCGTTTGCTCGTCAGTGCCGCGCGGCTGTCGTCACGGTCGCCGAAGGCGGGACCGGGTTTTTCATGTACCAGCGAACGTCCTGAGCCTCGAAGCCGACGACCACGGCTTGTCCATCGGGCTCGAGCACGGTGCAACGGTAGACGGATCCGGCGTGGTGATTGAACAGGTCGGTCAGCTGCTCGGGCGACATCTTCGACAAGTCCTGGCCGTCGAGGGCGACGATCACATCCTTGAGCTGTAAGGTCGAACGGGCGGCGGTGCCGTAGGGGTAAATCGCCGTGACGCGCGCTCCCTTACGGTCCGGTGCGATCGCGAAGAACGGGCTCTTTGCTCCCGTAGCGAGCGGGATGCCGAACCGGCCGAAGTTCTTGCCGCCGTCGGCCCCGGTTGCCGCTACCTGGGCGCCGACTTGGGCGATGGCATCCTGGGTTACTTTGTCCCACAACTGATCGACTTGTTCCTGAAGCAAAGCGATTGGCTGCTGTTCGGACTTTGACGCCGTCGCACTGAAGATCACGTCGCCGTATTGGTCGATGACGTTGATCTGGGTCGAGACGTCAAATTGATTGAGCAGGCCCATGGCCTTTTTGGCCGCGTGAAGCGACAAGATCTCCTGGATGCCGCCAACATAGCCTCCGCCCGCCGCCATTTTGCCGATCTCCGCCGGCGACAGCCCGCGTTGCTGTTGCGCGCGCGTGTCCGGCTGTTGCGGCTGTAGTGCTTCGGCTATCGACGAATCGAACTGCGGTCCTAGCGACGACGCGATCGCTTTGCTCAAGGTCGTCGCGAAGATCAACGAGTCGTCTTGCGTCGCGGGTGACGTGGCGTTTTTCACGACGGCACCCGGCTGAGCGTTCGTGCTCGTGTTCGCGCTTTGACTTGCATTCGCGCTGGTCGCGTTGGCGTTGACGTAAGCGGGCGTCGTCGCCGCGCCGGCAACGCCCCATTTGACGTCGTACTCGACATCAGCCAGGAGTTTGTGAGCACCGCGCGCTTCTTGGAGCAAATTGATTCCCGGCACTCCGGCAAGATTGGTATCGCGCGTTTTCGGTGCTTCGAGACCCTCGGCTCCATAAAACGAAATGTTTGCCGCGGTCAGGAAACGTCGCAGCGCTCCGACGGCGGCGCCTTGAAAGCCGATGTCGCTGGAATGCCCGAAATGTCCGGTGACGATCCCGACGATTTTCGCCCCGTCCTGCTCGAAGATCGGTGAGCCGCTGTCGCCGGGTTCGGTCGGCGCGCTCGTCGATATCAGCGACGCATGCGAACGAACCGAGGTTACGGAACCTAAGCGCGCCTCCGGCTCGAGCGCCTCGGGTCCTTTCAAGTGGGCATACGTCGTTTCGGTGGGATAGCCGAGCATCTCTATTCGATCGCCGCTGAGGACATCGGAGGCCAGCGAGACTTGTTGCGCGGCCGACTGGGACGTATGAATGACCGCCAGATCGTAAACGGGGTCGATGCGAACGACCTGAGCTTTCACCCCACGGGTTTTGTCGCCTTGAAAATAGACGTCGATGTCGCCGCCCGCCTTCACGACATGCGCGGCGGTCACGATGTAGCTGCCCGTCGTGTCGGTGCGAACTACCACCCCAGAGCCGGTCTCTTGCGCGAGCGGCAACAGAATGAAGACGACGGCCGGGCGCATCTCGGCTACGGCAGCCTCGGAGCCGACGGCTTCCGCGGGAGTTCGCGTTCCAACCAGGGTTAGCACTGCCGCGAACGATGCGAGACAAACGCGAATTGCAAAGTTACCGTTGCAAATGAATTGAATGAAGTTCATCCGATCCACTCCGATAAGCATAATTAGTTTGGTGAAGCGACGCGTCGTTTCAGGGTGTCTTCTTTGACCTCCTGTATGTTCGTAAAGCGGCAAGTCCTCACGATGTCTGCGACCGCCTGCCGCATCGTGCTCATGCGCAACGTTAAGTCGATCCGCTCGCGACCGAATTGAGCACGAACGGCCGCATTACGCTGCTCGTTTTAGAAGGCAACAAAACCCGATCGTTCGTTAGCCGCAATTGCCGCTCGGCATAAAGGTTTGGTGACTAAAATAGGGCAGTTACAAAGCAAGGAAACTGCCCGACTCCGGATCGCAAAAAAAAACTTAAGGGCCAATTCGTTTTAGTGGCAACCTTGGCGTCGACCGCTTCTGTACCATCTGAAGAAGCGATGAGTGAAATTGTACGGTTTATTGGCGCGCAACTCCCATCACCAATGCTTTCGCGGTCTCATTCCCGATTTTTCGTCGCTGAGGTGATACTTGAGAGCAACCGAGCGCGAGCGACGCCTGGGTGCCTGACGCTGCCCGGAGAAGCGGCAAAAATGGGCTGATCAGGGCAGAGGGAGCGCCCGGCCGCAGGGCGGCGGCATGTGTCCGACGAGCGTTGGCGTCCGGCGGCGACCGGCGCTTGCGGCCAGGGGGTAAAATAGGAAGAGCTATGGCCTATTTGCGCACGATCCTGACGGACAACCACCCCACGCTCCGCAAGGTCGCCAAACGTGTCGACCCCACCGAGATCGCCGATCCGCTGTTCCAACAGCTCATCGACGACATGTTTGAGACGCAATATGCCGCGCCGGGCATCGGGTTGGCGGCCCCGCAGGTCGGTATCTCCAAACGCTTGTTCACCGTCGATCTGCAGGACCGGGACGAGGAGAACAACGGACCGCTCGTCGTCATCAACCCGAAGTTCACCCTCACCGAAGGCGAAGTCGATGCGCTCGAGGGCTGCCTATCGGTGCCAGGGTTCGTTGGGGAAGTCACCCGGTTCGAGCACGTCGTGTGCACCGGCCTCGACCGCCACGGCAAGAAAATCACCCTCGACGCCCACGCTTGGTTTGCGCGCGTGCTGCAGCACGAGATGGACCACCTCGACGGCATCATTTACGTCGACAAGGCGAAGAACGTCCGGCCGGCCGCAACCGAAGAAGAGAAGGCCGAAGCCGCGAAAGCCAGCGCCGAGATCGAGTCGACCGAACGCATCAACGCCGAAGCTGCGCTCGCGCGCTGAAAAGCGTATTGTTCGGAACGAGCGAGTTCGCCGTTCCGAGCCTGCAGCGGTTAGCTGCGCGAACCGAGATCGTCGCCGTGGTAACCCAGCCCGACCGGCCTGCCGGGCGCGGTCATCGTCTTGCTGCGACGCCGGTCAAGGCGGCCGCGCTCGCATGCGGACTGCCGGTGCACACTCCGCTCCGGCTGCGGGATCTCGTTCCCGAGCTGACGGCGCTGCGCGCCGATATCTTCGCCGTCGCTTCCTACGGCCGAATTTTGCCGGCCGCCTTGCTCGCGCTGCCCGTCGCAGGGATCGCGTTCAACGTGCACCCGAGCTTGCTGCCGCTGTACCGCGGCGCGACGCCGCTCCAGTCGGCGATCCGCGACGGCCGGCGCGAAACCGGAGTGACGATCATCGCGATGGACGCTGGTATGGACACGGGCGACATCCTGGTTCAGGAGCGTACGCCGCTCGACCCGGGCGAAACCTACGGCGAACTCCACGACCGGTTAGCCGCGCGCGGTGCGGAGCTGCTGATCGCGGCGATCGACCGGCTCGCGGCCGGGACGCTCGAACGAACCCCGCAAGCGCAGCTCGGCGTGCCGGCCGACGAGATCGCGGCGACGCTCACTCATCCCATCGGCAGAGACGATCTGATGGTCGATTGGTCGGAGCCGGCCGCACGCATCGTCGACACGATTCGGGCGTTCGCCCCGGCCCCGGCCGCTCGCGCTCGCGTGGGCGGCGAAATCGTCAAGATCTTGGCCGTCCGGCCGGCGGTCGACGGCGAAGCGGGCGTGACCGCCGACGCCGGGTTCGTGGAACGCGCCGGCGACGGGCGCGGGGTCGTGTTGCTGCGCGTCACGCCGCCGAATCGTGGCCCGATGAGCGGCGCGGCGTATGCCCGGGCCCGCGGCGCGGCCGTATGAGCGTCACCGCCTCCAAACGCCCGGTCGATTCGCGCGAGGTGGCACTGCAGGTCGTGCGTGACGTGTTCGGCGAGCATTTGCGCGGCGCGCGCGAGGCGCTCGATTATCGCGCCCGGGCGGCTGCGTTCGAGAATCGGGACCGCGGATTCGCCACCGAGCTGGCCTACGGGACGATCAAGATGCGGCGTTGGCTGGACTACCAGCTCGCGCCCTTTTTGGGCGCGCGCGCGAACACCATCCCCCGCCCGATCGCCGAGATCCTACGGCTGGGTGTGTATCAGCTGCGCTGCATGAACAGCGTCGAGACCTATGCCGCCGTCTCGGAAAGTGTCGGCCTCGCCCGGCGTTACGGCCACAAGGGCACCGCCGGATTGGTCAACGCCGTGCTGCGCCGGGTTGCTGAAGCGCCCGTGCGCGAGGCGCCCGGCGATGACGATGACGCGCTCGCGATTCGGGCTTCGTTGCCGACCTGGATCGTCAGCCACTGGCGCGCCCGCTTCGGCCCGGCGGAGTTGACCGCGATTTTGGCCGGGGTCAACGCACCGGCCGCCATCGGGTTGAGCGTGAACCTGCTGCGCACGACGCGCGACGCCGTTCTGGCGCTGCTTGCCGAGGCCGGCATCGCTGCCGGCCCGTCGGCCTTCGCCTGCGACGCGGTCGTGATCGCGGGCCATTCGCCGTCCACGGTGCTCGAAAAACTCGCCGACGGGCGCTGGGAGCCCCATGCCGAAGCCGCCTGTTTCCCGGTCGATATTCTCGATCCCCAGCCCGGCGACCGTATCTACGAAGCCTGCAGCGGACGCGGCAACAAAACCGTCCAAATCGTCGAGCGCGTCGGCACCGATGTGCAACTGGAGGCGATCGACCTCGACGAACGGCGCGTCGCGCGGGCGCGCGAGCGGCTCATCGCGGCAGGCGCGTCGGCCTCGACGCTGGTGATCGCCGGCGACGCTGCGCTGCTCGAGGGCGAGGCCGATTGCGACCGGGTGTTGGTCGACGCGCCGTGTTCGGGCTTAGGGATCATCGGACGGCAGCCCGAGGCACGCTGGCGCAAAGATCCGGGTGATCCCGCGCGGCTGGCGCCCGCGCAAAGCGCGATCTTGCACGCTTCGGCCGAGCGGCTCAAACCGGGCGGAGCGCTGGTGTACGCGGTTTGCACCACCGATGCCCGCGAGTGCGAAGCGATCATCGACGCCTTTCTGCTCGCGCGTTCGGACTTTGCGCGCGCGCCGATCCCGGATCGTTACGCACCGTTCTTCACCCCGGCGGGGGAGGTCCGCGTCGCGCCCGGCATCGCCGGGCGCGACGGCTTTTATATCGCGCGCTTGACGCGCCGCGGATGAATCCGATCGCTCGGATCGAGCATGCCTGTTCGCGTTTCGTCGAAGAAACGTTCGCGCGCGTGTTTCCCAGCGATCTCGATCCCGCCCAAGTCGGACGGAAGCTCGCCGCGCTCATGCAGGCCGCCCCGGGTGATCTGTATCTCGTGCGCGTCCATCCGACGGACTACGCCCGCTTCGCGGCCGACCGCGAACTGCTCGAGGCGCGCTGGAGCGCGCTGCTGCGTGAAGCGCTTCCAACGGGCCATCGCGCGGACCAGCCGCGCGCGCTGCTGCACGAAGACGCGCGCGTCGTCGCCGGATCGGTGACGATCGAAACGGTGGCGGACGAACGGCCCCGGCTGGCGCTCGAGCGGCACGATGGATCGCGCATCACGCTGCGCGAGGGACTGCGGATCGGCCGGGCGTCCGACAACGATGTCACGGTGCGGGACCAACGCGCTTCGCGCTATCATGCGCGCATCGGCGTCGCCGGCGGAACGCTGGCGATCGAAGACCTTGGTTCGTCGAACGGCACGTTCGTCGACGGCCGCCCGGTAACGCGTGCATCGCTCACTCCCGGTGCTGTCGTTACCATCGGCGACACGCACCTGCGGGTCCTTGCCGATGGCTGACCCGCGGCTGGCGACGTTAGGACTGAGCCTGGGCATCGCGGCGTTCATCGGGCTCGTGCGCGATCGCCGCGGCAAGCCGCCCGCGCCGGCGCTCGACGTCGAAATCTCGACCGGAATCGAATTGACGGTGAGCTGGGCGGGAACGATCAAGACGTATCGATTCGGACGCCGCGTCCTCGTCGGGCGGGCACCCAACGCGGATCTGCGAATCGACGATCCCCAGGTCAGCCGCTTGCACGCCCGGATTGAAATGCGCGATGATGGAGTGTACGTGGAAGATTTGGACAGCCGAAACGGGACCCGGGTCGACGGCGCGAAGGTAGCCGGCAGCCGGTGTCTCCGGGTCGACGAGGAAGTCGAAATCGGTACAGCGGCGATAATCTTTCGAGGTGTCGGGGCATGGAGATAGCGGTCGGGTCGCAGCCCGGTCTCTGGCAGCGGAGCGGCGCGGAAGCGCACGTCGCCGAGGTTATCGCGCCGGGTGTCGTTCTGCTCGCCGTAGCCGACGGGTTCGGCAACGTCCGCGGCACGCCGGTTGCCACCGTTACCGTGCACACGGTGCGCGATGCGCTCAAACGCAAAGTCCGCTCCGATACCCGCGATCCGCGGTCGCACCTCATGGCGGCGTTCTCCGCCGCAAACGCGCGGGTCTTTGCGCAGACCGGCAGCACCGACGACTTCGTCGCGGGCGGCGCGTCGCTCACCGCGGCGCTGATGATCGACGATCATGCGTATATCGCACACGTCGGACAGGCTCGCGCCTACCTTTGCCGCGACGGCGCGTTGTCGGCGCTCACCGAGGACGACGCCCTTGCCGGCGAAGATTGGCTCAACGCGCGAACCCACGTGCCGACCGAAGCCCGCACGGGCAACCTCTTGACGCGAACGCTCGGAACGCAGGCAACGCTCGAAGCGAGCGTGATGCACGTGCGCTTGATGCACGCCGATGCCTTGGTGCTCTCGACCGGCGGCGTGCACACGATCGTGGCGCCCGACGAGATGCTCTACGCGCTGCAAGCCGCTCACAGCTCCAGCGACGTCGCGTCGCGCTTGCTCGAGATCCTCAAACTGCGCGGCGCTCCGCACGGCGGGACCGTCATCGTCGGACGCGCGCTGACTGAACGGACACCTCCGGTCAACGAGTGTTTCCGGCCGGCCACCATCCGCACGGCGATCGTCGCGCTGGCCGCGCTGCTGGCGGTTACCCTCATCGCGATTGCGGTTCTTCACGCCGTTTTTTCTCCATAGCCTGCGCGCGGCTGTCCCGATGCTGCTCGCGTTGGGCTTGGCCGCGGCGTGCTTTCAGCTGGCGGCTCCGCGTGCGCTGGGACCGACCCCGCTTCTGATCGGGCTGGCCGCGATCGCGACGGTTTGGGTGATGCTCGTACCGGGCGACGTCGACCGCGACGATACGCTGCCGGCGTTAGCCGTGCTGCTTTCGGCCCTGGGGTTGCTCGAGATTGCCCGGCTGGCTCCCCAACTCGCTGCGCGCCAGGCGCTCTGGCTGGGCTTTTCGCTCGTGCTCGCCGTCGCGGTGGGGCCAGCCTTCAACCGGTTTCGCGTGCTCGCCGCGTACAAGTACATCTGGATTCTGTTGGCGATCGCCCTGTTCGCCGCGCTTGCACTCTTCGGTCAGGAGGTCAATGGAGCCCGGCTCTGGATCCGGCTGGGCCCGGTCCAATTCGAGCCGGTCGAAGTCGTGAAACTGCTCGTCGTGCTGTTCATGGCCTCGTACTTAGCCGAAACGGCCGACGTGATCGCGCGGACGCGCCCGTGGTCGCTGCGCGCCAACGCCAAATACTTGGGGCCGCTGTTCATGGGCTGGGGCGCCTCGATGGCCATTTTGGTGTTCGAGCATGATTTGGGGATGGCGACGCTGCTGCTCGCGACGTTCGCGGCGATGCTGTACGTCGCGACCCGCCGGATCGATCTCATCGCCGGCGGCCTAGCGGTGTTCGGCGTTTCGGCCTACCTCGCGGCAACCCACTATCCGTACGTTCGCACCCGGATCACGGTCTGGCAGCACCCGTTCGCCGACCCCTTCGGCGCCGGCTATCAGACCGTGCAATCGCTGTTCTCGCTCGCGTCGGGGGGCTTGTTCGGCACGGGCTACCGGCTGGGACAGCCCGACGCGATCCCCAGCGTCGCGACGGATTACATCTACGCAGCCTGGAGCGAAGAGTGGGGCGCGATCGGCGCAATCGTCTTGTGTTTGACGTTTTTGGCGATCGTGCGGCGCACGCTGCGCATCGCGCAGCGCCAACCCGATCTGTACGCGAAGCTGTTGGCCACCGGTCTGGCGGTAACGCTGGGCTTTCAAGTTTTCATCATCATCGGCGGCGTGCTAGGCTTGTTTCCGCTCACCGGGATCACCCTGCCGTTCATCTCGTACGGCGGCAGCTCGCTGGTGACCAACTACATGCTCATCGCGCTGGTCTGGGCGATCTCGAGCGAACCGCGGCCCGCGTCGCGCCGGGTGAACTCGGCGTAGGGCGCGCCAAAGCAGTGCGGCCGCGGGCGACCGGCACGGCCCTGGCGCCGGACCGCGGTTACGAGTCGGTTCCCGGCCCGCGGCGAAACAGCGTGCGGATCAGCGCGCCGATTCCCGGCGTATCCCGCCGGTCACCTTTACGCCGATCGTCCGCGACGGCTGTGTCCGCAACGCGGCGGTCGCCGCGCCGGCGTACTGGCGCCGGGTCGGAATCGGTACGGTTTGTTTCTTCAGTCGACATACGTACCATATCGGTCGGCGCCGGCGCGATTTACAGAGAAATGACCGATTTCCAGCGGCATGAGACGTAGCTCTCACTTTTGTCGCTGGTGAAGGACTTTCGTGATGAACTGTCGTCGGCTATGCCGCGACGAAAACGCGATTGCAGCCGCGCTGCTTGGCTTCATAGAGCGCTTCGTCGGCGCGTTTGAATGTCGGCCAGAGCAAAGTCGCGTCTTTTTCGGCGGCGGCGACGCCGACGCTGATCGTGCACGCGACCGGCTTGTCATCGATTTGGACGGTCATTTGACCGATCCGCCGGCGCAAACGCTCGGCGAGGAGTTCCGCGCCCGCGGAGCTCGTTTCGGGCAGCAGGATCGCAAACTGTTCGTCGTCGACGCGAGCAATCAGATCGGACACGCGTGTTCCATCGCAAAAGCTCGAAGTCAGCGCCTTGAGCACGGCCTTGCCGCCGTCGGGGCCGTAGGTCGCCTCGATCGCGGGCAACTGGTCGGCCCCGATCACCAGCAGCGACAGCGGGCGCCCATAGCGGCGGGCTTTGTGCATCTCGATCGTTCCGCGATCCTGGAAGCTGCGTTTGTTGAGCATGCCGGTGACCGGATCCGTAGCGGCGACCCGGGTGAGCTCGCCGATTTCGTGCGCCAGCGCGGCGATGCGGTTCAGCATCGGTTGGAAGACGCCCAGCGCGGCCGTTGCGAGTCCCGCGAGGATCAGCGTGAAGTATGCCGTACCGGCGTGGCCGAACAGCGCGAAGGTTTCGTCAGCGCGCTCGTTTCGGGCGCGAATCGTCTGCGCGAGCGCTTCGAGCAGCGGACGCTGGGCGGCGGCCGCGGATGCCGCGTTCGCCGCGGCCGACGGATCGTGCGGCGCTGCCGCAAGCATTCTGTTGAGCTGGGCAACGTATGCCGTCGCCGCAGCGCCGAGCGGCGCGACGTTCGGATCGAGAGCTGCGAGTTGCCGCTGCCCCCGCGCAAAGGAATCGATCGCCGGGCGCAGGCTGCGCTGCACGCCGGCGTCTCCGAGCCCGTACTGTGTGGTCAGGCTCCCGATCCGCTGCAGGCGCAGCTGCTGCCCCTCGGTCAACTCGATCGCAGTAGCCGTCGTGCGCTGCACCGAGATCGCGCTTCCGAGCGTCAGATACGCGGCAAACGTCATGACCGCGACAACGCCGACGGCAGCGACAAACCGGATCACGACGCTGCGCCGGAAACGCTCGCTCTGCCCCGGTTGATCGTAGTACCGGCGTGTGGGTGAGCTGACCATCGATGCCTCCGCGGATTGGGGAACCAACGATCATATCGGCGCCTGAATCGGCGTGCGATCGTGGTATGCGGCGATCGAACACAAACTTTGCATCGCCGGCGCTCGCCTGCCGTCAGGAAGCAAGCTCGTTGGCGAAGAGCGTTGCGATCAGGTCGCTCATCGCCGGATCGATCGCGCGCAAGCGCGCGCGAGTGGCGCGTGGCCAGAGCGATTGCGGATCGTTCGCCTCGACCCACGCGCGCATCGCCTCGGCGAAATATTCGTCGAGCCCCGAAGCAGCGTACGGCGTGACGAACGCCGTCGCTTGCTCGAAAGCACGGCGAATGCGCGGATCGACTCCGCTGAGATAGACGCCGCCGCCCAACGCACAATCGAGCGCATGGGCGAATTCGTGCGCGACGGTCATCGGGCTGAACGAGCGTAAATACATCGTTCGCTCTTCGACGACGAACAAGCCGGCCGGCGGAATCGGCCAGTCGTCGACGCCGGCTGCCAGACGCCGCAGCGCGCGCGATCGATCGCGGTACCCGTCTTTGCGGCGCAACGCGACGATCCGGATACCGGCATCGCTTGCGACTCGCCGCGCCCCGGCGCCAAAGCGCTGCAATGTCGTCTCGATCGCGGATCGAATCAAAGGATCGTCGCTGCAGATCGGCGGAGCGCAAGCATCGGGCACTCACCCATTCTGCAACGCCGTCGTTAGGCCGGCATTATGCGCGTATGACCGTTTCGTGCTCGACGTTCAAATGGCTGGGGTCGGTTTGGCTGCGACGGAGGCGTTTGGGCTGCGCAGATGTCGCTGCGCCGCAGCAGGTGATGCTCGATTCGAGTGACGAGCTCCCGCGCATCGACCGGCTTCGTTATGAAGTCTTGCACGCCGGTCTCGAATGCGAAGAGGCGATCCTCGTCGAGGGCGTGCGTTGAAAGCATGACGATCGGAATAGCCCGCGTCGCGCTGTCGCTTTTGAGTACTTCAACCGCCTGACAACCGTCCATGACGGGCATCATCCAATCCAAGACGATGACATCGGGACGCTGCGCTCGCGCCGCCGCGCAGGCCAACGCTCCGTTCTCGAAGGCGTGCACGATGAACGATGCGCGCGTTAGGATGCGGCACAGCAGCATGCGCGTGGCGGGGTCATCTTCGGCGATTACAATGGTGGCGCGCGGGCGAACGGCGGCGTCGGATGTCGTCCGCGAAACGGCCGTTGTTTCGTTGCAGTCCGTGCTGTCGGCGCAGCGCTCGATCGTTCTTTTCATGGGGCGCCCTCAACTCGACTGCGAACGCTCTGCGCCCGGCGGGAACGCTGCGCGCCGCCGGCGGCACGTCACGAGAAACAGCCCAACTCTATCATGCGTGCCGGTCAAGCTCATAGAGCGCCCCCGCGGCTCAAACGCAAGCTTTACGCGAAGCACGGCGGTGTAGTGCTTTGCGCTGCCGGACCGGCTCTTGACCCCGCGGGGACCCTCGTCGCTCGATTTCGGCCCGAGGCGCGTTGCGTTCGTGCGAAGAAAGCTTCGTAAAGCGTTCTTATGGATGACGTACGTTGCGCGCACTTGCCTTGGAGGAGAGAGGTTTGATCTTTTCGTTTTGGGCCCGATTTTCGTGGAACGCACTCCTTGCCGAGTTGACGACGGCTTAGATGGCTCGTCAGAAATACGTTCTCGGCGCGCTCGGGGTCGCAGCTGCAGGGCTGCTCGTCGCTGGTCTGTTCGCCAAGCCGACGCAGTCCGTGGCGATGCCGACGTTCGCGCAGGCCTATGGGCTGCCGTGCAGCGCCTGCCACACGCAGGTCCCGCTGCTCAACGCGAACGGCCGCTACATCCAGCGAACGGGCTATGCATCGCTCGACCGGACGGTGCTCGCGCGTGCGCTGCCCGTCTGGATCGACGCCAGCACGAATTACGACTCATCCGGAGGCACCAACGTGCCGCTCGGGCCGGGGCAGCCCAACGTTCCGAAATACGAGTTCGGCAACTTGGCCATCCACGGCGTCGGTTACATCGCGCCGGATCTGACATTTCACGCCCAGCAGTGGATCGAATCGGGCGGCGACTCCGGTCCGCTGGACACGCTTTGGGTAACCTACAACCACATCTTCCATAACGACGGACATCTGTTTTTCGGGAAGATCCTCAACCCCGCGCCTTCGCCGTACAGCCAAGATTTCGAGCTCGACGGCGCGACCGCTTCGAGCACGGTCGTGGGCGACCACGATTGGAGCGCAACGTACGATAACCGCTGGGGCACGCGGTTCGCCTACATTCGCAAAGCGCTCGACGTCGAGGCGGGCTACTATCTTTCGGGCGACGACCTCAACGGGATCACCGATTTCAACCCCGGCGACAAGACGTTTCAATGGAAACTCGCCTACGCGCAACCGAACTCCCCGCTCGAATTCGGCACCTTTGGCAGCAACGGAGCGATTCCGCTCACCAGCGGCCCCGGGACCGACATCTATCATTCGATTGCCGGTTACGTGCAGCTCGATCCGTCACGCTATGGCCGGCCCGGCCTCTTCGCGGTTTATCAAAGTGCACGGGACGGAAATCCGGGCTTCGACGGCAACGGAAATCCGCTGGGTGTGGCCTCGAGCAAAGGGCTGAGCGTCGCGATCTTCGAGCATATCCTGCGCAACAGCGCGACCGTTGGGTTTCGCCACGACCTCAACGACGACGGACTCGGCACCGTCAGCAACGGCAACTCCATCAACCTTGCGTTCAATGTGCCGCATTTCAGTTACGCGCACATCTTCCTCGAGGCCAATACCGGGTCGAATTCCGCGCTCGCGGGCGGATCCAACGGGCCGACTTGGAAGGGCATGTTCTGGTTGACCGTGCCGATCAAAGCCGTCCATTGAAGAGAGTCCGGCAAAAATGATGTGGACCCTGTCTTCTCCAAAGTAGGCGGATGACGAAACCCGGCTCCGCCGCACCACTGCAGCGCGTCCTCGTCGCGCTTGACGGCTCCGATACGTCCCACGGTGCCCTGCTGCTCGCGATCGAGCTGAGTCGTCAATATAAGAGCGAGCTGATCTTGTGCACGGTCGTCGACCGCGACGCCGTGATCGTCGCGGCGCAGTCGCCCGACGGGCCGTTCATGGGCTTCGACAATATCGTCGAGCATTACGAGACGGCGGCGCGGCTGTTGTTGACCGAAGCAGCGGCGCGCACTTCGGCGGCCGGCGCGCCGACGACCACGATGCTGCTCGACGGCCGGCCCGCCGTCGCGATCGCCGATTACGCCAAGGAGGCCGGGGTCGACGCGATCGTGATGGGGACGCACGGGAAGAGTGGCCTGGAACGGATGTTCCTCGGCAGCACCGCGGAAGGCGTCCTGCACTTGACGACTGTTCCGACGTTCGTCGTGCATCAGACGGGTGACGCGAGCTTCGCTCCCGCGGCGCTGCCGACGGTTCCCGAGTTCGGGCGCATCCTTGTTGCCGTCGACGATTCCGATCCGTCCGATGCCGCGATCGCTTTCGCACTCGACCTCGCCGCGGCAACCCAAAGCCGCGTGTTGTGCTGCAACGCGATCGAACAGGGTCAGTTTTTCGACAAGGCCGCCCGTTACGGCTACAATCCTGGTCCGCTGCTCGCCGATCTGCGCGGGCATGCATCCGCGCTCATCGAAGAGAAAACGCGGGCGGCAAAGGAACGCGGGCTCACGGTGATCAGCATCATCGTGGAAGGCAACGCGCCGGACGCCATCCTCAAGGCCGCCGCCGACAACGACGCGGACCTCATCGTCGTCGGGACGCACGGGCGGCGCGGTCTCCAGCGGCTGTTCATCGGCAGCGTCGCCGAAAGCATCATCCGCCACAGCGTTCTGCCGGTTGCGGTCGTTCGCGCCGTTGCGGTGCGCTCTGCCCAGCTGTACTGATTCCGCCCTGGACGTCGTCGCTGCGCGGCTCATCTGCCGAAGCAAACTTCGCCGCTATGCTCCTCGCCAGGACGAATCAGAGCATCTGGTGTTCCGGTTCATGAATAGGGCGACACAAAGCGGACCGGATCTTCGTTCGCGGCAAGGCGCGAAGAGGGAGCAACGCCGTAGCGTTGTGACCGATGAGCAACGCAGCAGCCCACTAGGTCGACACCTGCGACAGGCGTTCGTAGGACGTCCGAATGTGCGAATCGATCAGCCGGACGGCATCGCTTTTCGAGCGTGCCCGCACGGCGTCGAGCAAAGCGGTGTGTTCGCCAACGACCTTCGCGAGGTAATCCGAGGTATCGATCGAGCGCGAATGGAGAAACGTTTCGATCTGCGGCCGCAGGGTCGACCACGTCAGATACAGCCGCGAATTGTGAGCGGCGACGTAAATGAGGTCGTGGAAACGAACGTCGAGGGTCACGACCTCGTGCAGGTCGCTGCCATCCACGGCATGCGTCATCCCCGCGACGACCTCCGCGAGCGCTGCGAAGTCGTCCTGGGTCGCGCGCTGTGTCGCACGTTCGATGGCGAGGCGCTCGAGCGAACTGCGAAGTTCGTAGATTTCCTCGATGTCGGTAGCGGACAGCCGCGTCACGCGTGCACCGCGATGGCGTTCGAGCTTGAGTAAGCCCTCACGCTCCAGTTCCGCGAACGCCTCACGAATCGGCCCGCGGCTGACGCCGAGCTTCTCGGCTAATCCGGCTTCGTTGAGATGCTGACCGGGCGGAAAAGCGCCGCGAACGAGCGCCGCGCGCAGCAAATCGACGACGTCCTCTGCGAGGCTGCGACGGTTGGAAAGCGTTAGTTTGTTGAGCAATGCGTCGTTCGGCTCAGGCGAGTCGTGCATGATTCACCCCGAACTCGGTTTGAGAAGGGTGTCGAAACGGCACAGATAAACGCGACGACGAGATTAGCCTAGCCTAATCGCGTTTGCAGTGTCACTTGGGGTCATTCGTCGGCGAAGGCGAGAAAACTCTCGGGTCCCAGCGCAATCCAACTCCGCTCGTGGTGCGAGCGCACGATCGCGTCAACGATCGATTGACTGCGCGCAGCATCGAGAAACGTGCATTCGGGCCGTGCGCCGTCCACGATCTCGCTCATGAAGTGCCGGACGAGATTGGGGACGTAGACGCCGGGCCACGGCGTGGTCGGATCCGTCCCCGGCGGATAGTCAGTACGATCGGGCTCGGCGAGCGTGAACCCGGCGCCGTCCACACGGGCGAGCGCGAGCGTCTCCGCGTTCCCGTGCTCGTGCATCAAGCGCACGATGGCGGTGCCGTTCGATCCGCACACGCGCAGCTCGATGCCCGGCTCGCCGCCCGTCGCGACGTACGAGGTTTGCAGCAAGCCTTGCGCTCCCGATCTGAACTCGACGATGGCGGACGTTGCGTCTTCGACGGCAAGCTGGTGCGCCGCGCCGCGCGTTCCGCTTTCCGCCTGAGAAACGAAACTTCGCATGGTGGCGCAAACGGCGCGAAACTCACCGCCGCACCATCGCATCAGGTCGGCGAGGTGTGCGCCATAGGCGACGATCGACGACGGCAGAAGCCGGTCGTGCGGTGCATCGGGCGGCACGTGACGTTGCGGAAAATTGGCTGCTGGCAGGCGTGCGTTGTGCTGCAGCGCGTGAACGTGGAAGATGTCGCCCAGTGTGCCGTCGGCGATCCATGTTCCCAGCCGGCGCACGGCGGGCGAGTAGCGGAAAGCAAAACCCACCTTGGTCCGAACGCCGCGTTCGCCGGCAGCCGCTGCCGTGGCAAACGCTTCGGCCGTCGTTTCGGCGAGCGGCTTTTCGCACACCACGTGTTTGCCTGCAGCGATCGCATCAACGTTCAACTGCCGATGCGTGGGCGTCGGCGTGCACACGTCCACGGCGTCGACGTCGGGATCGGCGAGCAGTTCACGGTAGTCGGTGAAGATTTTCGGGATCGCGAATTGCACGGCCAACGCTTCCGCTCGCGCGCGATCCGTGTCGCAAATCGCCACCAGCCGGGCGCGGTCCGAGGCCGCGTAACCCGGCAGATGCGCGATGCGCGTCCAACGATGGGCGCCGATGACGCCAACACCGACGGTCGATCTGCTCACGTGTGCCGGGCCCGCGGCGGGCGAGCCGGCACGTCAGTGCGTCAGGTCGGCGGCGAGAACGAAGGTAATGCCGTCGGCCTGCAGTTCGGGGAGCATCGCTCGGACCGCGCGCAGGGTCGTCGGCCGGGGATGACCGATCGCGATCGCGCTGCCGTCGCGCAGCGCGATTTGGGCCGCCAGCCGCAGTTGGCCCTCCGTGTACGCGACGTCGGCGCGGTTGTCGAGGAAGACGTCGCGGCCGGCCGTCGCGACGCCGCGTTGCGACGCGATCGCTTCGGCGACGCTTGCACCGTTCGTCTTCGAGTCGATGAAGAAGCGGTCGTGGCGGGCCAAAACGGTCATCAGATCGTTCATCACGCGCCGATCCGCGGTCGCGCGGCTGCCCTCGTGGTTGTTGACGCCGCGCGCGAGATCGACGTCATCGAGGTCGTGCTCGACCTGCGCGGCGATGGCACGATCGTCCATCTCGGTCGTGATCTTCCCGGGCCCGGGATTGAGACCCGAAAGCGTTTCCATCGGAAGATGCAGCATCACACCCTTGTTGCCGTCGACGGCCTCGCGCTCGATCGTATGATTGAAGCGCACGTCCGGCAGAACGGACAACGTGAGGGTGACCGGCAGCGCGATGAACCCGCGCTCGGTATCGGGCCACTGCCCGCAGTCATCGATGATGAGCGCCAGCTTCGCGCGCGCGCCGGAGTACGCGGGATGCGTGGTCGCTTGCGGCGCCGGCGTCGCTCTGGGCGCGAGCGTCGCTACTGCGGTCGGCGGCGCATGCGGCGTGACCGCCGGACTTGGCGGCCCCGTCGGCGGCCCGGCGGTGGGTGTCGCCGGGACGACGGTCGGCGCCGGCGTTGCCGGCGCCGGGGTCGCCGCTTTGGGCGGCACGGGAGCCGGCGTCGTGTGGGTCGACTGCACCGTACGTGTGCAAGCGAATCCGATGAGGGCGAGCGAAACGGTCAGAATGAGCCACGGCGCGATGGCCGAACGCGGGCTTCGACGGCGCGGCTTTTTTTTGCGGGACACGAAGGTGGGGTTCGCGCCGTTGCAAGCGCATCATTGTTTTCGGGAGCAGCCGCCGGACGGCGGTCGCTCCACCGCGTTCGAAGCACGCAAAAGCCGCGCTTCTCGACACGCAGATCAACGTCCACGCGTTGCTCGCAGAAGTCGCCGGAACGGATGCCACAGGCCCGCCCGCCGCAGCCTCGCCGGCGAACGGCGCGTCGGCGGGCGGCCGTTCACGTTACGCTTACGCGTAAGGCGAAAGCGAAACGTGCGGCGCAGCAGTCGAAGGCACAATGTCGACGTCCTGTCTCGTCGACGTCATCACGTCGACGGGTGTGGAATGGTCGCCGGCAGCGCTCGCCCGCGAGGACGCCGACCGCATCGCCCGGACGCAGCCGCGCGCCGGCTCGCATCCGACGATGGTTCGTCGACGATGGATGCTTGCGCTCGTCTCGCATGTCGCCAAAACCGCTGCCGCCAACGTCGTCGACACGAACTCCACGGTGCTGGCGAACGTTTTCGAATTGCGATCTGCGGCCGGAGCGTCCGGCGATGGGAGGCGTTCACGCAAAACTGCGGCGGATCGCCGCTAACGCCGCGCGCGCGTTCGACTTCGGCGAGCGCTGATGGATCGAGAAGGCGCGGTGCGCATTCGACGTTGACTCGGGCGAAATTCGCACGCAGAGCAACGACGGAAGTACATCGCTGAGACACCGTCAGTGATCGATATTTGCGCGCACGGTCGAGAAAAAGCGACGGCTTGATTACCTACAACCCGTCGAGCGAGGACCTTTTTCCTAGGGGGCACGTTTTCCGAGCGAAAGGTCTACCGAATCAGGTAGGTGATTTTCTGCCGACACTTGGATATCGTCTTTTCTGAGACACCCCTAACTTGCGTCGACCGAAGATACCGGCAATCGCTTCCCGTTTGGTCAGCGAATGTATTGTTCACTTTTTTCCCGGTGACCGATTGTTCTTGCAACTCAGGAGATGCGCATTTCTTATGCCGAAATGACCCGACACGGAGCGGCGAATGCCTGCGATACAACGCATCCTCGCCTGCGCGGTTGGCGAAGATCGTGCTGATCAGTCGAACACAAGCGGTCATAGACGTCCAGTTTTTGTAGTTGGTTGTTGGTTAACCATTTC
>JBEKHC010000018.1:0-61645 GCA_050012475.1 Candidatus Velthaea sp.
TCCAGGTACATCATGTACAAACGACGCATTAGAATACGTCGAAAGCATCGTGCAACTGCTCATCGTTGATCCCGCCGGCGCGATAGGCAGCCTGCACCGCTGACATCCGCGCATCGAGCTCTTTGAACTGGCGGCTCTCAAGCAAGTGACGCGCTTGCACCTTTGACAATGGAGCGGCAGTCGGCCTTGAGACATCGGTGCCCGCCACGCGGCCCGGGCCCGAGCAGCCAGTGAATGCGATCACTATCAGCAACACGGGGAGCTGGCGTGACCACTTGATCTCACGCGATCTGCTCATGGGTTCGATCTGCGACGCGGGTCTGCATGCCATTCTAAGAACACCCAATATGCGGACACGCAGTCGGCACCCAATTTCGTGAGCCAGGTCCGCTACAGGCGAACATGGTGGCCCCAACCCCTGCCATCAGGCTCGACAGGGTTGGTGAGTTGCGCCCATGCCGGCCGGGTCGGACAATCCGTGACACGATTGTCAGATTTTTCCCGGGTTAGGATTCACAACCCCTAGGTGGAGCAAAGCATGGAAGTCAAAGGTGCAACGCTTTTGTACACATTGGCGGGCCTGATGATTACGTTCGCCGGGTTCTCGGCGCTCTTGTTGGCCGTCCGACCGGCCGCTGGAGCGAGGTTGTCACTGCTTGACAGATACCTTGCAAAAACCGTCATGACGTACATTTTCGTATTGACGGCGGGAGCGCTGCTGCCGGCGCTATTGTCGCTCTACGACATTCAGGAAACGTGGATTTGGCGAGGCTCTGGTGTGCTTTTCGCCCTGCCGATGCTGTCTCTTCAGGTCACCTATCCAAGCCGACGCCGCAAGGTGGTCGGCGAAGGACCGCCGCCCGCAATATTCGCGGTCTTCGTTGTGTTCGGTTCCGCTGTGACATTGGCGATGCTTGGCTATATTTTAGGAGGGCTCCGACACGGCGCCGCAGTCTACATCACGGCGTTGACGCTCGACTTCTTTACGGTGGTTTTCGGCTTCGTGACCGCGCTCGATGTCATCGCGCTCGATGTCGTGATGCAACAGTCAATGGAGGTGCCGGAGCGGCCGGCGCCCCACTAGCTTCGAGTCCTAGCCAAGAGGGTTTCGAGCGGGGACGGGACGCGGCGTCTTGTCCCGACGCCTCTACCTCGAAGACCACGTCAACGATCGCGCGTGCCGGCGCATCGATTTGCAGCGCCGTGGTCTGGTCGTCCGTCGGGTAAACGCGTTGGGAGCTTTCTTTGGCTTCGTTTTCGGCGCTTTGGGCGTAGTCGATGCCGATCTCTCGCGTCGCGATGGCTGGTCGGCCTACGGCGTGCGCCGCGAGCGGCTCGTCGAGGGGAATTCCGCCTTTAGGTTTTTGGGCGTCCCTTTTGCGAAGGGGAAACCGTTACGGGGCGGGCCTCGTCTTTTGACATCTCAAGGGACCCCTTTCGGGCAAAGCGATGCGGTCCTGTGGATGTCTCTGAAAGATCGAAGTCCAGTTCTGCAAAAATAGAGTTGACGCATGGCATTTGACTCGAACTGTTCGATTGTTGCCGAGCTCGCTCGTTGGGTAAGGGCGAACGAAGTTGCCGTCCGTGAAGCAGGCATCGAAATGATCTTTCGCCAGCCTTGGGCTGACTCTCCGTGGAAATCCGGAGTCGGATTTATCCATAACGACATCGTCGTGGATTACACGGTCTGGGAGCGAACGATATTCCAAACCTCGCTCGTCGTCTTGAACGGACTCAGCAAGAAGACCCTTGTGAGTGATGACAACGAGCCGAGCGAGTCATCTGTAGTGCGCCGCGACTTAGACACCATCGTGCGAAAACTCGTCGACGGAACTTTCGCAAACATGAAACCGGATCAAAAATTCAAGGGAAGGTGACGTCCCTTGGGCGGGATGCAAAAGGGAACCCTTTTGAGCGCTCTATGAAGATCTCGTCGTGCGAGATGGTGCGGACGCCGCGATCGCGCAGTTCGCGCTCGATAGAGAGTGCCATCTCGTGCTCGGCCTTCCGTTCGGCCGGGCCTTCTCCGAGGCTTGAACGGTCGGCGACGCGAACCGCATCGCGCCGGTCTGCTCGTCCTTGAGCGGAAAGTCGAGATTCATAAGCGCGTCTCTCCAAGCGCCCACGCATCGCGCTTCGACGTTCTCGAAGGCCGACGCGGAGACCGCGATCATGGAGCGGGTCAGAGGCGCGACGAAGGCGGAGGATCGCGCCTTGGAAGTCGATCGGCGAGGCATTTTCGGTGGGCGAAAAAGGAGACTCCTGGTACAGGCTTGCGGCTCGGAGCGCTTCCTTGACAGCGCAACGTTCACGTGTTACGAAAAATGGATGACGCCGTCGCCCTTTGCGCTTTCGAGCTGGACGTTTTTTGCGTTTCGTGGCACCACGAGACTCGGGAGTGGGTTTTTGCGCCGATGAAGATGATAGCGCGCGAATCCTACGAAGCTCCCGAGTCGCACGACCGGGAGTTTTTTACGTCAGTCACCGTCACGCCCGCGCAGCGGCTCTCCGGTTCGCCGGCCGTTCCCGGCGACAAATCGATCTCGCACCGCATGCTCATGCTGGGCGCGCTCGCACACGGCGAGACGCGCATTACCAACTTACTCGACTCGGCCGACGTGCGCTCGACGCGCGGCGTGATCGAAGCGCTCGGCGTGCCGGTGTCCGACGTCGACGGCACGGTGGTGGTTCAGGGACGCGGACCCGCGGCGCTGCACGAGCCGGCCGCGGTGCTCGATTGCGGCAACTCCGGAACCACGATGCGGCTCATGGCGGGCGTGCTCGCGGCCCAACCGTTCGTCAGTCAGCTCGACGGCGACGACTCGCTGCGCTCGCGCCCGATGCGCCGTGTCGCCGAGCCCTTGTGGGCGCTGGGCGCCACGATCGAGCTGGGCCCCGATGAACGCGCGCCGATCGTCGTTCGCGGCGGCAACCTGAGCGGAGCGCACTACGACTTGCCGCTGCCCAGCGCGCAGGTCAAGAGCGCGCTGCTCTTGGGCGCGCTGGGCGCCGTCGGCGAAACCGTAATCGGCGGCGAGCTGGGGGGCCGCGACCATACCGAGCGCCTCTTACGCCATTTCGGCGTTGAGCTGGAGGTCGGCGAGCAACTGCGCCTGCGCGGCGGACAAACGCTGCAGGCGGCCGACCTGCGGGTTCCGGGCGATCAGTCCTCGGCTGCATTTTGGCTGGCCGCGGCGACGATCGTGCCCGGCAGCTCAGTCCGGGTGGAGGACGTCGGCGTCAATCCGACCCGAATGGGATTCGTGCGCGTGCTCCAGCGCATGGGTGCCAAGATCAGCGTGACCAGCCCGCAGGGCGACTGCGAACCGGTTGCAACGCTGGTGGCCGAATACGCCGACTTGCGCGCGACCACGATCGACGCCGACGAAGTTCCCGCGCTCATCGATGAACTGCCGCTCATCGCCATCTTGGCGACGTATGCCGTCGGCCTGACCGAAGTCCGCGGCGCCCGCGAACTGCGCGTCAAGGAGAGCGATCGCATCGAAGCGATCGCGGTCAACCTGCGCGCGATGGGCGCCCAAGTCGAGGTGCTCGAGGACGGCTTCCGGATCGCCGGCCCGCAGCCGCTCAATGGCGCAAAGATCCGCACCTTCGGCGATCATCGCATCGCGATGGCCTGCGCGATCGCCGCGCTCGGCGCGTCTTCCCCGACGACGATCGATGATGCCGCCTGCGTCGCGATCTCGTATCCCACGTTTTTCGCGACGCTGCGCGAGCTGACCGGCAGCCCGGTGCACGCCGGCGTTCTGGGCTCGTCGCTCGCGCACTCGCGCTCGCCCGATATTTTCGCCTGGCTCGCTCGCGCGACGGGGACGAACGTTGCCTACGAACGTTTCGAGCGTTCGGAGGGCGATGTGGTCGCGCTGTTCGAGACGATCCGGCGCGATCCGGCCTTGATGGGCTGCAACGTTACCGTGCCGTACAAGGAGCTGGCCTACCGGCTCGTCGACCGCCGTTCGCCGGTCGCCGAGACGGTCGGCGCGGTCAACGTCGTGGCACGCCGCGGGGACGGCACGCTCGACGGCCACAACACCGATGTCATCGGGATCCTGGCCACCCTCGACGCGCACGAGATGAATCTGCGCGGGAAACAGGTGTGCCTGCTCGGTGCCGGCGGCGCGGCGGCCGCCGCGTTCTACGCGCTCGCGCAGCGCGGTCCAGCCCAGATCGTCGTTGCCAACCGCACGCCGGAGCGGGCGGTCGCGCTCATCTCCCGGTTCGCCCGCCACCTGCCCGGCTTATCGCTGCGAGCCGACCCCAAGCCGCGCGAAAAGTTCGCCCTGGTAGTCGATGCGACCCCGGGCGTCGTCGGCGGCGAAATCGCCTTCGCGCCCGGCAGCTGGGCCTTCGATCTCAAGTACGGTGCGATGCCCTCGCCGTTCCTGACCCACGTTAAGGCGGCCGGGCTGGCGCAAACCGTCGACGGACTCGAGATGCTCGTCGCGCAGGCGCTGGCCACCTTCGAGATCTGGTTTCGCGACGGACGCCCGTTCCCAAGCGACGAAAAAGCGCGCTATATGGACGGATTGCTCGCTCATCTCCGGCACGCGCGATGAGCACGCTGCGCTACCTGACCGCCGGCGAGTCGCACGGCCGGGCGTTGGTGGGAATCATCGAAGGGGTTCCAGCCGGACTCGCGCTCGACGTGCCCTCGCTGCACGCGCAGCTCAAACGCCGCAAACTCGGCTACGGCCGCGGGAATCGCCAGACCATCGAGACCGACGAGGTCGAAATTCTGACCGGAGTGCGCTTCGGCGAAACGCTGGGCAGCCCGATCGCGCTGGTGATCGCCAATCGCGATTGGCGCTCCTGGACCGAGATCATGGCCGCCGAACCGCCGATGCGCGAAGGCCGGCGCAAGGTTACGGTGCCGCGGCCCGGGCACGCCGACTATGTCGGCGGTCTGAAGTATGCGCACGGCGACATGCGCAACGTTTTGGAACGCTCGAGCGCGCGCGAAACGGCGATGCGGGTTGCCCTGGGCAGCGTCGCCCGGGCCTTTCTCGCCGTCTTCGACATCCATATTGCGAGCCGGGTGACCGCGATCGGACGGGTGAGCGACACCCGAGCGCTCGACGTTCCGGTCGACGGGCTCAACGCATTGCTCGATGACCGGCCGCTGCGCGTGCTCGACGAGGCGGCCCAAGCGCGCATGGTCGCCGAGGTGGACGCCGCCAAAGCCGCCGGCGATACGCTCGGCGGCATCTTCGAGGTCTATGCGTCGAGCGTGCCGGTCGGTCTGGGCAGCTACGTGCAGTGGGATCGGCGCCTGGAGGCCGAGATCGGGCGTCAGTTCCTGAGCCTCAACGCGATCAAAGGCGTCGAAGTCGGCGGCGGCTTCACCAGCGCCGCGCGGCGCGGCTCGCAGGTTCACGATGAGTACTTGCCCGGTGACGAGCGGCTGCGCTATGCCAGCAACAATTCGGGCGGCATCGACGGCGGGATGAGCACCGGCGAGATGCTCGTCGTGCGGGCCGGCATGAAACCGATTTCGACCCTCATGAAACCGCTGCGTTCGGTCGATCTTGCCACCGGCGAAGCGACCAGCGCGCACATCGAGCGCTCGGATACCGTTGCCGTTCCGGCGGCGGCGGTGATCGGCGAGTCGTTGCTCGCACTGGTGCTGGCCGAGGCGCTGCTGGAGAAATTCGGCGGCGACAGCATGGGCGAGATCGTCCCGCGCGTTCGAGAATGGCAGCACCTTGCGCTGCGCTCCTAACGGCGCCGCGATTGCGCGATTGGTGTGAGGACGGTACGGTTCGCCCTCGGCTCGCGCGCGTACGACGTGCAGATCGCTGCCGGGGCGATCGATGCCGCAGCGGCACTGGCCGCGCCGGCCGGGCTCGACGATGCCGGTGCCTACGCAATCGTCGCCGATCGAGCAGCGGGAACGGCGCTCGAGCGCATCGCGCGAGCGCTGCGCGCGAGCGGGAAGCCCGTGCACGAGATCGTGCTCGACGTCGCCGAGTCCAGTAAATCGATGGCGGGTCTCGACGCGCTCTACGGGCGCTTCATCGACGCCAAGCTCGATCGCAGCGGCGTCGTGGTCGCCTTGGGCGGCGGCGTGATCGGCGATCTTGCCGGCTACGCGGCGGCGACGTTTTTGCGCGGCGTGCGCTATATCGGCGTGCCGACGACACTACTGGCTGCCGTCGACAGCTCCGTCGGCGGCAAGACTGCGATCAACCATGCGCGCGGCAAGAATTTGATCGGCGCGATCCATCAGCCGTCGCTCGTCATCGTCGATCGCACGGCCTTCGCGAGCTTACCGCGGCGCGAGCTGGTTTCCGGGTACGGCGAGATGATCAAATACGGGCTCGCGCTCGACGCACCGTTATGGGACGAGCTGCGGGCGCTCGATCCGAGCGCGGTCGGCGACGCGCAGATCGAACGCTGCATCGCGCTCAAGGCGGCGATCGTCGCCGCCGACGAACGCGACGATAAGGGTATTCGCGAAACGCTGAATTTTGGTCACACGATCGGTCACGCGCTCGAAGCGGCAACCGACTATGCGTATTACCGGCACGGCGAAGCGGTCGTGGTCGGGATGCGCGCCGCGGTCCATCTGTCCGCTGCGCGTGCGCACTGCAGCGCGCAGCTTGCGGCGGCCGTGGACGCCCAACTCGCCGCGGTCCCGGTTCCCGCGCTGCCGCCGCTCGACGCCGAGGCCATCGTCGCGGCGGTCGGACGGGACAAGAAACGCGCCGGCGGCGGTGCCACGCGTTTCGTGCTGCTGCGCGCGATCGGCGAAACGGTCAACGATGCCGGTGTCGATGCGCGCGCGCTGCACGAAACGCTCGCCTTCCTGCGGACGGCGTAACCGCGGCTGGGCGAAGCCGAGCCGAATGCATTAGTGGTGGTCGCCGCCGCCGTGCTCGGCATGCCCTTCGGCATGAGCGTGCCCTGCGGTATGAGCGTGACCTTCGGCGTGGGTGGCGTGCCCTTGGGGCGCGGGATGCCCATAGTAGCCGCCGTGCGCGGCCGGAGCGACGAAGTCACGTCCGTGAAAATCGCCGCCCGGCCGGCGATAGATTTCGTTGACATGCACGTTGTTGTACACCCGCGCTCCGCCGACGTAGTGGTAGCCGCCGTAGAACGAGCGGCCGTGCCACCAGCCGGGATTGCCGAAGAAGAAGCCCAGGCTGATGCTCGGTCCGTAGTAGTTCCACGGATGGCCGGCATAGTACGGATAACCGCTGTAGAAACGGTACGGCGTATCTATTTCATTGGCGGAAAAATAACTGCCCGCATTGTAACCGAGGATGCTCACGATCATTCCGGGCGCAAGCGTTAAACCGGTCGGATTGATGATCGTCCCGGGATGCAGCTGAACGTTGTCGACGTAGCCGCGTTCGTCGCGCACGGCGAGGTTGTAGCCGCCGTCGAAATTGAGAACGCGGCCGTGGATATTTTGATCCGCGGGGTAGGGTTGATTCGCATACGACGGGAGGTCCTGGGCCTGCGCCGCGATCGGCAGCAGAAGGCAGAATGCGGCAAGTGCGCCGATGATGCGTTGTATCATAACGACTCAGAAACGAACGCCGGCCGCACTTCGGTGCTGCTATTTTGCTAAGAAGGTTAAACCTGGATGAATCTTCCCTCGCCGTATCTGATTTAAGGTGAGTCCCAGGCAACCACGCGCGGCTTCGCGTTATGATCGGGACATGAAACACGCAATCGCCCTTTCGCTCGCTCTGGCTTTGGCGCCGGCGTCCGCCCTTGCCCAGGGTGCACCTCCGCCCGGACCGCCGGGCATGGGCGACGCTGCGCCGAGTGCAGCCCAGATGTCGGCCATGCGCCAAGTTCACGCGCAGGCCGAAACACTGCACGTCCAGGCGCGTTCGCGCCTGATCGCGGCGTTGACGCCGGCGCACCGGGCAGCGGTCGCGAACGTCTTCGGTCAGCTCGCGCTGTCGGCCAGCCCCGATCCGCGGGCGGCCGCGCAGGCGCTCGACGCAATCTTGTCGCCGGCAGAGAAACAATCGGTCGTCAACATTGCGGCGGCTGAACGCTCCAACATGCATGCGCTCATGCAGCAAGCGCGGGCGACGTTCGAGTCGACACTGACGGCCGAGCAGCGGGCGAAGATGGTCCAACATCGGGCAAATATGCAAGGCATGCACAAGCACCGCGCGCTGCCGCCCGGCGCGGCGGATCCCGGCGCGATCGTGCTGCGCACGCTGGGCAGCTTCGGCGGCCCGGGGATGCACGGCCCGGGCATGCGGCCACGCGCCTTCTAACCACGCGCGGCGGCGAACGCCGAGCTTGCGAACGCCCGGGGCGACCCGGGCGTTTTTGCGCCCAGGCCTCACGCCCGCGCGGCGGAAAATGCTGCGTGGCGCGGAAGGCCGGTGGGTGGCTTCGTCAGACAAAATCGCGGTAATAACTGGCGCCGGGAGCGGCATCGGGCGCGCAACGGCGCTGGCGCTGGGTGAGGCCGGCTTCGTGACGGTTCTGGCTGGGCGAAGGCGCGAGCAACTCGAGGAGACCGCGGCGCTCGGGCAGTCCGGCCGAGCGCTGGTGGTGTCGACCGATGTCGCCGATCCGGTGTCGGTCGACGCGCTGTTTGCGAGCACGGCGCAATCGTTCGCGCGCATCGACGTGCTGTTCAACAACGCCGGGACGAATGCTCCGCCGGTGCCGTTCGAGGAGCTGACCTTCGCGCAGTGGTCGAACGTCGTGGCAGTCAATCTGAGCGGGATGTTCCTGTGCGCGCAGGCCGCCTTCAAGCTGATGAAAACGCAGACGCCGCAAGGCGGCCGGATCATCAACAACGGTTCCATTTCCGCGCACGCTCCGCGACCGAATTCCGCGCCGTACACGTCGACCAAGCACGCCATCACGGGCTTGACCAAATCGATTTCGCTCGACGGCCGCGCGTATGATATCGCTTGCGGACAGATTGACATCGGCAATGCGCTCACCGCGATGGCGGCGGCGCAGACCAAAGGCGTGATCCAAGCCAACGGCACGATCGCGATCGAGCCCACGATGGATGTCGGCGAAGTCGCCCGGGCCGTGGTGTACATGGCGGGCCTTCCGCTGAGCACGAACGTGCAATTCATGACCGTCATGGCAACGAAGATGCCGTTCATCGGGCGCGGTTAGCGATGAACATCGTGATGACCGGCGGAAATGGATTCATCGGCCGCCGTCTGGCCCGTCAGTTGTTGGCCGACGGTGCAGCGCTCGGCGCGGACGGTGTGCGGCATCCGCTCGAGAAGCTCGTGCTCTTCGACATCGCCCGCCTCGATGACGACCTGGCACGCGATCCGCGCATCGAGCAAGTCGTCGGCGACGTCGGCGATCCGGCGACGCTGTCCGCCGTTATCGGGCCGCGCACGGCTGCCGTGTTTCACTTCGGTGCCGTCGTGAGCGCCGGCGCCGAGGCGGATTTCGATCTCGGCATGCGCGTCAATCTCGACGGCACGCGCAACGTGCTCGAAGCCTGCCGCCGGCTGCCGTCGCCCGCCCGCGTCGTCTTCGCCAGCAGTCTTGCCGTGTACGGCGGCGATCTCCCCGAGCTCATCGACGATGCGACCCCGTTGTACCCGCAGACGTCCTACGGTGCCCAGAAGGCGTGCGGCGAACTGCTCGTTTCCGATTACAGCCGCAAGGGCTTCATCGATGGGCGCGCGCTGCGGTTTCCGACGATTTTGGTGCGGCCCGAACCCAACCTCGCTGCGTCGACGTTCGCGTCGACGATCATTCGCGAACCGCTATTGGGCCGGGAGACGACGTGTCCGGTCGAACCGCGCTCGGTGATGGCGGTCATGTCGATCGCCCGGCTCACCGAGTGCATCATGCTGGCCTATACATTGCCCGCCGACGCATTCGGCGTGCGGCGCGGCTTGTTGTTGCCGGCGATCTCCGTGTCGGTCGAAGCGATCATCGCCGCAGTTGGACGCGTCGGCGGCGAAGCGGCGGTCAAGCGCATCGCACTGCGCACGGACCCCAAGACGCAGGACATCGTCGACGGCTGGCCCGGCGGTGTGTCTGCGGCGCGCGCCGAGGCGCTCGGACTGCACGCCGATGCGACGGTCGAAGAAATCGTCGGCACGTTCGTGCACCAGGATCTTCCGGCAATGCTGGCCGCTGCGCGTTGATGGGACGGCGCGGCGAAAACGGGGGCGGCATGGTAATCGACCACATCGACTTACGGGTCGTCGACGTCGCGGCGGCGCGGCCATTCTACGATAAGTTTTTGAAAGCGTTCGGCTTTCGCGGCCAGCAGCAGACGAACGGAGATATCGTGTACTACCGCTTCGCGGAGCGGCGCGTGCAAGAAGCCGTGGCATTGATCGGGGCCGCCGGGCACGTCGCCAACGACGTTCGGCTGGCATTTCATGCCGCCGATGTCGAGGAAGTGGACCGGATCGCCGCGATCGCCGCCGCCGCCGGCGCGCTCCGCTTTGAGGCGCCGCAATGGTGCCCCGAGATCGCCGACCGCTATTACGCCGCATTCTTCGAGGATCCGTCGGGCAATCGGCTCGAGGTCGTCCACCGTTAGCGAGGCGGCTTTCCCGCCTGCTCGTCCAGCAGCGACAAGAATAGCTCGGCTGCAGGAATATTAGGTACGGCTAAATTATAGTATAGCCTTGCCTCCGCAGCGCTCGGTAGCTCGTCGTACCGGCCTTCGGCCTTTCCCTTGCTGAGCAACGGCGGTGGAACGGTCTGGCCCGGGCGACGGAAGCGATGGCTTTGTGGTCTGCCCCGATTTGGCAACTGGTCCGAACGCCCTATAGGAGACCTTTGATGAGGCCTTTTCTTCCGCCGTGCCGACGACGCTCGGTTTTTACTTTTGTCCTCGCCGCCGCGCTGGCGGGCTGCTCGAACGGCAGCAGCAGCGTGGCGTCCCGCTCGGTCAATGCCGCGGATTTGCCCAACCCGCCCGAGATCGTCAGCACCAACGGCGTCGCACGAGTCGTGTTGCAGGCGGTCATCAATCCGGCCACCGGCGGCCCGGCGGTGCAGTACGATGGTGCGCTGGTCCCACCGACGATCCGCGTTTCGCCCGGCGACACGATCGCCGTCACCTATACCAATTCGTTGCCGCCGATGAGCCAAGAGCCGCTCAATGCGACGAACCTGCATTTCCACGGGCTTGCGACGTCGCCCAATCCCCCGGCCGACGATGCGATCGACATTTTGGCGATGCCGGGACAAACGCTGCACTACGTCGTCCCGGTGACCAAAACGCAGCCGCCCGGTTTGTACTGGTACCACATGCACGCCCACGGCGAAGCCAACTGGCAACTGTACAACGGCATGTCGGGAGCCATCGTGGTCAACGGCACCGCTTCGTACGCATCGCAAACGACCGGTCTGCCGGAACGGATCATCGTGCTGCGCAACCTGCTCGGCCGTCCGGAATTCGACGCGCTCTCGATCGCGCGCCGCGTCGCCGCCCACCAACGCCGGACACGCGCGGTTCGTGGAGCGTTGGATGACGACGGCATTTGCGCTCAGCCGTTTGCTATCGACAGCGAGTACACGACGATCAACGGACGCGCCGTGGGAGCGACGGTTGCGATGCAGCCGGGCAGCCGGCAATTGTGGCGCGTGGTGAACGCTTCGGCCGACGGTTACTACGATCTGAGCATCGACGGCCAGTTGTTGCACGTGGTTTCGATCGACGGCGTTCCGCTCAAGATGTATCCCGGTGGTCAGGAACAAGACGTCCACGACGTCGTGGTACCGCCCGCCGGCCGAGCGGAATTCATCGTGACCGGACCTGCCGCGGCTGCGGCGTTTCGCACGACGTGCTTCGATACCGGACCCGACGGCGATCCCAATCCCTCTCAAGTTCTCGCCGAGATCGTCCCCGGCATCCCGGCCGTCGGCACGGTGCCGCGCGCCGGCGCCACCGCACCGCCGGTCGGAACGTTTGGGACCGCCCTGGGAGGCGCGTTTGCGCAGCAGCGGACGCTGCAGTTCACCGAAGACGACAACGGCTTTTATCTCAACGGCGGCGCGTACGCTCCGGCGGGCCCGCCGATGTTCGTCGCGCAGTCCGGGACGATCGAGCGCTGGACGCTGTTGAATACGACGGGTGAGGTGCACGCCTTCCACATTCACCAATTGCACTTCATCGCTCAGGATGTCGACGGCGTCGTGCAGCCGCCGGTGTGGCGCGACACGGTGAATCTTCCGATTGCGCACGCCGACGGCACGCCGTCCGCCACGCACGTCGTGCTGGATTTTCGCGATCCGGTCATCCGCGGCGAGTTCTTGTTTCACTGTCATCTGCTCGAACACGAAGACGGCGGCATGATGGCCAAGATCCGCGTGCAATAACGTGCGTCCGTTTTTATCGCGCAAGGCGTTCGCCGCGCTAATCGCCGCAGCGCTGCTGACCGGGCTGCTCGTCGTTCGGCCCAATGTCGTCGAGCGTTGGGGCATTTACGCCTCGACGACCGGCGGCGCATCCGACACGTACGCGCTGTTTTTAGAGCCGTTTCCGACGCGGGCATCGTGCGAGGTCGAAGCGCGGATCATCGTTCGCAGCGGCGGTCACGCACAGTGCCGCAGCCGTTTCAAGCTCGTGGCCGGAACGAACGAACAGGATCTGTTGATGTCGCAATTCTGGCCGTCCGCGCGCTGGATCGCATTCTGTGAGGCGCAATACCGCGGACGCGCCAAACAACCGTCGCGCCTCGCAAGCGATGCGGTAACGGGCCGCTAGTGAATTCGCCTCGGCTTCGCTCGACGAATCCATCGCGTTCGGCGGTGCAGGCGGCGGGCGCCGGAAGGCGTGCGTTCGTGGCGGTTCGGGCGGTGGTCGTCGTCGTGCTCGCGGTGATGGCGGCGGCGGTCGGGTGGCGAACGTTCGACACTCGGCGTGCGTCGGCGCCCGACTTCACGCTCGTCGACCAAGACGCGCGGCCGTTCACGCTTTCGGCGCAACGCGGGCATCCCGTCGTCCTGTTCTTCGGTTACACGCATTGCCCCGACGTCTGCCCGACCACGCTTGCGCATCTCGCCCAAGCGCTGCATGCGCCCGGTGCGCCCAGCGACGCTCGCATCGCGTTCATCACCGTCGATCCCCGCCGCGATTCTCCGGCGGCCCTCAAACGCTACGTTCGCCTTTTCGACCCGCACTTTATCGGGCTCACCGGCAGTCTCCCAGCGCTAAACCCGGTCTATGCGGCCTATCACGCGGCGCCCCGGACGATTCCGGCCGGGGCCGCGCACGGGGACTACGCCGTAGCCCACGCGACGTCGGTGTTGTACATCGGACGCGACGGCGCCACCGCCGGCCTCGGAAGCTGGGACGATGCGACCGCGGACATCGCCCGCGACCTCAAGGGAGTGCAATGAAGGGCAGCGCCGGTCAATGCGAGTCGCGCGGGATCCCCATCGTATGCGCCACGTCGCGAAAGGCGAGTGCGGGTTCGAGACAGCCGCCGGTTTCGAGCTGACCGACTTCCCCGCGGTAGATCTCTTGCCACGGCGTTTGGTTCGTGAGCTGCGGCGCCTTCCAGGTCCGGCGGCGCGTTTCGATCTCGGCGATCGGGAGCAGCAGGTTGACTTCGCGCTTGGCCAGATCGATGCGCAGTTTGTCGCCGGTGTGCAGCAGCGCGAGTCCGCCGCCGATCGCGGCTTCCGGCGAAACGTGCAGGATCGACGGGCTCGCCGACGTGCCGCTTTGCCGGCCGTCGCCCATCGTCGGCAACGTCGTGATCCCGCGTTTGACCAGCGCATCGGGCGGCGTCATGTTGACGACTTCGGCGGAACCCGGATAGCCGACGGGTCCGCAGTTGCGGATGACGAGGATCGCGTGCTCGTCGATTGCCAGCGCGGGGTCGTTGATGCGTGCGTGATAGTCCTCGGGTCCGTCGAACACGATCGCGCGCGCGACGTAGGCGTTGGGATCGGCCGGATCGCTCAAGTGCGCGGCGCGAAACGCGGCACTGATCACGCTCGTTTTCATGATCGCCGAATCGAAGAAATTACTGCGCAACACCAAAAAGCCGGCGTCGGTCACCAGCGGATCGTCGTACGGGCGGATCACGGCGCGGTTCTTGCTGCGCGCCGCCCCGACGTTGTCGGCCACGGTTCGGCCGTTCGCGGTCAGCGGTTCGCCGTGAATTTTGCCCGCAGCGAGTAGTTCGCCCATCACCGCCGGAACGCCGCCCGCGCGATGATAGCCTTCGCCCAAGTACTCGCCCGCGGGCTGACAATTGACGAGCAGTGAGACCGGGTGCCCCAAGCGCTGCCAATCGTCGAGATCGAGCGGCACCCCGACATGGCGAGCGATCGCAATGAGATGCGGGACGCAGTTCGTCGAGCCGCCGATGGCAGCGGCGACGACGATGGCGTTCTCGAAGGCCGCGCGCGTCATGATCTTGGCGGGCGTCAAGTCTTCGAGCACCATCTCGACGATGCGCCGGCCGGTCTCGTAGGCGATCTGACCGCGCTCCCGATACGGCGCCGGAATCGCGGCGCACCCGGGCAGCGACATCCCCAGCGCTTCGGCCAGCGAATTCATCGAAGTCGCCGTGCCCATCGTGTTGCAGTGGCCGGCGCTGAGCGTCGACGACGCGACGAGGTCGATGAAGCCTTCGCTGTCGATCTTGCCCGCCGCGAGCAGCTCGCGGGCTTCCCAGACGATCGTGCCCGAGCCGGCGAGGCGGTTCTGATAGTGGCCGTCGAGCATCGGGCCGCCAGACAGGACGATCGCGGGCAGACCGACCGTCCCGGCGGCCATGAGCGCTGCGGGCGTGGTCTTGTCGCAACCCGTCGTGAGCACGACACCGTCGAGCGGATAGCCGTAGAGCACTTCGACCAGACCCAGATAGGCGAGATTGCGGTCGAGTGCTGCCGTCGGGCGCTTCCCGGTTTCTTGCAGCGGGTGCACGGGAAACTCCATGGCGACACCGCCGGCGGCGCGGATCCCGTCGCGCACACGTTCGGCCAGCTGCAGATGGTGCCGGTTGCAGGGCACCAGGTCGTTACCGGTCTGCGCGATCCCAATGATCGGCTTACCCGATTGCAGCTCCCCGCGCGTAAGCCCGTAGTTCAGGAAGCGCTCGAGATAAAGCGCAGTCATGCTCGGGTTGTGCGAATTGGTAAACCACTGCCGGCTGCGCAGCGCGGGATTGGCGTCGCTCATCGTGCTCCCTTGGGATCGCGCTGCGCGCGATCTGGTGCGTTTCGGCATTATGTCTCGGCTGCGCCGAAGCCGCCGCATCCGGCGAGCTTACGCCAACGGGGCTGGAAATCCAGCGCCGCCTACTGCGAGCGGGGCTCGAATTCCAATGCCAGCGAGTTGATGCAATAGCGCTGCCCCGTCGGCGCCGGTCCGTCGTCGAAGACGTGACCCAGGTGCGAGCCGCAGGCTTTGCAGCGCACTTCGGTCCGCGTCATCCCGTGCGAGCGATCCGCGATGAGTTCCACGTTGTCGCTGGCTTTGGGTTGGTAGAAGCTCGGCCAACCGCTGCCGCTCTCGAACTTGGCGTCGGACGAAAAAAGTTCGGCCTTGCACGCTCCACACTGATACGTGCCCGTTTCCTTATTGTGATAGAGCTCGCCGCTAAAAGGGCGTTCGGTCGCTGACTCGCGCAGGACGGCGTATTTGTCCGCAGGCAGCTCCGCCTGCCATTCGGCATTTGTTTTCTTTACGGTATCCACGCTCCTAAGACGTTTGCGTGCCTAAAGACGGTTTCGCCAATTCAAACGTCGCCGGGTTGAACGTCAGCCTGGGCGCACTCGGGCCGGTGGCCGGCCGAGGCCGTGAGGATCGCGCCGCAGCTCGGGCAGACCAAATGCAGCCAGCAGGCGATGTCGCCGCCCAGATCGTCGGACGCCGCGTCGAGATTTGGGGGCTCACGCATCGCCAGCGGCCTTTACGCCGGGTGGGCGCGGGCGATCTCGGCACGCAGCCCGCGCAGGCCCTGGCGCATCGTATAGTCGTGGTTCGCCGCAAAGACCGGGCGCAGCCAACGGCCGAAACGGTGCAACAACGGCTTGTTCGCGCGGACGCGCCAATCGTAGGTGATGTCCACTTCGTCGCCGTCCTGGGTGAGCGTCCAGCGGCCTTCGCCTTCGAGGTCGCCGTCGGCGACGATGCGCGAACCGTGCGGGTAGCTCTCTTCGACGACGGTGAAGCGCCAATGAATCGCGTAGGGCAGAAAGCCTTTGGTCGTCACCTCGACGCGCCGGCCCAACCCGTGCGCGCCGCCGCGTTCGACGATGCTGCACTCCCGGTACACGGACGGCCACCAGCGCGCAATGCGATCGGTATCGGCGAGCACATCCGAAACGCGCTCGCAGGTGCCGCACACGCGCCAGTGCGTCAAGAACCGATATTCGTCGCTGTTCATCTCACTCGTCTCCGGCGTCCGTAATCGAAACGAAGCGCGACGCGCGGTGGATTCGAGCGCACGCGCCGATTGGATTATCCGGCGACCGGCGAACGTAGTCAGGCCAAACAAGCGTTAAGGGTCATTGATCCGTGAGGTCGTCGAACGGGAGAATATGATTGATTCTTGTCAATGACGCCCACCGCGGATGCATGCTCGATGCTCGGCAAGCCCCGCGCGGCCGGTGCGGATCAGTTCGACGGATCGAAGTCGACTTCGACGACGTAACGGCCGCCGACGGCATGACCGTTCATGCTCGCGGCTTGATACGTCGACGAGCGCACCGCCTCGAGCGCGCTTCGATCGAAGCGAGCGCGACCGCTCGACGCCAGCAGTGCGGCGTTCGTGAGCGATCCCCGTGCGTCCAAGTCGACTTCGACCCGGACGGTACCGCCGATATTCGCGAGTTGCTCGAACGCCGGCATTTCGGCGGGTGTGCTGCGGACGATTCTGGCTTCGGTCCGCGTTTGCGCGGATAGCGCGTCAACATCGCGGCTGAGATCCGTCACGAGGACGACCCGTGAGCCCAGCGTATCTTGCGCGACTGCGGGCGCAGCCGCTGCAGCGAGGAGCACGGCACCGGCCGCGAACGCGAAATGAAGTTTGCGCATGGAGGTTCTCCCAGGAAAAAGCAGGAGCGTGCTTTCGGCGAGCAGGCTCTCGGAGGGAACGGCGAACGGCGCAATGGCCGCGATTCGATGGCAATCGGTAGCGGCGCGTTGTGCGGGCGCCGTGCGGCGTTGGTCCCGCCGTTCCTCGATGATGCCGCATCAGGACGCGCGCGAACATGCACAGCCATACAGTTTGCTCATACAGTTGCGGCGTCGCCCGTGACGACCAGTACGTAAGACCGCTCGCGAGCGACGCTCGGGAGGACCGCGGCTCCCCGCAGCTCTACACACCTTGCTTAGAGCGCTGCGCCGCGGCGGACGGCGGCAGGGTGAAGGTGTGAAACGGAGCGCGCAGCCGGCTGGCGGCCGGCCGATCACAAGAGGTGTTGGCCGAGCGAGCCCGGATGAACCCAGTCGGCAGCGGGGCCTTGGCGCGCGCGACCGCCGGACGACCTAGCGCGAAACGGTGAAACGTTTGGAAGAACAAGTCCCGTCGTCCGCGTTCGGAGCGCTGCTGCGGCGGCACCGGTTGGCAGCCGGTCTTTCGCAAGAGGCGTTGGCGGAGCGCGCCCGGATGAGCGCGGTGGGGGTTAGCGCGTTAGAGCGTGGCCAGCGCCGCGCGCCCTACCGTGAAACCGTTGCGTTGCTCGCGCGGGCGCTCGACTTGCCGCCCGCCGCTGCGGCAGCGTTTGCCACGGCAGCGGCGGATGCGCGTCAGCGCACGCCGCACCGCGACAGCCCGGCACCGGCTGCTGCCAATAATTTGCCGCCGCACCTCACCTCGTTCGTCGGGCGGCAGCGCGAAGTCTGCGAGATCGCCGCCTTGGTCGCGGCGCACCGTCTCGTTACGCTCGTGGGCGCAGGCGGGATCGGCAAAACCCGCATCTCGCTCCACGTCGCCGCACAACGGCTCGCGGACTGGAGCGACGGCGTTTGGCTCGTCGAGTTGGCGCCGCTGGGGATGGGCGAATACGTGCCCTCGACGGTCGCTCGCGCGATGGGAATCACGCTCGCCGGCGACCGTAATCCGCTCGATGATCTCGTGCGTTTTCTCGCGTCGAAGCAGGCATTACTCGTCTTCGACAACTGCGAACACGTCATCGAATCGGCGGCGCAGGCCGTCTCCGCAATCGTGCGCGGTTGCCCGCGCGTGACGGTCATGGCGTCGAGCCGTCAAGCGCTCGGGATTGCGGGCGAACAGACGTACCGGCTGCCGTCGCTCGATCTCCCAACGGTCGGTGATCTGGGGATCGTCAAAGCGCGCGACGCGCTACGGTTCGAGGCGATCGCGCTATTCGTCGAGCGTGCGCGCACGGTCGACAAGAATTTCGCGTTGAGCGATGACACGGCGTCGGACGTCGCGTGCATCTGCCGGCAGTTGGACGGCATTCCGTTGGCGATCGAGCTGGCCGCGTCGCGGGTCAAGGTTTTGAGCCCGCGCCAACTGCGCGACCGTCTGGCGGAACGATTTCGTTTGCTCACGGGCGGAAGCCGTGACGTCCTGCCGCGGCATCGGACGCTGCACGGGCTCATCGACTGGAGCCACGACCTGCTCGACGAACCCCAGCGCGTGCTCTTTCGCCGGCTCTCGATTTTCGCCGGCGGTTTCACGCTCGAGGGAGCCGCCAGCGTCTGCAGCGACGGCGACTCGACCGAGTTCGAGATCCTCGATGTACTCGCGTCGCTCGTCGACAAGTCGCTGGTCCTCGCCGAAATCTCCGGGGACGTGCCGCGCTACCGCTTGCTCGAATCGACGCGGGCATATGCTGCGGAGAAGCTGACGCAAGCGGGTGAGGCGGAGGGCATTGCGGATCGTCACCTGCGCTATCTGTGCGACCGCTTCGAAGCGCTGCGTGAACGCATGGAACGGACCGCGCGTGAAACCGAACGCGATGATGCCTTTGGCACGGACTTGGACGACATTCGCGCCGCGCTCGACGCCGCCCAGCGGCGCGGGGATGGGCTGGGGGGCGCGGCACTCTTGGCCGAGATCGGAGACGCCTGGATTGCGCGCGGTCTGAGAGCGGAGGGCATACGCCGTTGCGAGACGTTGCTCGAAACGGTGCCGCGCAATGAGTCACTCCTGCTGACCCGGTTAGCGACGGCCTTGAGCTGTCTTGTCGGTCGGGAGTCGCAGGAACGCTCGGTAGCCGCCGCTGCGCAAGCAATTGTCTACGCGCGCGAAAGCGGAAGCCGTTTGCAACTCGGTTACGCACTCAGCCGGTACGCCTGGGGAAACTTATCGATGGGCCGTACCGGCGAGGCGGATATCGCGCTGACGGAAGCCGAAACGGTTCCCGACGTCTCAACCTGGCTACGCGTGGATTTGCTTCGGAGCCGGGCATTTCTTGCGTATCTGAGCAACGACGCCGAGACCGCCGCGCGCATTTGGGTTCGGGTGCGCACGGAACAGCGCACCGCGGGAAATGTGCGTGGTGAGCTGTTAGCCGCACTCAACCTCGCCGAGG
The DNA here is from genome assembly GCA_050012475.1 of Candidatus Velthaea sp. Taxonomy (GTDB): domain Bacteria; phylum Vulcanimicrobiota; class Vulcanimicrobiia; order Vulcanimicrobiales; family Vulcanimicrobiaceae; genus Velthaea. The sequence continues at coordinate 19,465 of JBEKHC010000018.1, forward strand.
TCGAGTTCGGCCGGGGGCAAACGCAGCGAGCGATTGCCCTTGCTCACGAAACGCTTTCCATGGTGCGGGGCGGCACTGATGCCGACATGCTTGCCAATGCGCTCTCGAATCTGGCCGGCTATCTCATCGCGACGGACGATCTCGACGACGGCGTGGCGGCGGCCGGCGAGGCGATCCGCCTGCTCGCGGTGCGCGATCCCGTGCACGCCAACATCCTGTTGGCGATCGATCGCCTGTCGCTCGTTTGTGCGCTGCGCGGCGACCTGACGCGAGCGGCCACGCTCGATGGATACGTAGCGGCTGCATTCGAGCGAGCCGGATACCAGCGCGAGTCGACCGATGCGATCACGCACGACCGTCTGATCGCGTTGCTGCGCCTGGGCCTCGACCCCGGCGACCTCGCACGCTTCGCGGCGGAAGGTGCTGCATACTCGCCCGAGGCGGCGATCTTCTTGGCAACCGAAGAGCGTTAGCGGCGCCGGTCGTTCGTCCCCGAATGCGGTCCCCGGAGGTCAGCGATGTTTGGCGCGGCGCGCAAACGTCAGTCCGATCGCGACGATGGCGAGCGTGCCGGCCAACGTGAACGCCGCGACGATGTCGGCGCCGTCGTACAGATTGGAGATCTGCAGCGAGACGGTATCGGTCAAACCGCGGATGCGGCCCGAGATCACGGCGACGGCGCCGAATTCGCCCATCGCGCGGGCGTTGCACAGCAGCACGCCGTTGAGGAAGGCGCCGCGGATCTCCGGAAACGTGACCCGCCGAAATGCCTGCCACGTCGTTGCGCCCAACGAGATCGCGGCCTCTTCCAATTCGCGGCCCTGTTCGCTCATGAGAGCGATCAGTTCGCGAGCGACGTACGGGAAGGTGACGAAGATCGTTGCGACCACGATGCCCGGCCGGGCGAAGGCGATCGGAAACCCGTGATGCGCGAACCACGCGCCCAGCGGCGAGCGCGTTCCGAACGTCAGCAACAGCGCGAGCCCGGCGACGACGGGGGACACGGTGAGCGGCAAGTCGATGAGTGCCTGCAGGGCGGCTTTGCCCGGGAAGCGATATTTGGTGAGCGTCCAGGCCGCGATCAAACCGAAAGCGGCGTTGAACGCGACCGCAATGAGCGCAGCGCCGATCGTCAGCGCGATGGCGGCTTGCGTCTCGCGATCCGCGAACGTCGCCAGCATGCTTCCGAGCCCGGCCCGCGCGGCTTCGTAGACGATCTCGCCCAGCGGCGCAACGATGAAGACCGCGAGCAGCAGCGCGGCGAGACCGATCGCGGCGCGGGCGCGCCAACTCAACGTGCGGCGGTGCGCCGCGGGCGCGTCATTCACGAGCGGACGCCGGGCGGCCGCGATCACAGCGCAGTGCGGGCCAGCGTCATGCGGCGCTGAAAGCCGTTGATGGCCAGCAGCATTGCGAACGAGACGCCGAGCAGAACGACCGCGATCGCCGCGGCGCCGGCGTAGTCGTATTCTTCGAGCCGGGTGACGATCAGCAGCGGCGCGATCTCGGTATGACTGGGGATGTTGCCGGCGATGAAGATGACCGACCCGTATTCGCCCAGCGTGCGCGCGAGCGCGAGGGTGAGCGCCGTGAGCAGCGCCGGCGCGAGCAGCGGCAGCGTCACGCGCACAAAGATGGTCCATTCGCTCGCGCCCAGCGAGGCGGCAGCTTCGGTGAACGCTGCCGGAAGCTGCGAGAGCGGTTCTTGCACGGTGCGGACCACGAACGGAAATGCGACGAACGACAGGGCGACCCCGATGCCGAGCTGCGTATAGGCCACGTGGAAGCCGTGCGCTTCGAGCCAACCGCCGAAAGCGCCGTGCACACTGTAGAGCATCGCGAGGGTGATGCCGGTGACCGACGGCGGCAACGCGAACGGGATGTCAACGAGCGCGTCGAGCGCGGCGCGACCGGGAAAGCGATAGCGCACGAGGATCCACGCGACGAACAGACCCGCGACCAAGTCGACGCCCGACGCTCCCAGCGCCGCGCCGAAGGTTAACCGGAATGCCGCCAATGCGCGCGGCGCGAGCACCGCGTTCGCAAACGCCGCCGCGCCGACGCCGTGCAGCGAGAAGACCAGTGCCGCCAGCGGGATGACGACCACCGCCGTGACGAGTGCCAGCGTCGTTCCCAACAGGAGCGGACGGCCGGGAATGGTTTCGCGCGCGCTCACTTGCCGGAGATTTGGTCGAAGACGGCGCCGTCGGCAAAGAAGCGCGCCTGAACCGCGTTCCAACCGCCGAAGCTGTCGATCTTCACCAGGTCGGTGCGCGGAAACGCCGTTCCGCACGAACCGAGCACCGTCGCCAGCGTCGGGCGATAGCCGAATTTGCAGGCCAACCGCTGCGCCGCAGGCGTGTACAAGAACTCCAGATAGGCTTTGGCCGCGTCGGCGGTTCCGTGCCGTTGCACGTTGGCGTCGATCCAGGCGACGGACGGCTGCGCGAGCACGCTTACCGACGGCACGACGATCTCGTACTCGCCCGGCGTTTTGGAGGTGATGAAGTGGGCTTCGTTTTCCCACGCCAGCAGCACGTCGCCGATGCCGCGCTCGACGAAGGTCGTCGTCGAGCCGCGCGCACCGCTGTCGAGGACCCCGACATTTTTATACAGCGCGGCGACGAAGTCGCGTGCCTTGCCGTCGGCGTTGTGATTGCGCTTGAGCGCGTAGGCGTACGCGGCCAGAAAATTCCAGCGCGCGCCGCCGCCGGTCTTCGGGTTGGCGGTGACGACGTTGACGCCCGGCGCGACGAGGTCATTCCAGTCCCGGATGTGTTTGGGATTGCCCTTGCGCACGACGAAGACGATGGTCGACGTGTACGGGCTCGAGTCGTGCGGCAGCCGGTGTTCCCAGTCGTGGGCGATCGATCCCGTCTTCTGGGCGATGGCATCGACGTCGTAGGCCAGCGCGAGCGTGACGACGTCGGCGTCCAGCCCTTCGATGACGGCCCGCGCCTGCGCCCCCGAGCCGCCGTGAGACTGATTGACCGTCACGCTCTGGCCGGTTTTCGATTTCCAATACGCGACGAAGAGCGGGTTGTACGCGGCGTAAAACTCGCGGGTTGGATCGTAGGAAACGTTGAGCAGCGTGATCGGCGGCGTGTCGGCCGCGCGCACCGGAGCAGCCAGCAGCAGCGCACCGAGCGCCAAAACGGCGCCGCGCAAGAGAACGTGCATGACGGCCTAACTCGCCGCTGCGGCGAAGGTATGCGTGCGGCGCGGCGCGAGGAACACCCGGCCGCCGACGTGCGGTGCGATGGTCTGCGCTTCGCCGTCGGTTATTTCCGCGCTGATGTCCTGCCCGTCGTCGGTCACGACGTCGATTTGCACGCGCCAGCCCAGCCGCACGATGCGGCGCACCGAACCGGCGAGCGCGTTGCCGAACGGCCGGTTTTGCAGTTCGAATTCGTGGGGACGCACGTAGAGCGCGGATTTGTCGTCGCCGTTGATGACGTTTGCCGTGCCCAAGAAGCGCATTGCGAACGGCGACTGCGGCGCGGCGTACAGTTCCTGCGGCGTTCCGGTTTGCGCGACGCCGCCGTCTTCGAGCAAGATGATGTTGTCGGCCAACTCCATCGCTTCGTCGGCATCGTGCGTGACGAGGATCGTCGTGACGTGCGTGCGTTCGTGCAGATCGCGCAGCCAAGAGCGCAGGTCGCGCCGGACGTGCAGATCGAGCGCAGCGAACGGCTCGTCGAGCAGCAAGATCGATGGTTCCGCGGCCAGCGCCCGGGCCAAGGCGACGCGCTGGCGTTGACCGCCCGAGAGTTCGCGCGGCAAGCGCGATTCGTAGCCGTCCAACCGCACGAGCGCGAGCAATTCCTTGACGCGCGCGGCCGTGCTGCGGCGCGGCAGGTTGCGCACGTCGAGGGCAAAGCCGACGTTCGCGCCGACGGTCATGTGAGGAAAGAGCGCATAATTCTGCGCCACGAAGCCGATGCCGCGGCCGCGCGCCGGAACGTTCGAGACGTCCTTTCCTTCGATGCGGATTGCGCCGCGGTCGGCATGATCGAAGCCCGCGATGATGCGCAGCAGCGTCGATTTGCCGCAGCCCGAGGGGCCCAGCAGCGCGGCAAGCGAGTTCCGTTCGACCGTCGCGCCGACGTCTTTGAGCGCGCGCACCGGGCCATACGCTTTGGTGATGTTTTCGAGAACGATGCTCATGCTGCCACCGCCGCGTCCAGGTAACCGGCGCGTTCCAGATGTTGAACGATCGCCGCGACGCTCTCTTCGACCGTCTGGGTGGCGCTGTTCACGATCACGTCGGGCGCTGCGGGTTCTTCATAGGGGTCGGACACGCCGGTGAAGTTCGCGATCTCGCCGCGCAGTGCGCGGGCGTACAAACCCTTGACGTCGCGCCGGGCGAGCTCATCGAGCGGGCAGTTCACGAAGACTTCGACGAAATTCCCGATCGCTTCGCGGGCCGCCAGACGCGCTTGGGCATAGGGTGAGATCGCCGCAGTGATCACGACGACGCCGTGTAGGGTCAGCAGTTTGGCGACGAACGCGATCCGCGCGACGTTCGCGTCACGATCCGCGCGCGAGAAGCCCAAGCCCGCGGAAAGATGCGTGCGGACCTCATCGCCGTCGAGAATCTCGACCGCGCGGCGACGGGCTGTTACTTCCGCGTGCAATCGCTCGGCGATCGTCGATTTCCCGGCGCCGGACAATCCGGTCAGCCATACGGTCACGCCTGGCACGGTGGGTTCTCCTTTGCAGCCTCGCTGGTGGCTCCCGGATAGTGCAGCCCGCATTCCGTTTTTGTGAAGCCGGCCCAACGTCCGGCGCGCGCGTCCTCACCGGCACCGACGCGGCGCGTGCACGGAACGCAGCCGATGCTCGCGTAGCCCGCATCGACGAGCGGATTGTGCGGAATGCGGTGTTCATCGGCGTAGGCCGCCACGTCGGCGTCGGTCCACGACGCAAGCGGGCTGACCTTCATAACGTTCGATCCAGCGTCCCAAGTGATGGGCAGCACATCCTGACGCGAAGCGATGGCCGCTCGGTGCAGACCGGTGATCCACGCGTCGTACTGCTTGAGAAAGGCCCGTTGCGGTTGAACTTTCCGGATCGCGCAGCACGCATCCGGATCTCGTTCCCAAAGCGCGTCGCCGTGGATGCGGGCCTGCTCATCGAGCGAGATCTCGGGCTGCACGGCGCGTACCGAAATTGCATAGCGCGCTTCGATCTCGCGAATGAAGGCATAGGTCTCGGGAAAGAGCAGGCCGGTATCGAGGTAGTACACGGGAAGCGTCGGCTCGATGCGCAGCGCGATATCGAGCAGCACGAGGCCGCCGAGTCCGCCGAAGGAAGCGGCAAGCACGATCCGTTCCCGGTACGTACGCAACGCCCAGTGCAGGGTCTCCGCTGCGCTCTCGATCGTGGGTGGTGATACGCTGATGATGGCTGGCCTCTACCTGTTCTTCGGAGTTCAGACGAAAAAAAAGAACCTCGCCGACCGGCGAAGCTCTTTCTCACGAACGTTTGTCAGCGTTCTGCGCACGAAGAGTTCACGCCGATCGAAAACGACCGCCGGGACAACACGAACAACAACACGACAGGGAAAACATCTGGAGAACATACCATGGGGCCGCCGGTTGCGTCAATAAAAGCAAGCAGGCGTGCCGCGCCGCCGCTCCTGCTTGCCTCGCCGCTCCGAACGAGACGGCCGCTTGACGGTACCCCCGGAACGTGCTAACGTCCTCGCCATATGACGAAACCGTCATGCCGTTGTTGGGAATCGATGTGTTGCCGCGGGCGGTTGCGGCGGCGTTTCATCTTGGAGTAGAGCGGAAAACTCGGACCGCCGTCCCGTGTGAACCTTCGCCCTCCGGATTCGGCGAAGGTTTTTTTGTATCGATAAGATCCTTTCGTATCACTTGAAACGTGCGACCTCGCTGGGGTCCACGGAGGTTTGGTAGATCAATCGATGAGTAAGCTCGATGTCGAGGCCGTCAAAGTCAACAGCCAGGGGTTGCGTGGTCCCATACCCGAGGAACTCGCGGCGCCCACCGATCACTTCGGCGAGGAGGCCTCGCTGCTGCTCAAGTTTCACGGAACGTACCAGCAAGACGATCGCGACGCGCGCAAGACGATGCGCGAACGCGGTGCTCCGGGACGCGATTATTCGTTCATGGTGCGCACCAAAAATCCGGGCGGGTTTCTGCCGGCTGATTTTTACCTCGCCGTCGACCGGCTGGCTGACGAGTTCGGCAACGGAACGATCCGCGTCACCACCCGCGGCGGACTTCAATTGCACGGGATCCGCAAAGCCAATCTGCGTGAAACGATCGCGCAGATCAACGCGCATCTGGGCTCGACGCTCGGCGCGTGCGGCGACATCAACCGCAACGTGATGGCCTCCCCGTTCCCCTTCGCGAGCCCGCCGTACGTCGCGGCGCGCAAGGCGGCCCACGAGATCGCGGAGCTGTTGACCCCGCGCGCGACGGCGTACTACGAGATCTGGCAAGACGGCGAGATCGCGCATACAACGGAGCCGGCCGACGAACCGCTTTACGGCAAAGCATTTTTACCGCGTAAATTCAAGGTCGCGGTCGCCGTGCCGGGTGACAACAGCGTCGACTTGTACACCAACGATCTGGGCGTCGTGCCGATCGTCGAGACCGGCGGCGGCGTGGCGGGGTACGATCTCACGGTCGGCGGCGGATTGGGCATGACGCACGGGAAAACGGCGACCTATCCCCGGTTGGCCGACGAGTTTGCGTTCGTGCCCGCGGCGCGGCTGCTCGACGCCGTGCGCGCGATCGTCATCGTTCAGCGCGACAACGGCGACCGGAGCGACCGCCGGCATGCGCGGCTCAAATATCTCATCGCCGACCGCGGGTTGGCTTGGTTCCGCGAGCAGGCCGAAGCCGTCGCGGGTTTCCGGCTGGAAAACTGGCGTCCGCTGCCCGCTTGGACGTCGCCCCAATTCCTGGGTTGGCAGGCGACGGGGGACGGCACCTGGTTCTACGGCCTTTCGATCGCCAACGGCCGCGTCGGCGGCGGGCTCAAAGCCGCGCTGCGCGACGTCGTGCGTGAAACCAAAGCGGACCTGGTCGCAACGCCCGATCAAAACCTCATCGTGACGGGGATCGGTCCGGCCGGGAAAGCAGCCGTCGATGCCATCCTGGCAAAGCACGGGGTTGCCGCTCCCGAGACGCTGTCGGTGCGCGAAAAAGTCGCGATGGCCTGTCCCGCGCTGCCCACGTGCGGGTTGGCGCTCGCCGAGTCTGAACGCGTGCTGCCCTCGATTGTCGGTCAGATCGACGCGGCCTTGACGCGCCTCAATCTTGCCGCCGATCCGATAACGATCCGCATGACCGGCTGTCCGAACGGGTGCGCGCGCCCGTATATGGGCGAGATCGGCATCGTGGGCGTCAGCGCCGACAAGTATACCTTGTATCTAGGCGGCAACGCCGCGTCGACGCGGCTCAATCGCGTCTATCGCGAAGGCGTGCGTGCGGCGGAGATCGCCGACGTGCTGACGCCGCTCTTCGCGCGCTGGGCGGCGGAACGCACGCCGGGCGAGGAATTCGGCGATTTCTGCGTGCGTGCGGCGTGGGAGAAGATCGCTTCTTGACGTGAGCTTTCGGCACCGGGCGGCCGGCGTCAGCCGGCTTCGTCGGCTTCCGCCGAGCCGTGCTTGTGTTTGGTCAAGTAGAGCGCGACAGCGATGAGCGCGATGCCGATCGCGAGATAGAGCAGATCTAATGCGGTGCGCGGCGTCGATTCGAGCGCGTACTCGAAATAGCGCACGATCAGAATGAGGAACACGACCTTCGCCAGGCGCTCTTTGAGATCGTCGAGGCTGCGAATGAGCAGCAGACGGGCGGCGATCGTCGAGTTTTCGATCGCGTCGATCTTGTTGATGAAAAGTTCGTACAACCCCAAGGCGAAGATGATGAGGATCGTCGCAAAGAGATAGCCGTCGACGATTTCGGCGACGTGCGATACGACGCTGGCGTGCATTTTGTCGCGCGCCACGGCGTCGAGGACCGGGTAGTGCAGCACCTCCCGGCTCAGAAAATACGCGTCGGTCGTGGCGACGTAGAACATGACGAACGATACGACCAGACTCGCGATCACCGCGACGAGGGTCACGAGGCGGCTGCTCCAAAGCAGCTTCTCAAAGCTGCGTTCGACGGCTCTCATCACGCTTTCACCGTCCCGGATCGATGAGCTGCTCGAACCGGTCGCGCAACGCCGCGAACGCAAGCGGCTCGGCGACGTCGGTCGCCGGCGGTCGTAACGTGCGCTGCCACCACGCAGTGTCGTGCCACGCCCCGAATTTGTAGCCGACATTGCGATAGACGCCGACAGGTTCGAAGCCCAAAGCGCGATGCAAGCCGATGCTGGCTTCGTTGGGCAGCGTGATGCCCGCGAACGCGTTATAATATCGCTGCGCGCGCAAGATCGCAAAGAGCGCTTGGTACAGGCGCCGGCCGATGCCGCCCCGGCGCCCCTGCTCGGCCACGTACACCGAAACGTCGACGGACCAGCGATACGCCGCCCGCGCGCGGTGCTGCGCGGCGTAGGCGTAGCCGAGAACGCTGCCGTTGCTGGCGATCAGCCACGGCCACTGCTCCTCGGCCGCCGCGATGCGCCGCGCGATCTCCGCGGCGTCGGGTGCGGCGACCTCGAATGAGATCGTAGTGCGCTCGACGATCGGTGCATAGATGGCCGCGATCCCTGCCGCATCGCCGGCCGTGACGATGCGCAGCGCGGTCACCGCGGGCGAGCCGTCGCGGGCGAGCGCAACTGCATCAGCGCCCGATGCGCGTGCGCAGGCCGACGACCGCCAGCAAACCGACGTTACGATCCGATAAGCCGCCGCGTCCGCCCACGTAGCTCGACGTATAGTTCAAATAGCGCAGTCCGATGATCGCCTCGCTGTGCGTTCCGATGGAATGCACGTACCGCACGCCGGTATCGATCTGTCCGGCTTTCTCGGGGTTGATCCGCGGCGCGTACTGCGCCACGTCGTACGTGGTGTATTGCGTGCCGACCATCGCGGGAGCGTAGTTGAAAACGGCCTCGAACCGGCCGGCGTGATACGGCACGGCGTACCCGGCTTGATACGTCAAGCCGGTAACGCGCGAGAATTGCCGTTCACCCGTGCCGGCGATCTCGACGGGATCGAGATAATGCGTCGACTGGTTGTACAGTGTTTGGCCGATGCCGGCGCTGAAACGGTGCAGCGGGTCCCACACGCGCAACATTCCGGTGAAGACCGACAATTGGGTCGACGTGCGGCCTTGCGTGATGTCGTCCGAGCGCACCGAGGCGACTCCCGGCAAGCCGCTCAGGTCGAGTTCGAACGGTCCGTAGCGTTCGCGAAACTCGATGAGCGGAATGGGGACCGGCGGCACGTGGACGCGGTCGTTGAAGCTCTCGTGCAGACCGTAGAGCACCGGATTGAGCGTGAGGCCGAGGTCGGCCGACGCCTCGTCGGCGCGCGCGGTTGAAGAGACGCTCGTCCCGAGCGCGCAGATCGCGAGGAGGACCGCCGGCAGCCGGCGCGGGCGCTTTTTCGGACGCTCGTCCGCAACGCAGACCGTGAGGGCTTTCCCGTCCAGCGAAAAACCGGAAAAAACGTCGATCGCGGCCCGGGCGCGCTCGGCATCGGGAATTTCGACGTAAGCGAAGCCTTTGCGGCGGCGCGTGCGGCGGTCGCGCGGCAGAACGACTCCGGTTTCATTCGCTCCAAACTGCCGGAAGAGCCGAACGATGTCGTCCTTGTTCGCCCTCTGCGGCAGGCCGCCGACGAAGATGCGCATTCCTCAACGTCAATGGGATACGCGGCGTGCCTCTCCCTTTGTCGGGCTCCGGCTCCGCAGAGTCAGGAGGCATGCCGCGGTCGCGATCTTCCTGTCGTGGCACGTTCGCGGCTCGAGTCACTCTTTGTCCGCACTAGGACATTCTGCTCTTGTTAATCTAGGGGCAAGCGGCGATCATCGGTTGCACTACGGAGTGAACGCTTGTTCCGGCTGTATCCCTAGGCCAGCGGCCTGTCCGCCTTTTTGCTGGCCGGATGCGTACCGGCGCCTTCGGCTTCGCGGTCTTTTTCAGTCGTGCTTTTCGTCCGAAAGGCGCTTGGTTCGGGACGATCGCGTACGGTTCTTGGGCTGACCCGATGCGGCGTATCGATCGCTTCCAGGCGATGGAGAGTTCAGGGTATGCGCATCGACTTCTTCCGGCGGTCCCTCATCATTGCGTGGGTCGTCGCGTTCGTTGGTGCGAACGCGCTCGCGGTCCCCAGTTCAGCAGCTGGCGTGATGCCGCGCGGGGCGCAGATCGTCAGCGGCGCAAGCAGCGCCGTTGACACGCGTCTGGGTGTGAACCTCGACGATCTGGCGCAAACCGGAAGCGTCGTCTTCACCGACGCCATGAAACAAGCCGCGCCGTGGACGAGCGATCGCGCGCTGTCGCTCGATGCGAACGGCAATGTCACCCAGCTCGCGCCCGGGCAAGTTGCGCAAACGCTCATCTACCCGTATGCGGTGTATCCGTCGGGCGATTACACCCTGCTCTATGACGGACGCGGAACGATCGACATCGATCCGCAATCGGGAACCATCACGCGCGTCGCCGCCGGCCGCGCCGTCGTGCACGTCGCGGCGCGTCTCGGCTACGGCATCCGCTTGCAATTGAGCGCGACGGATCCCGCCAACTACGTCCGCAACGTGCGGCTCGTCGTCCCAGGCTTCGAGTCGGCTTATCAAAATCAACCCTTCGCGCCCGCGTTTCTTTCCCGGCTGTCGGGCTTCAACGTCTTGCGATTCGTCCACTGGTCGCACGGCGACACCTCCGCCGTGCCGCTGACCTGGCCGATGCGGCCGGCGGTTGCTGCCTTCACCCAAGCCGGCTCCGCCGGTGTGGCTTGGGAGTACCAAATCGCCCTGGCCAACGCCGTGGGCGCCGATGCCTGGTTCGTCGTGCCCGCCGGCGCGACGAACTTCTACGTGACGCAGCTTGCGGCGCTCGTGCACGCGCGTCTCGATCCGCGTCTGCATGCCATGTTCGAATACGCCGACGGCGCTTGGCGGCCCGGCTCGCCGGCCAACGGCTATGCCGTGATGGCCGGCCGCAATTTCCATTTGGCGTCCGATGCGCAAAGCGCCGCGCTGGCCTGGTACGGCGCTCGTTCGAGCCAGATCTACGCGCTGGTCAGCGAAGTTTTCGGCGCGGATGCCGGGCGCATCGTGCGCGTTTTGGGCGGCGCTGCGGCGTTGCCGCGCTCGCCGGCTGAAAGCGTCGATCGCACGATCTTCGCGGCGGCAGGCGCCGCGCAGCACGCCGACGCCTTCGCCGTCGATACCACCGGCGCGGCCCCTGCCGCGATCGCGAACACGCATGCGCTGCTGGCCGGAACGCGCATCGAGCTCATCGCATCCGGCGGTGCGGCCGCGTTTACCAGCGCGCAGAATGTCGCCCCGGCAACGCGCGCGCAGCTCGATGCCTGGCGGACGGCCGGGGGCGGTTTGTTTGCGGCGAGTTCGGTCAACGGCGCGTTCGCCGCGGCCGGGCTGCTGAGCCGGTTGTCCGTCGCGCTTGAAGCGCAAGTCGACGCGTTGCGTTCCGCTGCCCTTGCCGCGTACGCGCAGCTCCATCCCACCGCGCACCTGACCCCGCTTCCGCTCGCAGCGCAGAGCGTGCTGGCGCCGATCGTGCACCCCAACACCTACGTGCCGAGCGCAACGGCGAAAAAGGCGCTGGCCGTCACCGCGGCGGCCGGAACCGACGTCCTCGCAATCAACGCCGGCGGTCCGGCGACCGGAAATTTCGCCGCCGACGAGTTCTTCAGCACGGCCGATACGTGGACGTACACGACCACGACGGCGGTCGCGACGGCCGGCGTTACGAACGCAGCGCCGGCGGCCGTCTATCAGACGCAGCGCACCGGCGTCTTCACCTACACGCTGCCGAACCTGACCGCGGGCACCGCATATACCGTGCGGCTGCATTTTGCGGAACTGTACTTCAAGGCTGCGTCCCAGCGGGTCTTCAACGTCAGCGTCAACGGCGCGAGCGCCGTCACGAACCTAGATGTCTTCAGCGCGGCAGGCGGCGCGAACAAGGCGCTGGTCGAGAACATCAACGCAACGGCCAACGCGGCGGGCCAAATCGTGATCGCTTTCTCGGCGGTCACCAACAACCCGATCGTCAACGGCATCGAAATCGTCGCCGGCAGCGGCGGAGCGACACCCACGCCGACGCCCACCGCAACCGCGACACCGATTTCGGGCTCTGACGTGGTGGCCATCAACGCCGGCGGCCCGGCAACGGGCACCTTCGCCGCCGACGAGGACTTCACGTCGGTCAGCACCTGGACGTTTACCACCGCGACGACGGTCGCCACGGCCGGGGTCACCAATCCGGCGCCGGAGGCCGTGTATCAATCGCAGCGCGCCGGTACCTTCGGCTATACGATTCCTGGTCTGACGGCTGGGGCGACCTACACGCTGCGCCTGCATTTCGCGGAGTTGTACTTTAACGCCGCGGGCCAGCGGGTCTTCAACGTCAGCGTCAACGGTGCGAGCGCCTTGACGAATCTCGATGTGTTCGCGACCGCCGGCGGTTCGTTCAAAGCGCTTGTCGAGAATCTCTCGGCCACCGCGAACAGCGCGGGGCAGATCGTGATAACGTTCTCGGCGGTCACCAATAACCCGATCGTCAACGGCATCGAAGTGCAAACCGGCGGCGGCGGCGGTGGACCGACGCCGACGCCGACCCCGACCGTCGCGCCGACGGCGACCCCGGCGGGATCGCCGGCCGACGTGCCCCAGTACCATAACAACACCGGGCGCACGGGCTGGAACTCGTCGGAAACCATCCTGAACACGACCAACGTCGCGTCGTCGAAGTTCGGGCTGCGGCAAGTCCTCACCGTCGACGGGCTGGTGATGGCGCAGCCCTTATATATCGCGAACTATCCGGTCAACGGCGCCAATCACAACGTGCTCGTGGTTGCTACCGAGCACAACTCGGTCTACGCCTTCGACGCCGATAGCGGCGCCGTGTTGTGGCAGTATTCCTTCGGCGTGACGCAATCGTCGTCCACCGATGTGGGCTGCAGCGATATCGAGCCGGAGCTCGGCATCACCAGCACACCCGCCATCGACCGCTCGACCGGGACCATCTACGCGGTGTACGCGAGCAAGACGGCATCGGGAACGTTGACCACCAACGTCGGCGCGCTCGATCTGGGCAGCGGCACGGTGAAGATCCCGGCTGTGCGAATCGCAGCATCGGCGACCCTGAGCAACGGGTCGGTCGTGAGTTACAACGACACGCAGGAAATGCAGCGGGCCTCGGTGCTCTTGGCAAACGGTTCGATCTATCTCGGGTTCGGCTCGCATTGCGATTACGGCTTGACGACGAATTCCGGCTGGCTGATGCGCTACGCCGAATCGAACCTCGCCCAGCTGGCGGCGTTCAATACCATCGAGGACGGCGTGAGCGCCGGCGGCACCGAGTTGGGCTCGATCTGGGGCTCCGGCTTCGGGCCTTCGGCCGATGCTGCGGGCAACATCTACACCGTCACCGGGAACGGCGCGTTCGACGCCAGCAGCGGCGGACACAATTACGGCATGAGCGTGCTGAAATTCTCGCCCACGCTGGCCGGCGGTCCCATCGACTGGTTCGCCTATAAGAACGAAGCGGCCGACAGCGACAACGACGACGATTTCGGCTCGGGCGGGTCGATGCTGTTGCCGCCGCAAGCCGGGAGCTTCCCCAACATTCTCGTGCAGATGGGCAAGACCGACAACATCTATTTGCTCAACCAGAACAACTTGGGCCACTTCTCGACGACCGATGCGGGCGCGCTGCAAGTATTCTTCCCGGGCGCCGACTCGACCAACGAAGGCGTGTGGGGCGGCGGTGCGTATTACAACGGACCGAATGGGCCGACGGTCTTCTACCAAGCCAGTGAAAGCGTGATGCGCGCCTTCAAGCTCACTACCGGCAGCGGCAATCCGCAGCTGAGCGTGAGTTCGCAAGGAACCGTTCAGCCGTACGATTTCGGCGGCACCATTCCGGTCGTCTCGTCCAACGGCAGCGCGGCGGGCAGCGGCATCGTCTGGACAATCGACTCACCGTATAACGCGAGCGCGACGATTGCCGCGCTCAAGCTCGAAGCGTACGACGCGAGCAACGTTGCGACCCATCTGTTCTCAGCGTCGTCGGGCAGCTGGTCGCATGCGAAGACCAATACGTTCATCACGCCGCTGGTGTCGAACGGGAAAGTCTACGCTGGTGGTTACAAAACCGTGTACGTCTTCGGTCTAACGCCGTGAGGAATATCATGCACAATCGCGGGTCATTTCTGGTCGCCGCCGGAGCGTTCGCGGCGAGCGCGGTTCCGCTCGCGGCGATGGCCGCTCCGGCGACGAACCGGGTCACGGGGGTCGTCGTTGCGGTCAGCAACAACGCGCTGCTCCTGCAGAAGCGTGACGGCACGAAGCTCATGGTCGATCTGACGGAAGCGCGGGCCAAGTCGCGAGTTGGGGTGCTCGCGCCGGGGCGGGCCGTCGAAGTCTACGGGACGTATTTAGCCGATGGGACGTTCCATTGCGTTGCCACCGGACACGCCGCGCAGATCGTCCGCTCCTGGCAGCCGGATCGGTAACGGTCCGGGTGCCGCCTGACGCTTACGGCGTTGGGCGGTCGCGGAACGCCGGCCAATCGCCGGCTTCGATGGCGGCGCGGGCCTGCGTCATGAGCGCGTCGAGCATGAAAACGTTGTGATACGACACTAAGCGCATTCCCAACAGTTCCCGCGCGCGAAAGAGATGCGCGAGGTAGGCCCGGCTGTACGTCGCGCAAACTTCGCACGCGCAGACCGGATCGAGCGGCGTGTAGTCGCGCGTGAACCCGGCGTTGTGCAGGTTCAATTCGCCGGCTCGCGTGAGCGCGCGGCCGTGGCGGCCCGAACGCGTCGGATAGACGCAGTCGAACATGTCGATGCCGCAATCGATGCCGGCGATCAAATCGCGAACCGTCCCGACGCCCATGAGATAGCGCGGCTTCGCCGTGGGCAGCAGCGCGGCGGTGAACCGCGCCATGCGCACCATCTCCTCGCGCGTCTCGCCGACCGACAAACCGCCGATCGCATAGCCGCTGACGTCGAGGGTGACGAGATTGGCCGCACTGCGCATGCGCGCGCGTTCGTCCAGCGCGCCCTGGACGATCGCGAACAGCGCGGTCGGGCCGCGGCGCCAAACGTCGGCCGCCCGCCGTGCCCACAGGCTCGTCCGCCGCACCGAGTCGTCGACGGCCGCCGCGGACGCCGGAAGTTTGATGCACTCGTCGAGCACCATGGCGATATCCACACCCAACTCTTCCTGAAACGCGATCACGTTTTCGGGCGTGAACCGGTGGCTGCTGCCATCGATATGCGAACGGAAGGTGACCCCGTCATCGTCGAGCGTCCGGCGCGACTCGAGGCTGAAGACCTGATAGCCGCCCGAATCGGTGAGGATCGGTCCGTCCCAGGCCATGAAGCGGTGCAACCCGCCGCCGGCAGCGAGCGTCTCACGCCCGGGCCGGAGCCAGAGGTGATAGGTGTTGGCCAAGATGATCTGCGCACCGGCTTCGCGCAGATCGCGCGGCGTGAGCGCTTTGACGGTCGCGGCCGTGCCGACCGGCATGAACGCCGGCGTCTCGACGGCGCCGTGCGCGAGCGTGAGCCGGCCTCGCCGGGCGTCGCCCGAAGTCGCCTGCAGGGCGAACGCGAGCGAACTCACTCGCGCAGAAAGGCCAATGCCGCGAGATAGTCCGCCGGCGGCTCGACCTCGAAGGCCAAGAATTCTTTGGTCAGCGGATGTTTGAATTCGAGCTTCCAGGCGTGCAGCGCTTGTCCGGGCAGCGCGAGCCGCGAATCCGGGCGGCCGTAGAGCGGATCGTTCACGAGCGGATGACCCAGCGCCGCCAGGTGCACGCGAATCTGATGCGTCCGTCCGGTCTCGAGCCGAAACGCAAGTTCGGCGGCGTTGCGCAGCCGCTCGCGAACGGCGTAATGGGTCACCGCCGGTTTGCCGTCGCTGCGGATCGCGTACCGCATGCGGTTGCGCGCGTCGCGCCCGAGCGCGCCGCGAATCGTGCCCTCCGCATCGCGCGGGACGCCTTCGACCAGCCCGCGATATTCGCGCTTGATGTAGCGCTTCTGCATCGCGCGCCCGAGCGTCGCCAGCGCGGCCTCGGTTTTCGCCGCGACGAGCAGACCGGACGTATCGCGATCGAGCCGATGGACCAAACCGCCGCGAACCGGTTCGCCCGGCAGCGAGCCGATACGCGCGAGCAGCGCGTTGACCAAGGTGTGGTCGGGCGAACCATGCGCGGGATGCGAGACGAGCCCGGCGGGCTTGTTGACGACGATGAGGGTATCGTCCTCGAAGACGATGTCGAGCGGCAGCGCTTGCGGGCGGACCTCAAAGCTGGGCGGCGGCTCGATCGCAAAGCGCAGCAGGTCGCCGGCTTCGAGGATCCGGCTGGGTTTGGCGACCGTGCCGTTGACGTCGACGGCACCGCCTTTGATCGCGTGCGCCACGTAACTGCGCGAAAGCCCGGTCAGGCGCGTGACGAGAACGTCGGTCCGCGTGCCGACGTCGGCGGGATCGACGCGGACTTCGGTTACGATCGGCGTTCCTCGCGCCGCAGCGACGAGACGATCAGCAAGAACACGCCGATCGTGATGCACGAATCGGCCACGTTGAAGACGTTGGGCCAGATCGTCTTGAAATCGATGAAATCGACGACGAACTGCTGCTGCACGCGATCGACGATGTTCCCCGCGGCGCCGCCGACGATCGCACCGAACGCGACGCGCACGACGAGCGAGCGCTGCGCGGCGTCGCGGAACGCAAACGCGAACAGGGCCAAGACCGCTAACGCCAAGACGATGAGCAGCATCGGCGAACTGCCGAACAATCCGAACGCACCGTGGGTGTTCTGCACGTAGGTCCACCACAGCAGGTGCGGGATCACGATCCGGCTTTCGCCCGGCATGAACGACGCCAAGATGAGATGTTTGGTGAATCGATCGAGGATGAACACGACGATCGCGACGACCCAGAGTATCACAGACTCGGCGGTTTCACGTATTGATAGAAGAATCCGGCGATCCGGGTGAACGATCCCGTGACGAGCACGCAGCCGGTGGCGATGAGAAACGCGCCGGCGCCGATTTCGATCGCACCCAGGTAGCGCTTGATCCGGTTCAGCAAGCCGAGCGCCTGGGTGATGGCGGCGGCGGTCAACAGAAACGGTATCGCCAAGCCCATCGAATACACGAAGAGTAAGAACGCCGCCGCCCCGATCTGTTCTTGCGAAGCCAACAGTATGATGCCGGAGAGGATCGGCCCGATGCACGGCGACCAGCCGGCGGCAAAGCCCAGGCCGACCAGAAACGACGCCAGGAGCGACCGATTGGCGCTGCGCATCGCGAACCGTTTGTCCATCGCCAGAAACGGAATCCGGAACACGCCGACCATGTTGAGCCCCAGCACGATGATAACGATCCCGCCGATCCGCGCGATCCAGTCTTTGTAGTCGGTGAAAATCGAGCCGACGGCGCTGGCCGAGAGCCCGATGAGCATGAAGATCAACGTAAAGCCGCAGACGAAGGCCAGTGCATGAAGCAGGACGCGGGTGCGGCGGGTGGCATCACGGTCGGCTTTGAGTTCTTCCAGACTCGATCCGGTGAGGAACGAGAGGTACGCCGGGATCAGCGGCAGGACGCACGGCGACACGAAAGAGAGAAGCCCTGCCAGGAACGCCGTCGCAATATTGAGCTGGGGATGCACGGCTCTCCGTTTTCCGCCGCCGGCCCCGCACCGCCTCGTGAAGCGTCCGTGACAAGCTCTCGGCGCGGGCCCCTCTCCGGCCCAAGCAAGCGCGCCCCGAACGCGCGGAAGTCCCCAACGCTCCGGCGTATCTCGGCACGGTGACCCACTGGTTTACGTATCCCAACATCGATCCGATCGCGTTTCGCTTGGGTCCGATCGCCGTGCATTGGTACGGCCTGTCGTATCTGTTCGGGTTCATCTGCGTCTTTTTGTGGATGAATCGCCCGGCCGGGCGGCGGCGCCTGGGGTTGACGACCGATGAGATTCAGGATTTCCTCGTGTACGCGCTGGTCGGCGTGCTCGTCGGCGGCCGCGTCGGCTTCGTCATCGCCGACATCATCACGCAGCACAACGCGCACGAGTATCTCGCTCATCCGCTCAATTTCATCGCGGTGTGGCAAGGCGGCATGGCGTTTCACGGCGCGCTCATCGGCGTCATTTTGGCCGGCGCGCTCTATCTGCGCAAACATCGGGGGCTCGACTTCAACGTTCTCATGGACGAAGTCGTCATGCTGCTCCCGATCGGCATCGCCCTCACCCGGGTCGTCAACTTCATCAACGACGAGCTGGTCGGCAAGGTCTGCGATCCCGACCAGCCCTACTGCGTCGCGTTTCCGAACTACACCGGTTACCGCTATCCGTCGCAGATCTTCGAGGGCATCCTCGACATTTTGGTGCTGCCGATTCTGCTCCTGATCTACCGCCGCCGGCCCGCCGACGGGGTCGTGGCCTGGACGTGGTTCACGCTCTACGGCGTCACCCGCTCGATCGCCGAAATCTGGCGCGAGCCGGGCTTCACCGTCGCGGGTCTGTCGGGCGGCCAGCTCGCTGCGATCCCGCAGATCTTCCTTGGTTTGGGATTGTTAATCTGGTCCATACGTCGCGGGAAGCACACCCGGGCGCGGTGAAGTGTGCGGGCCATGGACCTTACCGCGTCCGTGGCGAACTTGCGCGAACGAGTCGACGCCTTGTCGATCGCCGTGCAACGAGCACCGGGTTCGGTCACCATCCTCGGCGTTACCAAGATGCAACCGCGAGAAACCGTGATAGCGGCGATCGCGGCCGGCTTGACCGACATCGGGGAGAACTACCTGCAAGAAGCACGCACCAAATACGCCGGGTTGCCGGCGGTGCGCACTCATTTCATCGGTCACGTGCAAACGAACAAAGCCAAAGCCATCGCCGCGCTCTTCGACGTCGTGCAAAGCGTCGACCGTCTCGAATCCGGACTCGCGCTCGCCAAGGCTGCGCAGGCGACCGGCAAACCGCTGCGCGCGCTCGTGCAGATCAATATCTCGCCCGCCGAGCGATTCGGCATTGGACCGGCCGAGGCGCCGGCACTGGCCCGCCGGCTGCGGGACGAGGGTTTGGCGATTGACGGCGTCATGGCGATTGGGCCGCTGACCGGAAGCGTCGACGATGCCTTCGCGTTGGCTGCGCAGACGTTCGCAAACGTCGGCGGTTCGACGCTGTCACTCGGGATGTCCGGCGATTGGGAACGCGCGATCGCCCACGGATCGACGATGATCCGCATCGGAACCGCGATTTTCGGTCCGCGCCCGGCGCGGGAAGGTGCACTCGCATGAGCATGTTCGTCAAGCTTGGTTCGTGGTTCAAGATCCCCGAGGACGAAGACGAGGAACTCTACGAAACCGAGCCCCCCGCCTCCGGGAAGCGCAACGTCGTGCCGATCGGCGATGGGCCGCGCCGCAGCGGCGGCTCGGTCGCCGTGTTCGCGCCGCGCAGTTTCGCCGACGTCACCGAAGTGGCCGACTCGCTGCGCTCGCGGCAGGTCTGCATCGTCAACCTCCAAGGCGCCGACCGCAACCTGCTTCAGCGTGTGGTCGACTTCACTTCGGGCGTGGCGTACACCATCGACGGGCGGATTCAAAAGCTCGCGGATGCAATCTACCTCATCGTCCCGGCCGGCGTGAACGTCAGTTCTGACGGGCTCAAGGAACAGATCGGCGTCGACGGGCTCGTCGATTTGGCACCGAAGCTCCACCAAAACGGGAACCGATTCTCATGAGCAAAGTCAGCGTCGTCGATATCCAGCACAAAACGTTCAAGAAACAGCTGCAAGGCTACGACCGCGCGGAGGTCGATGCGTTTCTCGACGAGGTGATCGAGTCGATCGAGGACGAAGCGACGGCGCGCGCCGCGCTCGAAGCCGACGTCGCCGATCTGCGCGAACGGATCAGTCACTTCAAAGCGATGGAAGAGTCTCTGCAGCATACGCTCGTGCTTGCCCAGCGCACGGCCGACGAAGTCAAGGCCGCCGCGCACAAGGAAGCCGACCTGATCAAACAGGAGGCGCGCATGCACGCTGAACGGCAGATCGCCGACCTCGGCGACCGCATTTCCGAAGCGCGCCGCGAATATCAGCGCTCGCTCGATACGGCCGCTCAGGCCAAGAGCGAACTGCGTTCGCTGCTCATGTCGCATCTGTCACTCATCGACCGCCCCCCGGCGCCGCACGAACTGCGTCACGCCGCCACGGCGCTCAACGGCGCCGAGCCGGCTCCCGCCGCCGCTTCCGCTCCGGCTACGGCGGCCATCCCCACCGCGACCCCGGTCTCCGAACGGCCGACCATCCGGTCCGAAGAACTCGAGGCCGAACTCGAGGGGGAGTCGATGCCCGAACCGGCACCGGTGCTCATCCGCAACGGGGTTACCCACACCTTGGTCAAGTAGCGGCCCGGCGAACGCATCCGGCGCCGCGGCGCGCTGTCGGCCACGATCGCGCACCGCGCCTCGAAACGGACGCCCGGGCGCCGGCATAGCGCGAAACGCTCCGTACCGGCTTTGGCCCCCTTTCTCCCGCCGCTCCGGCTCGGTCGGCAGGCGGCGCAGGCTTCGTCGCCGTGCCGGGGTCATGCCGCGCGTGCCGCATCAGACCCGAGGCGGTTTGAATGCCTGGTCGGGTTGGCCGGGAGAATCTCAGAAATCCCTGCCGCGACGGCATTAATTCCTGCCCTCCCGCAACCGATCACGGAGTTATGGGAGCATGCGTTGACGTCGCGCACACGGCGCGAGCGGCTTTGAGATGACCAGCGCATGAAGAGTGGCGCGCATCGTGCGGGTTCCGAACCTGCCGCGGACGACCCGATGTGCCTGCTGCAGGCTGCGGTCGTCAATGCTGCCGATGCCGTTATCATCGCTGAAGCCGGAAGCGCTCACCGCGAAGGCCGCATCCTGTACGTCAATCCGGCCTTCACCCGCATGACGGGGTACACCGCGGAAGAAGCTCTCGCGGGCAGCCCGCGGATGCTCCAGGGCCCCGACACCTGCCCGGTGAGCCGCGCGAAGATGCGCGAGGCGATCGCGCAGCACCAATCCGCGACGGTCGATCTGCTCAACTACCGTAAAGACGGCACGGCCTATGTCGTCGAGATCAGTCTTATCCCCGTGATCGATGAAGGCGGGGCGTGCACCCACTGGATCGCGATCGAACGCGATATTACCAAGCGCCGGCAAGACGAAGAGGCCCAGGCGCGCGAGCGGATCGCCGAAGAAAAACATGCGGTGCTCGCCTCAGAGATCAAAGAGCGGGAACGGGCACAGGCCCAGCTGGCCTACAAATCGGTGCACGACGATTTGACCGGACTCTTCAACCGCGCGCATTTCATGCGCAATTTAGAATTTGCCATCGCGCGCGCGCAGATCGACAGCACGTATCGATTCTCGATCGTTTGCCTGGATCTCGATCGCTTCAAACTCATCAACGATCACCTCGGCCACCGCATGGGCGATCGCATTCTGCGCGACTTGGCGCGCCGGTTCGAGCCGTTGGCCGGCTCCCGCGACACGCTGGCGCGCATCGGCGGCGACGAGTTCGGCTTGCTCATCGATTCCCCCGACGACCCACAGGAGGCCCTCGATATCGTGGGCCGGCTCTTGGGCGAGATTGCAAAACGGGCGAGTTTTCGAGTCGACGACGTGGTGCTCGGGGCGAGCATCGGCATCGTTCATTCAACGACCGAAACGGACGACGCCGAGATGCTCATGCACGACGCCGAAATCGCGCTGGGCCACGCGCGCCGTACGGCCGGCGGCGGCACGTACGCGGTGTTCACGGATGAGTTGCGCTCCAAGGCGGCAGCGGCGGCGCAAACGCGCAGCGATCTGTACAGCGCCGTGGAGCGCGGCGAGATGCGTTTGTTTTATCAGCCGCTGGCCGACATCGCCACCGGCGGAATCTACGGTTTCGAGGGGCTCGTGCGCTGGGCGCATCCGGCGCGCGGCTTGGTCATGCCCGACGAGTTCATCTCGGTTGCGGAAGAGACCGGCCTCATCGTCGAACTCGGCCGTTGGGTTCTCGCCGAAGGCTGCTGCAAAGCAGCCGAGTTCGCGTGCACCGCGGGACGTCCGCTGATGATGAGTCTCAACGTCTCGAGCCAGCAGCTCTTGCATCCCGATTTCCTGCGTCACTTGCAAGAAGCGCTCGACGTCAGCGGGATCGATCCACGCCTGTTGCAGCTTGAAGTCACCGAGAGCGTTTTTCTTGCGGGCGGCGCGGTGGTGGGTGCCGTGTTCGCGCGTATTCGCGCGCTCGGCGTTCAGATCGCGTTCGACGACTTCGGAACCGGTTATTCGTCACTGAGCTATCTCGAACGCTTTCAGATCGACACGCTCAAAATCGACCGTTCGTTCGTCGCCCGGATCGACGATGCGTCGTCCAAATCAGAAATCTTGCGCATGATCATCTCGCTCGCGCATGCGCTGGGCGTCGACATCGTTGCCGAAGGCGTCGAGAATCGAGCGCAGCGCGATGCGCTGGGCGTCCTCGGCTGCACGCATCTGCAAGGGTATTTGTTTAGCCCCGCATTACCGGCGGCGGATGCCGCGCGGATGCTGACGCCGGGCGACGAAGGCGAAACGGCACTCGAGCGGTTGTTGGGCGAAACGCTCGCCGACGGCAGCCATGCCGAGTTGAGGGCCGAACAGCGCGCCGAATTGCGCGAGCAAGTCGAGTTGGCGATCAAGACCCACTACCGTTGGATCGACCTCCTCAATACCGCCGTCGCCTCCGGGGAGTCGCCGTTCGATCTCACCGAAGTCGCGCGCGAGGATTTGTGTCCGATCGGCGTTTGGCTCACCTACACGATCGATCCGGTCCTGCGTACCATGCCGTTGTATTTCGTCACCAAGTCGCGGCACGCGGTGTTTCACCGCAGCATGGCCCGCTTATTGGCGGGAGCCGTCGCGCGTCAGCCGCAAGCCGTGCTCTCGATGCGCCCCGACGGCGATATGATGATGGTTGCGGCGTCACTCTTGCGCACGCTCAACGATTGGCTTGCCATCGCCACGGCGGACGAGGCAGCTCCGCTGCCTCAAGTAGCGAGCGTTCGCGACCGATAGTTTGTAAGTCGCACCGAACCTGCAGCATGGCCGCATTGATGCCGCGGCGGCATTGAGCCCTGAGCGAGAGTTTATGATTCCTCCTCCCCTCTTACCAAACGAATCGGAGCGTCTCGAGGCGCTCGAGCGGTACGAGGTGCTTGATTCTCCGGCCGAAGCTGCGTTTGACGAACTCGTTGCGTTGATCGCATCGGTGTGCGAAGCACCGATTGCGCTGGTGTCGCTGGTCGGTGCCGACCGGCAGTGGTTCAAGGCCAAGGTCGGTTTAACCGTCGACGAAACCCCGCGCGACCACTCATTCTGCACCCATACGATCGCGCAGCCCGGCCGGCTGATGGTCGTTCCCGATGCGGCGATCGACCCGCGGTTCCGCGACAGTCCGCTGGTGACCGGGCCGGCGAAGATCCACTTCTACGCCGGCGCTCCGCTCGTTTCGTCCGACGGCTTCACGCTGGGCGCGCTGTGCATCATGGATACCAAGCCGCGCTTCATCACCTCGCAGCAAGAAGATGCGCTGCGCATCGGCGGCCGTGCGGTAATGATGCTGCTCGAACAACGCCGGACGATCGCCGACCTTCGCCTGGCCACCGAAGCGCAACGCCGCGTCGAGGAAGAACTGCGGGCCGAAATCGCCCAACGGCGGATCATCGAACAGCAGTTGAATTTCACCTCGTCGCACGACGGCTTGACACGGCTGCCGAATCGTGCGGAGTTCGTGTCCCGCCTGCGCGCCGCGCTCGAGCGGCTGCACTCGCCGGAAAAGCGCCGCTTTGCGGTGTGCTTCATCGATTTGGATCGCTTCAAACAGGTCAACGATACGCTGGGTCATTCGGTGGGCGATATGCTGCTCGTCGACGTCGGACGGCGGTTGAACGAAGTCATCCGCATCGGCGACGCGGTCGCGCGGCTGGGCGGAGATGAGTTCACGATGCTCATCGACGGCGTCGAACATGACGGGGCCGCACTGGCGTTGGCTCGGCGCATCGCGAGCGTGCTGGCGACGAAATTACGGCTGGGCGAAACGGAGTTCGGCGTGACGGCCAGTGTCGGCGTCTGCCTGGTCGACGAGACCTATGCGCTCGTCGAGGAGATTCTGCGCGACGCCGACATCGCGATGTACGCATCGAAAGATCGCGGCCGCAACCGGTGCACGATTTTCACGCCGTCACTGCGCGATCAGTTTCATTCCGCCAACGAAATGCAAGTGACGCTGCGGCAGGCGCTCGAGCATCGCCACTTCCGGCTGGCCTATCAGCCGATCGTCTCGCTCCAATCCCCGCGCGAGCGCCCGGCCGCGTTCGAATCGCTGCTGCGCCTCAAGCAGGCCGACGGGACGTGGCAAAGCGCGGGTCAATTCATCGAGGCCGCCGAGCAGACCGGGCTCATCGTCGAACTGGGTGAGTGGGTCTTGGGTGAGGCTTGCGCGCAAGCGCAGCGCTGGCAGATCGACTGCGTCGATCCGGTCGTCACCACCGTCAACGTGTCGGCAAAACAGCTGGCCGAGCCGGATTTCGCCGCAACGGTCAAAGCAGCGATCTCACGCGCGGCTTTGGAGCCGCGGCTGCTGGCGCTCGAAGTCACCGAGAGCATTCTCATCGCGGACGTCGACGCGTCGCTGGAGATCTTGAACGAGTTGCGGAATTTCGGGGTGAAGATTTACCTCGACGACTTCGGCACCGGCTATTCGTCGCTCAGCTATCTGCGAAAATTCCCGGTCGACCGGATCAAGATCGATCGCTCGTTCGTCAGCGGCGCAGGCGACGACCTTGCCGATCCGCTCATCATCAACTCGATCATCTCGTTGGCCCACAAGCTCAACGTGGAGGTCGTTGCCGAGGGCGTCGAAACCGAGTCGCAGCGCGCCGCGCTCGCGGTGCTGGGCTGCGATTGGGCGCAAGGCTTTTTGTTCAGCCAGGCCGTCCCGGCAGGCGAGGCATCGACGCTCTTGCGGATGTGGGGCACGGCCGACCTGCGCGCGATCAACGCAGCATAACAGGATTCGCAGCGCTGAACGCGCCGCGAATCCATGGTGTTGGCGCTCCGCCCTTCGGAGCCGCGCTCGTCGTCTCCGAGTGCTCTCATCGTCGTCATTGACCTCAAGGTTGACGCCTTTCGCAGCCATCGCAATGAACCCATCGGCGCGCGCTTGGAGATCGGCCATGGCTCGCCGTATCGGATTGACGCTCGTGCCAACCATCACCCCGAAAAAGATCGCGAAATCGCCTGTCCCGCTTCGCACCTGCAATGCCACGGCATAGGTTGGCCCCAACGATGAGCAACCGTACGGCGTATTGGGCAAACAGCCGCCGCTCTTCATACCGTAGAGCACCGGGTACTCCGTCGGGCGCTCGATCGTTGGGCTTCAACTCGGGCGGAACGGATAGATTGGCTTGCCAAGCGCCCGGAAAATCGACTGAGTCACCGATTGTCGGCTAGAAAAAGTCGGCCATATGGGGAATCCGGGTTAAGATGAAAGCGATACGCGTGCATCGCTTTGGTGGACCGGAAGTCCTCGTAGCTCGAGGACATTCCAGTTCCTGCACCCGACACCAATGAGGTGCTCGTCAAAGTGGCTGCAGCGGGCGTTGGCCCGTGGGATGCGCTCATACGCACGGGAAAAAGTGGCGTTGCACAAACGCTCCCGCTGACGCCGGGCTCGGACATCGCCGGCGTCGTCGACCGTGTAGGTTCGAATGTAACCGCCTTCGCAGTCGGCGACACCGTGTTCGGCTGTACCAATGCATTCTTCGTCAACGGCTATGCGGAGTTCGCACGAGCAGAGGCGGGCATGATCGCGGCCGCGCCGACGTCGATCAATGCCGTCGAAGCGGCATCGGTTCCCGTCGTCGCAGTTACGGCATGGGAGATGCTGTTCACGCATGCCGATCTCAAGTCCGGCGAAACCGTGCTGATTCTGGGTGCGTCTGGGAACGTCGGCGGATATACCGTACAACTCGCACGAAGTGCCGGTGCCCGGGTCCTTACCGCCGCTGAGAACGACAAGGTAGACGTCGTCATCGACACCGTAGGCGGCGATATACAGCGAGCCTCGTTCGATGACCTTAAACGCGGCGGTCGGCTCATCTCAAGCGTCTCTCAGCCGGATGCCGATCTTGCGACCAGATACGGGGTCCGCGTAGGATTCTTTATCGTCTCGGTTACGACGCAAGGTCTCGAGCGTATTTCGAAGCTCATCGACGCCGGAAAAATCAGCGTAACCGTCGGTTCAGTGCTACCGCTGGCGCAGGCACGCGTCGCGCACGAAATGCTCGCCGGGACCGTTTCACACAAACGCGGCAAGATCGTTCTCGAACTTCAACCGTAGCTTCCACCGCGCGGTCCGTCGATTAAAATCCGCGGTCGCCCATCCAGCCGCGCACGTTTGGCGAGCTTGAGGCCGCCCTCGGGATTCGCGGCTATGCCGGTCTCCAACCCAACCTCTTCCATCAGCGCTGCGAAGCGCTGAACGGCCTTCGGCCGAGCCGCGGACGGTCTTGCGGTTCGCGGCACGCTGGCGGCATGGGGCGGAGCTAGGCTACAGGCATGACGTCTGTGCTGCTGCCGCCGCTTCGTTCCTTCGCGCGGGACGCGATCGCCGTCTGCCCTCGCTCGGCATTTGCGCTTCGGGCCGGCGCTGTGGCGAGCGTTCGATGAACGCCCAGCGCGTGCAAACGGTCATCCGCATCGGATGCGTGCTCGCGGCGATCCTTGCCGGCGGCACGGCGGTTGCCGAGTCGGGGAACGCGGCGCAAACACCGCAGCGGGTCCAGCTCGTGGCGCAGTTCGGCCTCGGCGACCTCGTCGGCGCCGGGAAAGACCTCGCGGTCAAATCGGCGCTGTCCGCCTTCGGCAAGTCGCTCGGCGATCAGCTGCCGATCGTGGTTGCGGCCAACGACGCGTATCCGACGGTCCCGTCGTTGCCGGGCGCCGCGTTCGCGCCGGCCGATGCGCCCGATATCAGCGCGGCGCTGCGCGCGTCGCGCGACGGAACGATCGCGCTGCCGCCCGGCGA
This sequence comes from Candidatus Velthaea sp., assembly GCA_050012475.1. Classification (GTDB taxonomy): domain Bacteria; phylum Vulcanimicrobiota; class Vulcanimicrobiia; order Vulcanimicrobiales; family Vulcanimicrobiaceae; genus Velthaea. The sequence continues at coordinate 46,690 of JBEKHC010000018.1, forward strand.
TTACGAGTTCCCGGTGGGAGTCTTCTGCATGCGCGCGACGTCCGGAAGCCCGCCCGGCCACCGCTATCTCGTCGCGCCGCTGCGGGGGAGCGCCGCCGACATCGTCACCGCGCTGGACGCACGTATTCCGTCGTACCCGACGGATCATCACGTGCTGCAAGTCCTGTCTTGGGACATCCAAGCCGGCATGGCGTATTCCGCGATGCAGCCCGACCAGCGCGCCGCCGTCGATCGCATCATTCCCGACTATCGCAGCCGGCTGAACGGTGACGTCTACCAAAACATCCGCGACCAGTATCAGAAGACCGCCGGGAGCGTCCCCGGCATGCCGTCGTTCGAAGATGCGCTCACGCGCATCGGACCCGTCGGCGCGCAGGTCGTCGCGCTGCAGAATCTGCGGCAGCAACTCGCCCAGCCGCCGCCCACGTTCGACGAACTCGCGCGCCGGCTCGTCCCAATCTTGCCCGCGCCCAAAACACCCGAGGGCGCAGGGCCGACGCCCTGGAGTCGCTACTCCGATCGGGTCTTCGTTCGATTCGTCACCGACGGCAACTATGCCACACCCGGAACGTACCAGGTGCGCGTCCTTGCGCCGGCCGGTTCAGCCGCACCCGGGCCGGCGGGAGCCGCAGCGTCAGGTCCGCTCGGACCATCGGGCTCGGCCGCCCCGGCCTCCGCCGGCGTCCCGTTCACGAATACCGTCAACAATCCCGGCAGCGACGCCATTCAGCCCCTCACGCAGACGCCGTCGGCGCCGGTCGGCTATCATCCGCCGGGACCTCGTGCGCGCCCGACGCCCCCCGAGCCGAAAATCATCTCCGAGACCGCTGCGACGATCCCGGCGAACCGGGCACGCACGCTCATCGGCGTCGGTGAACTCGTCATGCTCACGTTCACGGGCGGATCGGCCCTCTGGCACATCAACGGCCTAGGCGGGATGCTGCAGCCGGTCGGTCCGGACACCGCGCTGTATCGCGCTGCGCCGCAGGCCGCCTACGAAACGATCACCGCGACCGGCGTGCACGGCTCAGCGACGATCAGTTTCCAGGTCATCCCGCCGACCGGCGTCATCGACCGGGTCGTCGAGGGAACCTTGGATCTGCATCACCACGATCGGCCGGACTCGGGCGTTCTCGTGCACACGTTCCTGACGCCCGACACCGTATCGTTCCAATTCATCCTGGTGATCGAGCGCGAAGTCGGCGCGGTCGGCAGCGGTGTATTCTTGCCCTTTAACAATATTGGGCATCATCCGCTCGACGTTTTCCTGCCGGTGGGCCCCGTCGTCCCCGGGCTTGGTTCGCCGATGCAATCGGTCGACACCGCCTACTCCGGCGATCCGTGCACAGCGCCGCCGTTCGCTCCCGGGACCCTTGTCTTTTACATTCCGTACGAGTACGAATTGCGCGGCACGACCCAGTCGTATCTGTTCCCGAGATCGGTCGTGCAGACCAGCGAAGTGCTGCTCGGCGGCAGCAACCTCCAAACCGCAAAGGCCGGAGCGTTCATGACCGGACGCATCTCGGATCCGACGACGACCGCAAGACGGGGATGCGCGGATCCGCCCGACCCGCCGCCCGCTCCGCCGAAAAAAGCCAAGCACTAGTTGATCGACTTCGTCGATCCTTCGCCTTCGAGCTTCGCTCGAGCCGTCGCCCGCCGGGCAAAAGCCCGACGGGCTCCACAGGAGAGCCGCAACACCGATGCGCAAAGCAATTGTGATCCTTGCTCTAGCGGCCCTCTGCACTGCGACCGCCGGCACGGCCGCCGCGCAAGACGTCAATGCGGTCAATACGCCGTTGCTGCAAGCGGCGCAACATTCATTGGATGAATTCGTCAAGACCAAAGCGCCGACGCCGTTTGAATTTGCGCTCGTCGATCTCGAGCATGTCAAGGTTGCGGCGGTCCCCGGGGCGGAACGGGATCGCGTGAGCGGCGCGTGGTTCGGCCTCTTCCGCGCGCTCGATGCCGTCAAGGATCCCTCGTTCGATCCGAAGGACGTTCCGCAACTCCACCTCGTGCCGCCGCCCGATCGCGGCGTAATCTATCCCGCCGGCGTCGATCCGAGTGCCTTGTCCGATCCGGCCGCGCGGGCGACGTACCAACAAGCGCTCAGCGAGAACCAGACCAAGGCCAAACGCTTTGCCGCGGCCTACCCGCTCTACGATCTCGACACGCGCGCGCAAGCGGCATTCCGGCTCTATCGCGCAAGCGCGTACACGACGTCCGCCGCCGACGCCGCCGACTTGCGGCGCGCGCTGGGCACGAGCGGCTTGTCGGCGGTGCGGCAGAAAGCGTTGTTCTAAAGCGGTGCCGCGCGTCGGTCAGGTAAGCGCGGCGGTTGGGGTGGAGCGGGCCAGTCCGGCGATGACGGCGTCGGCGAAGCCGGCGGTGGTGGCAGCTGATTCGCCCGATGCGCACAGGTCGGCGGTGCGCGGACCGCGGGCGAGCGTTGCGGCGACCGCGCTTTCGATCGCGTCGGCGGCGGCGTGTTCGCCCAATGAAAAGCGGGCCAGCAAGGCGGCCGAAAGGATCGCGCCGGCCGGATTGGCGCGGTTGGTCCCGGCGATGTCCGGGGCGGTTCCGCTGATCGGCTCGTATAAGCCGAATCGCTCCGCGCCGTCGGCTGCGCCGAGGCTCGCGCTGGGTGCCGTGCCGATCGATCCGGTGATCATCGCGGCTTCGTCGGACAAGATGTCGCCGAACATGTTCTCGGTGACGATGACGTCAAAGCGCCGCGGATCGCGGACCAGCTGCATCGCGGCGTTGTCGACGAGCATGTGCTCGAGTTCGACGTCCGGATAGTCCGCCGCGCGTTCGGTGACGATCCGGCGCCAGAGCTGCGAACTCACCAGCACGTTGTTCTTGTCGATCGAGGTCAGCCGTTTGCGCCGCGAGCGGGCCAACTCGAAGGCGAACACGACGACGCGTTCGATCTCCGGGGCCGTATAGATCAGCGTTTCCCGCGCGGTCATCACGCCGGCTTCGAGCTCCAGCGATTTGGCGCCGAAATACAAGCCGCCGGTCAGCTCGCGCACCAGCGCAAGGTCCATCCCGCGCACGATCTCGGTGCGCAGCGGCGAGCGCTCTTCGAGGCCCGCGAACACGTGCGACGGGCGCAGATTGGCGAACAGCCCGAAGCGTTTGCGCAGGCCCAAGATCCCGGCTTCCGGACGCTGCTCGGGCCGCACGCCGTCGAATCCGGGACCGCCGACCGCGCCGAACAAGATCGCCTTCGACGCGGCGCAGATAGTCAGCGTTTCGTCCGGCAGCGGCGTTCCGTGCGCAGCGATCGCCGCGGCGCCGACCGCCGCCGGCACGAAGGTAAGCTCGGGGAGGATCGTGGCGAGCACACGCTGCGCGGCGGCGGTAATTTCGGGTCCGATGCCGTCGCCGGCCAGGACGGCTACTTGCGACAAGCCGCCTCCCACGCCCGAACCGTTGCGATCTTGGAGGCCAAATACGGCAAGAAGCCGCCGCCGGTGATGAACGCTTTCCGCAGCGCGTCGAGCTCGAACGCGATCGGCGCGCCGCCGTCGAGACGGACCGTCTGATCGTCGACGTCGATCACGGCCCGCGTCGCGGCTGCGAACGCGGCCAGCTGCGCCGGAGCGATGACGATCGGAACGATCGCGTTGTTGTAGGCATTCTCGAGAAAGATGCGCGCGAAGCTGGGCGCGATCACCGCCCGAAAGCCGCGGTCGCGCAGCGCCCACGCGGCGTGTTCGCGCGACGAGCCGCAGCCGAAATTTTCCCCGGTGACGAGGATTGCGGCGTCGGGCACGCGGGCCAGCAATTCAGCGCCGTCGGGCATGCCGCTCAGGCAATACTGGCCCATACCGTCTTCGTCGATGCTCGTGAGGTAGTGCGCGGGGATGATCTGATCGGTGTCGATGTTGGGGCGCGGGATCGCCAAGATGTGGCCGTCGATGATCATGCCGGCACCGCTTCGCGAACGTCGATCTCGGCCGGCGACCCGATCCGGCCGAGGATTGCGCTGGCTGCGACGACGACGGGTGAGGCCAGGTGCACGCGTCCGCCGGCGCCCATGCGGCCGGGGAAGTTGCGATTGGTCGACGAGATGCAGCGCGCCCCAGGCGCGATGACGCCCATCGACATGCCCAGGCACGGCCCGCACGACGAGTGCGTCCACAAACAGCCGGCGTCTTGGAAGATATCGTGCAGGCCTTCACGTTCGGCTTGTCGCCGCACGGCTTGCGAGCCGGGCGTGACGATCGTCGGAACGCTGACTTTGCGGCCGCGGAACACGGCCGCCGCCGCGCGCAGATCCGAGATGCGCGCGTTGGTGCACGAGCCGATGAAGGCTTGGTCGATGGCGATGCTGGTCAGCTCCTGACCGACCTGCAGGTCCATGTATTCGAGCGATACGGGGTCAGCGCCGGCCGGGACGCGGCCATTAATGGGCGCGGATTCTCCCGGATTGACGCCCCATGAAACCAGCGGCCGGATCGCGCTGCCGTCGATGGTGACGGTCGCGTCGTAGCGAGCGTCGTCATCGGCGCGTTCCATACCGTAGCCCGTCGGCGCGAGCGGCGTGGTGCCCAGATACGCGCTGGTCGTGTCGTCCGCGGCGATGATGCCGCTGGTGGCGCCCGATTCGATCGCCATGTTGCACAGCGTCATGCGTTCTTCCATGGTCAATGCGCGGATCGCCGAACCGGTGTATTCGAGCACGTATCCCGTGCCGCCGCGGAAGCCGATCGTCGCGATCACGCCCAGCGCGAGGTCTTTTGCTGTGGCGTCGGACGCCAGTTTCCCGCTGACCTCGACCCGCATGACCTTGGGCCGCTGCAAAATCAAACATCCGGCCAGCATCGCGCCGGCCTGCGCGGTGGTGCCGATCCCGAGCGCGAACGCGCCGAACGCACCGAGCGTGCAGGTGTGGCTGTCGCCGCAGCACACCGTCATCCCGGGCGTAACGTAACCGCGTTCGGGCACGATGACGTGACAGATGCCGTTGTCGCCGATGTCGTGCATCGTGATACCCTGCCGTTTCGCCCACTGCCGCACGACCTGGGCCTGAATGGCCGTGGCGGTGTCTTTGGCCGGCGAGACGTGGTCGTTCATCGCCACGATGCGGTTCTTGTCGTACAGCCGGTCGCCGAATTCTTTCTGGATCGCGATCGCACCCTGCGGCGTCGTGATTTCATGCGCGACGACGAGATCCATGAACACCAGGGCGTTGCCGCCGGCGAGCTCCTCGACGACGTGCGCGTCCCAAACTTTGTCAAACAGCGACCGGTTCACGAGTTCCTCCTAGTACGCGCGCGGCGATCGCGATCAGATCGTTATCCGTGACGATCGTGCGCGTTTGTGAAAAATCGATGACGGCGGCGGCGAACGCGCGTTCTTCGCTTTCGTCGATCGCGCAGCCCAGCTCTTGCGCCCGGGTCACGATCGCGTGCCGTCCGGAGTTGCGGCTGATCGTCAACATCGTGCGCGCGCCGACGATCGCGGCGTCGAGGATTTCATACGTCCGGCGATCCTTGAGCACGCCGTCTTGATGGATGCCGGACTCGTGCGCGAACGCGTTCGCACCGACGATCGCCTTGTTCTTTTGGACCGGCATGTGGGTTGCTTCGGAGACCGCCTTCGACAAGTTGTGCAGCCGGTCGAGCGCGACGCCCGACGTATACGGCAGCACGTCGCGCCGGACGTAGAACGCCGAAACGATCTCTTCGAGCGCGCAATTGCCGGCTCGCTCGCCAATCCCGTTGATCGTGCATTCGACTTGGCGCGCTCCGGCCTTCACCGCCGCCAGCGCGTTCGCCGTCGCCAGCCCGAGGTCGTTGTGGGTGTGCACGCTGATGACCGCGCCCGCGATGCCTTCCGTGCGGTCGCGGATCGCGGCGATCGCCGCGCTCATGTCGTCGGGCGTCGCATAGCCGACGGTATCGGGGAAACTCACGGTGGTCGCGCCGGCCCGGATCGCGGCGGCGAAGACCTCGATGACGAAGTCGATGTCGCTGCGTGACGCGTCCTCGGCCGAGAACTCGACGTCGTCGGTGAACCGGCGCGCGAAACGCACCGAATCGGTGACCCGCTGCACGGCGGCCTCGCGCGTGATGCGCAGCTTTTTGGCGAGATGCAAATCAGAGGTGGCGACGACCACGTGAATGCGCGGCGCTTCCGCTTCGGCCAGGGCCGCCGCCGCCGCTTCGATGTCCGCGTAGGTGCAGCGCGCGACGGCGGCAATGCGCGTGCCGCGCACGCGCTTCGCGATTTCGGCGACGCTGGCCGCGGTAAGCGCCGAGGCGGCCGGGAAGCCGGCCTCGATGCAGTCGACCCGCGCTTCGGCCAGCAATTCGGCGATGCGCAGCCGATCGGCCGGAGTCATCGTCGCGCCCGGCGACTCTTCACCGTCGCGCAACGTGGTGTCGAAGATCAGGACGTTTTCCAACGCCGCGTCGCCGTTCGACATTATTTCGCCGCTGCCGGTTCGCGCAGCCAGGGCATCAGGCCGCGCAGCCGCTTGCCGATGTCTTCGATCGGGTGCTTCGCCGCTTTGGCGCGGAAAGCGTTGAACGACGGTTTGCCCGCGGCGTGTTCGGCAACCCATTCCTGGGCGAATTGACCGCTTTGAATCTCGCTCAGAATCGTCTTCATCGCGGCGCGCGTTTCGGCCGTGACGATTCGCGGGCCGCGCGTGTAGTCGCCGTATTTGGCGGTGTTGCTGATCGCGCCGCGCATGCCTTCGATGCCGCGCTCGTACACCAGATCGATGATCAGCTTCATCTCGTGCAGCACCTCGAAGTACGCCATCTCGGGCGCATACCCGGCCTCGGTGAGCGTATCGAAGCCTGCGGTGATCAGCTCCGACACGCCGCCGCACAGCACGGCCTGCTCGCCGAACAGATCGGTCTCGGTCTCTTCCTTGAACGTGGTTTCGAGGACGCCGGCGCGGCCGGCACCGATCCCCGCAGCATAGGCGAAGCCCAGTTCGCGCGCCTTGCCCGTGGGGTTTTGGTAGACGGCAACGAGCGCCGGCACGCCGCGTCCGGCTTCATATTCGCTGCGCACTAGGCGTCCGGGGCCCTTGGGGGCGATCATGAAAACGTCGTTCCCGGCCGGCGGAACGATCGTGCCGAAGTGGATCGCGAAGCCGTGGGCAAACACCAGCGCGGCCGCCGGCTTGAGGTTTTCCTTGACGCTGCGCAGGTAGGTGGCGGGCTGCTCTTCATCCGGGATGAGCATCATCACCAGGTCCGCGCGCTTGACCGCGTCGGCGACGTCGGCGACGTTGACCCCGTCGCGCCGCGCTTCTTCGCGCTTGGCGGAGTCCGGCCGCATCCCGACGACCACGTCGAGACCTGAATCGCGCAGGTTCAGCGCGTGGGCGCGGCCCTGGCTGCCGAAGCCGATGATCGCGATCGTCTTCCCGTCGAGCGCGTGCCGATCGATGTCGGCGTCGTAAAATGCTTGCATCTGCTGTTATGCTCCCGCCGCGTTGATTGCAGCGCTACTCTGGGCTTCCACGGCGGCTCCTCATAGAAAAGCCCCCCGCCGACGGGCGAGGGGCTTGAAGTGTGCGATCCGAGGTCGTTTCGCGCTACAACAAAGCCGCTCGCTGCCCGGTAAGGAGCGCGAGAAGCCCGAGGAGCGACAGGGAACGACCGGCTACGGACATCGTGCTCGTTTTGTACCATGACCCTCCTGAAGGCGTCAAGCGCACCGGCGCGCGCCCTGAGCCCAAAGCCCTAGCCTGCGGGGTCGAGCGATACCGTCGGGCGACCGGGGTTGCCACGTACACTAGTCGACACAAGCTTTACGACCGCCCCGATGCTTGCCGGTTCGCAGCCCGGCCGGCGACGACACTTTGGAGAGCCAACGATGTCCGACATCCACCAACTCATCGCCGAATTTCGCCGCGCCGGGGCGATCATCGAACTGGGCGGCGGTGACCGGGTGCGGTTCAAGCCGGGCCATGGACCGGTGCCGCCCGGACTGCTGGCCGAGCTTCGCTCGCGCAAGGCCGAAGTGATCGCCGCGCTGGGCGGATCGCCGGTGCCGCCGCGCCGCGAAGACTATATCCCGGTCTGCCCGGAGTTCGTCGGCTCACGAACCATCTTGCGCCACCCCGGGTTCGCCTGCGGCCGCTGCGGGAACCGCTACGATCGCCACGCCGAAGCCGGCAAGGCTTCCGCAGCGCCCGAGGTCCTCGAGTTCTTGGCGGCGCTGCTGCGCAAGTAGGCACCGGCGTGCGCGCTCGCTCTGCCTAACGAACGAAGCACGGATGCCGATATTCCCCTTGATTGGATGGTGGGGAAACCCGAATGCGGAATTCTTTCGGCCGTTGTTGCGCGCGAACGTTGCTTGCTGCGCTCATCGTCGTGCCGCCAACCATGTTTTCGAGCGCGTCCGCCGGCGATGAACGCTATCTCATGCATCCGACCGCGCTCATCGCCGTGCGCAACGCGCCCGTTGCGGTCACCGGCTGCCGCTTCAACAATCACCCGTACTACGTGTTCCTCGGCGACGTCGAGGTCGCGAATCGGAGCGACCGGTTTCTCCGATCGTTCACCGTCCGCTGGACGCTGTTCGATCGCGCCGGCGCGCCGATGGGGCGGAGAGACCACGTCTACGCCCTGAGCAACGGCCTTGCACCGGGCGAAAGCGCGATGCTCGTCGAGGGCTTCGATATCCGGCGGACCGAACCGGCGGCCGCAATCACGCACGTGACCTGCCGGCTCGAAGCGGTCAAGCTCGAGGGCAACCAGATCTGGACCTACGGCCATCCGTGGGGCCGCGGCGCTCGGGCGGTCAAGGCGCCGATCTCTGCCCGGACATCGCCGGACGATCCGGCTGACGCGGCGCGCAACGGATCGGCCGGCGCGCCGGCGGTCAGCCAGTAAGGGCGTCTCAGGCCCGAACCGCGGCTTCCCCCAGAGCGAGCTCGACCATCAGGTCGTGGCCGACGACGAGCGCGTGCTCGTCGATCTCGAAGCGCGGGCTGTGATTGGGAAAGGCGGTCGCATCGCTGCTGCGCGTTCCGACCAGAGCGTACCCGCCGGGGCGCTGTTCGTGCATGAACGCCATGTCTTCGGCCATCATGATCACTTCGTGCTCGAGGACGTTTTTCGCGCCGATCGCGCGTGTCCCGGCGGCGCGAACGAGGTCGGCCATCGCGGGATCGTTCACGGTCATCGGATAGCTGTACGCGTACGTGAAGCGATGCTCGACGCGCAGCGCATCGCAGATGCCGTCGACGATCCGTTCGATCCGTTCGGGCATCGTCCGCCGCACCTCGCTCGCGAAGCAGCGGACGGTTCCGCGCAGCGTCGCGGTATCGGGGATGACGTTGAAGGTCGTGCCCGCGTGTACGGCGCCGATGCTGACGACGACAGGAGCTTCGGGCGCGATTTCGCGGCTCACGATCGTCTGCAGCACCGTAATGACGTGACCGGCGGCAACGATCGGATCCCGCGCCGTGTGCGGCATCGCGCCGTGGCCGCCGCTGCCGAGGATCTCGATCGTGAAGCGATCGGACGACGGCAGAAACGGACCGTCGCGGATGCCGATCTTGCCGGCAGCCAGGCCGCTATAGAGGTGCAGCGCAAAGACCCGGTCGACGTGCGGGTCCTCGAGCGCACCCGCTTCGATCATCAGCCGGTTGCCGGCGCTGCCTTCCTCGCCGGGCTGGAAGCAGAACACGATCGTCCCATGAACTTCGTCGCGCCTGCCGCAGAGCGTTTGAGCGGCGCCGAGCAGGATGCTGACGTGCCCGTCGTGGCCGCAGGCGTGCATCACGCCGGGAGTCGTCGAACGGTACGGCGCCGCTCCCAACTCTTCGATCGGCAACGCGTCCATATCGGCGCGCAGCAGCGTGACCGGACCGGGGTGCGCGCCGCGCAGGGTTGCCAGCACGCCGGTTTCCGCCACGCCCGTGCGAATCTCGTCGAATGGCAGCGCACGCAGCTTTTCGAGGACGTAGGCCGACGTCTCGAACTCGCGCATCGAGAGTTCGGGGTGCGCGTGCAAGTGGCGGCGCATCGCGACGAGCGCTTCTTTCACGGCCCTGGGCTTACGCCGGCGCGCCCGCCTCCCCCGCCCGAACGCGCGTCCGGTCCGCAACGCGCGTCGCTTGCCTGGCAGAAAAGCTCGCTCCCTCCTCGGCGGCCGGGCCGCCTGCGGAAGCCAGGGCCATAGGAAGCCGGCCTCCTCCCGCCGGATATGCTACTTTTGTCGCATATCGCAATGGGCGCCGGCGCGATGAGCGCCGGGCCAGGTGCCGCGCGAACGGGGGGTCGACGATGTCGGATGCTGCAACATCGGGTGCCGATACCGGAGCGGATTCGGCCAGCGAATTCGACGCGATCGTAATCGGTGCGGGTTTCGCCGGGATGTACGCGCTCTACCGTTTGCGCGACAAACTCGGACTGAGCGTGCGCGTATACGAGGCGGGCGACGGCGTGGGCGGGACGTGGTATTGGAACCGCTACCCCGGCGCGCGCTGCGATTCGGACAGTTATATTTATTGTTACACCTTCGACGACGAGCTGCTGCAAGAGTGGGAGTGGTCCGAGCGCTATCCCGAGCAGCCGGAGATTCTGCGTTACCTCAATCACGTCGCCGACCGCTTCGACTTGCGCAAGAGTATCCGCTTCGCAACGCGCGTTACCGCTGCGACGTACGATGACGTGGTGAAGCGCTGGAGCGTGCGCACGGACACCGGCGACATCGTTACGGCGAAGTACGTGATCGGCGCCGTCGGCTGTCTGTCGGCGTCGAACGTGCCGAACATCCCGGGCAGCGAAACCTTTGGCGGCAAGAGTTATCACACCGGCAGCTGGCCGCACGCGGGCGTCGACTTCACCGCCAAACGCGTTGCCGTGATCGGCACGGGCGCGTCGGCGGTGCAAGCCATCCCGGTCATCGCGCAGCAGGCGAAGCAGCTGACGGTCTTTCAGCGCACGCCCAACTATTGCGTGCCGGCGCGCAACGGCAAAGTCGATCCGGACGTCGTAAAAGCGCGCAAGGCCGATTACGGCCGGATCAAAGCGAACATCCGCGCGTCATACTTCGGCTTCGAGTTCAATTTCATCGCGCAATCGGCCCTCGAGGCCGCGCCCGACGAACGCGAACGCGTCTTCAACCAGATGTGGGATCAGGGCGGCTTTCTGTTTTGGCTCGCCAACTATCAGGACATGTTTTTCAGCCCCGAGGCCAACGACGTCTGCGCCGAGTTCCTGCGCAAAAAGATTCGCGAAGCCGTCAAGGATCCGGCGGTTGCCGAAAAACTCATCCCCCGGTCGTATCCGTACGGCACCAAGCGTCAGCCGCTCGATACCAATTATTTCGAGACGTTCAACAAGCCCAATGTGCTGCTCGTCGACGTCAACGAGACGCCGATCGAAGCGATCACGCCGGCCGGTTTGCGCACCAGCGACAAAACGTACGAGTTCGATATCATCGTGTTCGGAACGGGCTTCGATGCGATGACCGGACCGTTGAAAAAGATCGACATCCGCGGTCGCGACGGCCGCTCGCTGGCCGCATGCTGGGCCGACGGCCCGCAAAGTTATCTGGGCCTGATGATCGCAGGGTTTCCCAACCTGTTCACGATCACCGGACCCGGCAGTCCGTCGGTGCTCAGCAACATGCCCGTCTCGATCGAGCAGCACGTCGAGTGGATCGCGGATTGCATCGCGTACCTGCAGCGCAGCGGCGTCGCCGCGATCGAGGCGACGTCCGCTGCGCAAGTCGCCTGGACCGCGCACGTCGCTGAAGTAGCAAACGCGTCGCTCATGCCGGCGGCGAACTCGTGGTACATGGGCCGCAACGTCCCGGGCAAACCGCAGGTCTTCATGCCGTACCTAGGCGGCGTGGGCCCGTACCGCAAAAAGTGCGACGAGATCGCCGCCAAGGGCTACGAAGGGTTCGCCCTCGTAACCTAAAGCGGCGACCGGCGGGCGGAACGTCAGGCGCGGGCGGTTGCGCGTTTTGCCGTCGGTTTCGTGCCGACGGGACTCGCCAACAACTCGCCGAGGATGCGGTCGATCTGCGCCGTGAATTCCGCGTCGATGCCGAAGAGCGCGAGGTGTCCGCCCAAGCTTCGCAGGACGCGCAACTCGCTTCCCGGGATGAGCTTTTGTTCCGCTTCGCAATCGCGCGGCGGGAAGAACATGTCCTCATCGATCGGCATCACGAAGGTCTTGGCTTTGATGCGCCCGAGAGCCGCGCGCAGATCGCCGCCGGTGTTGCGGCTCACGTCGCCGCGTTGCCACTTCCAGCCCATGCAGAGCAGATCGTTCGGATCCATCGCGGTAAAGTACGGTTCCATGAATCCGGTGACGAAGGCATCCGCGGTCCCGAAACCCAGCGGCTTGTACTGCTGCCGCCGGAAAAACTCGGTGCTCCAGCCCATGACCGTCCAGAGATGCGCCTGACGGCGCAGACCATCGGCGACCTCGGCGTTCGAGCGATACTCGCCGCCGTTCCAACCCGGATCCGATTGGATTGCTTCGTTCAAGGTTTGCGTAAAGATGAAATCGTGCTCGGTGTTGCGTGCCGTGCCCGCGATCGGAGCCGCGCGCTTGACCATGTCGGGATAGCGCACCGCCCATTCGTAGGTCTGTTGCGCACCCATCGAGCCGCCGGTCACGAGCGCAAGCTGCGTGATTCCCAGCATTTCGGTGAGCAGCTTGTGCTGCGCGCACACGTCGTCGCCGATGCGAACGTGGGGAAATTGGGACATGCCGTGCGGAGCGGGCGTGTTGTGCGGCGAGGACGACAGTCCGTCGCCGATCTGGTTGACGACGACGATGAAGTACTTGTCGGGATCGAGCGCGCGGCCTTTACCGATATAGACCTGCTCCATGATCTTACTCGTGCCCGAGTACCAGGTCGGCACCAGAATCGCATTGTCTTTCGCCGCGTTGAGCTTGCCGAAGGTAACGTACGCGAGCTTGCAGTCGGGGATGGTACCGCCGTCTTCCAACGCCAAATCACCGATATTTGCGATCTCGAACGGTCCGTGATTCTCCTGAGAATAGAACGGATTGTCGACCACTGGCCTCTCCTCGTGCTGCAGAAGGGTGCGTTGCCCGTACGGTATCGCCGATTCTAACACGGTTCGCGCCGGACCGCTCGTTTGGACTGCATCTCTTCGCCGGCTGCAAGCCTCATGAGAAGCGCCATGTCCTTGCCGCTTAGCATTTTGGATCAATCGCCGATCGTCGCGGACGCCTCGCCAGGCGATGCGATTGCGGCGACGATCGCGCTCGCTCGCCGGGCAGAGCAACTCGGTTACCGCCGCTATTGGCTCGCCGAGCATCACGCCATGCGCGGGCTTGCCGACGCCTCGCCGGAACTGCTGTTGGCTCGCCTGACCGCGGAAACGTCGCAACTGCGCTTGGGGACGGGCGGCATCATGCTGCCGCACTACAGCGCGCTCAAAGTCGCCGAATCGTTTCGCATGCTCGAAGCGCTGGCACCCGGGCGCATCGATTTGGGCGTGGGTCGCGCGCCGGGCGGTTCGGGCCTCGTATCGGCCGCGCTTCAAAGCCGCGACGTGGCGGACTTTCCGCAACAAATCATCGACGTCATCGACTATCTCAACGCGACGACGCCTGCCCGCAGCCCGTTCGCGACGCTGACCGCCATGCCGAGCGGCCGCAGCTCTCCCGATGTGTGGCTGCTCGGCTCGTCCGATTACGGCGCGCTGCTGGCTGCGGAACTCGGTTTGCCGTATACGTTCGCGCATTTCATCGCCGGGGACGGCGGCGCGGTGACGCGCACGTATCGCGAGCGTTTCAAACCGTCGGCGCAGTGTGCTGCGCCGCGCGTCATGCTTGCGCTCGGCGCGATCGTCGCGCCGACCGATGCTGAAGCCGAAGCGCTGACGTGGCCGGTTGCGCTGTGGCGAATGCGCCTGTTCCGGGGCCGCGCAACGACCGTTCCGTCTCTCGCCGAAACCGAACGCTATCCGTGGACGCCGCGCGAGCGCGACGAGGTCGAGACAACGCGGCGGGTGGTTTTCGGCTCGCCGTCGACGGTGCGGGCGAAGATCGAAGCGCTCGTCGCCGCGCATGCCGCCGATGAAGCGATGATCGTCACGATCGCGCCCGACTATGCGTCGCGCCTGCGCTCGTACGAACTACTCGCGCAAGCGTTCGCCGTTCGAGAACGCGCGGCATGATACAGCGGGCCACGGCTTACGAGCAGCCGTGGTCCGCAGCAGCGAGTGGTGAGATCCATTTGATGCGGCTCGGCGAAGCCGAACTACGTCGAGCTGACGACGACGTTCCGAACTTGATGGAAGTCGGTCGCTAAGCCGGTCGACGCCGCGAACCCGAGGTAGACGCGCGCCGGAAATGCTGGCTGTCCGGTAACGTTGAAACTCAGCGCGGCGATATAGGTGACGCCGCCGACGGCCACGCTGACCGTGTCGCTTGCGGTGTTGATGACAACTTGGACGTGCAGCGCGGTCGGGCGCGTTTTACTGCTGGAGTCGTCGAGGCTGAACGGCAGCGTCGCCCCGATCCCGCCGAGGTAGACGTAGCCGGTCGAAGCCGCACCGCGGACGGCAATCGTATCGCCCAAGAATCCGGCTCCGCCGGTCGCGCCCGGCGGATTCGCTACGGTAAAGTTTCCAAACGAGTCGAGCCCAACGCCGAGATAGCCGTTCGCGATTCCGGGCGTCGTCCCGGCGTACCCGGCGTAGCCCAGGCTGCCCCCTGGCGAGCCGGCGGACGTTGGAGGCGGTTGGTTTGCGTCGAGGATGAAGACGCTCAAACCGTCGGCGTGGGTGCCGGAATACGCGAAGTAATCGAAGCTGATGGTCAGGCTGGTCGCCGGAGCGATGATCGCCGTCTTGGAAATCACGAATCCGATTTGGCTCGGTCCGTTGTCGGTCAATTGCAGCGTGCCTGAGCCCGACACGTCCGTCGCACCCGAACAGGCCGGGACGGACGACGTCGGAGTAGTCGCGGAGCCG
>JBEKHC010000019.1:0-59409 GCA_050012475.1 Candidatus Velthaea sp.
GGCTGACACCATGCACCGAGGTAAACGCCGATGCCCGAAGAGATCGTCCCACTTATCAGCTCCAGCGTGGCGGGCCCGCTCGGCATCCGGCACTCACTAGGTCACCCATGTTACGTTCGATCGAACCGTGCAAGCACGTTCAGCCACAACAATTTGCGCGACGACGTCGCCGTGGTCTTCTGACCGACTCAGCGAAACGCGTCCCGGACGAGCCTTGGTTGGGGGTGATCCGCTATTCGAAGGATATGGTCATAACAGCAACATCATCGGGATGTAGCTGTTCTTGTTGCAATACGCTCTCTACGATGAACTTCGCTGGCTTCGGAGGCCTTGCCTCGATGGCGGCGCGCGCTGCTCTTAGCAGCCGGTCCTCGCCTTCGGCGACATCGTGGCTGAACTCTATGAGGCCATCCGTGTATAGGATTAGCAGTGTCCCGGATTCGTAGATGAATTCATGCTCGCGAATAAGATCCGGCAAGTTGAGTTCGACGCCCAGCGGAAAGCCGTGATTGGGCATAATGCGTGGCGGCACGCCGGCTTTGGCCAGAATCGGCGGATGATGACCCGCCGAGGCGTACGTCACGTTACGATTTGCCGTATCGATAACTCCGTAAATCGCCGTTGTCAATTCGACGTGATGGTTGTTGAGGAAAATGACCTTATTCGTTTGATCCAATACCGCGATCGGCATGGGGTCATTGATCTGCAGCGATGCAGCGACCTTAATCGCCTGTTTTGCCTGTCCCATCTTCACCGCTGCGGCGAGGCCCCGGCCGCAGACATCGCCGATCGTAAAGGCAACCCGTCCGTCGGGCACGGTGAAGATGTCGTACCAATCGCCGCCGAGCTGTTCAAGTATCGCTGCTGGCTGATAGAGGACGTCGAAGGCAAGCCCCTTGACGATCGGAAAGTCAAAGGTTTGAAAACCTTGCATAAGAGCGTCGACGGTTGCTTGCTTTCCCGCAAGTTCCAGCCGAAGTCGTTCGATCGTGGCCGCTTCGCCCACCCTTTAAGCCTCCTGCTGGTTGCTAACCCTTAACTGCCATTTTCCACAGGTACCCTGGACCTCCGCCTGGGGGACCGCAGCTCAGAGTAAGACCGACCTTCTGACGTCCCCGTCCCCCGTGCCGCGCCGCGGCGCGTGTTTGGCTGACGTCCCCGTCCCCCGTGCCGCGCCGCGGCGCGTGTTTGGGCATCGTTCCGCTCGCGCGCCTCGACGCGGTACCGCTTCGAATCCGCAGCCGACATCTCGCCGGGGTTGCTCGCGCTTCGCGTGTGCGAGGATCACGTTGGACGTCATGCGCTGGTGAGCCGCGTGGATCTCAACCTTGCCATCGCGGTAAGCCGGTAAGCCCGGACGAGAACGAAAAGAGGGATGCCGCGTTGTCTTGCGCCTGGTAGACCACGCCGGCCCGCCGCATTCGCCCTCAAGTCTCGCCGACGATAGCGCGGCGGCCGGCCGATAACTTCTGTCGCGAACCCCGCGCTCGGCGGCTTCGCGCGCCCGCTTCTGTTCTGGCTATGGGGCAAATCGAGTGGTCGGCCGAGGGTCAGCCCTGGTAAAGGCCGCCGTTCATATTCAGGGCATGACCGGTGATGTAGGCGCCCTCGACGGATAGGAAACGGACGCCCCGTGCGACCTCCTCGGTCGTACAGGCACGGTGCATCGGGATCTTCTCGTAAATCGTCTCTTTGATCGCGTCGGGAACCGTGTCCCACATTTCGGTCGCCATCGCGCCGATCGCCACAGCGTTCACCGTGATGTTGCTGCGCGCCAGTTCGACGGCAAGCGCCTTGGTGAAACCGATGACTCCCGCCTTCGCCGCCGCGTAGTTCGCTTGTCCGAAGGTGACGACGAGTTGACCGGTCGTCGACGAGATGTTAATGATTCGGCCCCAGCTGTTTTCGAGCAGCATCGGCACCGCGAAGTGGCAGGTGTACATGAGGGCGGTGAGGTCGGTGTCGATGACATCCCGCCACTCTTGGGCCGTCATTCTCTTAAAGCTGTGGTCGCGCACAATGGCTGCGTTGTTGACGAGGATATCGAGCCGACCGCGCTCCGCCTTGATGCGTGCGAACATGCGCTCGACTTCGTCGTAGTCAGCGACATTACACTGCTCGGCGAACGCCTTGCCGCCGGCCGCTTCGATTTCCTCAAGGACGTGCGTGGCGAGATCGGCGGTGTGATGGTAGTTGACGATCGTCGTCGCGCCGGCATCAGCGAGCTCCTTGGCGATGGCAGCTCCGAGACCGCGCGAACCGCCAGTGACGAGAGCGATGCGGCCTAGCAAGGGCTTTGAGGACTTCGCATCGGGTTCGGTGGCACGAGACGTCATTTCCATACACAAACCTGTTCTGGCGATGTTTCCGCCATCAGATATTCGGCCTCTGGGTCGGCTGCCCGGCCGAGATTCGCTTGGGCTGCGCTATTGGCGCTTGGCTCGACAAAGTCGATTTCCAGCCCAAGACGCGAGCGATCAGCTCACTGCGATTATTACTCAGCGTCTTGTCCAGCATGCTCTTGATGTGGTCTTGAACGGTCGAAGAGGTGATGTACAGTTGCTGCGCGATTTGGTCGAGATGGCAGCCGTCGAGAAGGAGTGCGAGCACCTGAACCTCGCGCGGTGAGATATGGAACTGCGCTGCCGCACCCGTTAGCGAATTGGGCGGTTGAAAACGATCGATGCGTACCCCGGTAAACAGCCCGGCCGGACCAAACAGCGGTCGCGTTCGAACAACGAGAAATGGAACCGGACGCGCCAGACCGGAGTGTTTTACCGACTCGGTGGCCCAGGCAGCCGTTAACTCGCGCACGGTCTCTTCGAGCACAATGGGAAGACGCTCCGCGATCTGGGTTCGCATCCCCGTTAGGGCCGTACGGCGCTGTTCTTCGGAGCTCCACGCCAGGACGATCTTTAGATCGCCGTCGAGCACGTAGAAAGCTTGGTCAGAGAGCGTCGCGGTTGCGCCCATCTCGGAGTCCCCGCGCTCCGCGGCGAATTGTCGCGGCGGCTGCAAGCGCAGCGCGGAGAGGCGGTCAGAGAGCGCGTCCAAACCCAACGTCAGGATGGTGATCTCACTCGACGTGAACGGCCCCAAGTCGGCCGTCCGCAAGATGGCGAGGATACCGAAATGTGTGTGCGCGTCGGCAAATACCAGCGTAATGCCGCTGTCGAAACCGTCAAGCGATTCTAGCGTCGCGGCGATCCGCGGTCCCGTGGGACATTTCGTGCGCTGGCACCTTAGCTCGTCCGCGAGCCATGCCACTCCCTTGACGTTCGCACGGGAACCGAAAAGGGAAACGAGACCGCCGTTGGCCGCCACCCGTGCAAAGGTCCAACGCGAAGCCGGCACGATACCGAGCATACCCGAGAGGATCGGATACGCCGGATCCGACTCGGGCATCGCTTCGGGGGAGCGAGGGCGTCCCATCGATGTCGTTTTGGGCTGGGCTGGCTCCGGGCGGCTTGCGAGCATCTCTCCGCTTTTCCGATCGGCTTTTTTCACGATGTGCTGGCCCCTTGGGGCCGGTACCGCATCGTCGTTACGAGGACCACGTTAGCCGCTGCGGTCGAAGAGCCGATGAATATCCAGTGAAATCGAGCGACGGCACGGGCCCGTCACCACGGCTATGATGGGCCTGTCATCCGCGAGGGGCAACACGCCACGGTCGCAGGGACTTGATCGACCGCTGTGAGCCCGAACTCCCAAACTTCGATGCACGGTCAACCACTGGATGCAAGGACGGGGATCCGGCCGCCGGCATCGCTCGCAATGATGGTCCATTGATTCGCAAGAGTTTGCTTGCCGAAACAACGGCATGACTTCTTGTGCCGCAGCTAACGCCCCGCGGTATTCGCAGCATGCCTCATCGCGTCTGTTACGTGCTCCAGCCGCTCTTGAACGCGTTGCCGCAGACGCGCCTTGGTGCGGTCGGAGAGTTTGCCCAAACGCCGGTTCTCGAACTCCGTCGATGGGAAAGCGAAGCCCGCGACAAATCCCAGGACGATCGCACCGACGCCGACCGGTAGCGGATGTTTGTTCACGAACCGGCGAAGCCGTCCGGCCCGCTCCGATCTCGACGGCAGCATTTCGCTGGCTCGCGCGCCGACATCCGCCACTCGATCGCGCACGTCTTCGACTCTTCGTTTGAGCCGGTCTGCCCGCTGGGCGAGGTTTCTCATCAACCTCCCTTTCTGATTCTGAAGCCCTGGCTTTTTTGAACTCAATCTCGCGAAGCTCGCAGAAAGCGTCCGGTCGCAAACCCGAGCAAGAACCCCGTCACCGTGAAGGTCAGCGGCACGCGCCTCCCCAGCGATTCGGCATCGGCCAGCAGTCGATCGGTATCGGAGATCCTCAGATAGCGGCCGACGGCGTCCAAACGGTGGGCGATTGATTCCACTATGCCATCGGCAAAAGGCGAATCGGGCGACTGCACTTCGCGCACCGACGATCGGAGCAACTTAGCGAGTTCCGAGATCCGCGCGCCGGCGCTGTGCGTTCGTTGTTCGATTCGCCGCCGAACGAACTTTGCGGCGTCTTTTCGGACTGCTTTGAAGGTTCGCTTGAAACCGCTCATGTATCGTCTCCGCGCTTGTGCAACCGTGATGTTTTTCTTTGATGCGCGGTCTTTAGGAGCCGAGTCAACGACGTGCACATTGTACGAATGAGCCGACCCCGAATCGCCGTTGTCATCACGCCCCGCTCCGTCGAATTTTGCCCGGGAAAACCTAGTCGAATTTGCGCTCGTCACGTGTTGGACCCACACACGTCGGCGACGCGCCGGGCGCGTTGGCATTCGAAGCGCCCGCTGGAGCACAGTGCCCCAGACGTGCAGATCCGATGTCACCCGAACCCGGCGGCTCGTCACGAACTTTCTGTTCTTCTTTTCTGGAACACAACGACTACGTCTTGTTACGGTCCTCGCGCTTCATCGCATCGATATCGCCCTGCGCCGTCTGTTTCGCTTGACTGATCATCGAGCTCGCCTTCTCACCGGTGGTCATCTGGTCGCCGACCAGATTCCGCTTTTGCTGCTCGGCCTGCGCCATCACGCGATGCACAGCTTCGCTTGCCGTGTCCTTGACATTCGCGACGGTATCTTTTACGGCTTCGACTACTTTGTTTAGTTCGTCTTTTTGCACCATTGCATGTTCCTCTCTTTTTGCTCTCTTTCGAGAGCTTGCCGGGTTTTGTCGGACCCGGAATAGCGCGGCCGGGCCAGCCGAATGCGCATGTCCGACGGCGTCACACCGGCCTATACTCGAGCGCCGCGAGCGGTCAAGACGTTAACGATAATCAGGACGAGCGCGACAAGGAGTAGTAGATGTATGAGCCCGCCACCAAAGTGCAACGCAAAGCCCGCCAGCCAGAAGGCAAACAAGATCACGATTATCGTCCACAAGATTCCGCCCATGATTCCCTTGACTAACCCCTCACCTTGCGCTTAGCTGCACCTTGCGGCGGTAGCGCGCTTCGCAGCCACAACTCCTCGATAAGACGTCCCGCCTGCGCGACTGAACCGTTGAAGCATGCTATGCCGATGCGCAGTGGGGAGCTCGCATTCGGCCGCCAAGTCCACACTACAGCATAGGTTCATGCTGTGAACAGCTGATGAACGATACGCCGATCGCGCCCCCTCGGTACCCGGTCGTCACGCACGATACGCGGCATCGAGTTCCGCCTAACATGCGAGCGCAGCACATTCGTGCTTTCGGTTTCGACGAGTGTGATCTTGGGTGGGTAGGCCGAACCGGAGCCCGGTATCAGTCCATCGGATAGACCATCGCCGAAGTGTCGACTGCGGCGCACCGTCGTGGGCTAACGAGAAGCTCCAGATGCTCGGCTGCACTTCTTTGGCAAGAGCGCGCAGATAGCCGCTGGGCGTCGCGACCAACGCTTGACGCAGGCTGTCGCGCCTGTGAAACGCGATCCCGCGCCCGAGCGGGGCTAAACTTCAACTTTCACGCGCAATCGTTTAATCGGCTGGTCTTGCCGATCCCCATTCTCACCGATGTGCTTGCCTTGCTCCGCGTGATATGTTGGGATCAAGCGGTTTTCAACGACCGAAACGGTGGCTGTATTCGTTTGCGGCCACCGCTTGAGGGTTGCTGCGTTTCTGTTGGCGCTCAAAAGGTATGGTGGAATGGATAACATCCCAGATAGGCAAGCAACGAGGGGAGCTTATTGTTTGACGTTTCGTTGTCAGAACGGCAGGCACACAATGAAGCGCGCCATGCAGCGACTTAATCAAGTGCGGGAAGTGCTTGGTCCGAATGATCGGTGGACCCTCATACAGGCAAGCGATTCTCCTTCGATCCAGCGATGGACCTGGGAATGCGGCTGCCTCATAGAGTGTACTGGCGATGGCCGAAACCATGAAGCGGTATTTGACTGGAACCCCTGCGGCGGTCATCCGCAAAGCGGCTACGTCGAATGCTTGCGAGCACAGCAGTTGCCGCCATCGATGTGACCCCCGCCATGTGTTGCCTTGACCGGGCGTTGTGCACTTCGGCGGCGGCCTCATTCATTTACTGGTTCGTGTCACACTGGTTCTGATCGTGGCACGCGGATCTAGGGAAAGAAGAGACACTAATGGGAAAGACCGGCAGCAACTCGGCGTCCCGTGTCGCTTCGCGGTCGGCCGGGGCACCGGCTGCCGCCGGCGCACCGGGAACTCCGGCCTCCCGAAAGCGCCGCAGAAACTCATCGAGCACGGCAGTACCGCCTGCGGCTATGGATTCGTTTCACTCGTTGTGCGCGTTTCGCTCGTTCGGTTCTCAACTGAAAGCTACCGACGAACACCTTTGGTGATCGCCGTGATGCGTGGCGTCGACGGCACGTACGGTACCATAAACGCTTGGTCGAACGATCGGCACAGAACGCGTTCGGAATCTGCGTGCTACCATCCATCACGTACGCACGAGAGCATTCCACGCCATTCCGGAACGGTCGGCATACAATCGGAAGCGACTACGGCGCGTCCGGTTCCGGGAAAGGCGAGCGCTAGACCTGCAGGGGCGCTCAAGCTCGTTCGTCTCGACGTCACGCGCCACGACCGCCTCGAAGCTGATGACTTGCATGATCGCGAGCCGGCGCTCGCCATAGCCAACTTCACTCCCGGGCTTAATGGCCGGGTTCGAGCCCATCACCTCGCACTCCGAACGCGCACCACGAACGCTACCGACAAAATCTTGATTCTGCAATCCGGTACCGCGGACTTACCGGATTACTAATCCGGTTGCATTAACTTCACGACGTCAGTGGCAGGTTCTTTGCGAAGTTCTCGCATCGTTCGATTGCCGTAGTTGCGTTCACTTCTGAAGTTTACCCGGGCGACGGCGGCATATCGCCCGCCTCGAAGGGCCAGCGCTGCGATTGCGCCGCCCGGATCAAGTAGACCGCGGCGCCGAGCGCAAGCGTGACGACGCCGAAGGAAATCGCCGCAAGTCCGGCGCTGCAGAATACAAACACCCAGCCTGCCAGCGCGATGAATGCCGGCAGCGGATAAAGCCACATCCGGTACGGCGAACGGATGCCGCGCCCGCGAACCACGCCCAACGCCACGATTTGCGCGACCGATTGAATGAGCACCATCCCGGTCGTGAGGGCATTGAAGACCACGTCGAGCGGCAAGAGCGCCGCGGGCAGCGCCAGCAGGCCGATCGTCAGCAGCGAGATGTCGGGGAACCGGTGCGTCGGATGAAGATGAGCGAACGGCCGTAGGAATTCATCCTGGATCGCTGCCGCGAAGGGAATGCGCGAGTAGCCCAGCAGATTCGCGTACATCGATGCGAAAGCGCTGACGATGATGAGCGCGGTCACGGCGGTTGCGGCCGGCGCCCCGAAGCTGCGTTCGACGATCGCCGAAGCGATGTGTTGACCCAGCGGCGGCAGCGAGCCGTCCGCATGCGGAATCACCGACGCCCACGGGATCGCGCCCAGAATGCCGACTTGCAGCGTCAGGTAGATCGCTGCAACGAGCGCGACCGAGATCAGGATCGAGAGCGGCAGCGTGCGTGCCGGGCGGATCACCTCGCCGCCGATGCTGCTGGCGGCATTGTAGCCGAGGTAATCGTAGATCGCGATGAGCAAACCTTGGCCCAGACCCATGCGCAGCCCGTTCCACAGCGAGTCGTTCGGCGGCAGCGAAGTCACGAGCGACGGCGTAAAATGCGCGTATGCGGCGGCGATCACGCAGCCGACCGCCACGAGGACCGCCAGCGCAAGACCGATGCCGATCCGCGCGATCGTCGTGATGCGGCGGTAGAGTGCCACCAGCGTCAGCAAGCCGAACGCAACCGCGAGCCCTTTGATCGCCCACCCCGAACCACTCACTGTCGGAATGAGATAGCCGGTGTAGTTTGCGATGCCGATGTAGCCCACGGCCTGGTTGAGCGGCGCCGCAAAGAGCGTTTGCCAGGCAAACATGAAGGCCAGCAGCGATCCGGCGCGTCGGGGGCCGAAAACCGCGCGCAGATAGCCGAACGTGCCGCCGGAACCCGGGTAAAGCGCGCCCAGTTCGCTCCACACCAAGCCGTCGCAGATCGCCAGGACGGCGCCCAGGATCCAGCCCGCGAGCGACAGCGGACCGTGCAGGGCGCCCAGCACCAGCGGAACGGTGATGAGCGGGCCCACGCCGATCATCGCGATCGCGTTGATCGCGACGGCGCCGCGCAGGTCGACGCCGCGCACCAAGCCGCGTTCACTCACGGCCGGTCGGTTCCGACGCGATGAAAGCCGCACCTCGCAGGCCGATCCTTTTGCACGGGTTTCGCGAAACGTCCGGATCCTGTCAACGCCGCGTTCAGACTCGGCCAACCCGCGCGCGCGTTGCCTCGCAGCGCGCGCTTTGTCTAGATGAGATAGCGGGCGATATATGCAGGTGGGTGCCGGCCGTTTCCGGCGGCGTGTCCGCGTATTCGGTCGCGCACGGACGATAACGAAGCATGACCTGTCCTGCGCCGCGCCTATGCGTGCTGCGCCGCCCTGCGAAATGAGTGATTCTGTGGCCGCGATTTGGAAAAACTGTAAACTGGGGGTCAAGCTGCAGGCCGCCTTCGGCCTGGTGATGCTGATCTTCGTCGTCGCGCTAACCGGCGTTTTCTACTTCTACGAAAAAGTCGCGGCCGTTACCGTGGTGCAAAACACCCAGTTGGTTCCGGCCCGAATCGCCATCTTGCGGACCGAACTCTACGCGCGAAGCGTCGACGACGACGGGGGCTACTACGTCACCGAACGTCGCCCGGAGCGGGCGGCGAAGTATCTCGCGGTCTACCGGCAAGACCTCGCCACGTTCCAAACCGAATTGGCCAAGGCGGCCGCCTTGGCGACGACCGACGAAGAACGCGGCGCGATCGCCGACTACCATACGTTTCTCGATGGTCCCGACGGCTATCTGGAAGGTAACGAAAAAGCTCTGGCGTTGCGTGCCGCCGGCAAGTTCGCGGCAGCGATTCCGGCCTATTTCGATACACCGATCGACCCGCTCGTCAAGGCCGGCAATCGCTATCGCGACAGCATCAACGTCGCGCTGAACGCCGGCTTCGCCGAGCAAAGCCGGTTGGCGGGTCTGGCGAAGACGATCGGCGGCGCGCTGGCTGTTTTCGCTCTGGTGCTGGGCTTCGCGATTGCCGCGCTGTTTTCACGCGCCGTTGCGCGCTCGGTCGGTGCGATGAGCACGGCGATCGGCGTGATCGTCGCCGAAGACATCGAGGCGCTCCAGCTGACCCTCAACCGGTTGGCCGCCGGCGATCTCACGGCTCGTTTCGCGTCGAACCGCGACCGGTTGAACATGCCCGGCAACGACGAGATCGGCGCGTTGGTCGGCGCCTACAACGCTCTCGCCTGCGCGCTGCACGAGATTTCCGCGAAGTACGATGCGGCGATCGGGAATTTGCGCGAACTCATTTCGGGCGTTGCGCTCACGAGCCGGTCGCTGGCGGCCGCCTCCGACCAAGCGTCGGCGGCGGCCAAAGAATCGTCGACGGCGGTCGAGCAGATCGCGCACGCCGTTGACGTCGTCGCCAGCGGCGCTCACGATCAAGCCAGCAAAATCGCCGATACGGCGACTGCGGTCGAAGAGCTGAGCCGGACCGCCGAGCAGATCGCGACCGTCGCGAC
The DNA here is from genome assembly GCA_050012475.1 of Candidatus Velthaea sp. Lineage (GTDB taxonomy): Bacteria > Vulcanimicrobiota > Vulcanimicrobiia > Vulcanimicrobiales > Vulcanimicrobiaceae > Velthaea. Next base: position 10,123 of record JBEKHC010000019.1, read on the forward strand.
CCACCAAGCCGAATCGATCGCGCTGACGACGGCGGCGCTGCAGCGGCTCGACGACGGCATCGGCGAACTCTCGACCCAGAGCGCGGCGCTCAACGCCACGGCGCGTGAAGCGTCGGCGGACGCCGCCGGCGGAACGGCGGCAGTCGTCGAGACGGCCGGCACGATGAGCGAGCTCAAAACGGTGTCGGCCAAAGCCGCCGCTGCGATGACAAGCCTCGAAGAACGGTCGTCGCAAGTCGAAGAGATCGTCGACACGATCGAAGACATCGCGGATCAGACGAATCTGCTGGCGCTCAACGCAGCGATCGAAGCGGCCCGGGCGGGCGAGCACGGGCGCGGCTTTGCCGTCGTTGCCGACGAAGTGCGCAAGCTGGCCGAACGCAGTTCGATCGCGACCAAAGAGATCTCAAAGATTCTCAGCGCGATCAAAGCCGAAACGGTGGTGGCTGCCGGCGCGATGCGTTCGTCGTCGACGTCGATGGACTCGGGCATCGCGGTTTCGCAGCGCGCATCGCGTTCGCTCGAGACGGTCGGAGCGGCGATTGCTGCGACCACGACGGTCGCGGAGTCGTTGCGCGTTCGCGCTCAAGAGATGCGCGACGCATCTACCCACGTGACGGAAAACATGTCCAGTGCTTCGGCGGCCGTCGACGAGAACGCCGCAGCAGCAGCGCAGATGCGCAGCACGACCGATCACGTCACCTCGGTGATGGTGCCGGTGGCGGCAACGGCGAATCAGAACGCGGCGGCCGCGGGCGAAGCGGCGGTTTCGACCCGTCAGCTGGCGTTGGGAATCGCCGAGATCGATGCGACGGCGCGGGCGCTGCGCGACCAAGCCGAACAACTCGAAGCGCTCGTCGCCAAGTTTACTTTCGAGGAATCGCGCCAGGAATCGCGCGGCGCGGCACCGAGCCGGGCAGCGAACCGGCCGGCACCCGCGCTCAATCGCTAACGTCGCTCGCCGCCCGTCTGCGACACGCACCGGCGTCATCGCGGTACGGGCGATGGCTCGGGGTCACGCCCAAATGCCGGTCCACGGCAGAAAAGTTTCGCGCCGGACGTGCGAGGACTCCCCGTCCCCGAGGACAATCGTAATCGGGATATGACCCGGCGTACCGTCCTTGTCATCGGCTCCGGTCCGATCATTATCGGACAAGCCGCCGAATTCGACTACGCCGGCGTGCAAGCGTGTCGCGCGCTGCGCGAGGAAGGCCTGCGGGTCGTCCTCGTCAATTCCAATCCGGCCACGATCATGACCGACCCCGAGGTTGCCGACGCGGTTTACCTCGAGCCCCTGACGGTCGCGTCGCTCGAGCGCATCATCGCGCGCGAGCGGCCAGATGCCCTGCTGCCGACGCTGGGTGGACAGACCGGCTTGAATTTGGCGGTCGAACTCGCCGAGGCGGGGGTGATCGCCAAGTACGACGTCGAGTTGTTGGGCACGCCGCTCGAGACGATCAAGCTGGCCGAAGACCGCGAGCGCTTCAAAGCCAAGATGATCGAGATCGGCGAGCCCGTCCCGGCCAGTGCGATCGTCACGGATATCGAAAGCGGGATCGTTTTTGCCAACACGCAGAGCTACCCGCTCATCGTGCGCCCGGCATATACGCTGGGCGGCACCGGCGGCGGTTTGGTGTATTCCGAGACCGAGTTGCGCGCGACGCTCAAGACCGGCCTGGATGCGAGCATTATCCATCAGGCGCTCGTCGAGAGTTCGCTCTTGGGCTGGAAAGAGATCGAGTACGAAGTTCTGCGCGACCGCGCGGACAATTGCATCATCGTCTGCAACATGGAAAACATCGATCCGGTCGGCGTCCACACCGGCGATTCGGTCGTCGTGGCTCCGTCGCAGACGCTTTCCGATCTCGACTACCAGATGCTGCGCAGCGCCAGCATCAACGTCATCCGGGCGCTCAAAGTGCAGGGCGGGTGCAACATTCAGTTCGCGCTGCATCCCGAGCGCAACGAGTACCAAATCATCGAAGTCAACCCGCGCGTTTCGCGCAGCTCGGCGCTGGCCTCGAAAGCGACGGGCTATCCGATCGCGAAGATTTCGACCAAGATTGCGCTCGGGCAGACGCTGGACGAAATTCCCAATCCCGTTACCGGCGTTACCAAAGCCGCCTACGAGCCAACGCTCGATTACTGCGTGGTCAAATTCCCGCGCTGGCCGTTCGACAAGTTTCCCCTGGCCGATACGCGGCTGGGCACGCAGATGAAATCGACGGGCGAAGCGATGGGGATCGGCCGCACGTTTCGGGCCGCGTTCATGAAAGCCGTGCGTGGGCTCGATCTCAAGTTCGAGACGCTGACCGGCGGAACGTACGGCGATTGGAGCCGCGACGAACTCGAACGGATTCTCGCCACGCCGACGCACGAGCGGCTGTTCGCGGTGGCCGAACTGTTGCGCCGTGGGCGGACGATCGATCAGCTTCACGCGATCTCCACGATCGATCGTTTCTGGCTGTGGGAGTTCGCCGAGCTCGTCGCGCTCGAAGAGCGGCTGCGGGCCGGACGCGGCGGCGCGCCCGACCCCGAGCTCGTGCGCACGGCGATCGAGTCCGGCTACAGCTTACGCGGCATCACGTCGCTGTGCGGCGCCGCGGTCGATTTCGGCGGCCCGAACACCGGACAGTTCCGGATGGTCGACACGGCGGCCGCGGAGTTTCCGGCCCGATCACCCTACTACTATCTTTCGCGCAACGAAGGCGATGAGATGCGCCGCCCGCCCAACGAGGCGGTGGTCGTCGTCGGCAGCGGACCGATTCGGATCGGCCAAGGGATCGAGTTCGATTACTCGTGCGTGCACGCGGCGTGGGCGCTGCGGGAGGCCGGCTGCTCGCCGGTCGTCATCAACAACAACCCCGAAACCGTGTCGACGGATTTCGATATCTCCGACGTGCTGATCTTCGAGCCGCCGGGCGCCGACGAAGTCGAAGCGGCGTATCGCGCGACGAACGCGCGCGGCGTCATGCTGGCCTTTGGCGGCCAGACGGCGATCAATTTGGCCGACGACTTGGCCAAGCGCGGGGTGAGAATCATCGGCAGCGACCGCGCGTCGCTCGACATGGCCGAGGATCGCGAGAAGTTCGACGCGGCACTTACCCGCCTCGGCGTCGCGCGACCGCAGGGCCGGGCAGCGCGAACGTTCCGTGAGGCGCGCGTCATCGCCCGCGAACTCGGTTTCCCGGTGCTGGTGCGGCCGTCGTACGTCCTGGGCGGCCGCGGCATGGAGATCGTCTACAACGAGGGTCAGCTCGCGTCGTACATCGGTGCGGCGCCGCCGCCGACGCCGGGGGCGCCGCTGCTCGTCGACAAGTATCTGCGCGGGCTCGAAGTCGAAGTCGACGCCGTGTTCGACGGCGAGGACATTCTCATTCCCGGCATCTTCGAACACGTCGAACGGGCCGGCATCCATTCCGGCGATTCGATCAGCGTGTACCCCACGCAAACAGTGTCGACGGAAATGGAAGGCCGCATCGTCGACGTCACGCACGCCATCGCGCGCGAACTGGGAATTCGCGGTCTGATCAACATTCAGTTCGTGGTTTTCGACGAGAATCTGTTCATCATCGAAGCCAACCCGCGCGCCAGCCGGACGGTGCCGATCATCTCGAAAGCGACCGGCGTGAACATCGTCGCCGCGGCGACGCGGATCGCCCTGGGCGAGCGCTTGCGCGACATGCCGTACGGCATCGGACTGCTGCCGCGGCCGGACTTCACGGTCGTCAAAGTGCCGGTCTTCTCGTTCGCGAAGATGCGCGGCGTCGAAACCATCTTGGGGCCCGAAATGAAGTCGACGGGCGAGGTGCTCGGCATCGATTCGACCTATGCCGGAGCCCTGCGCAAAGGCTTCGTCGGCGCGGGGATCCGTCTGCCGCGCGACGGCGGCCGGGTGTTGGTGTCGATCTCCGACGAAGAGAAAGCCGACGGCGTCGCGCTGATGCGGCGCTATGTGGCGTTGGGCCACACGCTGATCGCGACACCTGGAACGCACGCCTGGCTGACCGCCGCCGGTATCGCTGCCGAATTCGTCAACAAGATCAGCGACGGATCGCCGCACGTGCTCGACGTGATCATGCGCCGCGACGTCGATCTCGTCATCAACAACGCGACGGGTTCACGTGAACTGGCCGACAACTATCGCATTCGCCGCGCGGCCGTCGAAGCGTCGATCGCCTGCCTCACGAGCCTCGATACCGCCACCGCGCTCGTGACCGCGTTCGAATCCGAGTCCGGACCGCCGCGCTCACTGCAGGAGTATCAAGGCTCGCGCTTCGCCGCGCGCTGACTGGAGGCGGCTGAACCCTCTACAGCCGCAGCGCAAGACCCGCGAAGATCGCCTGTCCGGTGTAGTGATTGAGGCCGGCGTAGTAGCGGCCGATGACGTCGACGTGCGGCGCCACGCTCTTCCCCGCCATGAGGTCGTAGAGCAGGCCGGTCGTCAGCGGCTGATCGAGCCGCCCGAAACCGACGCCGCCGCCGGCGAACAGGCCGCCGGGAATGTGCGCGACGCCTTCGGCCGTGGCGGCGTAGCGGCCGCCGCTCTCGAACGGAAACGCGAAGCTCAATTGCGGGTGAATGCCCGGCAACGCGATGCCGGTGCCGTGCAGCGTCGCGACCGCGCCCAGCGATGAGGTTTTGTCGGTCGTCGCCATATAGCCGGCCGAGACATCGATTTGCGGGATGCTCTGCGCGCACGCTGCGGCCGGAACGGCGGCGAGCGCGGCGGTGACGAGCGAGAGTCCAATGAATTTGTTCACAGCGTCCACCGTACCGTACCAGCCTTAGACTTCGCCGAGAAACGCAAGCATCCGGCGTCCCGACCGAAGTCGCCGGAGGAATCGGCGCGCGGAAAGCCGCGCCGGGAGATGCGTTGCCGCGCTCGCGTCGTAACCAACCGGAAATGACCGAAGCCGTCGACGTCGAGCCGCGCGCCTATATCCTCGGGGGAAACGCAAGCACGCTCGCATTTGTCTCTAGCCTGATCCCCGAAAATCGGCAGATCACGACCTGGCTCGTCCCGATCGCCTGGACGCCCATCGGTGTGGCGATCGGCGAAAACTGGCAAAAGGTCAACATTGCCGCCGACAACGTTCCGGGTTGGGCCGATCAGACGTTTTCGCCCGACGACGAGCGTTCGTTCGTGACGTCCCTGCGCGATCTGGAGATGCTCATGCGCATCGGCTGGAGTGCCGCGTTGCCCAGCGAGTTGAGCGAAACGGCGATCGTCAATCCCGAGGACATTCCCGAAGATGTTCTCGACGGTATCGGGCACCCGCCCGAAGTGCTGACACAGTGCGCGATCTGTCGCCGCACCTGCGTGCGCGATCACTTCGTTTGGAACGAGCGCCGGATGTGCGCCTGGGACTATCACGCGACGGTCTTCGGCAAACGCGGACCGTGGCGCGACGAGCCGTACGAAGACCGCCACTTTCAAACCTTGCCGCAGGCGAAATATGTCGCCGGCGGCCTGCTCGAAGACGTCGGCGTCGATGCCATTCTGGCGATCGACGGGCTCGACGACGCGCTGTCGCAGTCGCTCATCGCGCAAGTGATGGCGAGCGATCCCGGCGCTCATCTGGCCGTGCGGACCGAGGGCGGGTACACGTTGCTGCGCGAACGCGCTGCGCCGCCGCCGGGAGAAGCGAACTGACGGATCGCGCACTCGCGCGGCTTGGAACGCTCTTCGTCGCCCTCTTCGCGCTGCTCATCGGCCGCCAGCTCTGGCTGGTTTTCGTCGACGCTCCGGCACTCGACGCCGACGCGCGCAATCCGCGCCACACGCGGGTCGCGGTCGGCCGCGGCTCGATCGTTGCGCGCGACGGAACGCCGCTGGCATTCACCCGGAACGGGACGCGCATCTATCCGTTCGGGGCGGCGCTCGCGCACGCGGTGGGGTACGCTTCGTCCCGCTACGGAACCGCGGGTCTCGAAGACGCGTTCGACCGCATCCTGCGCGCGCCGCGCGACGCGCCCGATCCGCTGGCCCAAGCCGTTGAAATCGTTACTGGAGCGCATCGTGCGCCGCGCGGCGGCGACGTCGTCACGACCTTGGACATCGATGTCCAGAAAGCGCTCGTCGCCGGCCTGACACCTTACCCGCGCGCGGCGGGCGTGGTGCTCGACCCGCGCAGCGGGGCAGTGCTCGCGCTGGCCAGCGTTCCGGGCTTCGACCCCAACACGCTCGACGGCAATTTCCCCACGCTGCTGCACAATACGCAGAGCCCGCTGCTCGACCGTGCAATCTCCGGCCTTTATCCGCCCGGCTCAACGTTCAAGATCGTGACCGCGTCCGATGCGCTCGATGCCGGCATCGTTACGCCGGCGTCGACCTTCACCGATACGGGCGGGTTCGCGGTCGGACGCTTCGTCGTGCGCAACGATGAAGAAGAGTCGACCGGTAGGCAGACGCTCGTCGGCGCGTTTGCACTTTCGAGCAACGTCGATTTTGCCCGCATCGCGCTGGATCTCGGGGTCGACCGCTGGTTCGCGTACGCCGCGCGCTGGGGCTTGGGCGATTCGCTGGAATTCGACCTGCCCGCCGCGCGCGACCGGCTGCCGGCGAAAGCCGCGGTCAGCCCGTCGGTCTTGGCCCAACTCGGATTCGGTCAAGCCGCGCTGCTGGTCACGCCCTTGCGCATGGCGCTGGTCGCCGCGACGATTGCCAACGCCGGAGCGACCCCGCGCCCGTTTCTGGTCTCTCGTCTGGCACAACAAAACAATAGCTTGGCAACGCGGCCGGAAACACTCGCCCAGCCGATTTCGGCGCAGACCGCCGAAGCCGTGCGTGACATGATGATCGAGGTTGTGACGCGCGGAACCGGAACGGCAGCCGCCCTTCCCAACGTTACCGTTGCTGGGAAGACGGGAACGGCGACGAATCCGCACGGGAAGTCGCATGCTTGGTTCGTGGCCTTTGCTCCGGCGCGGGCGCCGCGCGTCGCCGTCGCGGTGGTGGTGGAGAATGCCGGCTACGGAGGAACCTTCGCTGCCCCGATTGCCAAACGCGTGCTACGGGTGGCGCTGGCCAAAGAGGGAAGTTAATTCACAATCATGCTGGCGGAGGGCGCGCGACGAAAAACGGCTCGGGCGAATTCGATGGTGCGCGCATTGACGGCGGTCGCGTGAGCGGAATCCCCGTCAACCCGGAGCGGATCTTCAACAACCGCTACCGGATCGAGAGCCGGCTGGGAAACGGCGGGATGGCGCTGGTCTATTCCGGCACCGATACGCTGCTGCGCCGCCGCGTGGCGATCAAAGTGCTGCGCGAACAGTACGCCGCGGACGACGACTTCGTCAAGCGCTTTTCGTACGAAGCACAAGCGGCCGCCAAACTTTCGCATCCCAACATCGTGAGCGTATACGATTTCGGCAGTGAAGACCACGCGCATTTCATCGTGATGGAACTCGTCGACGGCGAGACGCTGGCCGAGCAAATCGCCGCCGAGCGGATCGTCCCCGAACCCGTCGCCATCGAGTACGCGATCCAAATCGCCAGCGGTCTGGCGTATGCGCATCGCCAAGGACTGCTGCACCGCGACATCAAGCCGGCCAACATCCTCATCACCAAAGACGACGTCGTGAAGATCTCCGATTTCGGCATCGCCCGGGCCGTCTCGGAAAATACGCTGGGCGTCACGCAGCCCGGCATGGTCATGGGCAGCGTTTACTACCTGTCGCCCGAACAAGCGCAAGGGTTGGAGATCGACGAAACCTCCGATCTGTATTCGGTCGGCGTCGTGCTGTATCAAATGCTTACCGGCACGCTGCCGTTTGCCGGCGATTCACCGGTGGCCGTCGCGCTCAAGCATGTCTCGACCCCCGCACCGGCGATCGACTCGCAAGCGACGGGCATCAGTCCGGCATTGGCCTCGATCGTTGCCCGGCTGCTGCAAAAGAATCCGCGCGACCGGTTCGGCTCGGCGACCGAGCTTGCATCGGCACTGCGCGATGCTCGGGAGCGGCCTAGCGTAGCGCAGCCGGCCGGCACGACGCCGGCCGCTTCGGTCAATCCGCTGCGGCCGCCGCCGCGCCGCTCCGCCGCGCCCGACCGCCGGCCGGGGCCGGCAAACGCCGCCGGCAGCGCCGGGTCGCGCGTCGAGGCTGCTCCGCTGCGGCCCGCGCTGCGCGTGATTGCGTTCGCCGCGCTGCTGGTCGTCGCGGTGATCGCGGGTTACCTGCTGTTCTGGCGCACGCGGCCCGTCATCAATACGCTCACGCTGGGCGATTACACGAATCGCAGCGTGAATGCAGCCCAGCAAGATCTCGCCGGCTTCGGGCTGGTGCCCAAGATCTCGCAGACGACGAGCGAGACCGTCGCGCCCAACCACGTGATCCGGCAGAATCCGCTTCCCGGCAGCAAACTCGTCAAAGGGGCGCAGGTCGAACTGGTCATCAGCAGCGGCGCACCATTCGTCCCCGTGCCGTCGATCGTCGGCTACACCAGTTCCGATGCTCAGCGCGAATTAGCGAGCAGCAAGCTGCGCGCTCGCATCGTTGAACGCTACGGCAACGAACCCAAAGACCAAGTCGTCGCGATCGCGCCGGCGCCGGGCCAACAATTACGGGAAGGCTCGCTGGTGACGTTGACCGTCTCGCGCGGTCTGCAGCCCGCGCACGTTCCCAACGTCGTGAGCATGAACGTCGACGATGCGCGCGCCGCACTGCACAAACTCGGGCTGACGCTCAACATCGTCGACAAACAGGTCAGCGACACCATCCCGCAAGATACGATCATGTCGCAGGCGCAAGCACCCAATTCACAAGCCGATCGCGGTTCGGCCATCGATGTCATGGTGAGCTTGGGGCCGACCTCGGCCACCATCCCGGACGTCGGCGGGAAGACGCCGGCCGACGCGCTTGCGCTCTTGCGCGGTGCCGGTTTCGTTCCGCAGATCACCTACAACGTCGACCCCACCAATGCGGGCGGCACCGTGACCGCGCAGCAGCCCGGTCCCGGCGGTTCGATCAAACGCGGTTCGACCGTCGCGATCTTCATCGGCGTTCCCGGCACCGTTCCCGATGTCGCCGGAATGACGCTCGACGACGCCAAGGCGGCGCTCGAAAAGAACGGCTATGAGAGCGGCAACATTGCATTCACGACCGACTGCGTCGGCGCGACGGCCGACGATACGACGCCGTGCCCGGGAGACGAAGGCAAGATCGTGCGGACCGAACCCGAGGCCAACAAGGACGTCAAACCGGGCGAGGCGGTCACGCTGTACGTGCATCGCGCGGAGCCGCCGAAGTGACGGTGCGGCGCATCTTGGGCGTCGATCCCGGGTTGCGCACGACGGGCTACGGAGTGATCGACTGCGAGCACGGCCGCTGCCGGCTCGTCGAAGGCGGGATTCTGGTGCCGCGCGCGGATTTGCCGCTCGAAGGACGGTTGACGCAACTGCATGCAGCGATGGTCGAAGTCGTGGTCGCGACCCGGCCCGACTGCATGGTCGTCGAAGAGCTTTGGACGTCGTACAAAAATCCGACCACAGCCGTGCTCATGGGACACGCGCGCGGCGTGATCGCGTTAGCTGCCGGCGCCAACGGCGTCGGCGTGGAGCACTTGGCGCATTCGCTCGTCAAGCGTGCGCTGGCGGGCAGCGGCGCCGCACCCAAAGCGCAAGTGAGCGGCATGGTGATGCAGCTGCTGGGCCTGCGAACGGCGCCGCAGCCGGCCGATGTGTCCGATGCGTTGGCGCTCGCGATTGCCTTCGCCAACATCGACGCGCAGCGCGCGCGCTTCGCCCAAGCCGGGATCAGCGTCGCGCGACGGCGCGCGCGGGGTTAACGATGTTCGCGCGCATCAGCGGCACGCTGCTCGACCGTGGACCCGAATCGGCGCTCGTCGAAACCGGCGGCCTGGGCTATGAAATCGTCATGCCGCCCAGCGTCGCCAACAAGCTTCCCGCGACACCGGGCTCGCCGGTCGTGCTCGAAGTGTACGCTCAGCTGCAGATCGACGGCAACAGCGGCCGCTTCACCTACTTCGGCTTCTCCAACGCGATCGAACGGGAATTTTTCGAGGCGCTCATCTCGGTGGCGAGCATCGGCCCCAAATCGGCAGCGCGCGCGTTCTCGGCGCCGATGGCTCGCATCGCGCGCGCCATCGAAGACGGCGATCACGCCTATCTGCGCACGCTGCCGGGCATCGGTCAGCAGAAAGCGCGCGACATCGTCGCGAAGCTGCAAGGAAAAGTGACGCGCTTTCTCCTGATTCAGGATGCACCGCCGGCGCGCGGAACGGCGATCCCGGATTTCGCCACCGAAGCACTGGCCGTGCTCATCCAGCTCGCTTACAAACGCACCGAAGCCGAAGACATGATTGCCAGCACGCTCAAAGCCGCGCCGCACGTTGCCGACGCCGAAACGCTGCTCGCGGAGATCTATCGCCGGCGGTCTCCCGCCGCCCCGGCGCCATGAGCGTCCGCAAAAAAATCGTCGGGCCGCCGGCGACGGACGACGGCGAATCCGGTGCGCGGATGGTTTCGCCCGCGGCGGTTCCCGGCGAGGACGACGTCGATGCTGCGACGCTGCGGCCACGCACGTTCGACGATTACGTCGGGCAGGCGCAAGTCGTCGAGAATCTCAAAATCGCGATCGCTGCGGCCAAACGCCGCAGCGAGCCGCTCGAGCACGTGCTGTTCTCGGGGCCGCCGGGGCTGGGAAAGACCACGCTTGCCGGTTTGATCGCGCGCGAATTGGGCGGCGCGTTGCGGCCGACGTCGGGACCGACGCTCGAAAAACCCAAGGATCTCGTCGGTATTCTCACCGCGCTGGAAACCGGCGACATCCTGTTCATCGACGAGATCCATCGCTTGGGCAGCGTGGTCGAAGAGTATCTCTATCCGGCGATGGAAGACTTTCAAATCGACTTTCTGGTCGACAGCGGCGCGTACGCCAAGACCCTCAAGCTTCCGCTCAAGCGCTTCACGCTCGTGGGCGCGACGACGCGGGCAGGGATGCTCTCGGCGCCGCTGCGCGATCGCTTCGGCATCATGCATCACCTCGATTACTACGCCGAAGCGGAACTCGAGCGGATCGTGCTGCGCAGCGCGCAGGTCCTGGCCATCGCCATCGAGGCCGACGGCGCGGCGACGATCGCCAAACGCAGCCGCGGCACGCCGCGCATCGCGAATCGGCTGCTGCGGCGGGTCCGTGATTTTGCCGAAGTGCGCGCGGCAGGCGTGATTACCGGCGCGGTTGCCGACGTGGCCTTGGGGCGCGAAGGCGTCGATGCGCTGGGTCTCGACCGGCTCGACCGCGCCTATCTCACGACGATCGCCGTGCAATACGCCGGCGGTCCGGTCGGGATCAACGCGGTCGCCGCGACCTTGGCCGAAGACGTCGAAACGCTCGAAGACGTGGTCGAGCCGTATTTGCTCAAAGCCGGGTTCGTTCAGCGCACGGCGAGCGGACGCAAAGTCACCGCCGCTGCGCTTGCCCATCTCGAGCTGAGCGGCGCCGCCGCCGCCCGTCAGGAGCGGCTGTTCTAACGTGGGCATCCCGATAAAGCGCGACGGCTTTATCAAAGGATCGGCCGCGAGTCTGTTCGCAGGCGCTCTCGACATTGCTGCGGTGCGCACGGCGCGAGCGACCGGCGGACTCGACGTTTGGCCGGATCCGGGGACCGTCGGGCCCGCGCAGATGCGAATCCTCATCTGCGCCGACCGCGGCGCCGAAGTCCCGCAGCTTGCCGACGGCGGCATTTTCACCTTTGCCAGCAAACGCTGGCGCGGCACGCCGTCGATCGTCGCCCTGCCCGGCGGAAAATCCGGGGTGGTCGCCGCGGTCGATGTCGACGATTACCTTTACGGCGTGTTGCCGATCGAAGCGTCACCCGGCTGGCCGCCCGAAGCACTCGCCGCGCAAGCCATCGTCGCGCGCACCTTCGCCCTGAGCCGGCGCAATCTCGCCCGGCCGTACGATCTGGTCGTCTCGCAGAACGATCAGCGTTTCGGCGGCATCGAGGCCGAGTTTCCCGCAACGAATGCCGCCGTCGACGCGACGCGCAATACCGTCGTGACGTTCGCGGGTGAGAACGCCAGCGTGTTTTACTCCTCGTGCTGCGGCGGTCACACCGCGGACGCGGCTACGATTTGGGGGCATAGCGCGCTGCCGTATTTGCGCGGTGTTGCCGATCCGTATTGCGTCGCCGCTCCCGACTACCGCTGGCAGCGCAGCGTCGCGCTCGAGCGCGTCCAGGCAGCGCTCGCAGCGCGCGTGCCGGGCGAGATCACCGGCTTTACGCTGGGTCCGGCCGACTCCGGCGGACGGCCGTTGTCGATCGACGTGTTGACCCGCGATGGACCAACGACGCTGTCGGCCAGCGATTTTCGCGCCGCAATCGGCGCCGAGATCGTGCGCTCGCCGTGGATCCAAGCACTGCAGCTCGCGCCGCCGCAGGTCAACATCCAAGGCGCCGGACGCGGTCACGGCGTCGGATTCTGCCAATGGGGGGCGCGTGCGCTGGGCGCGGCCGGCAGCACGGCCGCAACGATTCTGGCCTTCTATTTTCCGGGCACGCGGATCGCCGCGGTCGACGCCGGCGAACGTTGACGAACGGCTCGTGGCGGCATACCGCTACGAGTTGCCCGACGAGCTCATCGCGCGCGTCCCCGCCGAGCGCCGCGATGCTGCGCGCCTGTTGGTCGCAATGCCGCAAACTGGCTTTGCCGACCGCACGTTCACCGACTTCCCGTCATTGCTTGGCCGGGGGGACGTGCTCGTCATCAATGAAACCCGCGTGATACCGGCCCGCTTGCGCGGCACGCGCGCCGGCGGCGGCCGCAGTGAGGTCTTGCTGCTGCGACCGCGCGACCGCCCGGAATTCGACTATGCCGCACGCGAATGGCACGCGCTGGTCCGGCCGGGGAAGCGTTCACCCGCGGGAGCGCGGATCGATTTCGGCGCGGAAAGCGCCGAAGTGGCCGAGGTCCTCGGCGACGGGACGCGGGTGCTGCGCTTTGCTCCCGGCACGGATCTGCGCGCACTGCTCGAAACGCACGGCGAGATGCCGCTGCCGCCGTACGTGGGTCCCGGCGACGCGGCTCGCGCCGCGCGCTACCAGACCATCTTCGCCCGCGTCCCGGGCAGCGTCGCCGCGCCGACGGCATCGTTGCACTTTACCCCGGAGGTGCTCGCTGCGCTGGGCGAACGCGGCGTGGTCGTCGCCCCGCTCGTGCTCGACGTCGGCATCGGCACCTTTCGCCCGATGAGCGGTGAGCGAATCGACACGCACCTCATGCACGCCGAGCGGTACACGATTCCGCCGGCGACCGCCGGCGCCGTCGAAGCGGCGCGCGCCCAGGGCCGGCGCGTCGTCGCGGCCGGAACGACCGTCGTCCGCGCGCTCGAAAGCGCTGCGCTCGCGGACGGCGCCGTCACGAGCGGCAGCAAAGCGACCGATCTATTCATCACTCCCGGCTTTGCGTTCCGGGTCGTCGACGCGCTTTTGACAAATTTTCATTTACCGCAGTCGACGCTGTTGGTTTTGGTAGCCGCATTCATGGGGCGCGAACGGGCTTTGGCCGCGTACCGGCACGCGATCCTAAAACGTTACCGTTTCTTTTCGTTTGGCGACGCGATGTTCGTGGTCCGCAGCCGGGATACGGGGCCCACAGAGCCAACGTGCAAGGCGTGAACAAGACCGACGACGTCCTGAATCTCGACCGCTTGGAAGAAGCCTTTGACGACGACCGCGCGGCGATCGCGAACTTGCTCGGACTAGCGCGCGAAACGGAATCACGTTACATTCGTGCGCTGCGCGACGGGATGGCACAAGCGGATATTCTTGCCGTCGCGCGCGCCGCGCATTCGATCAAAGGCAGCGCGCTGAATATCGGCGCAACCCGCGTGAGCCGTGTCGCCGCCGATATCGAAGATCGCGCGCGGGGCGACCGTTGGGACGGCATCGCCGGGCTAGCCGACGAGCTCGACCAGTCCTACGCTGAACTCACCGTGCGGATCGCGGACTACGCGCGGAAAGCCGGATAAATTTCGGGTTGTCCAGCGGAGCGACCGCTTAGACTCCGCCGGAGGCGGGAAACTAGGCTTTCGGGGAGGTGATAAGCATCGCGGTGCTTGGGCCTCGCCCGGGGGACCCGACCAACCCAAAGGCCGTCACCGCGCGTATCGACCGCGGCGTGCGAGCGGTGGCGGCGCGGAAAACAAACCCTACGACTCTTGCACCGGCCGGCCGACGCGCGTGCGAGCCCCGGTATACCAGACTAAGCCCGGCGCACCGTCGCGCTGCTTGCGTACGAATTTGCGCTCGGTGTAATCGACGTCGACGCGCGGCGCGCCCCGCCCCTTGCTGTGCGTGGCCGCAAGATCGGCGGCAAAATCCAAGTCGGCGTCGGCCGCGGGGTCTCCCGGCGCCGGCTGCAGGACGACGTGCGAACCCGGGACGTTGCGCGCGTGAAACCAGAGATCGTCGGGCCGCGCGATGCGAAAGGTGACCTCGACGTTCTCGCGCGGCGATCGTCCGACGTAGATTCGGGCTCCCGATGGCCGCTCGACGCGCAGGATCGGTCGCGGCTTCACCCGGACCGCGGCCGCCGCCGGGCGTTTTCCATCGAGCTCATCGAGCGCTGCGGCGATGTCGTCGAGCGTCGCCGCGTCGGCCCGTTCCGTCTCGAAGGCCAGCTCATCGAGCGACGCCGCGCGGGCGGCCAACACCGCCGCGCGCCGTTCGAGATGCGGCAGCGCGTCGGCGGCTTTGCGGTAGCGCGCGAAATAGGCTAGGGCATTGGCCTTGGCGTCGAGGTCGGGATCGAGGGTGAGCGTCAAATCCGGACGAGTCGGCGGAACGAACGTCGCCGCTCGGGACGGCACTTCGGCGGCGTGAGTAAAGAGCGCGTCGCCAGCGGCGCGCAAAATATCCCGGCCGGCAGCGTCGGCACGGCGGCGATCCACCGCGGCACATTCCTGGGCGATCGCCGTCTGCCGCTTTGCGATCCGCTGCGCGAGCGCGTTACGGCGACGTTCGACCCGGCTCGAACTGCGGTCGGCGCGGCTTGCTTCCCGCGCTTGGGCCAGCAGCGGCAGCACGTCCGCGACCTGCTCGTGACGAAGCGCGGCATACTGCGCGAGCGGCAGGACGTGGGCTTGCACCAAGCGCGAACCGTCATAATACGCGTGCACGCCGCCCAATCCGTCGGGTTGGCCGTCGGTCGAGCCGACGATCGCGGCGGCCCGCTCCGCGAGCCAATCCGCTAATTGAAGCGTCGACGGCCAGGGGACCGCTTCGGCTTCGGTCACAAGCGACTCGGCGAGCAAGCGCGGCAGAGCCGGGACGAACGCGCCCAGCGCCCGAATGCGCCCGGCCCGGTCGGCCGGCAGCGCCGCCCGCCAGCCGGCCTGGTCGAGCGTCGCGCTGGGCAGCGGCGGCGGCTCATAGGCGCCGCCGGCCTGAATGCTGCGCGCTTCGTTTTCGGCCGGCGAGAATTGCTTGGCCGCGGCCACGATCGTACGCCCGCGCACGACCAGAACGTTCCCGAAGCGCGGGATCAGCTCGAGCACCAAGCGGACTTCGTTGGCGACGTCAAAGCGCGAGCGCGTCCCGAGCGTCACGACCAGGACGCGGTCGCCGCGCCGGGCACGCACGGTCGCCACGCGCATACCGCGCAGCGCCGCCGAGATGGCGCGCGTCCAGCCCGGATCGGCCGCCAACGAGATTTCCTGGTCGCTCAGCGTCGCCAGAGGCGGCGAACCGAAGACGTCCACCGCCAGCGTGGCTGCGGGACGGCCGCGCAGGCCGCCGAGGCGCAGTGCGAACCGGCCGTCTTCGAGCAGGCCGGCGTCAACGACCCGGCCGCCGCGCAGGGCGCGCTCGAGTTCGACCGCGACCCGCCGCATCAAGATCCAATCCGTCGTCACGCTGAGGCGACTTCGGCGCGGCTGCTCCATTCGGCCCCTTGCAGCGGGAGGGAGAGCGGCGACCGAAAGCGCAAGTGTGGGGTTTGCCCCTGGACGTGCGGGGTCCGCGGGTTCACGTTACGAGGAGGCAGGTAATCTCCGGGCCCGGTCTTTTGTTCGTCGTTTCGGGTCCTTCAGGAGCCGGTAAGGACACCCTTGTCGAGGCCCTCAAGGCTCGTCACCAGCGACTTTTGTATTCGATTTCGTCGACGACGCGCGTGCCGCGGCCGGGCGAAGTCGATGCCGTCGACTATTTCTTCCTCGAACGCGAGGAGTTCATCCGGCGCCGGGGCGACGACGGCTTCCTTGAATGGCGCGAGTACAACGGACATCTGTACGGCACGCCGCGCTCGTTCATCGACGAATCGCTGCGGGCCGGCTTCGACGTCATCATGAAACCCGAAGTCAACGGCGCGCTGGCGATCAAGGAGCGCTATCCCAGCGCCGTCCTGATCTTTCTGGTTCCGGATAAATTCTCCAACCTGCGGCGCCGGCTCGAAGCCCGGCGCACCGAGACCAACGAGCAGATCGCTGCCCGGCTGGAGATCGCGCACGTGGAACTGACCTTCGTGCGCAGCTTCGACTACCTGGTCATCAACGAACAAGCCCATCCCGACATCGCCGTCGACGACCTCGAAGCGATCGTTCGCGCCGAGCGTTTTCGGATCCACCGCTTGCCTGACAATCGAATCAGAGAATTGGAAAACACATAACCCATGAGCGACTCAGTTTTCGGCGACCTCGACGGCCTTTTGGAGCATGTCGACTCCAAATTCACCCTGGTCAACGTGGTAACCAAACGAGCCAAGCAGCTGAACAACGGTGCGCCACCCCTCTCGGATCGGGTGAACCCGAACAAACCTGTCTCCACGGCGTTCAACGAAGTGCGGTTGGGCAAGATCCCGTACAAGAGGACCCGCGAGGGTATCAAATAAGGCCACGGGTATGTGCGGCATCGTGGGTTATATCGGCGCCAAGGACTCGGTTCCGATCATCATGGATTCGTTACGCCGGCTGGAGTATCGCGGATACGACTCCGCCGGCATCGCGGTCATCGACGCGACGGGGGCCCTGGCGGGCTCAAAAGCCGAGGGGAAACTCGCTCGGCTCGCGGAGCGTTTGGCCAACGGCGAGAAGCTCGCCGGTTCAACGGGGATCGGCCACACCCGCTGGGCCACCCACGGCCGGCCATCGGATGCCAACGCGCATCCGCATATGGACTGCAGCGGGCGCTTCGCCGTCGTCCATAACGGCATCATCGAAAACTATGGAACGCTGCGCGCCGAACTGCTGGGCCAGGGGCACACGTTCGCCAGCGAAACCGATACCGAGGTGCTGGCGCACCTCATCGAGAGCCACTACAGCGGCGATCTGGTGGCGGCGATCCGGACCACGCTCAAAGCCGTGCGCGGCGCGTTCGCTTTGGGTGTGATCTCCAGCGATGCCCCCGGGACGTTGGTGTTCGCCCGCAACGGGGCATCGCCGCTGATCGTGGGCGTCGGGCACGACGAGATGTTCGTTGCCTCGGACATCCCCGCGATGCTGCAATACACGCGCAAGATCATCGTGCTCGAAGAGGGCGAAGTCGTCGAGGTCACCCGCGACGGCTACGCGCTGACGGCGTTCGACGGGAAGCCGATCACGCGCGACGTGCAGCAAGTGATGTGGGATGCGACGTCGGCCGAGAAGGCCGGCTACAAACACTTCATGCTCAAGGAGATCTTCGAACAGCCCAGCGTCATCAAAGAGACGCTCGCCGGGCGCATCGATGAATCCGGCGACGTGCAATTGGCCAGCGAGCTCAAAATCGATGAGGGCCTGCTGCGCGCGATCACCAAGATTTCGATCACCGGCTGCGGGACGGCGTATCATGCCGGCATGGTGGGCATGTACCTCATGCGCGCGCTGTGCAAGCTGCCCGTCGAGATGGAACTCGCCTCCGAGTTCCGCTACGGCGATCGCGCGATGGACCCGCGCACGCTGACGATTGCGATGTCGCAGTCGGGCGAAACGGCCGATACGATCGAAGCCGTGCGCGTCGCGCGTGACGTCGGCGCACCGATTTTGGGAATCTGCAACGTCATCGGTTCGCATTTGGCGCGGCTGGCCGACGGGACGCTGTTCACCCGCGGCGGCCCGGAGATCTCCGTGGCCGCGACCAAGACCTACATCTCGCAGGCCATCGCGTCGATCTTGTTCGCGGTGTATCTGGCGCGCGTCCGCCGTTCGGCGCCGCTCGAACGCCTGCGCGCGATCTCTGAAGGCACCAAGCTGTTGCCGGCTTCGATCGACGTGGTGCTCAACACCAGCGAAGACATCAAGAAGATCGCCGGTAAACTGCGCAAGGCGCGCTCGGTGCTGTTCCTCGGACGGTACGTGAACTTCCCGACCGCGCTCGAAGGCGCGCTCAAGCTCAAGGAGATCTCGTACATTCACGCTGAGGGCTACGCCGCGGGCGAGATGAAGCATGGCCCGATTGCGCTGCTCGACACGAAGACGCCGGTGGTCGGGATCGTCACCGACGGCCGCGTGCGCGAGAAGATGCTCTCGAATCTGGCCGAAGCCAAAGCCCGGGAAGCGCCGCTCATTCTGATCGCCAATCACGGCGACGACGAAGCCGCCGCGTTGGCCGATCATATCATCTGGGTTCCGCGGGTCGAAGAGCTGCTCTCGCCGATCGTCAACGTGATCCCGTTGCAGCTGCTGGCCTATCATATCGCGGATATCGACGGCAAGGATGTCGACCAGCCGCGCAACCTCGCCAAAACCGTCACGGTGGAATAACAGCAGGATTCGCGGCGCTGAACGCGCCGCGAATCCATGGCGTTCGGCGCTGCGCGCCGAGCCGCGGGGCGTTTGGTGCGGTGGGCTGGGCGCGTCGTTTGGATGTGTTGCAAGGGCGCGGCGGCCTTTCGCGCCAAAGCGTTTGAGATGACCGCTACGACGTACGTGCGCCCCGACGGCCGCAGCCCCAGCGAGTTGCGGCCGGTCCGCATCGAGACGGAGTATCTCAAATATGCCGAGGGCAGCGCGCTCGTCAGCGTCGGCGATACGCGGGTGTTGTGTTCGGCGTCGGTCGACGAGAAAGTGCCGCCGTGGATGCGCGGACGCGGCACGGGATGGATCACGGCGGAATACGCTATGCTGCCGCGTGCGACGAGCGAGCGCACCCAGCGTGAGTCGGTGAAGGGCAAGCTCGGCGGGCGCACGCACGAAATCCAGCGGATCATCGGCCGTGCGCTGCGTGCGGTCGTCGACCTCTCGAAACTGGGAGAGCGCACGCTGTGGATCGATTGCGACGTCTTGCAAGCCGACGGCGGAACGCGAACGACGGCGATCACCGGCGCCTACATCGCGCTGGCGCTCGCGCTGCGCAAGTCGTTCGATCCCAAAGACCCCAAGAAGTGGCCGCTGCGCGGGCTGATCGCGGCGACGTCGGTGGGCATCGTCGACGGCACGATGGTGCTCGACCTGCCGTATCAAGAAGACAGCCGGGCCGAAGTCGACATGAACGTTGCGATGACCGACGGCGGCGGTTTTGTCGAGTTGCAGGGCACGGCCGAGGGCGTTCCGTTCACGCGCGGGCAACTCGATGGCTTGCTGGACCTGGCCGCCCGCGGCATCCGCGAACTTTTCGATCATCAACGTGCCGCTCTCGACCGTATCTGACCCCCAACGGCTGCGCGAGCTGGTCGCAACCGTCGGCGCATTCTACGTTCGCGACCGCGCCCTCGAGCGGGCGCAAAAAGAGATCGAGCGCGCCCTCGCCGTGGGCGAACCCGATGCCGCCAACGTGCGCGCCTATCTGTCCGCCGTCGAACGCTACTTTGCGGCGTTCCATCGGGAGGCGCAGGCGCAACTCAAATATGTCGACCGCGAACTCGAACGCTTGTATCAGCGCCAGTTTAATTTAACCGCGGAACGCGGCGTCGCCGCGCGGCGCGTCGAGGCGACGCAAGGCGTCCTTTCCTCGCTCGCGGAACTCGGCGGCTCATGAGCGTGCTCGAAAACGTCGGCCGCGATACGAGCGACTTTCTCGAATATGCGGGCGGCGTCGCGAATCTCGTTGCTGAATCCGCTACGTTTATCGGTAGGCTGCGCATCCGGGTCAACGAGACGTTTTCGCAGGCCTACCTGCTGGGCGTCAACTCGTGGGCGATCGTCCTGCTCACCTCGCTTTTCACCGGGATGGTCTTCTCGCTGGAGTCGGCGGTGCAAGCCGTGCAGTACGGCATCGGCAACCTCGTTGGCGGCGTCGTGGCGTTTACCACGGCACGCGAACTGGGGCCGATGCTCACCGCCGTCGTCGTCGCCGGCCGAGCCGGCGCGGCCATCGCCGCGGAGTTCGGCTCGATGGTCGTGACCGAACAGATCGAAGCGCTGCAATCCTTGGGTCTTTCGCCGATCCGCATGCTCGTGGTTCCGCGGCTGGTTGCGCTGGTCGTGATGCTGCCGTTGCTGACGGTGTTCGCCGACATCATCTCGGTTCTGGGCGGCATGTTCGTCGCTCAAATCTACGCCCACATCAGCTACGATTCGTTCATGACGTCGGTGCGCAGCACGCTGCCGTTCGCCGACTTGCTGCGCGGGCTCTTCAAAGCGCTGGTCTTCGCGGTGATCATCGTGGCGATCGGCTCGTATCAGGGGCTCAACACCCGCGGCGGAGCGGCCGGAGTCGGCAAGGCGACGACGGGCGCCGTCGTAACCTCGATCATTTTGATCTTCATCTTTAACTTCGCGCTGTCGTACATCTTATTTCGGCAGAATGGCTGAGGTTTGGGGCCGCCTCGACAACGTTCGCGTTCGCTACGGGCGCAAGGTCGTGATGCAAAACTTGTCGCTCGACATCGTCGACGGCGCGATCACGTGCATCATCGGCCTGTCGGGTGCGGGCAAGTCGACGATCTTGCGGCTGCTCAACGGCCTCAAGCGGCCCGATTCCGGGCGGGTATACGTGCGCGGCCAGGATATCTCGAAGTTGAGCGAACGCGAGCTCATTCCGATCCGCCAATCGATCGGCTTTTCGTTTCAATTCGCCGCCTTGTTCGACTCGCTGACGATCGGCGACAACGTCGCGCTTCCGTTGCGCGAGCACACCAAGCTGAGTGCCGCCGAGATCGACGCCCGGGTCTCGGAATCCCTCGAAACGGTCGGCCTGGCCAATGTCGAGAGCCGCTTTCCCAGCGAGCTGTCGGGCGGCATGGTCAAACGTGCGGGATTCGCGCGGGCGGTCATCACCAATCCGCAGTGCGTGCTATACGACGAACCGACGACCGGCTTGGACCCGATCATCACCCACATCCTGACCAATACGATCAAAAAGCTGCGCGACCGGTTGAATGGAACCGCGGTCGTCGTGTCGCACGATTTGGCTTCGATTTACCTGATGGCCGATTACGTCGCGATGCTCTTCGAGGGAGCGATCATTGCTTACGGAACCGTCGACGAAGTCCGGCAATCGCCCAACCCGATCGTCCAGCAGTTCTTGCAGGGGAGCGAAGTTGGCCCGATCCCGATTTAACGGCGGGAGCGCGATGCATTTATGAGTAGACAAGCCATCGTCGGCCTGTTCACGATCCTCGGATTGCTAGCGCTCTTCGTGGTTTTTTTCGTGCTGAGCAACGTGGGCACGGGCGGCCGCTATAAGATCGGGGTGCACTTCCGCTCCGCCTCGGGCATTCACAAAGGTGCGCTGGTGTACGAGAGCGGCGTCAACGTCGGCATCGTCGATTCGCTCGAGTTGCAGCCGGCCGACTTTACCGTCGATATCATCTTGGCGATCAACAACAACGTCGACATCCCGCGCGACGCGCGGTTCATCATTCAGGCGCCGCTTACCGGCGACGCGACCTTGGAGATCGTCCCCAAAGCGCCGCAGCCGCGGCCCTCGGGTCTCGCCGCGCCGACGCCGGCGCCCGGCGCCGTGGCCGTGCTGCCGCGGGTCGTTCTCCCGCTCGAACAGCAGCCGCAAGGCACCAATCCGGCAACGTTGGAAGATTTGCTCGAACAGGGCCAAGGTGAGGTGACGCGGCTCGATACGCTGCTCACCGACCTCGAGCAGCGCGAACCGGCGCTGCTCAACACGCTGCAATCGGCGCTTACCAACGCAAACGAACTCTCGATCACGACCAACCGGCAAGTGCAAAAGCTGGCGCGCACCCTCGATGCGCTGCAGGGCCCGCTTGGCTCGACGTTGGCTTCGACTACGGCGAAGATCGTCGATCTCACCACGCGCTTCGACGACCTCGCCAAGACCGCTCAGCCGCAAGTCGTGACGTTGCTGACGAGTTTCAACCAGTCGGCGGCGGCGCTCAACGATACCGTCAACCAACTGCACGGCCTGTCGAAGAATCCCGAACTGCGCGCCAACCTCATCGACACCACGCGCTACATCGCGCAAACCTCGCAGACGATCGCCCTGCTCGTGGGCGACTTTCGCAACGTGACCGGCAACGCTCAAACCCAAGCGCAGTTGCGCGACACCATCGCCAACATCGATGCAACGACGCAGCGCGCGAACAGTCTGCTCGGGCAATTGGGGGGTACCAGCGACGTCTACGGCGTCGATCCGAACGCGACCCCCGCGCCGGTTCCGTCGCCCGCGGCGTCGGGGGCGCCGACGCCCATCGGTCTGCCGCCCACGCCGCTTCCCGGCGTGACGATCCTGCCGGCAAGCGGCACTCCGCCGCCGGCCGGCTCACCGGGCGCCGCGCCGGCGAAGTTGCGTGCGCGGCTGCAGTCGATCGCGGCAAGCTTGGTGGCGATTCAAATTCGGGTCAGCGAGCTTGACGCGCAGAACGCGAGCAGTTTCAGCTCCCCGTTGCTCACCAAGGATCGCGGTCCGCAAACCGACTTCAATCTGGTCGCTCTGCCGCACGGACGCACCAGCTTATTGACGGGCGCCAACGATATCGGCAGCGCGGGAACGACGTCGTACAACTTCGCCGCGTTGCAGTCGATCGGTCCCAGCAACAACTTCCGCGTCGGGGGCGGCGTGCTGTACTCGCGGCTGGGTTTGCTCGCGGGTTATGCTCCGCGCACGGGTCTGGGGTTGGAGGCGCGGGCGTACGATCTGCGGCATCCGACGCTCGACGGCTACGCGACGCTTCATGCGGCGCCCGGCATCGAACTCTTCGGCGGTGAACGCGATGCCCTGCACTCCGGCCGGCGAACGGTCTTCGGGCTGCAGCTGCAGTTTTAGCGTTGCGGTGATTCCTTATGGCGACGAGCGCCGGCTGCCGATTTTTCCGATCGTCGTCTACGGTCTGATCGCGCTCAACGTCTACGTTTTCTTGCAAGAGCTTGCGGCTCCTAACGCCGACGCGTTCATCAGTGCGTTCGCCGCCATTCCGTTCGACATCAGCAACGACATCGTGTTAGCGCCGCCGAGCCCGCCTATTCCCGCACTCACGATGGTGACGTCGATGTTCTTGCACGGCAGCTTCCTGCATATTTTTTTCAACATGCTGTTTCTGTTCGTGTTCGGCCCGAATATCGAGTACGTGTGCGGACACGTGCGATTTCTGCTGCTCTATTTGGTGTGCGGCATTGCCGGTGCGCTGGCGATGATCTCGGTCGGTCCGGCCAGCCACGTGCCGGAGATCGGCGCATCCGGCGCGATCGCCGGGATTCTGGGCGCCTACATCGTCAACTTTCCGCAGGCCACGGTAAATACGATCGTGCCGATCGGCTGTCTGCCGCTGTTTCTGCGCTTACCGGCCTTCGTCGTGATCGGCGTCTGGGCCGGGGTGCAGTTTCTCCATGGTTTCGGATCCCTTTCCGACAAAGTAGCCAGCGAACAGGGCGGCACGGCCTACTTCGCCCACATCGGCGGATTCTGCGCCGGCGTTCTGCTCATCGGCCTGTTTCGCATCCGTCCGGCAAGCGGCCGGGCGTTCCGGTTCTATTGGTGAGGGGAAGATGAGGCTGGCTACGCGTCGAGGTGACGCCCATTAAGATCGGGATCATTGGCGCCGGAGCGATCGGCACGCTCTTTGGGTACAAGTTGGCGGCCAAGAACGACGTCACGATGCTCGAGGTGCGCCGCGAGATCGTCACGACGATCAAGCGCGACGGCCTGCGGTTGGGCGAGGGGGAGGCCCGACGAGTGAGTGCCTCGTCGGAATCGCGCGATCTCTTCGGCGTGACGGCCCTGTTCATTTTCGTTCGCGCGACGGATACGCTGCGTGCGCTGCGTCCGTTCGTCGGCGAACTCAACCCGTCCACCGCGATCGTTTCGCTGCAGAACGGCATCGGCAACGAAGAAGCGATCAAGGCCGCGCTGGGCGGCCATATCGCGCTGGTCTTGGGCGCCACGACCGAGTCGTCGCTGACGGTGGCGGCGGGCGCGGCGCTGCCCGTAGGTGAGGGCAAAACCGTACTCGGCAGCGGCGGCGCATCGCCGGAAACGTGCAATCGGATCGCCCGTTTGCTCGATGAGTGCGGGATCCCGGCCTCGACGGTGTACG
This sequence comes from Candidatus Velthaea sp., assembly GCA_050012475.1. Lineage (GTDB taxonomy): Bacteria > Vulcanimicrobiota > Vulcanimicrobiia > Vulcanimicrobiales > Vulcanimicrobiaceae > Velthaea. Next base: position 34,509 of record JBEKHC010000019.1, read on the forward strand.
ATATCCGTCCGCATCTGTGGGGCAAGCTGATCGCCAATGCAGCGATCAATCCGGTCGCCGCACTGCTCGACCGCCCCAACGGCGTGGTGCTCGACGATCCCAATGCCGGCGAAGTCGCGCGTTCGCTGGCGCAAGAGGCGGCAACGGTCGCCAGCGCGGTGCGCATCGCACTTCCGTTCTCCGATCCGTGGAGCTACGTGCGCACCATCGTCGAGCAAACCGCAGCGATGCGCAACTCGATGCTCTACGACCTCGATAACGGCGCCAAAACGGAAATCGATTTCATCAACGGGGCCGTCGTTGCGACCGGGCGGCGAGCCGCGGTGCCGACGCCGTACAACGAAACCATCGTACGGTTGGTCAAGGCACGGGAATCACTCAATAGGCTTTCCTGACGGGCGGCGGGCGTCATCGAGCGTCGCAATATTGATGCTGTTGGAAAAGATAGTCTTCACGTAACTTCACCCGATCTGCGCGCGGACTTGTTCGTGCAGTGATGGTTCGCGGTACGCGCAACGTGCGTCCGGAACGGCGAACGGTCGTTGCTGCGGCGCGGGACTTGCTGGGCTCGACGGCGGAGTATGACAACCGGTAGGTTCCGTTTCGCACCTTCGCTCGGTCGTTACCCGGGCTCCGAGGTTGGACTTTGGATCTTTTTTGGAGTTTACCGGACTCGCGTGACATTGTCGGCCTCGACGCTTCGCTTGACGAACTCTTCAGTGTCACGCAAAGCCGGAAGTACGAAGCCGGTGCGTCGCTGTCAGATCCCGAGATTGCTCCGGAGCGTGCGTTCCGCTGCATCTCGGGCACGATCAAAGTGACCAAGCTCCTCATGAGCGGGCGCGAGATCCTCATCACGATCTTGCGCACCGGTTCGCTTTGGAGCGACCGCGCAGTGCTCAACGGTTATTGGAAGGGCATCTTCATCGAAGCGATGGAACCGTGTGAGGTTGCTTCGGTCGAAGCCGCGGCATTCGAGCGTGTCATTCGGTCGTCGCCGGACTTGCACGACCGATTTATGGTGCGGATATCGGAGCAGATTTCCGGCGCGCTGACGTTGCTGGACGACTTCCACGGCCGCGACGTTGCTTCGCGCCTGGCCCGGATTCTGGTGCGCTTCTCCAAACAATACGGTGTCCCGACGCAGAGCGGTGTGCGCATCGAACTCCCGGTGACGCACCAGGATTTAGCGAACATGATCGGCACGGCGCGCGAAACCGTGTCACGCAATATGGCACTGTTCCGCCAGCAAGGGTACGTGAGCGAGGGCCACTGCGCGACGCTCGAGATCCTCAATCTCGAGTCGCTCGAAAAGCTCATGGCATAACGGCAGGATTCGCGGTGCTGTACGCGCCGCGAATCCATGGCGTTCGGCCCTGCGGGGTTCAGCTGCGCTGAACCCGTGGCGTTCGGCAATGCGGGCCGAGCCGCGGTGGCATTCGGCAATGCGGGCCGAGCCGCGCACCTGGCGTATGTTGCTCGTTGATGTGCGTTAGTGCGGTGTGTTGGCCGCTTTGAAGATGATGGTCCAGGTTTGGCCGGCGTTGTCGGTCATGAGGATTTCGTCGCCGACCGCGCGGCCGTCGACGAGCGTGCGGACACCGATCCAGCCGTGCCGGCCCGAAGTGAAGACCGGTGCCGAGGTAACGACGAGGGCGCCGAGCGTGACGTTCTTCCAGGACCGGCCGGCATTGGTCGTCGCACCAAACGAGGATTGCCCGCCGGCTCCACACGGGCCGCAGAATCCCGCAATAGACGCGGCGCGGCGTGAATAGGCAGTCATACTCGTCGCTTCGCTGCCGGGACCTTTCGCCACGTGGGGCAGCGACGGAGCTTGCCCACCCGTGGCGATCGGTTTCCAACTTCGGCCCGCGTCGGTGCTGCGCGCGAGAACGTATGCGCCCCCGCCGGCGTGTCCTCCGAGATCGACCAGGTCGTATACGCTGCTGCGCGTGCAATGCAGCGTGTGCCCGGCAATTCCGGTTTGACCGTCGGTCGGCGGGCGGGTGGTCTGGGCCCAGGTTCGACCGCCGTCGCGGGTTGCGGCGATGCCGTCGAAGGCGCCCGGTGCCGGTGCGGTCACCGCGCCGCTGACGAATCCCGTCTGCCGGTCGGAGAAGCAGACGGCACTCAGCGGCCGGTTGAACGACGCGCGCCGCCACGTCTTCGCGCCGTCGGCCGTCACATAGAGCAAACGGTCCGTGCCGATGGCGAAGCCGGCGCGCTCGGAGGCGAAAGCGATGTGCACGAGCGCGGGTCGCGGCTGCGCGGCGATCTGCCAGGTCGCACCGTCGTCGGTGGTGTGCAGCACCGCCCCGTCAGCCAGCGCGAACAACGACCGGCGGCGAACGATGACCAACTCATCGACCCGCCGTCCACGGAATTGCGGCTTCCACGAGCGGCCTCCGTCTTGCGTGACGTCGATTCCGCCGCTGCCGGCGACCCAGCCGTGCCGGTCGTCGGCAAAGGCGAAAGCCAGAAACTTGGCCCCACTGCTGTCTTGCGCGAGTGCCGCGTTCGACATCAGGCCCATCGCGGCGAACGCAACAACAGCACCCTTCATTGCGCCGCTTTCCGTGCTGCGGCAACCGGTGCCTGGACGACTGGGCTCGCTATTGCGGGCCTCGAGCGGCCGCGGGCGGTGCGGCCGAAACCGGGACGTTGCGCCGAGCGATTATGGCCAGCGTGAAAGCCGCAATCGTTTCATCCGCCCAAGCGCCCTGGACGATCTCCGACGTCGCAATGCCCGAGCCCGGCGCGAATCAGGTCGTCATCAAAGTCCACGCCAGCGGGTTGTGCTACACCGACGTGCATCAGGCGCTCGGACACTTCGGTATGCCCTATCCAATGCGTTTGGGCCACGAGCCGGTGGGCGAGATCGTCGCGCTCGGCCCGGGCGTCACCAGCCGAAGCATCGGCGACCGCGTCGGCGTGCCGTGGATCCAAGCCTCGTGCGGACGCTGCGAGTGGTGTACGCGCGGGCTGCCGATCACGTGTCCCAACCTCATCCAGGCCGCCATCGATATGCCGGGTGGTCACGCCGAATATTTGCTGGCCTTCGCCGCGGCGACGATCCTGCTGCCGGAAAACGTCAGCTACGAACAAGCCGCGCCGATCATGTGCGCCGGCTATACCGTGTACAGCGGTTTGCGCATCGCCGAGCCGCAGGTTCGCGACCGGATTGCGGTGCTCGGCATCGGGGGCCTGGGCCACCTCGCCGTGCAGTTCGCGCATGCCGCCGGATTCCACACGATCGCGATCACCCAATCACCCGACAAAGTCGAGCTCGCCCTGCACCTGGGTGCCGACGAAGTCTTTGCCGACGCTGTCGAATTGGCCAAGGCCGGCGGGGCGGACGTGGTGCTCGCCACGAGCAACTCCAATGCCGCGATGCAGCAGGCCGTCGAAGCCCTGCGGCCCTTGGGCCGCCTCGTGATCATGGGAGTCGATGGGGGATCGCTCTTTTCTTTCGCCCCCACGGCGGTGCTGACCAAACGCATCAAGATTTTGACGTCGACGCAAAACGATCGTCGCGACTTGTACGACGCCTTGCAGTATGTGGCCGAGGGCAAGGTCAAGGTTGCTACCGAGACCTTCGCGCTCGACGACATCGCCAGCGCCTACGACAAGGTGGCGGGCGGGACGGTCCGCTTCCGCGCGGTCATCCTCCCCAACGGATAGCAAAAGTGCCGCGCGCCGAGGCGCAGCGGGCGGCGGGGTTTAGTGCGCGCGGAGGAGTTCGCGTCCGAATCGGCCGGTGCGAACGTCGTCGGCGTAGGCCTGCAACCCGCTCGTCGCGGCGGCTTTCAGATCGACGTAGGGATGCGCGAACGGCGGCGGATGGTTCGAAAGACCCAAGAGGTCGTTGAGGACCAGGATCTGAGCGTCGCAGTGCGGCCCGCTGCCGATCCCGATGGTGGGAATCGGGATCGCGCGCGTGATCTCGGCGGCGACGTTGCCGTCGACCATCTCGAGCACCACGGCAAAGGCGCCGGCAGCCGTGACGGCGCGCGCGTCGGCGAGCAATTCGGCGCTGTTGGTGCGCTTGCGAAAGCCGTCGTGCAGAGCGGCGGTCTGCGGGATCACCCCGATATGGGCGACCACCGGAATGCCGGCGGCAACGATCGCCGAGATTCGTGCGGCATGCCCGGCGCCCTCGAGTTTGACCGACTGCGCTCCGGCACGCACCAGGATGCCCGCGTTGCGGATCGCCTCCTCGTCGCTGACCTCGTACGACATGAACGGCATGTCGATGATCACGTGGCTGCGGACCGTCGCGCGCGCGACCGCGCTGCCGTGCCGCACCATGTCTTGGAGCGTGACGTGGACGGTCGAATCGTACCCGAGGATCACGTTTCCGAGCGAGTCGCCGACGAGGATGACGTCGATGCCGGCAGCCTCGATCGCCGCGCAGAAGCTGACGTCGTAGGCGGTGACGGTGGCGAAGGGCGTGCCCTTGCGGCTGCGGATTTCGGCCGAGCGGACGCGTTGCTGCATCAGAATGTGCTGCTCATGCTGTTGTGTATGTTTGGAGAAGACGGCCGCTTTCCGCTTTTGCCGGTCCGGCCGGGTTCGGGCGTCGACATCCGCTCGGGAAAAGCCGACGCCCACGAGGTATCTGTCCCCTCATGGTTCATGACGAGTCCCTGACGATCGCCCGAACGATCGCCGACGCGCGCGGCACCGTAGCCGGCTGGCGGGCCCGCGGACTGTCCGTCGGTTTGGTTCCGACGATGGGTTGGCTGCACGAGGGTCATCTGGCGCTCGTCGCACGCGCACGCGCCGAGAACGATCGCGTGCTGGCGACGCTGTTCGTCAACCCGCTGCAGTTCGGACCGAACGAAGACTTCGACGCCTATCCGCGCGACGACGCCCGCGACTTCGCGCTCTTGCGCGAGCGACGTTGCGATGCGGTGTTCGCCCCCGGCGTTCGCGAGATGTTTCCGGATCGGAGCGGCGCACTCGACGATGCATGGACGCGCGTGTCCGTCGCACCGCTGGCCAACGCCTTGTGCGGGTTGAACCGCCCCGGACATTTTGACGGTGTGGCCACGATCGTGCTGCGGCTGCTGATGATCGCGCTCCCCGATGCGGCGTACTTTGGCGAGAAAGACTTCCAGCAGTTGACGATCATCAAGCGGATGGTAGCCGATCTGGACGTTCCGGTGCGGATCGCCGGCGTTGCGATCGTCCGCGAGCCCGACGGTCTGGCGCTTTCGTCCCGCAACGCGTACTTAAGTGCGGCCCAGCGGACGGTTGCGCCCGCTCTCCAGCGCGGGCTCATCGCGGTCCGCGCCGAGCTAAGTCGCGGCAGCGCCCCCGAGGCCGCCGTCGCAGACGCCCGCCGGCAGCTGCTTGCCGACGGTTTCGATCGGGTCGATTACCTGACGTTGGCGTCCGGCCGAACGCTGCAGGAATTGGCGGCCGTCGAGCCCGGCGCACGGCTGTTCGCTGCAGCATGGCTGGGGCGCACGCGCTTGATCGACAACATCCCCGTCGAGCTGACCGGCGAGTAGCACACTTCGCCGTCGGAGCCAAAGTATTTCACCGCTTGTGCCGATCAGGAGAAGGGTAAAGAAGCCGCGTCGGAGGCACCGAGCTTGACGCGTGCTCGTCGCACTTCGCTTGCCGGGTGAATGAAATCGATGTCGCAACGACTGACGAAATTGCGTGAACTGTTCGCTCGAGTGTCACAGCTGTTTACAGGCCGAACGCGTATCGCCGTACCGCTCAATGCGCGCGAGTTTTGCGCAGCCTGTAAAGAATTGGCATTTTGGAGTGCTTCAGACGCCGGTCTGGACGGCGCGATCGAAACGTTTGACGGATCGATGCTCCACCCGGCCGCTGACGGGATGCTCACGATCCGCATGACGCTGCGCGACAATTGGGAGAACCGTTCGCCGGCCGAAGCGGCGGCAGCGGTTCTGCGCTCGTTCGAGGGGTTGCGCGTCCTGCTGTTGCTGGAAATTAACGGTTCGCGGTTCGTCAACATGGCCCCCAACGTCAACCTCGGCGTTCGGGAACTCGCCCAAAGCTTTACCAACCGCAGCGGACTCGCCGGTTAAACCGGCCTACTTCGCTTCGCGCTTCTTGCGACGGAAGTCGATCACGCGCACGCGACGGTCGACGTAGAACCCGGCGCACAGCACCAGCAGGCCGCTGACAGGCAAAAGCCAGGTAATGAGATACGGTTCGAGCGGGGACATCCCCGGCACGCTGGGCGTCGACGGATGTGCCTGCGTCAGGCCGCCCTCGCCGGCCCGCTCCGCACCCGGGACGGTCGGTAAAGGGGCAGGCGACTGCGCATTCGCCGGCGGGCCCGAGAGCAGGAACCCCAGGGCGAGCGAGGCGAGAACGGGAGAAAGCGCGCGAGGCGGCTGCGTCATGCGGGTTGTTGTACCCGGGGACTGGAATGTTACGCGCCGTATGGCCCGGGCTCGTTACGATGCGCTTGGCGACTTCGTAAAGACGGCGGCATCGCTCGCGCCCGCCGGCGTGAGATAGAGCTTGCCGCCGCTGACGCGATACTGAAACTCGCGGTGACTCGAACCTTCGGCAATGCGCAGCGTGTTCGCATCGGGCGTCGCGTACGTATCCTGTTCCGATTGCACCTTCGGCGCCTTGCCGATCACGCCGGCGAGCGCGCCGCCGGCGGCGACGTACGTTGCGCTGAGCGACCCGTCCGGGGTGAACGTGAGTTCGGTGAACTCCGGTGCTTTCGGATCCGGCTTGGGTACCGAGCCGTCGCGCGTCCAGGTCCCGACCAGCGGCGAAACCGAGCGTTCCGCCGTTTTCTCGGCGTGTTCGCTGCAGGCGGCAAGCGCTGCTGCGGCGAGAAGGGCAAGGCACATTCGGTTGGCGTGAAGCATGCTTCGACGATTCCGCATTTTCAACCGGCGAAAACGCATCGCAGATCACGCACCGGCGTCAAAGCGAAGGCGTCGATCATCCAAACGGTAAGGAGTGAAGCGACGGCATGTCCGGCCACGAGATCATCTACGAGCGAGTGGGTTCGCTGTTCGGTGCAGAACGCGATGCCATCGCCAACGCCGCGAATCTCGCGGCGATCGTGTACGGCGAGCTGCCCGACGTAAACTGGGCCGGATTCTATTTCACGCGCGGCAACGAGCTCGTGCTGGGGCCGTTTCAGGGCAAGCCCGCGTGCGTGCGGATCGCGTTCGGCCGGGGCGTATGCGGAACGGCATGGGCGGAAGCTCGAACGATCGTCGTCCCCGACGTCCACGCCTTTGCGGGTCACATCGCGTGCGACACCGCATCGAACAGCGAAATCGTCGTGCCCCTCGAGAGATCCGACGGCGTCGTTGTCGGGGTGCTCGACGTCGACAGTCCGTTGCGCGATCGATTCAGCGAGGGCGACCGTTCGCTCCTCGAAGCACTCGCCCAACTCTACGTTGGCCATTCCGACCTCTAAATCGTCGGGGTAGCGGAGATCCTACCTGTTCCGGTCGCGTTCCAGGCGTTCGAGGTCAGCCACGTCTTGCGCCCGTCCGCTGGCCCGCTTATTGCGGAGAAGATCGTCTCGTCCGAGGACGTTGGTCGGAATGGCACCGATCGTGACGGCAACGCGGTGTGGCCAAGCTTCGCCGAATGTGACGCCGTCGATGGCCGTCAAGATATCGATCCGAACCGGGGCGACGCCGACCTGAAAAACGATGTCGGGCTCGCAGAACGTGCGTTCATCGACTTGATCCATCGGCGCACCGAACGCTGCTAACGCGCGATAGGTGCGGCGAGCGTTGTCCGCATCGGTGTCAACCCAGAGATCGATATCGCCCGTCGCCCGGGGCCGCGAGTAGGCTGCAACGGCATACGCGCCGACGACGAGATATTTAACGCCGGCGGCGTTGAAGCTTTGCAATATCTCTTCGAAGTCGGAGTTGCTCTGCATCGCCGCCCTTGCTCAGCCACTGTTGGGCGAACATCGCCCCGACCATCGTCATCTTCTCCCCGGGAGTCAGGCGAACGAAATAGTCACGGTCGAAGGCATCGTGATCGCCCTTGAGCTGCACGATGCCCGTTCGTATATTGCGTCGCTCAGCAACATCGCGCCGCGCTGCCTCGTCGGACTCTTCCCGCATGTCCCGTAGATTCGACTCCTTCGGCGCCAAGTCATGGGCGTCACGAATGCCGCGGACCGAGAAGCCCGTCGGGCTTTGCCCGGCGGGCGACGACGGGCGGCTTGGGCTTCGCCCCAGCCGAAAAAAAAGAGCACGGCAGCGGGCTGCCATGCTCTCTGGGCTGAGGTGGTTGCGATGCCGGTTAGACGATGAACCCGTGGCGAACCTTGCTCGCCTCTTCTTGTTGCTTGAATTGGTTGAAACGCGGGAGGAACTTGTCCCAGTCGATGATGTGCGCGTCGATCTCCGGCCCGTCGATGCACGCGTGTTTGCGCACCATCTTGCCGTTGACCGTCACCGGCACCATGCAGGCGCCGCACATGCCGGTGGCATCGACCATGATCGAATTGAGGCTGGCGACCGTCTTCACGCCGAACGGCTTGGTCAGATCGCTGACCGCGCGCATCATGAGCGGCGGACCGATCGTGACGACTTCGCCGATCTTGCGCCCGTGGCCGGACTGCTGCTTGCGCAGCATCTCCTCGAGCGGCAGCGTGACGAAACCCTTCATGCCGAAACGTCCATCGTTGCTGGTGTAGATCACGTCGAGCAGATCTGGATAGTCGGTCTGCAGCCGGCCGATGCGTTCGTCTTTCCCCGTCCAGAAGATCAGGTTGGCGGTGCGGAAGCCGGCGATGAGCGTGACGTGATTGCCCATGCGCAGATGTTCGCGCATGATCGGATAGACCGGCGGCAATCCCACGCCGCCCGCGGTGAAGACCACCGTTTCGCCGTTGGGGTAGCGGTGCAGTTCGCTGGGCAGTCCCAGCGGTCCGGCGATGCCGCTGAACGCTTCGCCCACTTCCATCATGTTGATGGCCATGCTGCTGCTGCCCAGGGCCTGAACCACCAAGTCGATCGTTCCGGCCTTGGCGTCCCAATCAGCCAGCGTCAGCGGGATGAGTTCGCCTTTATCCCAAGCGAGCACGCGCACGAATTGACCGGCCCGCGCCGCCCGGGCGATCACCGGTGAATGCACCACGAACTCGACGATGCCGTCGGCGAGATGGATTTTCTCGATGATCGTCTGTCGCGCTTGGCCGAGTTTGGTGTACCGGTCGGCATTGGCGACCCGCAGTTTGATCTCGTCCGACGTGAACGGGATGTCGCCGACGATTTGACGTGCCGCCGATTGTCCGTCGCCGGCGGCCCGAATCGCCGTCGAACCGCCGCGCGCGGCGTCGCCGCCGCTGTAGACGTCGGCAATCGACGTTTGCTGTGCGGCGTTGGTCTCGATCGTGCCCCACTTGGTGGTCCGCAGTTCGGGCTCGGCATCCTTGACGATCGGATTGGGCGTATTGCCGAGCGCCATGATCGCGAGATCGATCGGCATGAGTTCGGTCTCGCCGGTAACCACCGGGCTGCGGCGGCCCGAAGCGTCGGGTTCGCCCAGTTCCATGATGTCGAGAATGGTGTGGGTCAGGCAATGCGTCTTGCCGTCGCCGACGAATTCGCGCGGCGCGCGCAAGACTTTGAGCTTGATGCCCTCCTCGAGCGCGTGGTGCAGTTCCTCGACGCGCACCGGCATCTCGTCCTGGGTGCGGCGATAGACGATGGTGACGTTCCCGCCCAAGCGGAGCGCCGTGCGCGCCGCATCCATCGCGGTGTTGCCGCCGCCGATGATGATGATGTTCTTGCCGACGGTCTCGGGCAGCGGCGTCTCGTAGCCTTCGATCTGCCCTTGCATGAGGTTGACGCGGGTGAGGAACTCGTTGGCCGACATGACGTTGAGCAGGTGCTCGCCGGGGACGTTCATGAAACGCGGCAGTCCGGCTCCCGTTCCGATGAAGATCTTCCAGAAACCCGCGGCCTTGAGCGTCTCGATCGTCGCGGTCTTTCCGACGACGAAGTTCCGCACGAATTTGCCGCCCAGCCGCTCGATCTTCGAGACGACGTCGTCGATGAGTTCGTTGGGCAGCCGGAACTCCGGAATGCCGTACCGCAGCACGCCGCCCAAATCGTGAAACGCCTCGAACACCGTGACCGGGAAGCCCTCTTGGGCCATCAGATAAGCGTTGATGAGTCCCGCCGGCCCCGAGCCGACGACCGCGATCGGCGGCTTTTCGGCTCGCAGCCACGGATTGGTGAGAAATTCCCAATCGCCGGCGTTCGCGTTCACCAGCTTTTCGCGCTGGGGCAGGAACCACTCGAGCTGACCGATCTCGATCGGATGCTCGTTGAGCGTACACACGCCTTGGCACTGCAGCTCTTGCGGGCAGACGCGGCCGGTGACGTTCGGCAGCGGATTGCAGCTTTCGATGAGTTCGAGCGCCGCTTTGAACTTGCCCAGCCCAATGAGTTCGAGCATTTCGGGAATGTGGATTTTGACCGGGCAGCCGCCCTTGTTTTCTTTTTCGGGGTTGTCCTCGTACGGCACCCCGATCTCGCACGGCCGGTCCTCGCACTGCTTGTCGCGCAGCACTTCGAGCCAGACGAAGAGATCGACTTCGCGCGCGCTGTAGCCCAGGTTCATGTACCCGAGGTAACCCTGGTTGACGAGCTCGAAGTCCTTGGCGCGCTCCTCGGCCGGACGCATATAGGGCGGGATGCTGTTTTGCGCGGGCCAGTTCTGCGACAGCCCGCGGAACATCGGATAGCGATCCGAGAGATACGCGTCGATCGCGCGAATGAATTTGCGCTTGAATTTGAGCGGGATATTCCAGATGAAGCGCTGCAGGACGGCGCCCATGTCTTCGCCGCGGACCAGCAGATCCCAAATGACCCGGGTGAAGCTCTCGCCCAGTTCGTCCTGCTGGAACTCCCAGGCGATAGCCTGCGTTCCGTCCGCCACGAACATCGAACGGAACGACTGCGGCGACTTGAGCAGCCGGTTGCGCAGCAGCGTGAGCTGCTTCTGGAAGAGCTCGACTTCATTGCTGTGTTCGAGCGCTTCCAGCTTCGTGCGCGTGGCCTCGAAATCGCTGTTCGCACGCAAATATTGCTGCAGGTTGTCGTCGTTGCCGCCCGCAGCGGGGCGGCCCGCCGCGATCGTCATGATCCGCACCGGATGATTTCAGCGTCGCAATTGGCTGCCGCGCGCTGGGCCTTGGCGATGAGTTCGGGCGTGACGGTGATTTTCTCCACTGCGCCCGGGATGATGCGAGCCACTTCCTTGGACTCCCCGTCAACCATGATCTTCGTCTTTTCGAACAGCTCGCTCATGTCTTGATAACAGGTCTTGCAGTTCGTGCATTTGGTCATGTCGGTGATGCTGACCAAGGCCGTCGCCGCGCCGTTGGAAGGAGCTACGGCTGTTTTTCCCGGCGCCATGGTCAAGCTCGGTGACGGACCGCTCATGAGCGAGGTGAGATCGATGATGCCCGGCGCGTTGGATGCGGCGGCGAGTTCGGACATCGCTTGCGCGATCGAGTCGATCGACGATTCGCGTTGCGCGACCGATTCGTCGTACTGCTTGCGCCAATGCTCGAGTTCGACCCGATGCGCGGTGCCCAAGGCATCCATGTCCAAGCCGCTCAGGTATTGCAGCCGGCGCCACGCCTTGCGCCGGTCGTCGACGAGTTCGACGATGGTCGCCGAAGCACCGTACTTGACCAGATGCATGTCGTCGTCGGTGGCGCAGATGAACGGGATCTTTCCGGCGCGTTCCTCGTCGCCCAGGTCGATGAATTCGTCGATCGGGATCTCATTGGGCTCGCCGCTCAGCTTGGTGAAGTGGCGTTTGAAGCGACCTTCCTCAAAGGCGAAGTCGGCCGGGGTCAGCGCCAGCTCCATGAGTTTGGCCGACCCGTCGGTGTCGACGTATTCGATCGTCCGGGTGGTCCAGTCTTTGGTGACGTCGGGATTGCCGTCGAGCGAGAACCACTCGTGCGTCGCCTCGCCGCGCCGCGGATCGTGGACGAACAGCGGGCTCATCCGGCTCTCCACCGCGAGTCGTGCGTTGCGGTACGAAGCCGCGTCGCTGATGCCGTGTTCGGGCTGGCACGGCGTGTAGACGTCGAGCAGCGACGGCGAATCGTTGTAGGTGAGGAACTCCATGAGGCTCTTCATGAAGTGGTTCTGGAACGCGGTGCTCGTTTGGGTGACGTAGACTTTGGGATGGAACGAGGCGATCAAGCCGAGTTCTTTGCGGTCTTCCTGCTTGCCGCGATGGGTCGAGCCGAAGCGGGCGAGATCGGAATCTTGCGCAGTGAAGCTCGCCGTCGACGACTGGCCGCCGGTATTCGAGTAGGCACCCGAATTGAGCACGACGATCTTGATCGGCGTGTCCGTGGTGAGCAGCCGCGAGAGCGCGCCGAACCCGATGTCGTAGGTGGCGCCGTCGCCGCCCATGCTGATGAGCGTCGGCATGAGCGCCAGCTCTTCGTCGGTAAACTGCGCCCAGCGGAAGTACTTGAAGTACGGGTCGTGCAGCGTGGGATTGTAGTGGTCGTCCAAGTCGAGCTTGGCGACGCGCAACGCCCGGAAGTCCTCGACCGCCGCGGCGGTGAGACCCTCGAAAATGCCCTTCGAGAGCGCGGGGCTGTCCTGGAACAGGCTGTTGACCCACGGATCGTTATACGGGTTGAACGGGAACGTCGAAGCAAAGACGCTGCTGCAGCCGGTCGCGTTGGCCATGACGGCCGCGGTTGGGCCAGTTCCGCTCGGCCCGCCCTCGAAGAAATACAGCCGTTTTTCGAGCGTTGCGAGCGTGCGCTGCATGCGCGCTTTGCGATCGGGATCGTGCTCGTCGCTGGTGGCGTGCACGAGCTTGGCGGAAAGCTGTTCGATGATGCTCTCGAGGTCGCGCACGTGGTCCTTGCGGCGGCGCTCGTGGATCGCCTTATTCGCGCCGACGATGAGCCGGATCGCGGTCACTTCGCCGCAACCGCGGCACGCGCCGTGGCCGCCGGTCATGGCGTAGTAGTTGGCGCGGTCGAGCATGAGCCGTTTGGTCTCGCCGTCGGGCGCGGTCGCGCCGTCGGTGAAACGGGCCGGCGTGTTGGGCATCTTGCTGAGAAACTCGAAGCGCGTCTCCAGCGTCTGGAGCACCTCCGAATCCTGGCGCCGTTCGACGAGTGCGTTCGGCCCGCAGACGTCGATGCACTCGAGGCAACCCGTGCACTTCCAAGGATCGATGCCGACGGCATACAGACCGCCGCTGCCCGGCACGTTCTTTTCCATCGCGTCGAAGTACGGCCGCGTTTTGGCGACCGGATACTGCGCGAGCACTTTTGCCAGTTTGACGAAGCTGCGGCGCAGACCGACGTTGTCGATCTCCAGCGCGTCGACCGCTTTGGTAACCAGCTCGTGGAACGCGACCGTCTCTTTGCCCGAGAGTTCGCGATACGATTCGCGAATCGCGCGCGAGAGCACGACGACGTGACCGCGCATTAATTCCTTCTGCGCATCGGTGGCGTCGAGTTGCTTGATCGCCACGAGCAGCAAGTCGTGGATGTCGTGCACGACGTTGGGAATCGCGGCGTCCGGACACACCAGCGCGCATTCCATGCAGCCCGTGCACAACTCGGCTACGAATTCGGGGACGTTGCGGCGGAAGAGCCCTTTGTCTTTCCACGCGGCGGAGCCCGGCGGCATGAACAGCCCGGCGCCCGGCATCACCGGCGCTTCGCCGATGCTGGCATCTTTGAAGCGGTCGGCGACGGCGTCGTCATAGTACTGAGGGTCGAAGAAACCGTTCTGAATCGACGGCGCCGCGGTCTTGCACATCCCGGCGGAGATCGCCACGCCCGCGCCGTTGCGCGACGGCGCCGCTTCCTCGACGAGCGCGAAGGCCGGATCGTTGTAGTCGACCTTCTGCGTCGCCTCGAGACCTTCGCGGATCACTTCCATGTTGCTCTCGACGATCGTGCCGCCTTTGGCGCCGAACTTCTTGCTGATCTGTTGGCGGATCTTCGCCAGCACGGCTTCCTCGGACGTCCCGGCGGAGATCCGGTCGACGTGTCCGCAGACCGCGCCGATGAAAGCGATGCCCATCATGCGCGTCTCGAGGTCTTCGGTCGGCGCGTGCTTTTTCGCCACGCCGAAGGCGTCGATGACGAAGAAGTGGATGTTCTTGTCGCGGATGGTCTGGCGGGCGTGCGGCGGCAGCTCTTTCCAGACGTCTTGCGGCGAGTGCGCCGTCTGCATCATGAACGTGCCGCCGTTCGTCAGTCCGCGCAGCGGGTTCGTGTGGCTGAAGACTTTATGGTCGGGCGAAACGACGATCTCGACGTCTTCGAGTTCGGCGTTGGTGATTTTGATCGGTTCGGGGCTCAGCGTGATGTAGTAGTTCGTCGGCGCACCGCTTTTTTCCGAACCGTACTTCGGCGCGGATTTTGAGTGCAGGCCGAGCACGCCCGCTAGGATGTCGGTCAGCAGTTTGCCGGTCGCGATCGTGCCGTAGCCGCCCACCGAGTGGAACCGGATGCGGAACGCCGCGTCGGGCAGCAGGTGGGGGTTGGGCGCGGTTTCCAGCGCCATGAACTCGGTTTGCGGATAGGCCGTCTTGAGCCGCTCTTGCAGCGCCGCCAGCCGCGGGGCCGCATCATTAGAGAAGAACTGCGAACCGAGGTACACGAAGGGCGAGTTGCGTTCGCTCTCCATATTCGCGTAGGCCGCGATGAGATGGCGCGGCTGGAGGTCGTGACCGCCGAGCCCGAAGATCGCCGTAGTGACTTTGGGCAGCGCGTCGATCGGCGCGACGCCGGGGTGCCGGATGCCGTCCGCGTTTTCGCGGGCTTTGAAGAGCGCCTGCGTCACCAGCGTCGTGAGCACGGTCTGATCGCAGCGCTCGAGCACCGTGACGGCCTTCTTGCCGCGCAGAGCGTCGATGAGGTCGCCTTCGGGGAAGGGCTGCAGCAGTTTGATCGATACCACGCCGACTTTTTTGCCCTGCTCGCGCAGATGCGTCGCGACGGCTTCCGCGTCGTCGGTGACCGAACCCAGGCCGACCAGCACGTAGTCGGCGTCATCGCACATGAACGTCTCGACCGGGCGATAGACGCGGCCGGTCAGCTCGCTGTATTCCGCCATCGCCTCCTCGACGAAGCGCGGAATCTCGCTGGCGAAGTGGGTCTTGTGGTCGATCGAGCCGGCTTGGAAGTCGGCTTGGTTCTGGACGCCGCCGGTGAGACCGGGATTGTGCGGATCGACCAGCGCCGGGACGCGCTGGCGCGTGCCCTTCTCGGCGGCGTTGACCCACTGCCGGCGCCACTGCCCGCGCAGTTCCTCGGGAATCCAGCCGGTCGTTCCGGCGATGAGCTGTCCATCGTTGTCGCGTTCGATCTGCGCGCCGACATCGCTCAGATAGGCGCGCAGTGCGTTCAAGTCGTCCGGCGGAATGTCGGCGGCATGGCGTGCGAGATACGCGCGCAGCTCGAAGAGCCGGCCCTTGGCGCCGAACAGCATTTCTTGGGCGACGGTCGGGGCGGGGATGCGGCCCTCGGGATCGCCGATGAATTCTTTGAGCAGCTCGGGCTCGGGCAGCAGCGCTTCGCTGAGCATGTGGCTCGTCGCGAACCCGTCCATTGCATTGGCAACCGGAACGAGCGACAGCGCCGCAACCTTGTATGCGATCGCGGCGAGGTCGGCGGCCTCTTGCGGGTTGCTTCCGAACAGGACGGTGTAGCCGGACCCCAGCAGGGCATAGACGTCGTCGTGCCCGGCCATGACGTTGAGCGAATGCTTCGAAACGACGCGCGCCGCGACTTGCAGCACGAAACCGCCGACTTTCTTGCCGACCGTCACGTAATGTGATTCCAGCCCGTACAAGATGCCCTGACTCGACGACGCGTTCGAGACGTACTTGGCGCCCGTGAGCGCGGCGCCCAGCGCGCCGCTTTGCGCCGAGTGTTCGCCCTCGGGATTGAAGAAGAACGGGTGCTTGCCCCAGACGTTGCAGCCGCCGCCCGCGCGGAACGCTTCGTACAGCTCCGAGATCTCGGTGGACGGCGTGATCGGATACCCGATGACGCCCCCGCAAACGTGACCCATCACATAGGCAACGGCACCGTTGCCGTTAATGACGGCCGGTACGCCCGGGTACTTTGCGTTTAATTGCGGCGACCGCGCCAAACTCGTCGCGCGCGCATGGTCAGTACCGTTGCTGCTTGCGGCCACGGTCTCGCTTAAGAGTGTCATCGTCAAACCCCGCCGTTAATGAAAATGATGAAACCCCCGAATGCCGGCGAATGAGGCTATCATCGCCCGAGAAGCTGCTCGAAATGCCAGGCAACAAGGAGGTATGCTTGGGACACGTTATGCGAACGTCATGAACAATTCGCGAAGAAAATTTACATTAACATTTAAGCACGGCTAATTGGCTTCCGAAACGATCCGTCTTTTGTCGCAAACCGCGCCGCCAGTAGGCAAGGTCGCGCGCCGCGACGGTGTTTTTGCGCCGCGCCGCGAACGCTTAGGTTAATGAATGTGATCAAGCTGGCGGCGCTCGCCGGCATGGTCGCGCTGAATGCGGCGGCCATTTTTCATGCCGTGCCTGCCCCGGCGCTGGCCGGCCCCGACCTCCCCAACGCCATTGCGTCGCCGGCGCCGCGGGACGACGCCTGCACGTCGATCCCCGTCGAACTGACCGACACCCTCGACACGGCGCAGGCGCACACCGGCGACGTCTTTCACTTCCGCACGATCGACACGATCGTGCCGCCGGGGGGCGTCACCATTCCGCGCAACTCCGCGGGCTACGGCGTCGTCGCGTTCGCCTCAGCCGCGGGCGCGCACGGCAAGGGCGGTGCGCTCATCATCGAGGCGCGCTACATCGAGATCGCGCACCGCAGACAGGTTCAGGTCACGATCGACAGCATCGCGACGTCGGCGGTTCTGAACGGAAACACCGGCAACGTTGCCTCGGGGCTGGGCATCCTGCCGTTGCCGTTCGTCGGCACCGCGGTCAACGCGTTCAACTATCTGCACGCCGGCAAAAACGCCGTGGTGAAGCCCGGAACCCGCTTCACCGTGATCCCCGTCGGAAATCTTCGCACCCAGCCGCACTGCCGGTTGTAACCCGCTCGAAGCCTTCGCCGGGCTCGGCGGCGGGCTTCTCAGGCCGCAGCGAGCTTGGTTTTGATCGCGGTATAGCCCGTGTTGACTTGCCCGCCCAGCGCCGTGAGGGTCGCGATACAAGCGATCGCGATCAGTCCGACGACGAGTGAGTATTCAACGAGCGTGGCACCTTCTTCGTCGGTGAGGACGGTTTTCAAATTGGTGAGCACGTGAAGTTTCCTACTTAAGGATTTCCTGCTTAGGAAAAGGGTGGAGTCGGTGAAGGACGCTTTGGAATTCCGGTCGGGCGTCTCGCTCCCGTGGCCGAAGCTCATGAGACGGAGCTCCGGTTGAGTTGGCGGCAGCGCTTCCGCAAGCTCATCTAGGGTATCGGTCGAAGGGGGCGCGGCCAACACGTTTTGAACCGCCGGTCCGCAGACTTCCCGGCGGCGCGAACGCCCAAGTGCGGGTGCCCCGGTCGCGGAGCAGCCTGCCGGCCCGCGGACCCCGCGGCTTGCCGGCGCCGAACAGCGACCCGTTTTGGTCCTCAGAGCGCGGGTTGGAAGCCGGGGACGCCCATGTTCCATAAGAGGAAGCTGTACTCGTCCGCGGCGAGTTCGGCACCTTGCGCTTTGGTCGCACCGATGAGCCCGTGCCCGCCGGAATAGTCGACCCGCAGCAGAATGGGTCGGCCGCTGCCGCTGTCGGCCTGCAGCGTCGCGGTCATCTTGGCGGCTTGCCAGGGATCCACGCGCGGATCGTTCGCGCCCGTCGTCAGCAGCACGGCCGGATACTTCCCGCCCGCCACGACGTGCTGCACGGCACTCGTGGCGAACAAGTTGCGAAAGCCCGCGGCGGTCGTGACCGAACCGAATTCGGGGATGTTGGGCGGCCCATTAGGGCTGAACTCGATGCGCAGCTGATCGGAGACGGGAATCTCGTCGAGAATCGCCGCGAACAGTTCGGGCGCGCGAGTGATCGCGCCGCCCATCGTGATGCCGCCGGCGCTGCCGCCGCGGCCGCCGAGCTTGGCCGGCGACGTGTAGTTCTTTGCGATGAGCCATTTTGCACAATCGATGAAATCGTCGATCGTGTTGATCTTGTTGGCGTCCTTGCCGGCCAGATGCCATTCTTCACCGTTTTCACCGCCGCCGCGGACGTGCGCGACCGCGAGAACACCGCCGTTCTCGAACCAGGCGATGCGCCCGGGCGCAAAGTTGGGCGATGAACTGATGCCGTAGGATCCGTACGCGTAGAGCAGCGTCGGGTTGCGGCCGTCGAGTTTGAGATCCTTGCGATGAATGATGGATAGCGGGATCGAGACGCCATCGCGCGCCGGGATTTCGACCTCATCCGAGGTGATCGCCGAATAGTCGACGGGTGACGGCGGATCGAGCTTGGTGTTGGCGATCGTTTTGGTCGCCGGATCGTAAGCGAACCACTGCGGCGAGACCGTCCAGCTTTCCAGCTTCGCGATGAAGCCCGGGTACTGCGGATCGGCCGTTGCGTCGCTGAGCGTTCCCGCGACCGGCAGCGGGATCTCGGTGACGGCACCCGAGGCGTAGTCGACGGTCACGGCGCGCGCGATGCCGTTCTCACGTTCGAAGACGTACAGCGCGTCTTTGGCCGCGGCGACGCTGTCGACGACGCGGCTCGACGGCGCGACGATCACTTTGGCGTTCGCCATGTCGGGATGCGCGGCGCTGGTCGCCAGGATTTGAAAGCGCGGTGCGTTCTTGTGACTCACGATGTAGATGTCGTCGCCGCGTCCGGTCGCGTCGGTGGCGTCGTCGCCATAGTCGAACACTTTCACCCAATCGGGATTCCCGCGCTCGAAATGCGCCTTGGGCGTCACGTACAGCCGCTTTTCATTGCGCACGCCGTTGATGAGCAGGCCGAAGACGTAGTTCGACGACGGACTGACGATCGCGGCGGCCGACTCGTTTTCGCCGATCGCCGGCGCCCCCGGCAACCCGCTGCCGAAGACCGCACGATCGGCGCTCTGCGGGGTGCCGATCGCGTGAACGTAGGTGCGCACGTTTTGATACAGGGCCGTGGGCGGAGCGTTCGGCGGCAGATCCTGGAACCGCAGATAATAAATCGCCTTCCCGTCCGCGCGCCAGCCGCTCACGCCGAAATCGGAGCCCTGCAACGTATCGCTCAGCGCCTGACCGCTCGCAACGTCGTACACGCGCGTGAACGATTGCGGCTCGCTGCCGTCCGGCGTCAATTTCACGGCGACGAGCCGGCCATCGTCCGACGGCGTCGACTCTCCGATCGCGAAATGATGTCCCCCCGAGGCCAGCGTGTCCGGATCGAGCACCACGCGCTCGGCGCCGCTGCCCTCACGAACGTAAAGCTTCGCCAGACCCGAGCTCGGCGTGATCCGCTCGAAAAACAACCGGTTGTTCCGGCGGACCACACCGCTGGACGACGTGACGGTGTCGACCAGTGAGTTCAATCGCGCGAGCAGTTGCTTGCGCGCCGGAATCGCGTCGAGGATCGCGCGGGTGCGTTCGCTTTGGGCCTTGAGATAAACGGCCAGCTCCGGATTACCGGGCTGCTCCATCCAGCGATACGGGTCGACGACCTGGGTGCCAAAGTAGACGTCGGTTACCGGGATCCGCTTGGCGACGGGGGCCGCCGGGAGGGCCGCAGCGGCCGGCAACGCCAGCACGGCCGCGGCCAGGAGTGCAAGCGCGGCCGACGATGAGAAGCGCGAAAACGGCATGCTTCCTTATACGTTGGCTATGGGCCAAGCGTTTCAAGCCGGCGCCCCGTGCGGACTGGGCCGGCCGTGCGTTGGGAGCCGATAAATCGCCGATAACCGTAGTGGCAAGCGGCGAGAAACTGCCGATAACTCAAAGGGTCGGGGGCCAACGTGCGAGATCAGCCATTTTTCGTCAGTGTCGCGACCGTCGCGGCGAGCTTAGGACAAGTGCGGCGCATCGCCCGCGAGCTTTCGCTCGCTGCGATCAACGCCAAAGTCATTGCGCTGCGGGCGGGCTCGCAGGCCGCCGGGTTTCGTCCCATCACCGACTTCATCGACGAAACCGCGCGCGCAACGGCCAAGCTGGGCAACGCAATTGAAGCCGGGACGCTCGCCGTTTCACGCTCGGCCGTTTCCGAGCGGCGTTCCGCCGAGGCGCTGCGCCGCTTGCGTCGTGCAGCGACCGGTTCGGGAAGCGCCGCTAAGTCGCTGGACGCGGTGATCGAACGGTGCGACGCGGCGCGGATAGTGCTGAGCGAGTCGGTAACCCGCTCGATCCGTTCGCTCGACAATCTGCTCGATGAAATCGACGCTCACATGCGCTCGATCTCCGTCATCACGGTGCAGTCGCGCGTCGAGGCGCGTCAAGCCGGCGCGTACCGGGTGGATCTGGAGGCGGTAGCGGCGTCGATGTCCGGCGCGGCAGAGCAAGTGACCGCGATCGTGCAGCAATCCCGCCGCGATCTGCGCGACGCAATAGCGGCGCGCGCCAACCAAAGGACGAGCGTTTGAAAACCAATGTACTGTACGAGGGCGGCCACCGCTGGATCGCTTTTGGCCGCGACCCCGAAAAGCCCGAACGCATCATCGACACCAACCAGTACCTCATTCGCGACGGCGACCGGTCGGTAATTCTGGACCCCGGTGGAATCGAAACATTTTCGTCGGTCCTTGCCGCGGTCATGTGCCACGCGCGCATCGATCAGATCACCGATCTGTTCATGTCGCACCAGGATCCCGATGTGGCCTCGTCCCTCGGCATGTGGGATGAAGCACTGCCGCACGCGCGCCTGCACGCGCCCTGGCTATGGGAAGGATTCCTGCGGCACTTCGGCTGCAGCAACCTGACCTACGTTGCGATTCCCGATGAAGGCGCATCCATTGCGCTCTCGCACGTTACCCTGCAACTCGTGCCGGCTCACTATTTGCACTCGTCGGGCAACGTTCACGTCTACGATCCCGTCGCTAAAATTCTCTTCAGCGGCGACGTCGGGGCGGCGCTCGAACCTCCCGATGCGCCGATGTTCGTCGACGATTTCGCGTCGCACGTTTCCAAGATGACGCTGTTTCATCAGCGCTGGATGCCGTCCAATCGCGCCAAGGACGATTGGATCGCGCGCGTCCGCAAGTTGGACGTCTCGATGATGGTACCCCAACACGGCCGTATCTTCCGCGGAGCCGACGTCGCCCGCTTTCTGGATTGGTTCGAGGCCCTGGAGGTCGGGATCGCCGTTCGGCACGGCGGTGTGAACGCCCAAGCGGTCGAGTCGGCCGCCTGAACGAATGGGCCGCCTGCGCGCATCGCGCAAGCCGCACGCGGCCGAGATTCGAGCGGACTAGGAATGTGTCGGGTTTAACCGACACCTGACGACGGGCGGCTCGAGCGAAGCTCGAACGCGAAGGATCGACGAAGTCGATCCACTAGCGCATCGAGGTGAACCTCGTTTCAACGTCGTCCCCAGCAAAATATGGGGCTCCTTTTCAGGAAAAAATCGTTCCTGCCGATGAATTACAAGACCATTCCATCGCAGGATCGTATCCCGAATCAGAAGCCCTCGCGTGGAAGGCCCGAGCTTGATGCACGAAAAGAACGTACCGGGCGCGATAAGTCTCCTACACAGCTTTAGTCAAGACCAGCTCGAGCGCCGTCAGTACCAGCGCGTCGAGGTGCAATTTCCGCTGTGGTGGTTGAAAGACTTTAAGGGCAACGACGCCGTGGCCGGAATCGGCGTCGAGATTTCGGGCGGCGGACTGCAATTTCTGCTCGAGCACAAGATCGAGTTGCAATGTTCGCTGGCATTCTTGCTCGCGGAGCGGCGCATGCGTGCGAACGTCCTCGTCGTTCAGTCGGTACCCTACGCGTACAAAGGGCACCAGTGGCACCGCCATCGCGCGAAGTTCGTGGGCCTCATGAATAGCGACTTCGATTTTATCGTGGCCTATGCCGATGCGGCGGTGGACAAGGCGACCAAGGCACCGGTCGTGCCGGCGCCGCGGGTCCAGCCCAAACCCAAACACTCGGTCGGGACACTCGAGTCGTACGACATGCTCCCGCTGCGCATTCAAGAGACGATCGTGAGAAAGCTCGTCAGTTTGAAGCGTTTGGTGCGCCCGCAAGACGTTCGCTTGGCGCTGCTCGCGGCGCATTACGGCGGCATTCAGCCGGCCAGCGACGGCAACGTCTATCACCGCTTCTTCATTCGCACCCGGATGAATTCGCAAGCCGGCGCGGTCGTGTTCAACACCGAAGTGCTCGTCAGCGACGACGGAGAAGACATCATCGTTCGCGAGTGAAAAGTGCGCTGGTGCGCGGCTCCGTTATGCCGATCATGTCTATATATGGTGGACGTTGCGGGGCTGAGGCGCTTTCGACTGACGATCGTTTGGCGTCTGTTTCTGGCCGGTTTGTTGGTCGTCGCGGTCGCCTTGAGTTCGCTGTTCGTCATCGTCGGCCGCATCGTCAAAGACGTCGTGTATCAAGAGATCGACACACTGGTCGCGGTTTCGCAAAACACGCTTTGGGAAGCTTTACGCGTCGAAGGCACGCCGTCGATCGTCGGCGGCCGGCTGCATCTGGGTCCGCGAGACGTTACCGGCGACACGACCCTCGTCGATCGCGTCAAGCGCTTGACGAGCGCGGAGGCGACGCTGTTTCTCATCGTCGACGGGAAACCCATCCGGGTCAGCACGACGCTGGTGGGTCGGGCCGACGGCACGCGCATCGTCGGCAGCGAGCTGCTCGGTCCGGCGCGGCGCGCAATCGACGGACGCCGGTCGTTCCACGGCATAACCCGCGCCGCCGATCGCGATTACATCGGCCGATACGATTTCCTGCGCGACGCGAGCGGCAACGACATCGGCCTGCTCGCGAGCGCGATCCCGCTGGCCGCCCGCGACCGTGCTGCGGCGCGGATCATGCATGCTGTCTTCACCACCGCGCTTGCCACCCTCATCGTTTGCGTCGGCCTGCTGTTCTTCATCACCCGGCCATTGTTTCGGGTGTTTCGCAACGCGATCGGCATCGCGCGGGGACTTGCCGCCGGCGATGTCGACCAACAGGCCGGTTCGGTCACGAACGACGAGATCGGCGACCTCAACGCGGCGTTCACCGAGATGATCGTCTACCAGCAGCGGATGGCTGCCCTCGCCGACGCGTTGGCCGACGGCGATCTCTCGATCAGCATTCAACCGGTTTCAGACCGGGACCGGCTCGGCGTCGCGTTCAGCCGAATGCTAAGCAACGTACGCAACTACATCACTCAGCTCGAAACCCTGCCGCTCACCGATGCGCTCACACAAGTCGGCAACGTCCGGTGTTTCGAGCAAGAAATTCGCTTCCAACTTTCGGCCGCGGCACGCTTCACGCAAATCATCTCGTTGGTCGTCATCGGCGTCGACGGGCTCGGCGCCATCAACGAAGCGCGGGGACGCCGGCACGGCGACGCCGTTTTAGCCCAAGTCGGGAAGCTGCTCAAGACGTTGCGCGCGCACGATCGTCCGTATCGGTTGGGCGGCGACCGGTTCGTGCTGATTTTGCCGGGAACGCCGGCCGCGGGCGCCCGCATTGCGATGGAGCGGCTGCGGTGCAATGCGCCCGAACAGCTCTTCGGCGCGACGCTGACGTTCGGGATCGCCACGACGGTCGACGGCCGGATTGCAGCAGACGACTTGAGCGCGCAGGCCGGGCGAGCGGTCGAGTTCGGCAAGCGCCGGGGCGGCAACACCGTTATCGACGCCGCGGACATCGGCCCAAACAACGGTGCCTGCGCGTAGCTGAACGGCAGCGCGACCGCGCTGAGCTGAGCGGAGTCGCATCGTGCGAGGCTGAACACGATGTGAATGACGACGCGCGAAAATAGATTACGTTCGATCTGGAAAGCCGGTGGTGCGGCCGTCAACGGCTGGCTTTCCATTCCCGACGCGTATTGCGCCGAAACGATGGCGCATCAGGGTTGGGACTCGCTGACGATCGACATGCAGCACGGCGTCGTCGACTACGCGGCGGCGGTGAGCATGTTGACGGCGATCTCGACCACGCCGACGGTGCCGGTGGTACGCGTTCCGTGGCTCGACCCGGGGATTCTCATGAAGGTGCTCGATGCGGGCGCTTACGGCGTGATCTGTCCGATGGTGAACACGCGGGCGGACGCCCAGAGCCTCGTCGCGGCCACGCACTATCCGCCGCGCGGCCGGCGAAGCTACGGACCGAACCGGGCTCTGCTCTTCGGCGGCGCCGACTATACGCAGACCGCCGACGAGACGATCGTCGTCTTCGCGATGATCGAAACCAAGGAAGGTCTCGACAATCTCGACGAGATCATGTCGGTCGCTGGTCTGGACGCGGTATATATCGGACCCGCAGATCTTGCGCTTGCGCTCGGCTGTACGCCCGCATTCGACGACGTGGCGCCGCCCGTAGCGGCGGCGATCGAGCGAATTTTAGCGCGAGCAAAGCACCACGGCATCATCGCGGGCATCCACAACGGCACGCCCGAAGGCGCGTCGAAACGGATCGATCAGGGCTTCGCGTTCGTCACCGTCGGGTCCGACGTCCGTTTGATGAGCGACGGCGCACGAGCGACCTTGCGCAAGATGGCCCCGCGCCGCAGCAACGTTTAGCCGGCCTGACGGTGCCGGCCGCGGCCACGAGCGCTTTCATGCTCGCTGCAATGGCGCTCGGCGTCACCGAGCGCGAGAAGACGTGACGCGACGTCAGCGATAGAACGTGTAGACGGCGCTATAGCGGCTCGCTGCGGTTGCGTTCGCGTGTTCGGCGTCGCAGCCGGCGGCGGGCGCCGTACCGCCTTGGGTTTGGGCACGGCGAACGAAACGTACG
>JBEKHC010000020.1:0-59493 GCA_050012475.1 Candidatus Velthaea sp.
ATCTTGCAGCTCGTGCAGCTTGCGGGTAACCGTGACCCGGTTGCTGCCGATCATGTCGGCCAGGCGCTGATGGGTGAGCGGGATGTCGATGAGGGTCGCGGTGGCTTCTACCTTGCCGAACTGCTTGGCCAATTCGAGCAGGGTCCGATAGAGCCGCACGTTGACGCTGTTGTTGAGCAAATCTTCGATGAGGACTTGGGATTCGGTGATGCGGCGGGTGAACGCCGCGATCACGTCGATCGCCGCCGCGGGCTGCGCGCCGATGAGGTCGACCAAATCGGTTTCGCTGACGCCCAGCACCGACGACGCGGTCATGGCCTCGGCGCACAGGCACGAAAGGCTCGCCGATTCCGCGCGCCATTGCAAGAACACGTCGTTCTCGCCCAGGATCGAGAGCGTGATCGTGCGCCCGTTCGGCAGCAGATTGTACAGCCGCAGCTTGCCGCTCTCGACGAAATAGAAGCGCATCCCCGCGTCGTACAGCGGCAAGATCTCGTCGCCCGGCGGCAGCGTGTAGGTGGTATACCGGCTGCGCTGGCGCAGGAGCGATGCGCGCAGCCGCTCGCGCATCGAGAGCGCAGCCGCGATGTCGGTCTGGGAGTCGGTCTCGAGCTTGTAGCCTTCCGCCACCGCCATTGCGATGATGGAACGCAGATCGCCGATCTCGTTGATGATCGTGATCGGAGGAACTTCGCCGTCGTTGGCTTCGAGCAGCGCGACCTCGATCGTGTTGGTGGCGTAGACGGTGCGCTTGATCGCGTCGGACAGATCGAACCCGTTGCGGCATTGAAACCGGCCCGCTTCACGCGAGTAGTTGAGCAGCTCATCGAAGTCGGCGCTTTCGACCGCGCGCACGATCGCGTCCCAGTACACGAGGTGCTCGCTGACGACTTCGGCGCGCGCCTCGGTGGCAAAATCCGACTCGCTTTTCTCGACCCAGCGGTCGCGATAGACTTCGGTGCTCTTGCGGAGCATGGCGGCTAGTGCGGCGGACATATCCTTAACATTTTTCCCATGAGGCTCGCCTGCGGCCTTTCATATTACCACCGCCTATCATTTTAGGCTGGACGAGTGACCAAGCGCTTTGAGCTCATTCAACGAACGTACGTTCGAAAATCGGCAGGTGGGCTGCGCGTTGATGGGCAATGCGCCGCTGGCTGTGGATGCTGCGTTCGCGGGGCTTCACCCGAAGGTTGCCGCCTGGTGCCATGAGCAGCTGGGCGTCCCGACACCGCCGCAGGCCGGCGCGCTGCCGCTCGCCCTGGCCGGCCGCAACCTCTTGATCTGCTCGCCCACCGGAACGGGGAAAACCCTGGCGGCGTTTTTGCCCGTCATGTCCGGGCTCGCTCAACGGCGCGACGCGGACGAGCTCTTTGCGCGGCCGTTCTGCCTGTACGTCTCGCCGCTGCGGGCCCTGGGCTACGACGTCGAGCACAACTTGCGGCGCCCGCTGCGCGAGATGGGCATCCTCGAACGCCCGAACACCGAGCGCGCGGCGAAGCGTCGCGGCCGCATTCGCGAACGCTACGTCCGCACGGGCGTGCGGACCGGCGATACGCCCGTCGAAGAGCGCCGGCTGATGATGGCGCGGCCGCCGCACGTCCTCATCACCACGCCCGAGTCGCTGGCGTTGATGTTGGCGATGGAGTCGTATCGCAAGACGCTAGGCGCGCTCGAAACCGTCGTCATCGACGAGGTGCATGCGCTGGCCGGCAATAAGCGCGGGGCTCAGCTTGCGCTGTTGCTCGAATCGCTCGAAATGCTTGCAGCCCGGCCGTTGCGCCGGATCGGCCTATCGGCGACGGTTGCGCCGCTCGCCGGGGTCGCGGGCTACGTCGCCGGCAGCGGCCGCGATTGCGCCATCGTCGATTGCCGCGGATTGCGCTCGATCAAGCTCGACATTCACGCGCCGTTCAGCGGCGCGATCGCGCCGCTGCCGCGGGCCGCGCGCGCGGCGTTGGAGCTGACGCGCGATGTTCGCACGACGCTGGTCTTCACCAACGTACGCAGCCAAGCCGAGCGGGTGGCCCACGAGATGGAAGCCGCGGGCGAGCCGTCCGGCCAGGTCGACGTGATCGAACCGGTGCGTGAACGCCCCGCCCGCGACCGGCGCATCGGCGTCCATCATTCGGCGTTGGAGAAGAACGTGCGCCATCGGGTCGAGTCGCAGTTGCGCGACGGAACGCTGCGCACCGTCGTGTGTTCGAGTTCGCTCGAATTGGGTGTCGACATCGGCTTCATCGACCGCGTGCTGATTTTGGGCGGCGCGCGCGGCATGACGTCGACGCTGCAGCGCGTCGGACGCGCGGGACATCGCCCCGGTGCGATCGCGACGGGCACCGTCATCGCGCAGGATCGCGACGACATCGTCGAAGCCGCCGCGACGCGCCGCTGCATCGCCGACGGCCGCATCGAAGAACTCGCGCCGGCGGAAAAGCCGCTCGACGTGCTCGCGCAGTGGCTGGTCGGCAGCGTGACGCCGGATCGCCGGCTGCCGATCGCCGACGCGCTCGCCGCCGCGCGCCGGGCCTATCCGTTCCGCGATGTGTCCGCGGCCGAACTGCGCAGCTGCGTGGAGTATTTGTCGGGCGGCGGTGCGGGGCCGGACGAAGCGCACGTGCGCCGGATCGGCGCCGACGCCGAGGCGATCTACGGTTTGGGCCGCGAAGCCTCGGCGGCCTTTTTCGAGAACGTCGGGACGATCCCGGACGAACGTACGGTGAGCGTCGCCGGCAAAGGCGGCGCGAAGATCGGCCGGCTCGACGAAGGATTTGCTGCGGGGCTCAAACTGGGCGACGTCTTTCTCCTCGACGGCCGGACGCTGCGCGTGCACGAGGTCACCCCCGGCGGCTTACGCG
This sequence comes from Candidatus Velthaea sp., assembly GCA_050012475.1. Taxonomy (GTDB): domain Bacteria; phylum Vulcanimicrobiota; class Vulcanimicrobiia; order Vulcanimicrobiales; family Vulcanimicrobiaceae; genus Velthaea. The sequence continues at coordinate 2,859 of JBEKHC010000020.1, forward strand.
TCGAACCGTTTGCCGGCCGGCCCAACGTTCCGCAGTGGTCGTCGCACATGAAAGGCGTGCCGTTGGCGCTGGCGCGCGAAATCGGCGAACTGCGGCGGGGTGTTGCGGCAGCGCTCGCCGACGGCGGTCCGCAGCCGGCGCTGGCCTATCTGCGGACGCGCTACGCGCTCAACGGCGTCGAGGCGGCCCATGTCGTGCGGTATATCGCGCAGCAGCTGGCCTTGTCGGACGTGCCCGACGATCGGCGGCCGGTGATCGAAATTTACCGCATGGACAAGCGTCAAACGGCGGTCTTTCACACCTGCGCGGGGCGCCGCGTCAACGAGACGCTCTCGCGGATCGTCGGGGCGCGGATCGCGGCGCGCTTCAAGTGCAACGCGCAACTCACCAACGACGACAACGGTTTTCTCGTCGCGCTTCCGCCGCGCGTGACGATCCCCGATGCGGTGTGGGCAGCGCTGCTGTACACCGCGGATTTCGAGCGCGACTTGCTCGCGGGGCTGCGCGGATCGAGCCTGCTGCGCCAGCATTTCCGCTATGTCGCCAACACCGGTTTGCTGGTCTTGCGGCGCGCGGGCGGCCGGACGTTGCGCGGCGGCGGCAACTGGAACGCGCAAAAGATCTTCGACCGGCTGTTCGAAGCGGATCGAAACTTTCCGCTCATCCGCGAAACGATCCGGGTCGTCACGCGCGAGCTGCTCGATGCGCCGGCGGCGCTGCGCTATCTCGAGGAATTGCGGGCGGAGCCGCGGGTGCTTCATCCCGCGGCGGCAACGCCGTTTACGTTCGGCATCGTCACCTCGAGCTTCGGCGACTCCGTCGTCATGGACGACCGCGCGGGCATGGTCGAAGCGCTCCACGAGCGCGTCCTCGCCGTGCTGGGAGCGACTCCGGATGAGGAACTCGCGTTGCTGGCGCAAACCGCAACTGCGGCCTCCGGCGGCGAACCGGCCTCGCCGGTCGCGCCCCGGCCGTTGGTGCTCGACGAACATGGCCAGCCGCTGCTCGTGCGGGTCGAAGCGTGACCCGCAAGCCAGCGCCGACGGCAGCGACGTATCCGCTCGCGGACGGCGTGGTCGCGCTCCCGGCGGGCTTCGCGCTGCTGGCGCGCTCGCAGGTACTGCTCGTCGCCGACGCCCACTTCGGCTACGAAGACGTGATGGGCGGCGGCGCCGCGCTCCCGCTCTGGAGCACTGCGGAGATGGCGGCGTCGATCGCGATCGCAGCGCAGCGCTGCGGCGCGCGCGAGATCGTCTTCTTGGGCGACGTTCTGCACGGGTCGGCCATGAGCGCGGGCGCGGCCGGCGTCGTCACCGGGGCGTTGCGGGAATTACGGTCGGTGGCTGCGTTGACGTTCGTTGCCGGCAATCATGAAGGGCGCTCGCGCGGCACGGCGATCTTGGGCCCGACCGTGGAATCGTGCCAGCGGGACGGCTGGCTGCTGGCCCACGGCGATAAGCCCGGAACGCGCGGAGCGCGTTCGATCATCGGACACTTCCACCCGAGTTTACATTTGGGCGGCGGCGCGTCGGTCCCGGCGTTCCTAGCCGGCGAAACGATCGTCGTGGTGCCGGCGCTTACGCCGTACTCGCGCGGCTTCGACGTGCTGTCCGACGAGTGCATCGCCGCGCTCGCGCCATGGAACGTCCGGCGCTCGGATCTGCACGTCGTCGCGGCCACGAGCGAGCACGTCCTGCCGTTCGGCACACTGTCAGCATTGTGCTCGACCCTGCGCCGGCCGGCGCTCCGCTCCGGGCCGGGATATAAGCGCCGCCGGCTCGAGCCGAACTAGATGCTCTGATCTCGCCCTGGACGTCGTCGCTACGCGGCTCATTTGCTGAAGCAAACTTCGCCGCTGTGCTCCTCGCCAGGACGAAATCAAAGAATCCTTAACCGCTACAGGAGCGCTAAATAGTCGAGGGCCGCGTAGATGCTCGCGACGTGCGAACCGGTATGGATGCGGCCGTCGCGCAGCATGGCCCGCAGTTCGCCCAGCGCGACGAGTTCCACTGCGATGTCTTCGGTAAGGTCGAAGGTTTGAGTGGCACGCAACTCGGCGTGCCGAACCATGAACAGGTGAAACGATCCGTTGGAATTGGTCGGGTCGGCTAGGTACGTTCGTACCAACTGCGGCGGGTCGCCGACATAGCCCGTTTCCTCGGCCAACTCGCGTTGCGCGCACTCGGCCGCGGTTTCGCCTTCATCGATGGCGCCGGCCGGGAGTTCGAGGAGCATCTGCGCGGCGCCATGTTTGTACTGACGGACCAAAATCACTTGTTCGTCCGGCGTGAGCGCGAAGATGATCGTGAACCCGAGCGACTCGCGAACGTAGTAGTTATCGATGATGCTGCCGTCGGGCAGCTCGATCACGTCGCTGCGAAGCCGGAGGAAGGGCGTTGCGATCGGGTACGATGACGACAGAACGCGCCATCCTGTCCCTTGCTGTTCATCCATCGGATGGGAATACGACGTCGGAACGCGGAATAATGCGCGATTGCGCGCGACTTCCGATTTGGAGAGACGGAACATCGAAGCGATAAGAATCGGGCAGCACTACGACACGACGTACGGCACGCTTTGGAAAGACGGTACGTACTTCCCGCGCGGGACCGAAGTGTTCGTCGTCGGGCTTCACATCGAGCAGGGCTACTGCGTCCGTTTCCCGGCCGAGGTCGACGGCGAGCCGCTCGAAACGTGGGAAGAGTGGGACGAAGTCGACTTCCTGGCCGCACAGGGTTCGGTCGACCGGACCGTCACCTTGCCGGCGAGCGTGCTCGCCGAGGCTCGCGAAGTCCTCGATGAAGCCGAAGACGGCTGCCATCTGCACCTGCACGAAACGGACGAAGATTAAGGGGTCCGATGCCGCCGGCGCAAAATCTGCTCGTAATGGCGGCGTCGTTTCTGGTCGCCGGTGCGCTGCTGCCGTGGAGTCCGCGGATTCGGCTGGCATGCGTGACCGGTGCGATCGGCATCGTGCTCGTGTTGCTGCTCATCCGGCTGCGCGCCCATTCGGGGCCTGCGCAGCGTATGGTCGATCGTCAGACCCAAGCCCGCATCGAGCGCATCCGCGCCGAGCGGGCCGCCCGCATGAACCGCCGCCGGTAGTGATGCACTGATTCCGCCCTGGACTTCGTCGCTACGCGGCTCATTTGCTGAAGCAAACTTCGCCGCTATGCTCCTCGCCAGGACGAAATCAGAGCATCACTAGCCACCGTATTTTTAGCGCGCGACGCCTTCGCGTTCGAGCATCTCGGCGTAGATCTGTTCGACGCGCTCGAGCGTGTCGATGTCGGCCGGACGTTTGTCGGGGCGCAGCCGGACGATGCGCGGAAACCGCAGCGCGAAGCCCGATTCGTGTAAATTGCTGACCTGGATGATGTCGAACGCGATCTCGATGACGATCTGCGGTTCGACGGTCAGCGCATAGCCGCGCTTTCCGGTTTGATGGGCGAGAAACCATGGTGTGAGTTCGGCGATCTCGACGTCGGTGAGACCTGAATACGCCTTGCCGATCGTTAACAGTCGTCCGCCGGCGCCGCGGACGGCAAAGGTGTAGTCGGACAGGACCTGCGCGCGTTTGCCGTGTCCCCATTCGACCGCGACGACGACGACGTCGAGCGTCGAGAGTTCGCGTTTGAGTTTGAGCCACCATTTGCCGCGCCGGCCCGGCGCGTACGGCGCGTCGGTTCGCTTGAAAACGAGCCCTTCGTTCCCGTCGGACCGCGCGATCTCGAATCGCTCGTGAACGGCCTCGGGCGTGCTGCCGCTCTCGAGTGCCGTCCACGGCGCGGCGACGATCGGTTCGCGGATGCCGGCGAGGACCTCCGCGAGCGCGCCGCGGCGCTCTTCGAGCGTGCGATCGAGCAAGACGTCGTCGTTGCGCGCGAGCACGTCGAACGCAATGAAGCGCACGGGGATTTCGGCTTGCAGATCGGCGGCGACGACTTTGCGCTGCAGGCGGGCCTGCAGATAGCGAAACGGCAACACCCGGCCGTCACGCTGCGCCACGATCTCGCCGTCGAGGATGCACGCTGCGGTCAGCTCGCGCAATGCCGCGGCGATTTCGGGAAACGCGGTTGCGACATCGTTGAGCGTGCGCGAGAACAGCGACACGCGCTGCGCCGTGACGTGAGCCTGGATGCGGACGCCGTCGTATTTGTCTTCAACGAGCCAGGTGCCGGCGGCCAGATCCTTATAGGCCGAGCCGTAAGGGATCGGCGAGGCCAGCATGAATGCGAGCGGCGCGTGATAAGCCAGCGCGACGTCGGCGAGCGTGTCGTGTTTGGCCGCCAGGGCGACGGCGCCCAAGTCCCCCGCGGCGGCGGCTGCGCGCCGGACCGCGAGCGTGTCGCGCTCGAACGCCGCGGCAACCGCGTCGACGACGAGCCCTTCGCGCAAGCCGATGCGCAAGTCGCCGGTCATGATCTTGATGACGTAGGTCGCTTCGGCCGTCTCTGTGCACGCGCTCAGAATCCGTTCGCACAATACTTGGCGTTTGCGCCCGGCCGATTTCCCGCTGGCATCGGCGATGTGGTCGAGCAGGGATTTCAAGCGCGCGGGCGTCAGCGTTTCGCGGAAAAGTCCCAAGTCCGCGGCCGGCCGCACCAGCGGCCCGAGCGCCGCGCCCAGGTCGCCCGTCGCACGATAGCCGGCGCTCAATTCCGCATCGCCGATCCCCCATGCCGCGCGCGCCGCGGCGACGATCGTGCGGCCGCCGACGGCCAGCGTTCGTTCCTCGCGTTGGGCGAACGGGTTGCCGGTGAAAAAGAGCGTCGCGGCGGCCAGATCATCGTCGGCGAGCGTTCGCAGATACGCCGCCATGAGAGCGATTTTGTCGTTCTTGCCCGGAACATTGGCGATTGCTTGGGCCGCCGCAGCGAAGGCCTTCATCGCTAAGCCTTTCCACGCAACGGAGCGCGAGGGTTGACGGCGGCGCGGCGCGACTCCCGCCACCGCCAGCCGAGCGCGAGCGAAGGGACCGGCGAGCCCCGGCGGGTAGCGACCGGAGTGATTACCGCTCTCGTCCTCATGAACGTCGAACCCGGCCGCGTCAAGACGTTGGCCCAGGATCTGCTCGCGATCGACGGTGTCACCGAGGTGTACAGCGTCGCCGGTCCATACGATCTCGTCGCCGTGGCCCGCGTGCGCCGGCACGAGCAGCTCAGCGACCTCGTCACGGATCTCATTGGATCACGCGAAGGCGTCATCAGCACGGAGACGCTTATCGCCTTCCGCGCATTTACCAAACGCGATCTCGACTTGGTTTGGGACATCGGCGTCGATTAGCCGCGGGGCGCGGCGCTCGATCAAAGCAGCATCGTCGGCACGTCGTAAAGCGAGATCACCCGATCGCTCGTTACGATCGTCATTCCGCCGAGTTTCGCTTGGGAAATCAGCAGCCGATCGAAGGGGTCCGCATGATGTTTCGCAAGCGTTGATACTCCGTACGTGTGTTCTAGGCTCACCGGAAGCGGCGTAAACCGCGCGCGTCGTATGCTGATTGGGAGATAGACACCGGGATCCTGACCATCGGGCAAACTGAGCTTTCCGCCGGCTACTTTGATGCTCACCTCCCACGTCGACACCGCCGATACGAAAACGTCATTACGTGGGTCGACGATCTGGGCTCGATGACGCGGTTTGATCTTCTTCGATTGACCGAAGAGCCAGAGCATCGCCTGAGTGTCGAGTAAGAATCTCACGAACCGCCGAAGGCTTCCAGAACATCCGCGGGCAGCTCGTTGAAATCGTCGGCGATCCAAATCTTGCCGTCATCGAAGCCGATTTCGCGCGGTTGCGCCTCATCGACGAAGGGCACGATCCGAGCAACGGGTTTGCCTTTTTTTGTGACGATAATCGACTGGCCGCCTTCGACGGCGACGATGATTTCCGAAAAGTGCGACTTTGCCTCGAACAGGCCAACGGCTTTCATCTGACTAGTATACAGCCTAGTTCGATGAACGACAAGCCACGGCTCGACGCGCTCAGGCACCCATAGGCCATCAAAACAGCGCGAGCTGTTGGTTTTCCTCGAGATATTCGGCGTCGATACCCATCCGGCGCAGGCGCCACACGAAATCCCGCCAGCCGTGGTTGAGCAGCACTTTGCGGGGCGCCGCCAATTCGAGGTAGCGCAGCAGCGCGGGGAAATCGGCATGATCGCTAAGCGCGAAGGCCGCGTCGGCGCCGTACTGGAAGGTCGCGCCGCGATTGAGCGCCCAGCCGGTGAGCACCGCGCTGCGCGTCGGTTTCCCGCGCAGGGCCGCCGGCAGTGCTTTCCCGCTCGGCGGCCAGATCAGGGCGCTCGTCCCGGCATACGTTTGCGCGTCGTATTTTGCGTACGGCGGCAGCCGCACGCCGCAGGCCTCGTAGACGCGCGCCATGTTGTAGACGGCGCCGTGCGCGGTAAGCGCAATCCCCGCTTTGCCCAGGATCGCCATCGCCTCTTGCGCCTTGCCCAGCGAGTACGCATAGAACACCGGCGTGCAGCCGTCGGCCAGCGCGTTGGCGGCGAAGTCGATCATCGCGTCTTCGACTTCGTCGCGCGACGGAAACACGTACTGCGGGCGGCCGTAGGTGCACTCCATGAGCAGTACGTCGCATACCTTGACCTCGGCCGGCTCGCACGTGTAGGCGCGGCCCAGCTTGAAGTCGCCGGTGTACACGAAGCGCCCGTGCTCGCCTTCGATCATGAGCTGCGCGCTGCCCAGCACGTGCCCGGCGGAGAACAGCGTGAGCCGGTGCTCACCTTCGATCCAGGGCTCGTTATAGCCGTACGTTTCGTACTCGACTTCGCGCGGCTCGGCAGCCGGCAGCAGGGGTTGGTTCCCTTGCGGACGACCTTTAGGGCCGAGACGGAGCTTACACACGGCGGCATTGTGCGGGGTGGTGACGATCGTGTCGTGAATCCGCGCGTGATCGCTGTGCCCGTGAGAGACGTAGCAGCGCGATCGCGAGCGCATCGAGTCGACCCACAAGTCGAGGGCCGCGACGTAGATGGACTTCTCGGCGAGTGAAAACATTGCGGGCGAACACCCGTTCGAGGTCATAGCTCTGCACCCTTCGGTGCTTGTCGCAGGTTTGAGGTTTTCGTTATGCATCGATGTCGACGCCACACGTAGCTCCTGCACCCGCCGCGGCCGCCGGCCGCCTTCCCTTTTTCACGCATGCATCGTAAGGAGTAACCGTGGCCCGAATTTATGACTCGATCACCGATACGTTCGGCAACACCCCCCTGGTGCGGATCCCGCGCCTCAACAAAGGCCTCGGCGGCCAGATCCTCGTCAAACTCGAATCGTTCAACCCGGCCGGCAGCGTGAAAGACCGCATCGGGGTAGCGATGATCGAAGCGGCCGAGCGCGATGGACGTTTGCGCCCCGATACCGTCATCATCGAGCCGACCTCGGGAAATACCGGGATCGCGCTGGCCTTCGTGGCTGCCGCCAAAGGCTATCCGCTGATCCTCACGATGCCCGAAACGATGACCATCGAACGGCGCAATCTGCTCAAGGCCTACGGCGCGCAACTCATCCTCACGCCGGGCGCTGAGGGCATGAAGGGCGCGATCGCCAAGGCCAAAGAGATTCACGATAGCGACCCCGGCAAATACTTCATGCCGCAGCAGTTCGAGAACCCCGCCAACCCCGAGATCCACCGCCGCACGACGGCGGAGGAGATTTGGCGCGATACCGATGGGCAGGTCGATGTCTTCATTGCCGGCGTCGGCACCGGCGGCACGGTCACCGGCGTCGGCCAGGTGCTCAAGGAACGCAAACCGGGCGTCACGATCATCACCGTCGAGCCCGACACCTCGACGCTGCTCTCGGGCGGCAAAGCCGGACCACACAAACTGCAGGGGTTTGCGCCCGGATTCGTTCCGCCGGTACTGGACACCAACGTCTATAGCGAAGTGATCCAGGCGTCGTTCGATGATTCGATCGCCGTCTCGCGGCGGCTCGCGCGTGAGGAAGGCATTCTGGTCGGCATTTCCACCGGGTCGAACGTCTGGGCCGCGCTGCAGGTCGCGGCACGCCCGGAATTCGCCGGGAAAACGATCGTGGTGATCGGATGCGACACCGGCGAGCGGTATCTGTCCAGTCCGCTGTTTGCCGACCTGGAAGCCAACGTCTTCGAGACCGCGCTGACCTAACAAGGATTCGCGGCGCTGAACGCGCCGGGAATCCATGCGGCTTGGCGCTTCGCGCCAAGCCACGCGTGGTATCTTGCCGCGCCCGCAGCCGCCTTGTCGTCCGACCCCTAATCGGGGCCGAGCCGCGCGTCTCAGGCTTGGGCGAAGCCGCCGAGGATCTTCATGCGTGCTTTTTGGGCTCGGCGTTGAGGGGGCCAACCGCGACGGGTTCGGCGAAGCCGAAGTGCGATGCTATCCGGAGTGCCGTTTGTCGGCGTTCGCCGCGGTCTGCGGTTGGAATCGGTCCACGCGGTCGCCGCGTGCGGCTGCGATGTCGATGGGAACGTGCTGCTGGCGCTAGGCACGATCGACGAGCCAGTGTTCTTGCGTTCGGCCGCTAAGCCGTTCATTACGGCAGCGGGCGTCCGCGCGGGAATCGTCGAGCGCTTCGGCTTCGACGATCGAGAACTGGCGGTGATGTCGGCCTCGCACAACGGCGAGCCCTACCACATCGATGCGGTGCGCGACATTCTGGCGAAGATCGGCGCCACGGTCGACGACTTGCGCTGCGGCGCGCATGCGCCGTCCTATCCGCCCGCCGCGCGAGCCCTGGCCGCCGCAGGCGAGCCTCCGACGGCGCTGCACAATAACTGTTCTGGCAAGCACGCCGGGATTCTCGCGCTCGCGCTGCAGTTAGGCGCCCCGTTCGAGGGCTATCTCGAACTCGAGCATCCCGCGCAGCGCGAGATTTTGGCGTTGTGCGAACGTGTCAGTGACGATACCTTCGGAGCAGACAAGCTGGCCGTTGACGGGTGCGGCATTCCGACGTACGCGACGTCGTTGCGCAAGGCGGCGCGATCGTTCGCGCGCTTGGCGTCCCTGACCGACCTCGATCCCGCCGATGCGGCGGCGCTCGCACGCGTGCGCGCGGCGATGGTCGCCGAACCCGATTACGTGGCGGGGACCAAGCGCTTCGACACGGATGTGATGCGCGCCGGGAACGGCCGCATCGTTGCTAAGATCGGTGCCGAGGCGGTACACGCAACTGCGCTGCTCGACGGCGGAGTCGGCGTCGTGCTCAAAATCGTCGACGGCGCGCAGCGCGCGGTAGCGCCGGCCGCGCTCGCGCTCTTGTATCAACTCGGAGCGCTCGATGACGATCAAATGACGGCGCTCGACGCGCATGCCTTCGCGCGGGTTGCGAACCGAGCAGGCAAGATCGTCGGCGACATTGCGGTGCTCGACGCGAACGACGTGCGTTAGCCCGACCCGCCTTCGCGTTGGTCGGCAGCGTTTTCGAGCACGCGCTCGAGAATCTGTTGCAAGGCGCGCTTGTCGGCATCGGAAAGTGCGGCGATCGCCGGCGGCGGCTGGCTAAAGCTGTCGTCGATCTTGCGGCGCAAGCGCTTGCCGGCCGTGGTGAGCACGACGCATTTCAATCGCCGGTCTCGCTCGGACGGCCGGCGCTCGACCAAGCCGCGCGCTTCGAGCCGATCGATGATGCCCGTTGCATTCGATGCATCGCACCACATTTCGGACGCGAGTTCTTTCATCGTGACCGAACCGCTGACGGGAATCTCGTGCAACGCCTTGGCCAATTGCGGCGTGAGGCCGAGATCCTCGCTGATCTGATTCATCCAGTACTTTTGGGAGCTGAGAACATCGATGAATGTTCCCCAGACGCCTCCCCGATGCTTGACATCTACCATCTTTTATAAGTATAACCGATTTACTTCATGAATACCAGTATTGCGGCCGGTTCGGATATCGAACTTTGGTACGCGCGCTACGCTGGGCGGTTGCGGCGGGCGACCCGCCGCATCCTCGGCAACGAGTACGATGCCGAGGATGCGACGCAGGATGCGTTCCTCGCGGCGTTTCGCGCGCACGACCGATACCGGGCCGACACCGATCCCTACCCGTGGCTGTTCCGCATCGCCACCCGCAAGGCGCTGACCATCGCTGCCGGACATCGTCCGCGCCTCGACATCGAGCCGGCTCTCGCCGCGCTCGCCGTGCCATCGGCCGAAGACGAAGCGCTCGCGATCGACGAGTCGCGGCGCGTCGTTTCGCTGGTCGCGACCGAAGTGCCCGTGGCCTTGCACTTGATCGAAGGGCTGCGCTTCCGTGACGTCAGCGAGCGGCTGGGCATCCCCGCCGCCACGGCCGCAACGCGTATCCGGCGCGGCAAGCGGCGCCTGCGCGCGCTGCTCGATGCAAGTTTCGCGCCGCAAGCAACTCCCCAACATGTCTTGAGGTCCAAACCAGCGTGATCGAGTTCTTTTTAAAACGGCCGATATTCGCATCGGTCTGCTCGCTGATCATCTTGCTCCTCGGGCTCGTGTCCATCCCGCTGCTGCCGATCGCCCAGTTTCCGGTAGTCGCGCCGCCGACGGTGACCGTTTCGGCGACCTATACCGGCGCCAGCGCTCAGGCGGTGGAAGCGTCGGTTACGACGCCGCTCGAGCAATCGATCAACGGTATCCAAGGGTTGCGCTACATGAGCTCGGCGTCCGGTAACGACGGGAGCAGTCAGATCACGTGCGTGTTCGAACTGGACCGCAACCTCGACCAGGCCGCAACCGACGTTCAAAATGCGGTGAATCTCGCCAACGGCCGGCTGCCCAACGAAGTCAAACAGACCGGCGTCACCGTCGACAAGAACTCGGCCTCGAGCTTCGTCATGGCGTTGGGCATGCTCACCGACGGCAAAATTTCGGCGGTCGATCTCAGCAATTTCGTCGATCTGAACGTCGCGAACGAGTTGCGCCGAATCAACGGCGTCGGCAACGTGGTCGTGTTCGGGGCGCGGAAGTACGCCATGCGGCTGTGGGTCGACCCCAAGAAGATGGCCGATAACGGGGTCAGCGCGAGCGACGTCGTGTCGGCGCTGGAAGAACAGAACGTGCAGGTCGCGTCCGGCGCGCTCGGCGCCGCGCCGACCACGGGACACAACCCGTACTATATTTCGGTCCGCGCGACGGGGCGGTTGACCACACCCACCGAGTTTGCGAACATCATTCTCAAGACGAATCCGGACGGCGGATTCGTGCGTGTTGCCGACGTGGGCCGAACCGAACTGGGCGCGGAGGATTACTCGACGGATCTGCGTTTCGACCGCGAATCCTCGGTTGGAATCGGGATCCAGCAGTTGCCAAACGCCAACGCACTGCAAATATCACACGATGTCAAGGCCACCCTCGAACGTCTGCAACCGAGTTTCCCCCCGGGCGTGAAGTATTCGATCGCGTTCGACGCGACCGATTTCGTGCGCGATTCGATCCGCGACGTCACCACGACGTTGATCATCGCGATCTTCCTGGTCGTGCTGGTCATCTACCTCTTCCTGCAAGATTGGCGCACGACGCTCATCCCCTCGATCACGATTCCGATCTCGCTCATCGGCACGTTCGCACTGATGAAATTGCTCGGCTTCTCGATCAACACGCTGACCCTATTCGGGCTGACACTCGCGACGGGTCTGGTGGTCGACGACGCGATCGTCGTGATCGAGAACATTGCGCGCTTCATACAAGAGAAGAAGATGCCCCCGCATCAGGCTGCGCTCGAAGCGATGCGCGAAATCAGCGGCGCGGTCGTGGCCACATCGTTGGTGCTGCTGTCGGTCTTCATCCCGGTCGGCTTTTTCCCGGGGACGACCGGCCAACTCTACAAGCAGTTCGCGCTGACGATCGCGATTTCGATCTCGATCTCGTTGTTCAACGCACTCACGCTCACGCCGGTCCTTTCATCGCTGCTCTTGGGACACGTCGAGAAACCGAAAGGCCGGTTTTTCCGCGGCGTCAATCGCGCGATCAACGGAACGCGGCGGCGTTACGACCGCATCCTGCCGGGTTTCATCAAACGCTGGCCGATCATCCTCGTCTTGTTCGTGGTGGCGCTGGCTTCGACGGCGTTCATGTTCAATTCGACGCCGACGGGTTTCGTGCCGGATGAGGATCAAGGGTTCATCATCGTATCCTCGCAAGCGCCCGAGGGCACGTCGGCCGATACGATGCTCGTCGTCCGCAAGAAGATCGAAGACGTGCTCTTCAAACAGCCTGAAGTTACGGACGTCTTCGACGTCGGCGGCTTCGGCTTCACGGGGAACGGCCCCAACCAAGTGCTCATGTTTGCGCGCCTCGTCCCGCTTGCCCAGCGGGGCGGCGGACCGCACGGCGCGGGCGCGCTCGTCGGCCGCTTATACGGTTTGCTGGGCGCGGTTCCCGGTACGTCGACCTTTCCGGTCAATCCGCCCGCGATTCAAGGGATCGGATTCCAGGGCGGCATCAGCTTCGAGCTAGAGGATCGCAACAACAAGGGCATCTTACCGCTGGCCTACGGAGCGTACGGGATCATGGGCGCGGCCGCAAAAGACCCGGTGCTCTCGCAAGTCTACACGACGTTCGCGGTCGACAGCCCGCAGCTGGTCGCGCAAGTGGATCGCAACAAGATCAAGGCGCTGGGCCTATCGCTGACCGACGTCTTTACCTCGATGCAGGTGTTCTTGGGCTCCGAATACGTCAACGACTTCGACTACTTGGATCGCTCGTACCGGGTGTACGTGCAGGCTGATGCGCCGTACCGCGAAACGATCGGGAACCTCGCGCAGATCTACGTTCACAATGGCTCGGGCGGCGGCCTGATCCCGATTTCGTCGCTGATGACGCAGACCCAAACGAAGACCGCTCCGGTCATCTCGCACTTCAACTTGTTCCGATCGGTGGCAATCAACGGTCAGCCAGGGCCCGGTCACGGTTCGGGCGACGCCATCGCCGAGGTGCAGAAGCTTGCTACGATGGTCGCGCCGGGTTTCGGCTACGAATGGAGCGGCATCTCGCGCGAACAGGTTGAGGGCGGAAGCCAAGCGGCGCTGATCTTCCTGCTCGGCATCGTGTTCACGTACTTGGTGCTCGCCGCGCAGTACGAGAGCTTCATCGATCCGCTCATCATCCTCTTGAGCGTGCCGATCGCGCTGCTCGGCGCGCTCGGTGCGATCTTCATCCGCAATTTCTTCTTGGCCGGACTCACGCATACGTTCGAGGTCTCCGACGTGTACGCCCAAGTCGGGTTCGTCATGCTCGTCGGGCTGGCGTCCAAAAACGCGATTCTGATCGTCGAGTTTGCCAATCAGCTGCGCTCACAGGGCTACGAAATTCGGGCCGCAGTGGTACGGGCGGCCGAAACCCGCTTGCGCCCGATCTTGATGACGTCGATCGCCTTCATCTTGGGCATCTTCCCGCTGGTGGTCGCGACCGGTAACGGCGCGGCCTCACGCAACTCGCTGGGAACCGTCGTGTTCGGCGGCATGCTCGTGTCGACGATCCTCAATCTGTTCGTCGTGCCGGTGCTGTACGTACTCATCGTGGGCATGGAAGAACGCATCCGTCCGCGACATAAGGTGGATCCCAACGCGGGGCTCACGACCCTGGACGAGCCGCTCCCGCGCCCGACGCAGACGAGCGTCTAAGTCCGCCGGCGCGCGGACCCGGCGCGGTATTCCGCGATCCAGCCCGCCGTCGTAAAGTAGCGGCCGCCGCGCACGATCGTGCGCAGGCGGCCGCGCTGCGCGGCCTTCGCAAGGGCGGGATACTCGTCGCCCGCGGCCGCGCGCAGCGCGACCATCGCGTCGCGCGGTCCGTCGGCCGTCGCGCTGAGCCGATTGCACGCCCGCAGGATGGCGCGCGCGACGAGGTCGGCCAACTGCTCGGGGGCGTTGGTTTTGGCCAGTGCGAGCGCGCGGGGAAACCGGCTGCGGTCGCGCTGCTCGAAGACCAGCGGCGGGTAGTCGAGACGCCGCAGCATGAGGTTGGCGGTCAGCCGCGCGGTCCGGCCGTTGGCTCCCTCGAATGGAAGCAGGCGGGCGAACCGGCCTAGGAAGCGGGCGATCCACAACGCTGCCGGCTCGGCTGCCGGACCGCGGCCGAAGCGGTCGACGAGCGCCGTCATCTCGCGCACGACCATCCACGCCGCAGGCGCGATGACGCCTGCTTCAGCCGCTGGGTTGGCTTGGCGCCAGGCTCCGCCGCGAACGCCGGTACCCGCAGCGGCGCGGGCGTTGAGTTGGCGGATTTCATCGACCCCGACGAGCGGTCGCGGATCGCCGGGAGAGACGGCTCGCGCATCCGCGACCCAGCGAGCCGCGTCGGCGTAGGCCCGGACGAGGACATAGTCGGCGAACTCGCGGTTGCCTTGAGCGCGACCGTGGTCCAGCAGGGCATCGACCTCGGCCGCCGAGAGGCGGCTTCCGGCCAGGCTCGTGGAGGCAAGGATCTCCGAGCGCCAGATCCGGCGCATTTCGCGCGCGAGCGGAGCGCGCGGGGGAAGTCGCTGCACCAGCCGTGCGGCGGCGTCTGCTCGGACAAGGAGATGGGGCTTCCGACTCATCGCCATGTCTGATTGTACGCACAGAATGGAAAATCGGACATCTCTGGGCCCGCATATCCCCACGCCCATGGGCAGCTGCGAAGTCCGCCAGCTGCATGGTCCGATTTATCCGAAAATCGACAAACTGGACAAACGTACGCGTTATCGGGCCCGGAGCAACCGTACATCCGGATATGAACTGTTCGCCGTATCTCGCAGCCCTCGACCGCCACGTGCTCGTTTTCGACGGAGCGATGGGCACGCAGCTCATGGAGCTCGAGCTTTCCGACGAGGCTTTTGGCGGCGCCGCCTACCACGGGTGCAACGAGGCGCTCGTCCTGACCCAGCCGGATTTGATCCGCAAGATTCACGAAACGTATTTCGAGGCCGGGGCCGACGTCGTCGAGACCGACACGTTCACAGCCTCGCGGTTGAAACTGGACGAGTACGGCCTGGGGCACCGGGTGGCGGCGATCAATCGGGACGGCGCCCGGCTCGCGCGCGAAGCGGCCGACCGGTATTCCACGCCCGAGCGTCCGCGCTTCGTCGCCGGCTCGATGGGACCGACGGGGATGCTCATTTCGTCGTCCGATCCGACGCTCTCGAAGATCACCTTCGATGAACTCGCCGATCTGTACGGCGAACAGGCACGGCATCTCGTCGATGGCGGCGTCGATCTGTTGCTGCTCGAGACCAGCCAAGATTTGCTCGAGATGAAAGCGGCCATCGCCGGCATCGTGCGCGAGTTCGACCGCGGGCTGCGGCGCGTGCCGATCCAAGCCCAAGCGACGCTGGACGTCACCGGCCGGATGCTGCTGGGCACCGACATCCGCGCGGTCACCGCGACGCTCGACGCGCTGCCGATCGACGTGATCGGACTCAACTGCTCGACGGGTCCGACGCACATGCGCGACGCCGTGCGCTACCTGGTCGACAACTCGCGCTGCTATGTCAGCGTGATCCCCAACGCCGGTTTGCCGCTCATGGGCCCCAAGGGCGAAACGATCTATCCCGAGCGCCCCGCCGAGATGGCAACCGAACTGCGCGCCTTCGTCGCCGATTTTGGGGTCAATGCGATCGGCGGCTGCTGCGGGACGACGCCCGACCACATTCGCGCTTTCGCCGCGGCCGTCGCGGGGCTGACGGGCCGGGCGCCGGAGCCCAAGCCGCTGCAATTCGCTGCTTCGGCGATGACGGCGGTCGCGCTCAAGCAGGATGGCTCGGTGACGATCGTCGGCGAGCGCATCAACGCGCAGGGCTCGCGCCGGATCAAACGGCTGCTGTTGGCCGATGACTACGACGAGATCGTCCTCGTCGCGCGCGAACAGGTCGAAGGCGGCGCGCACCTCCTCGACGTCTGCACGGCGCTGACCGAGCGCAGCGATGAAGACGCGCAGATGGCGATCGTGGTCAAGCGGCTGGCGCAATCGGTGGAAGCGCCGCTCATGATCGACTCGACCGAAGCGCGCGTGATTGAAAAAGCGCTCAAGATCTACGCCGGCCGCGCGATCGTCAACTCGATCAATCTCGAGAACGGGCGCACGCGCATCGACGAAGTCATGCCGCTCGTGCGGATGGCCGGCGCCGCAGTGGTCGCGTTGACCATCGACGAAATCGGGATGGCCAAGACGCGCGAACGCAAGCTCGCGGTCGCGCAGCGCATCCACGAGATCGTGACGCGCGAGTTCGGTCTGCCGCCCGGCGCGCTTATTTTCGACGCGCTGACCTTCACCCTGGCAACCGGCGACGCCGAATTTCTCGACTCGGCGGTCGAAACGATTGAAGGCATTCGCCTCATCAAGCGCGAGCTGCCCGGCGTACTCACGTCGCTGGGCGTCTCCAACGTGTCGTTTGGCCTCAAGCCGCCGGCGCGCGCGGCGCTCAACTCGGTGATGCTGCATCACTGCGTCGAGGCGGGCCTGGACATGGCGCTCGTCAACGCCAAAGAAATCACGCCCTACGGCGAACTCGACGCGACCGAACGCGAACTGTGCGACGACCTGGTATTCAACCGGCGCCCCGACGCGCTGCAGCGCGTCATCGAACACTGGGAAGCAAAGAAGAGCGACGGGGGCGCCGCCCTTGCCGCGGCCGCCGACGAAGATCTCGACACGCCGATGGAAACCCAGATCCACAACGCGATCCTGCGCCGGCGCAAGGACGGCATCGAAGCGAAACTCGACGCGGTGCTGGCGCAGCGCGACCCGGTCGACGTTCTCAACAACGTGCTGTTGCCGGCGATGAAGGAAGTCGGCGACAAATTCGGTTCGGGCGAACTGATCTTACCGTTCGTGCTGCAATCGGCCGAAGTGATGAAGAAGGCGGTCGCGCACCTCGAGCAGTTCCTCGACAAAGTCGAAGGCGTCACCAAAGGCAAAGTCGTGCTCGCGACGGTGTTCGGCGACGTGCACGACATCGGCAAGAATCTGGTGCACACGATCCTGGCGAACAACGGCTACACGGTATTCGACCTGGGCAAACAGGTGCCGATGAACACGATCCTGGAGAAGGCCGTCGAAGTCGGCGCCGATGCGATCGGGCTTTCCGCCCTGCTCGTGTCGACCTCGAAACAGATGCCGGTCTGCGTGAAAGAACAGGATGCGCGCGGTTTGGCGTTCCCCGTCGTCGTCGGCGGCGCGGCGATCAATCGCGATTTCAGCCGGCGGATCTCGTTCATCGACGAGGAACGGTTGTTCGAGCCGGGGCTCTTTTACGCCAAGGACGCGTTCGAGGGTTTGGAAATCATGGATCGCTTGATGAGCGCACCGGCGGAGCGCCGAGCGTTCGTCGAACGGATCGGGGGCGAGGCCCAGCGCGCGCGTGAACGCGCGCGCACCGCCGCGGCGCCGGCGGTTGCCGACGGCCGCTCGGCGCGCACGAGCATGCGCTATCCCGACGTCCCCCGCGCACCATTTTTCGGGCCGCGCACGCTGCGCGACATCGACGTGCGAACGCTGTGGCCCAACTTCGACCTCAAGAGCCTGTACCGGCTTTCGTGGGGCGGCAGCAACGTCAAGGGCAGCGACTGGGAGCAACTCGTCGCGACCGAGTTTGCCCCGCGGCTCGAACGCTATCAGCGGCTGGCCGAAACGAACCCGATCCTCGATCCGCGGGTCGTCTACGGCTATTTTCCGGCGGCCGGTTCGGGCGACGACATCATCGTGTACGATCCCGCCGACCACGCACGTGAGATCGCGCGCTTCGCCTTCTCGCGTCAAGCGGGCGGCGAACATTTGTGCCTAGCGGATTATCTGCGCGAGCCCACGGACGGTCGCGCCAGCGACGTCATCGCGCTGCAGGTCGTGACGATGGGGCGCGACGTTTCGCACGCGATCGATCGCCGGCAGGCGGCGGGCGACTACAGCGAGTCCTATTTTCTGCACGGATTCTCCGTCCAATCGGCGGAGGCGCTGGCCGAGACGATGCATCACCGCATTCGGGCCGAGTTGGGTCTCGAAGGGCACCGCGGCAAACGCTACAGTTGGGGCTACGGCGCCTGTCCCGATCTCGCGCAGCACGAAATCGTCTGGCGGCTGCTCGACGCGCAGACCGCGATCGGCACCGAACTCACCGAAGCGTTCCAAATCGTCCCCGAGCAGTCGACCGCAGCCATCGTGATCCATCATCCGCAAGCCACGTATTTCAATGCGGCGGCGACACGCGAACTCACGGTCGCCTAAGAAATGACCGTCGCACTCGCGCTGCTGCTCGCGCAGGCCGTCTATTCGGCCGGTCCCGCGCCGTGCTCGCTCGTGACGCGTTCGGACGTAATGCGCGTGCTGCACTGGAGCGTTCCGCCCGGCCGCCCGTCGGGGTACCACCTGCCGCAATCGAGCGGCGCGCGCTGCACGTACGAAGCGCATGAGGGTTCGGTCCTCGTCGTCGTGCCGAACTCGGGCTCCAGCTTTCTGCAAAACAACGATCTCGTCGATCCGTTCCGCAACGGCTTGGGCACGCGCGTTCCCGGCGTCGGCGACTCGGCGCAAATGTTCGATAACACCATCTACCTGAGCAAACACGGCACAAGCGTTTCGATCGCGGTGCTCACGACCAACGGCGAAACTACGGCGGCATCGCTGAGCGCGTTCGCGCGCATCGCCGCGCGGCGCATGCCGTAGCGCTGTTGACGTCGATCGCGGCCGGCGCCGCCTACGGTACGGCGAGCTCGAAAATCGCCTCGATCTCGACGCTGATATTGATGGGAAGACTTGCGACGCCGATCGCCGATCGCGCATGGCGTCCGGCGTCGCCGAAAATCTCGACGAAGAGATCCGAGCATCCGTTGATGACGGCCGGATGCTGAGTGAACGTCGGTACCGCGTTGACCAGACCGAGGACCTTGACGATCCGGCGGATCCGTTCGAGCGCGCCCAACTGTTGACGCGCCGTCGCCAGCAACCCTAGGCCGACGAGGCGAGCGCGCGCATACGCGTCTTCCAGCGACACATCGCTGCCGACTTTGCCGCACAGAAACGTCCCATCCGCTGCGCGCGGGCCTTGTCCCGAGAGAAACAGCAGGTTGCCGCTCACGACGCCGGGCACGTAATTTGCCGCCGGTTTGGCGGGCAGCGGCAATTCGATCTTCAACTCGCGCAAGCGTGCTTCGATATCGCTCATGCTCGAAGTATGCGCAAGAGCGCGCCGGAATTACTCCGCGTCGAACGCTTTCGTGACCCTTGCCGCCGTTTGGCTCGGCAGGTTTTTGGCCCTCAGAGCACACACCGGTTTGTCGCCGCCGAGGCCAACGCGCGGCGATGAGGCGTTCGCGAAATGCTCGAAAGATTGACCGTCCGCGCGTGAACCCCGCGGCCCCGCGGCTGTGGCGCGCGCCCGCGGTTCAGGCGGCGGCGATTCAGGCGCTGACCGTGGCCCCGACGCTGGCCGCAGCTTACGTCTTCGCGCGCTGGCAACATCCGCTGTCGGTCTACGGCGCAGCGCTGCTGCAGGGCGTTTTGGCGATGCTCGTGACCTGGATCTGGGGTTTGGCGCCGTGGTGGCGCGCAATCCAGGTTGCCTTCCCGATCGCGCTGCTCGGCGCGGGGTCGCTGCATCTGCCGCGGCCGGCGCTGTTGGGCGTTTTTCTGTTCATGCTGCTGGTTTTCTGGTCGACGTTCCGCACCCAAGTGCCGTTTTATCCGTCCGGTCCCGCGGTGCGGGAGGCCGTTGCGGGTCTGCTCCCGTCCGATCGGCCGGTGCGGCTCATCGATATCGGCAGCGGACTCGGCGGCCTGGTGCTCGGGCTCGCGCGGCGTTTTCCCGGCAGCCGGCTTACCGGAATCGAACTGGCACCACTGCCGTGGCTGATCAGCGTGCTGCGCGCGCGCCTGACCGCCAGCGCGGCGCAGTTCATGCGCGGCGACTACGAACGGCTCGATTTCGCCGCGTACGACGTGGTCTTCGCCTATCTCTCACCGGCCGCGATGGCTGCGCTGTGGCGCAAAGCTGCCGGCGAAATGCGTCCGGCCACGATGCTGATCAGCTACGAATTCCCCGTGCCCGGGAAAGTGCCCGACAAGACCGTTGCGCCGACGGCCGCCGGACCGGAACTTTTCGTCTGGTACTTCTGACCGCTACTTGGCGGGGGGCTGGACCGGCTTCGCCGCGTCGGCACCGGGGACCGCGGCGGGCGCTCCCGCTTCACTGACGCCGGCCGCCTTGGCGGGATCCTCCGTACCGTCCTGCTTGAGCCGCTGCACCGTCTCGGCGTTGAGAACCACGATGCTGATCCGCCGATTGCTCGGATCCGCTAAATTCTTTTTGTCCAGCGGCACCGAACCGGAGAGTCCGCGCACTTGTAAGATTTTATTTTCGTGCATGCCGCCCACGATGAGTTCGCGCCGCGCGGCATTGGCCCGATCGCTCGACAGTTCCCAGTTCGAGTAGCCTTTTTCGCCGCCCGCGTATTGCAGCGCGTCGGTATGACCCGAGATCGAGATCGGATTGTCGACGTTGTTGAGCGTCTTGCCGATCTCGTCCAAGATGACTTTCGTGTAGTCTTCCAACACGGCGGAACCGACCGCGAACATCGGGCGATTCTTTTGATCGATGATCTGAACCCGCAAGCCTTCGCTGGTGATCTCGATCTTGATTTGGTTTTTGAAGGCCCGCATCTTGGGGTTGTGCTCGGTGACGGTTTCCATCTTCTGCTTGAGCTCTTCGAGCTTTTTCTGTTCTTGTTTTTTGAGCTCTTCGAGTTTTTCTTTGAGCGATTTTGGCGCGGTTGTCGGCGCCGAGCCGGGACCGGCGGTGAGCAGTGATTTGAGCGGGCGGTTGAAGTAGTCGGCGATGCCGGCCCGGGTGCCCGGATCCGTGTACGAGAGCAGCCACATCAGGAGAAAGAACGCCATCATCGCGGTGACGAAGTC
Source organism: Candidatus Velthaea sp. (assembly GCA_050012475.1). GTDB lineage: Bacteria > Vulcanimicrobiota > Vulcanimicrobiia > Vulcanimicrobiales > Vulcanimicrobiaceae > Velthaea. The sequence goes on from JBEKHC010000020.1 coordinate 23,718, forward strand.
GGCGTACGCGATCTTCCAGGCGCCGCCGTGATGCCCGCCGTGTCCGCGCTTTTTGATCTTCTTGATGACGATGATCGGCTGGAGCGCCTTGCCGGGTTTGCCTTCTGCCATGATGGGTGCCGGTCGTCAGGCCGCGGCGGCGGCGTCGCCGGCGTCGGCCGAAGCGGGTCCGTTCTTGGTTGCGCGGACGGCGTCATCGAGTTCGGTGAAGCTCGGGCGATCGACCGACTGCAGCACCTTACGACCGAATTCGACGGCCACGCCGGGCGCCGAACCGTTGAGGTACGCGAGCAAAACGCACTTGACGCACTCGAAGGGAATCGCCGCCTCCGCGCCCTGGGCGGTCAGCAGCGCAGCCAGCGGTCCGACGAAGCCGTACGCCATCAAGATGCCCAAGAACGTGCCGACCAGCGCAGCGGCGATCATCTCGCCCAGCACGGCCGGCGGCGCGCCGACGGAGCCCATCGTGTGAACGACGCCCATAACGGCCGAGACGATGCCGAACGCCGGCAAACCGTCGGCCATGTTCTGAATGGCGGTGGCGGGCGCCGCCATCTCGACGTGATGCGTTTCCAGCTCGGCATTCATGAGATCTTCGACTGCGGACGGGTTGACGTTGCCCTCGAGCATCATGCGCATGTAGTCGACGATGAAATCGAGCAAGTGATGGTCTTTGATGATCGTGGGATATTTGGTGAAGACCGGGCTCGCTTTGGGATCGGCGATGTCGGGCTCCATCGCGAGCATGCCCTGCGTGCGGACTTTCTGCAGCAGTTCGTACAGCAACGAGATGAGTTCGAGGTACTTTTTCTTGTTGTAGCCGCCGCCCTTAAAGCATGACGGGACCGCTTTGATCACCGCCTTGAGGACCTTCATCGGGTTGCTGACCAGGAATGCGCCGATCGACGAACCCAGAATGCACATGAGCTCGAACGGTTGAAGCAGCGCGGCGATGTGGCCGCCGCCGAGTACGAAGCTGCCGATCACGGCGCCGACGACGACGACCCACCCGACGATCACGAACATGGAGCCAGAATCCTACTTTCGGCAAAGGGAACGGGGTGCGTCCTCTTCTAGCATCGGCCGCCGGTGCTCGAACAGCCAGCCGGACTGTGGGGCCGTTCGTATCGGCGGCCAATCTTTACGCCGTTTTTGCGGCCGGCGACGGCGGCCCGGTCCGAGCGGAAGGCAATGAGGACGAGCGAGGCAAAAGCGAAGCGCCCCCGGGGATTTCGGGGGACAGTTGAGGGCCGCGGCGATGATCGTTTCGATCTCACGTGAACTTGGCGCCGGGGGCGGCAGCGTCGGCGAAGTGCTGGCCGGCGCGCTCGGGGCGACGTTGCTCGACGAACGCGCGATCATCGATCGGCTGGCCGACCGGCACGGCATCTCATCCGACTTCCTGACCCGGACGTGCGAGCGGCCGCCGTCATTCGGCGAGAGCTTGATTGCCGATCTGGCTCGGGCTTCAGCGATGCTGCCGTTCAACACCGAGTGGCGGATGCCCGACGACCCGATCATCGAACGCGTGCGCGCACTGGTCTTCGAATGCGCCGAACGGGGGCACGTCGTGGTCATCGGCCACGGCGGCGTCAGCCTGTTGGGTTGGCGGCCGGCCGGGGTGCGGGTTTTGGCGATTTTGCTCCAAGCCAGCGTCGGCTGGCGCATCGAACAACTCGCCCGGCGCTGCGCGATCGACGCCGGTGAAGCGCAGCGCCGCATTGCGCGCACGGATGAAGCGCGCCGGCGCTATTTACGCCACTATTTCAATTGTGACATGTATGATAGCCGGCGGTACGATCTGGTCCTCAACACCGAGCGGCTGGGCCTCGATCTCGCGATCGCGCTGGCGACCAACGCAACGCTTGCCGCAGCGGACGAACGAGCGGCGAAGCCGGCTACGTTGCGCTGATGTCCGGGCCGTTGCCGTAGGGCCGGTCGAACCAACCGCTTGCCGAGCCGTCGCGGCTGTCGGCCCCGTAGCGCACCGCAACCACACTCAACGCGACCAGCAAACCCGTCATCAATAAAAATCCCATCGCCATCTTCCTCTTCTAGAAGAGTAGCACACGACGGCGGGAAGCTTGCATCAAGCATCTGATCGTCGCCATCGGAAAGGCTGATGGGAGAACGTGGAACTGCGTCAACTCTTTACTTTTCAGGCTGTCGCAAAATCGCGGAGTTTCACCCAAGCCGCGGAGCGGCTCTCATATTCGCAGTCGAACGTAACCGCGCACATTCAGGCACTCGAGGAAGAGTTGCAGACGCGCCTTTTCGAACGGCTGGGCAAACACGTCGAGTTGACGGCCGCCGGCCGGCGTTTGGTGACGTACGCCGATCGCCTGCTGGCACTTGCCGAGGAGGCGTCGCACGAAGTACCCGAGCCCGACGTTCCGTCCGGCGTGCTGACGATCGGCGCGTGCGAAACGCTGTGCGCGTATCTGATTCCGTCGATCCTCACGGACTTCCGGCGCGAGTTTCCCAGCGTCCGGCTCGTCATCCACGGCGATCACTGTCCCGATCTGCCGAATCGGTTGCTCGGGGGCGACCTGGACGTCGCGTTGACGCTGACCGAACCGCTCCATTTAACGGCGTTCGCGATCGAAGACTTAGCGCGCGAACCGTTAATGGTCGTCGTCCGTTGCGATCATCGGCTTGCACAGCAGGCTTCGGTTGCGCTAACGGCATTTCGTGACGAGCCGTTCATCGTGTACCAGGAAGGGAACGCAACCTGGAAAGCGTTGGACGAAGCATTCGGACGGCCGGGCATGCGCGCGCATACGACGCTGCAGTTCAACAGTGACGAGGCAATCAAACAATGCGTGCTGGCGGGACTCGGCGTCGGCGTCGTACCGCACATGGTGGTCGAGCGCGAATTGGCGGAAGGTTCGCTCGTCGCAATCAACGTTGCCGACCTCGAGATCACGCTGGCGACGCAGATGCTGTGGCACAAAGACAAGTGGATCTCGCCGGCGCTGCGCGCGTTTGCCGACGTGACGCGCCGGTCGATGCGGTCGCGGCTCGCAGCGACAAACGTCGCCGCTTCGTTGACGAACGCTTGAAGTTCTGTTAACGTACTGCCATGTTCGCGACGGCGTCGTCCTGCCCGTCTCTATTGGATCCGTGTCGTCGTCCGTCGGGGCGCCGGCCTTCGGCTTGATATCGTGCGCGAGCGCCTGATCTGCCGGACGTGCCGCCGCCATTGTGGCGGCGGTTTTTTTTGCGAGGAATTCATTTGAACATCAATCGTCCTTCATTCATTGCGACGACGACCGCGCTGCTGCTGGCGGGTGCGCTGCCCCGCGCGGCCTTTGCCGATGCCGGTCTCGACGACGTCAAGAAGCGCGGCACGCTGCGCATCGCGCTCGAGGGAACGTTCCCGCCGTTCAACTTTCAAGATTCGAGCGGAAACTTGAGCGGGTTCGAGATCGACCTCGGCAACGCGCTGGCCAAACAGCTCGGCGTCAAGGCGGAATTTTTGCCCACCAAGTGGGACGGGATCCTCGCCGGACTCGATTCCGGCCGCTACGACATCGTGCTCAATCAAGTCACGATCACCCCCGAACGTCAGGCGAAGTACGACTTTAGCGCACCCTACACGGTCTCGGGCATCCAGATCCTCGTCAAAAAAGCGGATGCGGACCGGATCAAAACCGCAGACGATCTTGCCGGTAAGGCCGTGGGCGTCGGCTTGGGGACGAATTACGAGACTTGGCTGCGCAAGAACGTGCCGACGGCGAACGTGAAAACGTACGACGACGATCCCACCAAGTTTGCCGATCTGCGGACGGGACGGCTCGACGCCGTGCTGGCCGACCGGCTGGTCGCGGCAAATAGGATCAAGCAGTTCGGCGGCGACGTCGTTCCGGCGGGCGATCCGCTGGCCAAGGAATTGCAAGGCATCGCCGTCCGCAAGGATCATCCCGATTTGCGCGCTGCGCTCGACAAAGCGCTGCTGGCCCTCCATTCCGACGGATCGTTCGTGGCGATCTCGGACAAGTGGTTCGGCTCGGACGTCTCCAAATAGGTTGAACTCGACGGTCGACCTCCTGTGGCAATCGACGCCATTCTTGCTCAAGGGCGCGGGCTACACGGTCGAATTGAGTTTCGGCGGCATGCTCTTCGGGCTCGTGCTGGGGCTGGGGCTGGCGCTGATGCGGTTGTCGTCGCGGGTCGTGCTGCAGCGCATCGCCGGCGTGTACGTGTCGTTCATCCGCGGCACCCCGCTGCTCGTGCAGCTCTTTCTGATCTATTACGGCTTAGCGCAATTCGGCTGGCGGATCGATCCGGTTCCGGCCGCGTTGCTGGGCTTTACGCTCAACGTCGGGGGCTACACCTCGGAAATCCTGCGCTCGGCAATCTCATCGGTTGCCGTCGGCCAATGGGAAGCGGCGTTCTCATTGGGCATGACGTCGACGCAGGCGATGCGGCGGGTGATCCTGCCGCAGGCCGCGCGGGTGGCCCTTCCCCCGCTGGGCAACACGTTCATCAGCCTGGTCAAAGACACGTCGCTGGCGGCGACGATTCAAGTTCCCGAATTGTTCCGTCAGGCGCAGCTGATCACGGCCCGCACGTATGAAATCTTCACGATGTACATCGCGGCGGCATTTCTCTACTGGGTGATTTCGAGCGGACTCGCTTTCGTGCAGCACCGCTTGGAGCAGCGAGCCAACATCTACGTGACGAGGCGCTGATGTCACCGTCGTCCGAAATACGGCAGCGGCTCGGCCAAAGGCCGAACGCCACAGCGGCTCGGCCAAAGGCCGAACGCCACAGATTCGACGAAGTCGAATCCTGATGAGCGAGATCGAAGTTCGGGCGCTGACCAAACGCTTCGGGGGCGTCGAGGTGCTGCACCCGATCGATCTCAACGTCGAGACGGGCGAAGTGCTGGCGATCATCGGGCCCAGCGGTTCGGGGAAAACAACGCTGCTGCGCTGCTTGAATTTTCTCGAAACGCCGACCACGGGACGGCTCAAAGTCGGTGCGATCGAGATCGATGCCGCCACGTCGCTGCGGCGCCAGGCGGCGCGCATCCGCGACCTGCGCGCGCATGTCGGGTTCGTTTTTCAAAGTTTCAATCTCTTTCCGCATCGCACGGCACTGCAGAACGTCAGCGAGGGGCCCGTAACCGTCAAGCGGATGCCCCGCGAACAGGCCGAAGCGCTCGGCCGGGCGTTGCTCGAGAAAGTCGGATTGGGCGAAAAATGCGACGCCTATCCGAGCGAATTGTCGGGCGGTCAGCAGCAGCGCGTGGCCATCGCGCGGGCGCTGGCGATGGAACCCGAAGTGCTGCTCTTCGACGAGCCGACCTCGGCTTTGGATCCCGAACTCGTAGGCGAAGTGCTGGCAACGATCCGCGATCTCGCCGCCGAGCATCGCACGATGATCATCGTGACGCACGAGATGACGTTCGCACGCGACGTCGCGGATCGCGCCATCTTCATGGATGCCGGAAGCATCGTCGAGGAAGCGCCGGCGCGCGAATTATTCACCAACCCCGTTCAGGAACGCACGCGCCGCTTTCTGCACAAACTTTTGCACGCGTGAGGCTTGGAAGGTTAACGATCATTTCATTGTCCAACGCGAACGCCGACTTTGCTCGGAAAGCGGAAGGTCCCGCGGCCGGCTTCCTTCGCCTCATACATCGCAAGATCTGCTTCCGCGACGAGAGCTTCCGCCGTTAACCCTTGGGCGATCGTGGCCGCACCGATGCTGACGCCGATAACGATTGGCTGATCGTCGATGGTGTAGGCTTCGCTTATGCGGTCGACCAACCGTTGTGCTACAATCGAAATCGTCGCAATATCGTCGGTATCCGCGAGAATTATCGCAAACTCGTCGCCGCCGATTCGCGCAGCGATGTCGACGTCGCGGATGCAGGCTGAGATGCGCTCGGCAACGGCGCACAGAAGGCGATCTCCGACTCCGTGTCCGAGCTTATCGTTGACGATTTTGAAGCGATCCAAATCGAGGAAGAGCAGTGTGAACGGAGTTCCGCTGCAAAAACGCGTTATCGCCTCGTCAATGCTTTCGTAGAACAGCCTGCTGTTGGCAATTCCGGTAAGCGAGTCGGTTCGCGACATCTGGCTGATTTGTTCGGCCTTTTCATGTAACGTTACGGTCGTCGCTTGCAGACTCGCCGTAAGTGCTTCGAGTTGCAGCGTCCGCCGCACGGACAGGATGAGGTACCCGACGATCAGCGCGGTGATCATGAAGCCGGCGCTCAAAGTAACTATTCCGAATAAGCTCGAGCGCACGAAGCGCAGTGGTTGGGCCGGCGTTACAATAGCCCCGAGAGACTGATCGATTGCCCGGACCGTGCTTTGCCAATTCGTGCCGGCAAGCAGTGCCTGCTCGGAGACAGCCGGTCGCAATGGATCCGACGACGGTGTTTGATAAATGACCCGACGGTCGGAACGCGAGGCCGGATTGAAAAGATACAGGTTGAGGTCGTGCGTTGCAGTATTTTTTGCCAGAATGTTTTTGACCATTTCGGACACGTCGAAAACGCCCAACACAAGGCCCCGTACGGAATGCAGTCCTCTCGCTTCGCCTTTAGCAATATGGGAACGGTAGACGGGCATGTAACTCAGGATGCCTGCGCCCGGGTGCTCGACCGTCACGACATCGATCGGCGGCGTCGCGGCCGGCCGGCCAGATTGCATGGCGCGCAGGGCCGTTGCGGCACGAAGCCTTTCGGAAATGAGATCGAAGCCGATCATGGTGCGCTTGGCGCCGTCCGCCTCGATATAAAGCACCGGGAAATAGCGGGAACGGGGCGCTGAACGAATCAGCCGGTGATGCAGGCCGAACTGCTTGATCTCGTATCCGGGAATTCCTTGGGCGCGAATTGCACGCTCAAAAGTCGAGCGCGCGGCGAGGGTAACGAGTGGAGCCCACGCCGTGTCCCGAAGTCCGGGGACGCGACGATGCAATGCTGCCGAAAAGTGCCCGAACTCGTCGCTCCCGACCGGGTGCCGGTTCGACTCGATGAAGGCGGCGATGGTGTACAGAAGCGTATTTGCGTCGCCGAGATCGCCGTTTATGGCCTCGAGGTGACTCTTTGCCTTGCTCTGAAAATCGATCTCTGCAACGCGGTATTCCCACGAGCACACGAGTAAAAAAGCGCCGATGGTCGCCATCGTGCCGATGACCGCACTCAAGATGGCGGCGGCATAACGGAGCGGTCGCCGCTGGCTGACTGGAAAGGTCATGTCAAAGCTAAATATTAGCTCGGAGGCCTCAAACGGCATTCCGGCAGGGGCCTTCCGACAGGGAAAACTCGCCTCGGCGCGATCTCCCGCCAGCCGCCGTCAGGGGGACACGATCTTGACATTGCCAGTTCTCTATCGGCTAAATTGGCTGTCATATAAGCCAAACGAGCTGTCGCCCGCGTCGTGATGCACTGGAAGTCGCGGTCTTAGCGCTCGGCCCTCGCTGGCGTTGTGAGCGCGAGCGGATACGGCAGGGCAAAACCATCGCCGTCGAACGTCAGCGTCCCGACGATGGTGGTGAACGATCGCGAACGCAGCGCCCGCCGGGTTTGCTCGCGAGTCAGTCCGGCCTGCGCGACGACCTGAGCGGCCGCGAAGGCGCGAGTCGCCGCGTCGCCGGGAAGATATCCCGCGACAGCGTGAAAACGGCGCTCGAATGCAGCCCGCGCGGCGCTGGGTGCGAAGCGCGTCTCGATCGTCAAAACGCTGCCGGCCGGTGCCGTCGCGGGGATTAACTGGAAGTCACGATGTCCCAGAAATCGAACGTAGTCGACATCGAATGCGCGGGCAAACGCATCCCCGCGCCAGAGGGTCGGGGGCCGTTCGTCGGCCAGCACCAGCACGGCGTTGACGGCGCGTGCACGCCGCCGGGCGAACTCGATGCCTGCCCCATCGTCGCGCACGTTCGCCGTCGCGCCGGCTCCCCAGCGGCCCTTCCACATCGGTTCCAGCGCCGCGGCGTCGCCCACGAGCACGACGAGCAGTCGCGCACCGAAGCGTTCGCGAGCGGCGGCTCGCGCGAAGTCGACGAGCTTGCCCGGCGACACGCAAACGCAATAGGCGTCCCCGTTCTTATCGTTGCGCGACCAGCGCGCAAGAACGATCGCCGGTAATCGCCGCGCTTGGCCGGCGACGGCGTCGGCGTCGCCGACTCGGCGGCGCAAACCGCCGATCGCCGCGATCACGTGCGGGTCGGCTGCAAAGCCGGCAATGCTGGCGGGGGCCGTGCGGACGTCGACGTCGTTGTCGACGCCTTCATCCTGATGCGGGTTGAGAAAGCCGCCCTGGGCGCTATCGCGCGCGATGACGGGGAGAGCGCCCAGCCGGACGGCGATACCCACCGCGAGACCTTCCGCGCCGTCGATGCCGCCGGCCGGCATCTCGAGTCCGATCGTCGGACCTCGCGGGCCCGCCGGCCCGGCCGGAACCATCGCCAAGGCTGCGCTCAAAACGACGGCGAGCGCGGCGAGCGGTCCGAACGTCATCCGCCGCCGAGATACGCCGCCTGAACCGCTTCGCTGGCCATGAGCGCCGCCGCGGCGTCTTCCTTCACGATTTTGCCGACTTCGATCACGTAGCCGCGCGTCGCGATCTGCAGCGCTTGGCGTGCGTTCTGCTCGATCAGCAGCACCGTCGTTCCGCTGGCGTTGATCTCTTTGATGACCTCGAAAATCGTGCCGACGAGCAGCGGCGAGAGCCCCAGGGACGGCTCGTCGAGCAGCAGCACCGCCGGTCGCGACATGAGCGCCCGTGCCATCGCCAGCATCTGCTGCTCGCCGCCCGACATCGTGCCGGCTTTTTGGTCGATCCGTTCTTTGAGCCGTGGAAAGATCGTGAGCACGCGCTCCATGTCGCTGGCAATCTCGGCCTTGTTCGTGCGCGTGAACGCGCCCAGGTCGAGATTCTCACGCACGGTCATCCGGGCGAACACGCGCCGTCCTTCCGGCGAGTGGCTGATGCCCAAACGCACGATCTGATCGGGCGAGACGGTCGTGATCTCGCGGCCGCGAAAACGGATCGCGCCGGAGACCGGGCGCACCAGTCCGCTGATCGACCGCAGTGTCGTCGTTTTGCCGGCGCCGTTGGAGCCGATGAGCGTGACGATCTCGCCCTCATCGACGTGCAGACTGATGCCTTCGAGTGCCGTGATGCGCCCATAGCGCGCAACGATGGAGTCAACCTCGAGCAGCGCCACTAGGAGCCCTCAGGGCGACGACGTGCGGTTCGGCCCGTAAGGGCCGAACGCGATGGAATTGTCGAGCGAAGCCGAGACAATTCCACTATGCCGGTTTTCCGAGATAGGCTTCGATGACTTGCGGATTGTTGCGCACCTCGGCGGGCAGGCCTTCGGCGATTTTCTCACCGTGATCGAGCACCGTGATGCGTTCCGAGAGCTGCATGACGAGCGCCATGTCATGCTCGATGAGGAAGACGGTGACGCCCGTGTCGCGGATGCGCCGAATGAGTGCGACCAAGTCCTCCTTTTCGCGAGGGTTCATCCCGGCCGCGGGTTCATCGAGCAGCAAAAGCTTCGGGTTGCTCGCCAGCGCGCGACCGATTTCGAGCCGGCGCTGAAAGCCGTACGCCAAATTGTGGGCGTAGTTTCCGGCAAATTTCTCGAGATTGACGAAGCGCAAGATTTCGAGTGCTTTCTCGCGCACGCGTTTTTCCTCGCTGCGTTGGCGCGGCGTGTGCAGCAGCGAGTCGAACAGGGTAGCTTTCATCCGCGCGTGTTCGCCCGTCATGACGTTGTCGAGCGCCGACATGAACGCGAACAGCCGAATGTTCTGAAACGTGCGCGCAATGCCCAGCGCCGCGATGTCGCTGGTGGCCATGCCGTTGATGGCCTTTCCATCGAAGGTGATGGTGCCTTCGGTCGGCTTGTAGATGCCGGTGATGAGGTTGAACGCGGTCGATTTGCCGGCGCCGTTGGGGCCGATCATCGCCACGATCGAGCCGGGCTCGATCGTGAACGTCAGATCGCTCACGGCGACGAGACCGCCGAAACGCTGGGTGACGTGCTCCATCGTCAAGAGTGCCATCAGCGCGTGATCTCGGTATAGAGCGACTGTTCCTGTTCGGACAATCCGGGGTCGCCGAGTGCGGGCTTGAGTTCTTGCGCCCGCTGCCGGCTGGGCAGCAGTCCTTCGGGCCGAAACAGCATCATCAGCACCAAAATGATTCCGTAAATGAGAAAACGCGAGTTGGTCAAGTCGATGTCGGTATGAAACGTTGCGTGCAGAAAGTTGGTGGCTTGCGGCAAAATGAAGCGATCGAGCGAGGAGATGACCAGACTCCCCAAGATCACGCCGGGAATGTTTCCCATGCCGCCCAGCACGAGCATTGCGAGGATCGTCACGCTGACGTTGAATTGAAATTGGTCCGGCGAGACGAGCTGAAGCTTCGCACCGTACGCCACGCCCGCCAGACCGCTGAACGAAGCACCCAGCGCGAACGCCGAGAGTTTGGTGACCGTCGTATTGATGCCCATGTGCGCCGCGGCGAGTTCGTCTTCGCGAATCGCCATCCAGGCCCGGCCCAAACGGCTGGAACGCAGATTGTTGGCGACGATCACGGCGAACGCGATGAGCGCGAGCATGACGTAGTAATACGGCAGAACCGCGAAGCCGAAGCGGAAGCCGAAGAAGTTGGGTTGATCCAGCGAACTGATGCCGTTGGGTCCGCCCGTCCACTGGGACAGGTTCAGGAACGTCTGCGGCACGATCTCGCCGAACCCTAGCGTGACGATCGCGAGGTAGTCGCCGCGCAACCGGAGCGTCGGCGCACCGAGCAGGATGCCGAAGACCGCCGCGATTCCCGATGCCAAGAACAGCATGATCCAGAACGGGATGTGGATCCCGAACTGCGGGCTGGCAAGCATCGCGAACGAATACGAGCCGATCGCGAAGAATGCGGCGTAGCCCAAATCGAGCAGACCGGCAAAGCCGACCACGATGTTCAGTCCCAGCGCGAGCAAGACGAACGCGCCGGCGTCGGTCAAGAAATTGACGAACGAACCGTTGCTGAAAACCAGCGGCAGGACAATGGCGACGGCAAAGGCGACGAGCGCCCCAACGCGCGGCGACAGCTTCATCAGACTTTGTTGGGCAACGATTCGCCCAGCAGTCCCGACGGACGGAAGATCAGCACCAGCACCAGGACCGAGAACACGACCACGTTACTCCACTGATCGGAGATGAACTGGGTCGTGAGCGCCTCGATCAGGCCGATCAGAAACCCGCCCAGCATCGCGCCCGCGAGGTTGCCGATGCCGCCGAGGACGGCCGCCGTGAACGCTTTGAGTCCGGCCGCGAAACCGTTGAAGAACCACGTCGACCCGTAGTAGACGCCGGAAACGAATCCGGCAGCGCCGGCGAGCGCCGAGCCGATCAGAAACGTCAGCATGATCATGGTGTTGATGTTCACGCCCATGAGCTGCGCGGCGTCGCGGTCTTGGGCGGTGGCGCGCATCGCCTTGCCCAGTTTCGTGTTGAAGATGAACAACTGCAGCACGATCATCATCACGACCGCCAGCAAAACGACGAAGATCTGCTTCGTGGCGATGTCGACCGAGCCGACGTGAAAGATCGGATTGGGGAAGACCTCGGGGAACGGCACCGGCGACGGGCCGCGCCAGTACTGCATGATGTTTTCGAGGATGAACGACATGCCGATCGCCGTGATGAGCGGCGCCAGCCGCGGCGCGTTCCGCAACCGGCGATACGCGAGCCGCTCGACCAGCACGCCGGTGATGCCGCACAGCAGCATCGCGACGAAGATCGTCAGGATCGCGGTGCCGATCAGCGCCCAGCCGTGCAGCTCGCCCTGCACGCCGAGCAGCGTCAGGACGGCAAGTGAGAAGAAAGTCCCTAATGTATAGATGTCCCCGTGGGCAAAATTGATGAGCTCGATGATGCCGTAGACCATCGTGTAGCCCAGCGCGATGAGCGCGTAGATCCCACCGAGCGAGAGCCCGTTGATAAGCTGCTGAAGGAGAACATCCACCCGGGCCTGCCTTTCACGTCGGCTTTGCTCGCCACTGATTTCGCGCCTTGTTCGACGTCCCTTTTGCCAAACAGCAAACGAGGCCGGCACGCATGGTGCCGGCCTCGCTCGGGTCGCCGAAGGACGAATGTCAGTCCTTGAGGTTAATTTGGTTGACGAACTGCGGTTTGCCGCCCTTGATGGCATAGAAGCTGAGGATTGGTGCGGTCGTGTCCCCGTTCTTGTCGAACCCGATCGTCCCGATCGGCGTGTCGATGCTGGTCGTGGCTGCGACGTTCTTGAGCACGTCGGCGCGGGTCGGGTTGGCGCCGGCCTTGATGATCGCCGCGATGATGATCTGGGCGCCGGCATAGGCGTTGGCGCTGTACGGGCCGGGATCTTCGCCAAAACGCTTCTTGTAGGCCGCGATGAAGGTCTTGGCGGTGGCGAGTTTCGACGTTTCCGGAGCCGCAACCGTGTAATACGAATTGTCGGCCGCGCTGCCGGTTTCTTTGATGAACTCTTCGTCGCTGATGCCGTCGCCGCCGATGAACGCGACGCTGCCTAAGCCGACATCGGCCATTTGTTTGCGGACCAGGCCGCCGCCGCTCGACGTCGTGCCGCCGAAGAAGATGGCGTCGGGTCCCAGGCTGTGCACTTTGGTCAACAGCGCTTTGAAGTCTTGTTGGTTCTTGGTGATGTGCTCGTGACCCAAAACCGTGCCGCCCAGTTTGGCGAAGTCGGTCTCGAAAACGTCGGCGAGTCCTTTGCCGTACGTCTCGTTGTCGTCGATGACGAAGACTTTCTTGAAGCCCAGCTTGCGCGCGAATTGCGCACCGGCGGCGCCTTGCTTGTCGTCCGTGGTGCAAACGCGGAAGTACGCGATCGTATCGGGATGCGAGCTGCGCAGGGTCTTCGCATCGTCGCCTTTGGTGAGGCCGGTATTGGTGTTGGACGGGCTGATCTGCGCCAGACCGGCGTCGTTCGTGAGCGGGATCTCGGCCTTGGCGACGTTGGAGTTAAAAGGTCCGATGACTCCCATCACCGTCGGATCGGCGATGAACGTTTTGATGTTCTGCGCGCCTTGAGCGGGATCGTGCACGCCTTGCACGGTGTCGTCCAGAGAGTCGGCTTCGAGCTTGTTGCCGCCGGGAAGACCCTTGGCGTTCGCCTCTTCGATTGCGAGCACGGCGCCGTTGCGGGTTGGAATTCCGTTCGTTGCATCGGCGCCCGAAGTCGGCAGGTCGATACCGATCTTCAAGGTCGTGGCTGCGAATGCCGGGACCGAGAGGCTGAGCGTGGAGCTCAGCGCGAGGCCGAGCGCTGCGGACATCGTTATCGCGCGAGCAAACGCGTGCGGTCGTCGCTGGGATGAGAACAAGTTACTACCTCCGGGAGAGATAAGGCTGACGAAAAGAATAGGCTATTTGATGGCAGGAGCCGTTGTTGAGAGCGGCGTCCGATTGCCGCGATACCGTGAAGAACGAAGGAAGCGGCACGGGCGTTTCACCTGCGTGAAACGCCCGTGCCGCCGTAGGTTGGCTGCGCGTCGAGTCGGAGCCTAGAAGGCCAGACGCGTTTCGAGGAAGATGGCCTGGCCCTTGTCGTTCTTGACGAAGCCCGGCGTTTCCACCGTGCCGACCAGATAGTTCACCGGCAAGGTCGCGCTATTCAAGCCCCAGCCTTGAACGACCACGCCGATTTGGGCGTTGGTCGCGAAATAGTGGTGAATGCCGACATACGCGATTTTATATCCGTTGGGGTTGTTGATGAAGAACTGCTGGTAATCGGTCGTGCCTTCGACTTCGTTATGCGGGCCGGTCGAATTGAGTCCGGCATAGATGTAGCCGAAGTCCAAGTAACTGTTACCGGTCTTGCCGGCCGAAGCTCCGGCTGTCCCTTGCGCCCAGAGCGCATTCGCACCCGTCCAGGAACCGCCCACCGGGCTGGTGCCAAAGCGGTGCAAGAATTCAGCGTTGACGTTGAATAACGGGCTAAAGGTGTAGCCGGCATCGAAGGATCCTACCGCTATGGGCGTGTTGTATGCCTTGAGCAGTCCGGTCGCCGGATTCACCACGGTATTGGCGCCGCCGGAATACGCCATATCGTCGACGTAGTTGAAGCCCGCGCTGCCTTTCGTGCCGCCGAACGTCGTCCCGAGCCGGGCGAGAACCGTTTGGCTGCTCACCCCAGCGTTGGGCTCACCGTTGCTCAATGCTGATTTGTAGAAGCTGTAGCCGGCGAAGCCTTGAATCGCGCCTTTGCCGTACCCGATCTCGCCGCCGTTGAAGTAATCGGAATAGGCTAAGCCGATGTTGCCGCCTTGTTCGGCGAAGCGTCCGACGCGCCCGTATAAACCGGACGGATCCTTGTACTGCACCGCGGCGTAGTTGATGCGCAGCAAGCTGTTGTTCGGGTAGCTGCCGGCTGACGGAGTGACGGAGCTCTGGCCGAAGCCCGATCCGGTCGAGTTGCCGCTATTGGCGGAGCCGAATGCGTTATCGATGTAGTAGCGGTCTTCGAGCCGGATCGCGTACGACACTTTCGGGTCGGTGGAGCCGCTGAAGACCATCCGCAGCACTTGGTAGCCGGTGCCTCCCGCCGCAAGCCCCGACGGAAGCGTTTGCCCGGATCCGCCGACGGCTGGGCCGGCAACGAGCGTGCTGGGCGGCAACGCCAACCCAGTCTTGGTGTTGTAGGCCTCGACCCGATCGGTCAGCGTGCCGGGTGCGCGCAGGTCGTAATACAGATGGAACTGCTGGCGCTTCAACTGCGCCGTATTCAAATCGGTTTGCGTTTGGAGCGCTGCAACGTTCTTTTGCAGGGCTGCGAGCTGGGTCGTGTTATCGTCGATGAGTTTGCGCAGCGTCGCGATATCGTCAGCGCTGACCTTGTCCGCGGTCGCTGCATTGGCCAACAAGTCTTGGACGCGTTTGATCGCGCGCGCGGTTATTGCCGCCAGTTCATAACGCGTAATCGACCGTTTCCCACGGAATGTACCGTCGGGATAGCCCAAGACGATGCCGTCGGCTTGCAATTGTTGCAGCGCCGGGTACGCCCAATGGTTCTGGGGCACATCTTTGAACCCCGCCGCCGCGTCGGCGTTGTTTTGAACAACGGTGGCGGGGGGTGGCAGCGCGACCGGCGCTGCGGGGGCGGCCGCCGCGGGGGCGGGCTGGGTTGGGGCGTTTAGAACGCTGCGGTCACCTGCGGTTGGCGCGATCGGTGAGGTGTCCGCCGCTATTGCCAGCGACGGCATCGCACTAAAGGCGGCGCCGACAAAAAGTAGTGCCCGAAGCTGGAATGGAATTGCCATCCGTATGCTCCTTAAGAAAAGCTTATGGCTGTCGGATGCTAACGTACAGCTCGTACCGACGAGCGCTGCTTTCTGCGAGGAGTGGTATGAGCCCCTTAATATGAGTCGCAAATATGTGCCACGACCGAACGCCGGACATCGAAAATAATGTCCAGGATCGCTTATCCGAAAAGGTTGGAACGAATTGTCTTTAAGGAACGTTTGGGGGCCGACCCTAATATTTAGAAATGTTTGAGCCCGTCTCTAAGGAACATTGCGGCCTCAATCAATCTAAGGCACGTTGCGGCCTAACGCTAAGGAGCGTTGGGCCTCATTCAGCATCGATCGTTAGCGCCGGCAACTCGCCGCCGAGCGCTTCGATCGTCCAGCGTTCTCCCGAAGCAATCGGCGGGACGCGTGTCATCGATCCGGTCGAAACGATTTCGCCCGGCAACAGGTCGCGACCGACGCGCTGCAAGTCGCCGCGCAGCCAGCGCAGCGACCCCGGCGCACCGCCGTCGACGTCCGATCCTGCCCCGCGTTCGACGACCTCGCCGTTGCACAGGAGCTGGACGGGCATCGCGGTGAGGAGCTCGGCGCCGGCGGGGCCGATCGGCCGCCGCTCGCCCACGATGAGCGCGGCGTGCAGTCCAAAATCCGCGATCGCGTCGAGGTAGCCGAAATCCCAATTCCGGACATGGCTTTGCACGATCTCGAAGCCGAGTGCGGCCCACGCGATGGTGCCGTCAGCGCCCAAGCCGACGACGACCTCGGGCTCGATCCGCGGACCCAGCAGCAGCCGCGCATCGATGCGCCGTTCGCCGCACAGCGTTTGGTCGTACACCGGTGCGGCGAGCTGGGCCTCGGCAGCGAATTGGCTGCGAACCGCCGCGTTGGTGAAGCCGACTTTGTATCCCGCCGGGGTCGCGCCGGCGGCGATGCGCAGCGCGCGGACCCGTTCGGCGATCGCCAACGCATCGGTCTTCGAGAAACCCGCCGCCCGGCTAGGCGCGGAAACGAACGTCCGGTGCTGCCAGGCCTCGACCAAACCCGCGGCAACGGCTTCTTGCTGCGCCGGGGTCACCGGGCAGCGCCATTCATTCGAGCGGGTCCGGCTTTTCGGACGGATTGCGATGGACGGCTTGGGCGAAGCCCCAAACGCCTCGGGTTCGCCGAGCAAGCCGAGACGAATCCATTTTACGCGCGGGTCGGCCGGGCGCGCTCGAGGTTGGCCGAGCCGTAGACGGCGACGCCCCCGATGAGCGTCGCGAGCACCTCGTACGACGGGCCCCAAATCGACAGGTCGGCACGCTTGCCGGGTTCGAGCGTCCCCAATTCGCGTTCGAGCCCGAGCAGGTGCGCGGGGCTGCGCGTCGCGTTGACGATCGCCGTCTCGAACCCGATCGCCGCGTATTGCATGAGGTTGCGCACCGCCTGATCGATGTGCAAGGCGCTGCCGGCAATGGTGCCGTCTTCGGCGCGCACCACGCCGCCTTCGATCCGGTAGCCGCTGCCGGCGGGCGGCATGTTATCGGTGGTGAGCACCAGCCGTTCGCGCAGCGTGCGGTAGGTCAAGTCGACCATCGGCGGTGAGACGTGATAGCCGTCGGCGATCATCTGGACCGTGGTGCGCGACTCTTGGATGAAGGCGGCGAGCAGGGATGGATCGCGGTGATCCAGCGGCGGCATCCCGTTATACGCGTGGGTGAGGGTGCGAAAGCCCAGGCCGATGGCGAGCATCCCTTCGCGGTAGTGCGCGGAAGTGTGACCTGCTGAGACGACGATCCCCTGATCGAAAAACATCCGTGCCACGTGCTCGACGCCCTCGGCTTCGGGCGCCATCACCACCATCACGAGCGCGCCGCGGCAGGCTTCGATCATCTCGTTGGCCCGCTCGATGGTCGCCGGCATCAGCCATTCGGCCCGATGGACGCGGCGGAATTTCGGGTTGAGAAACGGTCCCTCAAATTGGATGCCCAGGCAGCGCGCGCCGATCCGGTCGGCGGATTCCTCAAGCTGATTGGCCGTTTCGCTGATCTCCGACGCGGCGTGCATCATCGATTCCCAGGGCGCGGTCATGACCGATGCGACGAACCCCGTCGCGCCCATGCGGGCGTAGGCGCGGGCCGCTACCTCGACCGCGTTGCCCTGATCGCGATTGAAGAGAAACTCGTCGGCGCCATTGGTGTGGACATCGATGAGGCCCGGAGCGACGATCGCGCCGGCCGGCAACCTGATATCACTCGGGCCCTCCTCGGGCAGAATGCGAGCGATCTTTCCGCGCTCGATCGCGAGTCGTCCGGAAGCGATCGAGCCGTCGCCGATCGCGAGCCGGCCCGGGCCGAGAATATAGGTGTCCGACACGGGGGGCGGATTCGGGAAACCCACCGCCGCGACCTCGATTAGCGCCGGCCGAAGAGCTTGTCGAGCAGCGACGGCGGCCGCACCGGCGACGCCGGCGCGGCCGCCGTCGCGATCCGCTCGTTGCGCAGGCGCTCGCGTTCGGCGCGTTCGAGCCGGTCCATATGCTCTTGGGCGCGGCTTTCCAGCGTGCTCTGCAGCGCGACCATCTCGTTCCATGCCGCCGGTGCGCGGCCAGCCTCCCGGGCGCTGCGATATTCCGACGCCGACACGGTGAAGATGCGCTGGGGAAGGATCGCGTGTTCGCGCAGGTAGCGATCGGCCAGCGTGACCACGTTGCGGCGCTCCCCGGACTCCTCGTTGTCAGCCAGCGTGTGCACGAAAGTCATCGGCTTGCCGAGCTTGGCGATGCGGCCGTACACGTCGAGTTCGCGGTCCGACAGCTGGCGCGAAAACAGCGCCAACATTTCGCTGGCGCCCGACGCCACGGCAAACACGATCTGTTCCGCGTCGGGCAGTCCCGAATCGAAGGCCGGCGTGTGCACGAGCACCAGCTGACGCGGCAGCGGCCACGGCGTCTCGATCAGCACCGGGGTCCGCGTCGCGGCGGCCAGCGCCGAATCGAACGGGATGTCGTCCCACGCCGCGTCGTCACCCAGCGCGTACGCCCGGCTGACGGGGCCGTAGCGCACGTGGACGGGAAAGCGCATTTCGACGTCGCTGCCTTCGTCGCGCAAAAGGCGCTCGCCGGCGATCGCATTGACCAGGCTGGATTTGCCGCGCCGCAGCGCGCCGAGCACGGCGATTCGCCAGCGTTCGGGGCGCAGACCGTGTTCGTAGGTGTCCGGATCGAAGCGTTTGCCGACCTCGGGCGCAACGCGCTGGCGGCCGGCGCTGTCGTCGAGCGGAACCAGCGGATCGGCATGTTCGATGCGCGCCAGCCGCGATTCGCGCGCGAAGGTCTCGGTCACGGTTTCGATCCGCGTCGCGAGCGCGGCGATGCGTTGAGCCTGGTCGCGCGCGGCGGCGGCGAGCGCGACGGCGTCGGCGCCGCGTTCGCGAACTTCCAGCGCGCTGTCGAGCGAGCCCAGCGATTCGACGCGCACGCGCTGGGCCAGTCCCGCAACGCGCTCGCCCAGCCGGCCGGCGATCGTGATGATCCGTCGGGCGTTGAGCGCGACGTAGGCCGCGACTTCGCGGTCGAAGTCTTCGAACAAGTGCGCGCGCAAATCGGCGATCAGCTCGCGCTTCATGTACGCGCCGGCCGGCGCGGCGGAAAAGCGCCCGGCGATGGCATTGACCAGCCCCACGGCCGGACCGCCCAGCGCGCCCAGCACGATCGTCGAACGCAACCCGGTTTCGATATCCGTGCTCCACGCGCCGCTGCCCGGATCGGCGCCGAAGGCGGTCGCGGCGTCTTCGGTCAGCGGGAGACGTTCCGCGGCGATCGCGTCGAGGATTGCGCTGAGCTCCGCGCCGGCGGCCGCGCTGCGTCCGGCGGACACCACCTCGCCGACGGCCGCGCGCGCTTGGGCGCGCATGCGCTGGGCGATGGTTTCGGCGACGTCGGCGGCAAAGCGTCCGATCTCGGTCGCGACCGTGTCGTCGACGATGATGTGCAGACGGGCGCGATCGCGCAAGCGGGCGATGTCGGCGGTGTCGAACGCACGCGCCAGGGTCCGCTTGAGGCTGGCGCGCATCTCGGCGCCGCGCGCGACGATCGTCGTTTCGAGCGTCGCACCGATCGCGACGAGTTCGGCCTGCGCCGCTGACGCGGCGGTGTCCACGGCGGCGAGCGCCGGCAGCAGCGCCCGGTGCTGATCGCGCAGCGTCGCTTCGTCGAGTTCGAGCGCTGCCGCTTCGCGGGCCAGCGCGTCGCCGGCGCGCGTCGCCAGCCTGCGGGCTTCAGCCGCGGCGCGGCGCAGGCGCGAACGTCCCGTCGTCGCGACGAGCGAGGCGTCGAGTGCGGCCAAAAATTCTAGGAACCGGCTTTGCGCCACGAGCTCCGGGTTGCCGGTCAGCTGCCCCTCAGCATACTCGCGCGCCGACAGCGGAAACACCGCAACGTCCGGTGCGTGAATGGCGGCTTGGGCAACGATCCGCGCCGACGCGCTTTGCCACGTTTCGCGGTCGCCGTCCCGCATGCGCCATAGATCGATCTTCGTCTGGACGATGAAGATGCTCTCGATGTAGCGCCGGATGATGCCCAGAAAGGACGCGTCACCTTCGCTGAACGGCTGCTGCGTATCGACCAGATACAGCACCGCGTCGGCGCCGGGTAGGTACGACAGCGTCGCACGGCGATGTGCCGGGTTGATCGAAGCCAGGCCCGGTGTGTCGGCAACCACGAAACCGTTGGCGAGGAACGCCGAGTCGACCGCGACGCGGACCAGCGTCGGCGATCCGCGTTCGTCGCCGACGGCGTCGTGCAGCTTGGCCTCTTCGCCGACGGCGACGAAACGCGTCAGCCGTCCGAGCGGAATGCGCTCTTCGCGGCCGTCGGCGTAGTACGCCGTTGCGCGCTCGTCGGTTGCGTATTGCAGCTCGGTGATCGTCGCCGTCGAGGGATTGATGTCGGTGGCCAGCAAGCCGACGATCCGCGCCGCGCCCATGCGCTCTTCGAGTTCGACTTTGCCGAGCAGCGCGTTGAGCAAGAACGACTTTCCGCTCGAGAACTCGCCGACCACGGCAAGGACGAAGCGCCCGTCGCGCAGCCGCCGCAGGGTCCGCTCGAGCTGCTCGCGATCTTCTTGCTCGTCGTGCCAGCCGGCCATCCGCGCCAGCTGCGTGCGCAGTTCGGCCAGCGCAGTGACGACCGCGTCACGTGCGCGGCCGTAGGTTACCAGCGGTTCGTCCGGCGTCCGCGTCATCCGCGGATGAGTGCCAGCGCCTCGTCGCGATGCTGCACCATGATCGCTTTGGTGTCGCCTTCGACGTTGAGCCGCAACAGCGGCTCGGTGTTGGACGCCCGGATGTTCATCCACCAGTCGGGATATTGGATGGTGATCCCGTCGAGATGATCGATCTCGGCGTCGGCAAAACGGCGCTCGAGCGCGTTCAGCTTGGCGGGAATGTCGGTGACGGTCGAATTGATCTCCCCCGAACGCGAACGCTTGTCGATCGGAGCGATCACGTCCGACACCGGGCCGGCTGCCGCGCTGAATACGTTGAGGCATTGCATGAGCGCGATCATGCCGGAATCGGCGAACCAGTTGCGCTTGAAATAGAAATGGCCCGAGTGCTCGCCGCCGAAGGGCGCGTTTTCGTCGCGCATCACTTTCTTGATGATCGAATGACCGACTTTCGAGCGAACGGGGATCCCGCCGTGCGCGACGATCGCCTCGGGCACGCTGCGGCTGCTGATGAGGTTGTAGAGGATCTTCGCGCCCGGAAAATGGCGGAGCGTATCGATGCCCACCAGCGCCGTCACGATGTCGCCGCCGATGAGCTCGGCCTTTTCGTCGACGATGAACATGCGGTCCGCGTCGCCGTCGAAGGCGACGCCGAGATCGCAGTGGCCGCGCCGAACGGCGTCTTGCACGTCGACCATGTTTTCGGGCTCGATCGGGCTGGCCGGATGATTGGGGAACGTCCCGTCGAGCTCGAAATACAGCGGCGTCAGCTTGACTTGCGGCAAATATTTGAACACGCGCGGAACGGTTTCGCCCGCCATGCCGTTGCCCGCGTCGATCGCGATGCGAAACGGTTTGATCGCCGCGACGTCGTCGATGAAGGTGAGGCAATGCCGCGCGAAGTCGTCGAGCACGTCCAGCTGCGTGACTTTGCCGGTTCGCGCCGGCGATTGAAAGTTCGCCGCCGCCGCCGCGTCGCGCACTTCGGCCAAGCCCGTGTCGAGCGAAATGGCAATCGCTTCTTCGCGGCAGAACTTGAAGCCGTTGTATTCGGCGGGATTGTGCGACGCCGTAATCATCACGCCGCCGTCGAAACCGTAGTGACCGACCGCAAAATAAATGCAATCCGTCGAGATCAAACCGATTTGGGTGACGTCGGCGCCGGCGTCGGTTGCGCCCGTGGTGAGCGCTTCCATGAGCGCGATTCCCGACGGCCGCATGTCGCGTCCGATGCAGATGTTTTTGCGGCCCAGCACTTCGACGAATGCGCGTCCGATCGCGTAGGCGACGTCGGCATTCAATTGCGACGGCACGATGCCCCGGACGTCATAGCTCTTGAAGACGGAAAGGTCGAAGCCGGTGCGCATCCTCGTGCGCTTTCGTAGGCCGGAGAAGCTGTACCTCGGTCAGCGCGCGAGCGTGATCGTCGTTTCCAGATCGAGTTGCGCCAGCTCGCAGCTGAGCGCGTACGCCTGGTCGTGCACGCCGTCGATGAATTCGATGATGATCCCGGTCCGCAGCGGGCACGGCGGCTCGGCGGCGAGGGGTGCACTCGTGCCGATGGTAAAGCCGCCGGCGGCACTCGCGTGACCCGACGCTGAAAAGAACAAGGCGAACGGTGCTTCGACTAGCTCGCCGGCATCTGCAATAGCCAGCTCGGTCGGCGTCTGCAGCGGCGGGGTATTCACCGCGCGCACCGGAGCCGCGGCCGCGCCGGCGATCGGCCGGTAGGCGTACAACGTAGCGATGTATTTGTCGCCGTTCCGGACAACGGAAATGCTTGCGCCGGTTCCGCCGCTCAGCGGGTCGCCGGTGACGGCAGCAAGCGCCCGCGCTTCGCGGACCAATCCGGCGAAGGCCTCGGCGGTGGTCCGCGCTTGCGCCGGCCGCTGCGCCAAGCCCTCGTAACACGAACCCGCGGCGATCGCCACGATCGCTACCGCCACGACGAGTTCGATGAGGGTCATGCCGCACTCACCGCGGCCCGCGTTGGCGAAGCGCACGTTATTGCGTCCATCCCGAGCGGTTGGTGTTGCCGTTGCCCCAGCGTTCGTCGCGAAAGTCGTCCGCCGGCGCGTCGGGACCGGCGCAGGGCGCCTCGTAGGCCGCGTTCGCCGCGTTGCCCCACGGCAGACCGTCGTTGCCGGCAACTTGCTGGTCGTTCGTAAACGGAACCACGCCGGCAATAACCGTTCGGCAAGTCAAGCGGACATGGATGCGGGTGTCGTCGATACCGGCCGCCGGCGATCCGCCGCCGGGAGCCGTCGCGCCGGATGCGCCGCCGCTGTCGCCTTGCGCCGCCGAACGCGTTCCGTTGACGGTGGCGATGTCGCGCGAGCCGGAGATCACCGCATAGGGTGCGGTATCGAAGATGCGATAGGTCAGAAAGCGCGTGCGTGTGCCCAGCAACGCGCCGTTTTCGCCGACGATCGCGACGGTGACGAGTGCCGAGACGCGCTGCTCGTCGATCGCCGCCGCTTGGAGGTTGTTCGCCGGATCGCTCCCCTGGGCTGGAGTGCTCGCACTCGACGCGGACGTGACGGTGGCCCGGATCGTGTAGCGGAACGGACAGCTTTGCGTGGCGCCGGCATTGCAACCCGATTTGAGCGCGGAGGTGCTTGCCTCGCCCGACCAGGACGTGCTCGCCCCATGGATCCGGACGACTTGCGCCAGTCCGCTGGTCACGTCCGCGACCCCGTCGGCGATCGCGACGTCCGAAAATTGGGCGACGGAAGAAGTCGATGCCGATTTCGCGGCCTGCAGGCTGTTCTCCAGTAACGCACCGGTCAGCGCCAGCATCAAGGCCATGATGAAGACGACCGGCAGCAGCATCAAGGGAGCGCCGGTACGCAGCGCGAGCGCCGCGGCGCAGCGCAGGGCGACGCGGCGTCGCCGGGCAGCGCCGGCTGAACGGCGTCGGCATCGGGCGGGTAGCCCGGCGACCCGTTGGCCGGCGGAAGCGGATGCCGCTGCCGGCAGGCGGCCAAGATGCCGGGGGCGGTTTCGAGCGCTTCATCCGGCCGATAGTCGGCGTGGGGATCGTGGGCATCGAGTCCGTCCGGATTTCCGAGCAGATTGAAATCGCACCAGGGGGCTTTGGTTTTCCAGCCGTCATAGGAGACGTCGACGTGGGCGTTGATGAAAACGTGGCTTTTGCCTGCGACGCCGAACAGAAAGCGATGCGTTTGGTCGACGCGGTAGACGATCGCGTGCCAGAGCGGGACGCCGGTGACGCTGAAGCCGGTCGGCATCGAACCCGCCGCCAGATGCACGATGCGCGCGGTCGCGGCGGTTGCGATCGTGACCTCGACGATGCCGTTTCCGCCCACCGCAGCGGGCGCTCCGGACGCGCCATCCGTGTAGCGCACGGGCAACGCGCGCGGCGTGCTCGCGAACAGAGCCGCGATGCCGTGATAGGCGTTGCGCGCCGGGTCGCCGAGCTGATCCGCGGCGAGTGCCGCGGCGCTGAAGCGCACGACGTGCTTGAGCGCCGGATACGCAGCGCCCGAATCGATTGCGCCCGTAGTGACGTCGCGAACCCCGGACGGGCCGCCGGCGTCGTAGTCCCAGCGCCGTAGCGTTTGCGCCGCCGCGTCGTACACATAGCACCAGCGGATGGCGCGACCGTCGTCGGCGCGCGAGTAAAAGTCGAGTTCTTGGCCGGTGTTCGCGTTGCCGAACCGGTCGGTGTCCGGAACGAAAACCGCAAAGGCGGTCGCGGCATCGTTGTGCAGTTCGCTGATCTGCTCGTCGACGAGGGCCGCGCTGCCCGTCGCGCCCTGCTCGGCCAACGAAACGTGCGCGATGGTTTTGCAGGCCGCCAATCCGGCGAGGGCGACGAACGTGATGAGCGCGGTCGCGATGAGCGCCTCGAGCACGGTAAATCCGCGTTCGCCGTCAAACGCTGCTTGTCTAGACATGCATGGTTAAAGCGGGATCGGGCCGGACGGCGTAACGACCGAAGGCAGCCGCGCCGCGTCCGCCGGTTGGCTTGCAGAGATGACCGAACCTGGAGCCGGCGCTTCTTGGACGAGCGTCGCTTGGACGGTAACGGCGGTTCCGTCGGCGGCGCGCGCGGTGACGAATCCGACGTATTTGTTGGCGTCGGCCTGGATGACGTTTGCGACGATGTGGACGCTGCGGGTCACGCCGCCCGGCCCGGGCTCGGCGGCATCGAACGCGATCGACCGGCCGGCCATCGCCGCGAGGGCGTCGGGATCGTAGGCCGTAGCAGCGCGCAGATCGGTGAGGATGTTCTGGGCCGTGAGCGTCAGCGCCGGCGTGGCGCGGGTATGCGCCGCCGCGTGCGTTACGGCGGCGACCGCCGCCAGCGCCGCGCCCGCGCACATCGCGATCAGCGCGACCGCCACGACCGCCTCGATCAGGAGGAAGCCGGCATCAGCGGGGTGGCCGGCACGCGGTGACCGTTTCACTGGCCGGACCAGTGCCCGCCGCCGCGCGAAATCATGCCTTGACGAATGCTCTGATTTCGCCCTGGACGTCGTCGCTTCACGGTGAAGCAAACTTCGCCGCTATGCTCCTCGCCCGAACGAAATCAGAGCATCCTTAGGGGCCTGAGGTCAGACGCTCGCCCGCCGTCAAGAAGGTCTCGATGGCCGAATACACGGCTTGCGGTTCCTCTTCGTGGGGCAGGAGACCGGATGCCGCAAAGGTCACGAGCGACGCGCGCCGCGCCAACTTCAAGAACTCGTAGGCGTTCGGCAACTTGTTCACGCTGGGGGCGTGCTCGCCCCACGCGATGAGCACGGGTGCATCGATGAAGGGCAGGTCGCGGGCAACGTTCACGTTGAGCCCGCCGCCGACGAAGAACGCCGGAACGAAGCGCGCCCCCGGTTGATGCGTCACCGCATAGTAGTGGTCGAGAATTTCAGGCGTAATGCTGCTTTTGTCGTAGTAGCTCTGATGTTCCAAGAACCAGTGTAACGATGGCCGCGAGGCCAGGCCGTTCCAGAGCGCCTCGCCGACCACCGGCGAGCGAAGCAGTCCGGTGACGGCGTTTTGAGCTGCTGTCGGCTCTTTGTCGAGCACTCCGCCCAGGCCCGTCGGACAGATCGTGACGAGGCCGGCGACGCGGTCGGCTGCCCGCGCGGCGGCCCGGATCGTGAACGCCCCGCCCAGCGATGAACCCACGAGGGTGGTGGGTTCGGTGCCGAACTCTCCGAGCGCGTCGACGATCTGCTCCACGAACAACTCGGCGGAATAGATCAGATTCGGGCGGTCGGACAGGCCGCAGCCCAACAGGTCGAAGGCGACGACGCGATGCGTTTCGGCCAGCAGCCCGAAGAGCTTACGGAATTCGTAGGACGACGCCCCGGCATAAATGCCGTGCACGAGCACGATCAGCGGACCGCTCCCGGCTTCCGCCGCGAAGATATCGTAGCCCCGCCACGTCCAGCGGCGTTGGGTGCCGCCCAGGTGATTCGTCGGCAAGGGAGCGTCGCGCAATCCATGATTGATGGCGGCGACGGTTCCGGCTACACCTGCGCCGGCAATGAAAGGGCGCAGGAGTTTCTTCAAGCGACTCATCGTGAACTTGACTCTTCGCCGTGTCGGCGGCAATCTCCCGACCCCGGACCTGTCACCTTTGGCAGGCCGTTGCGCGCGCGCCGTGCGCGCGGACAATTCATATACACGTTAGCGAGTACGCGACGTTCGCCGCGCGCGCATTCCGACAGCCTGCAACAGCATGCACACCGACGATATCCAATTGGATAGCAACGATTGCAATTAATTTAGCGTTGGTGGGGTGATGAACGGATCATCGCGCAGTAAACTGCGGATACAGCAAAGGTTACGATGGGGCATCTTGCCTTCTACCGCGTCGGATGTGCGACACTTGTCTGGACATGCGGAGATTTGTGCCGACTCTCACCTGACGCCGTCGGAACTTAGCACCAGCGCTTTTGGTTCGCGATCGACCCGTTCACGCACAACTCATTTATGACTTGGTGCTTGTCGCGTCTGCCACCGTTTGCACGATTGCCGGGAACGTTGAGCCGTCCGGTTTTTCTTTCGCTGCGCGCGGCCGGGTCCGGCGCGGGGCATGTGCGGAGTCTATTTGACCGAAGGGACAACTTTTGAAGAAACTCTTACCACTCGTTGCGTTTAGTTTGATCGCGTTTGCGGGCACCGCTGCCGCGCAAGCGCAGACGTCGCCGACGCCCGCTCCATCGCCGGCGGCGTCGCCCGCGCCGGCGGCATCACCGTCACCGACCGCTTCACCGTCACCGCCGCCGCATCTGATCCAATTCAGCGGGTTTGCGGATGCGGCGTATTCGTCGCACGTCGGCAACGGCACGAGCAAATTCGTGAACAACTATCCGTCGCGCGTTTTCGACTATAACGATCGCACGCCGGATCTGCAGAACCTCAACGTCAACGCGGCGCTCAACGCCGGCAACCTGACCGGGAAGCTCGAACTGAGCGCCGGCACGGACGCCGACATCATTCAGTCGTATCCGGGCGCGTTCAACAGCTTCGACGTCACCCAAGCGTATTTGGCCTACCAGCTCGGGCATCTTTCGGTGCAGGGCGGTAAGTTCGAAACGCTGGCCGGCGCCGAAGTCATCGAGTATCCCGGCAACCTCAACTTTTCACGTTCGATCCTGTTCGGTTTTGCGATCCCGTTCACGCATACCGGCGGACGGTTGACGTACGCGCTCACGCCGCATCTCAATGTCATCGGCGGCGTCAATGCCGGCTGGGACGAAGTCCGCTCGATCAACGGGCGGCTGACCGGCGAGTACGGCCTGGCGTTCACGCCCAGCTCCGCGCTGACATTCAACGCCCAGGGCTACACCGGGATCGAGCAGCTCTCGAACTATGTGAATCCCTACAGCCCGTACATCTCGGGCACGCCCAATCAAACGGCAACGTCGCAGGCGATCACGCCGGGCGGTCTGCCGGTCACTTTGCCGGCGATCATTCCGCCGTGTATCGACGGCGTTGCGCGCTGCGCGCAAGGACAGCGCTCACTCATCGATCTCGCCGGCACGGTCCATCCGACGACGGCAACCACGTTCACGCTCAACTACGACCGCGGTCTGCAGCACAATGCCAGCTTGGGCGATGCCGACGGCGCGGCCACCGCGGGTTGGAGCGGCCTGGCGGGATACCTTGGATATAACTTCACGCCCAAACTTTCGATCGCCGGCCGGTATGAAGGCTTCCACGATACCGACGGCTATCGCACCGGTTTCGTCCAGTTCTGGCGCGAAGGAACGGGAACCGTTTCCTACAACCTGACGTCGGCGCTCACGCTGCGTGCCGAATACCGGCACGACGTTTCCGATCACGACGTGTTCCTCAATGCCGACGGTACGACGTTCGGTCATCAGAACAGCACGGTATCGCTCGACGGCTTGGTCAAGTTCTAGGCCGTCACGCAAACTGCCGGCGCTCGTGCGCCGGCAACGCTCCCAAACCAATCGAGCCCCGGCGTCGCAGCCGGGGCTCTTTTCGTCAGCGCCCGATCAGGGCGCCGATCAGCGCCATATCGAGATGGGTTCGGACATGCGCGGCCCACCCGGCCAAGCGGTCCTCACGTTCGAGTTGCCAGGCCGATCCCGGCCCGGCAGGCCTGAGCCCGACGGCGGCTCGCGCGCATGCGAGCACGATGTGCCGGAAGGCATCGTTGCTGAAGAAGTCGTGCACGTAGGTCCCGACGATCATGCCATCGGCGTCGGCCGCACCGTCTTCCCCGAAATCGTGCACCGCCGCCGGCGGGACGCCCGCCCGGCGCGCCGTCCGGCCTTGATGGATTTCGTAGCCCTCGAATGCGGGGCGGCTGACGGGTTGGCCGAACAGGAGCGCGGGCTCGTACCTCGCGCGTACGCGCCGCGTCGTTTTCTCGCGCGCCAAGTCGGTCGTGAGCGCCAGCAGGCCGAATGTCGCGCGCGTTCCGCCGCCTTCGACCGTGTGCGGGTCAGCGACCGATTCGCCCAGCATCTGCATCCCGGCGCAGATTCCGACGAGCGGCTTACGCGCTGCGGCGTGCGCCGTGATCGCGGGGACGAAGCCGCCCTCGACGAGCCAGTCGTAGTCGGCGATCGTCGCTTTCGATCCGGGCAACACGAGCACGTCGGCGCCAGCGAGATCGCGGGGAGTGTCGACGAAGCGCACCTGCACGTCGGGCTCGCCCTCGAGCGCATCGAAATCCGTTGCGTTGGCCAAGTGCGGAAACGCTACGACCGCGACCCGCAGCCGGCGGGTCGGCTGCGGATCGCGATCGAACGGCAGCGCGCGCTGGCGGCGTTTGGCAAAGTCGACGCCGTCTTCTTCGTCGAGGCCGAGATCGTGAACGAACGGGATCACGCCCGCGCACGGGATGCCCAGCCGTTCGACGATTTCATCGATTCCCGGCTGCAACAACGAAACGTCGCCGCGGAACTTGTTGACGACGAAGGCGCGGATCCGCGCGCGTTCGTGCGGCTCGAGCAACAGCAGCGTTCCGGCGAGCGCCGCGAACATGCCGCCGCGATCGATATCGGCGACGAGGATGCAGGCCGCGCCGGCTGCTTCGGCCATGCGCAAGTTCACGATGTCGCCGGCTTTTAAATTGATTTCGGCCGGCGAGCCGGCGCCTTCGAGCACGATCGCGTCGGCATCGCGCGCGAGCCGTTCGTACGCTGCGACAACGACCGGAAACAGCGCGTTGACGCGCTCGGTGTGATAGCGCCGGGCGTCGGAATCACCGGCCGGCCGGCCCAGGACGACGACTTGCGAACGCTGATCCGACATCGGTTTGAGCAGCACGGGGTTCATGTCCACGCTGGCCGGCACGCGCGCAGCTTCCGCTTGCAGCGCTTGCGCGCGGCCGATCTCGCCGCCGTCGGCCGTGGCTGCCGAATTGAGCGACATGTTCTGCGCCTTGAACGGCCGCACGCGCAGGCCCTCGTCGGCGAAAATGCGGCAGAGCGCGGCGGCGATGAGCGACTTTCCGACGTGCGATGCGGTCCCCAACACCATGAGTCCGCGGGCGGATCCGTTCACTATGCGTGATCCGCCGTTCGTCGCCGTTTCGCCGCCGTCGCCGCGGCGCGTCGAGATGCTCATGCAGCGGCCCGATTAGAGCAAGGTTCCCCAACGCCTCCCGGCAAAGCAAAGCGCTATCGTTCGTGCGATGGGAACCCGGTGTAATTCCGGGGCGGTCGCGCCACTGTAAGCGGGGAGCCGCTGTCGATCACTGCGCCGCGTGAGCGGTGATTTTCGTCGGATCGAGGCGCGCGAAGGCGAAGTTTGCTTCAGCAAATGAGCCTTCGCGCAACGAAGAGCCCGGCGGAAATCATCGCTCACGCGGGTGGGAAGGTTGCAGCATACGGTTGTGATCCGCGAAGTCAGGATATCTCGCCCGAACGCGTCACCTGCCCAACCTCGCGCAAAGGTAGGATCGTGTTTCGCAAATTTTTTCGGCGCGCAGCGTTCGCTACGCTGGTGCCGCTCGTCTCATTCGTTCCCGTTGCCGTGCGCGCCGATCCGGCGCCTCAGCCCAGTGCGACCCCGCCGAGCGAAATCGGCCGCGTGTTTACCAGCGACCGGCACGAAGAACCGATTGCGAAGACAACGCGAGCGACCTACGTCGTCGATCGCGCGCACATCGAAGCGCGCGGCGACCGTACCGTCGCCGATGCGATCGCCGGCGTGCCGGGCGTCGAGATGTATCGCTACGGTGCGTTCGGCGCGCAAGCCAATGTGTTCATCCGCGGCGCGTCGTCGACGAGCGCGTTGGTGCTGCTCGACGGCGCACCGATGACGCCGGGCTCGAACGAGCAGCTCGATCTGGGCACGTTCTCGACCGCCGGCGTGCGCCGGATCGAAGTCGTCGAAGGCAGCGGCGCGACGCTGTACGGTTCCAACGCCGTCGGCGGCGTCATCAACATCATCACCGACGTCCCGCGCGGAACGTATCTCGAAGCCTCAGCCGGCTCGCTGGCGGATCGCGACCTGCGCGTCGGCGTCGGCGACGGGCAATTCGGTGCGTCGTTCGAGCGGCACATCGCGAGCAACGACTATAGCTATATCGCGATCCCGGTTCCCGGGGCGACGCCGATTCCGGCCGGAACGCGGTCCAACGCGGATGCCGAGCAAACGGCATCCCGCGTGTCGTACAACGCCAACCTCGGCCCGGACTGGAACCTGCGGCTGCGTTTCGGTGCCGACGAGATGCACCTCGGCGTCCCCGGTTCGCTCAGCTTCGGCGCGGACGATTTCTCGCGCCAGAACGTCGCGCGCAACGATGCGCATCTCGACCTCACCCACACCGGCGCGTCGAGCGCGACCACCCTCACGCTCTTCGGTCTGCAGCAGAAGCTCGATTACGTCGATCCGTCGTCCGCGACCGAAAACCCGACCGACGACGGCCGCACGCAAGTCTCGCTGCGCAACGTCGTCACCGGCGGTCCCTCGACGCTCACCGTGGGCGCCGACTTCGTGCGCGAGTCTGCGGTGCTGGCCAACATCGCGCAGTTCGACCCGGTGACCTTCGCCGTCACCGGCTATGCGACGACCGGCGCAACCCAATCGCAATCGGCGCTCTACGCTCAGGACCAGTATACGCTGCGCGACGGGGTCCAGATCAACGGCGGCCTGCGCGGCGAAAACGACGCGCCGCTCGGCAGTGCGCTGACACCCAGTCTTGGGTTCGCGGTTCCGCTGGCAACCGGAACCCGGCTCGTGATCAACGCGGGCACGGCGTTTCGCGTGCCGACGATCGTCGACCGTTACTATCCCGGTTATGCCAATCCGAATTTGAAGCCGGAACGCTCGAAGGATGGCGACATCACGCTGCAGAGCAGCTCGTTTCTGGGAGGTGCGAGCCTGGGGTTCTTCCTGCGCGATTCGGCGAATTTGATCGAACTGAACTCGGCGTTCGTACCACAGAATGTCGCCCGCGCGGCGCTGCGCGGCCTGTTCGGCACCGTGCGCACCCGGCCGTATCACGGCTTCGTCACGACGCTGTCGGTGACCGATACGTATCGGGCGGCGAACCGGTCACCTGGCGCGCCGGAAACGCGCCTGTTCTTCACGCCGGTGTTCGTTTCCAAGCTCGGCCTCGAGCGCGGGTTCGGCGGTAGCGGCTTGAGCGTCGGCGCCCAGGCGAACGTCTTCGGGCCGCACGTCGAGAGCACGGGTTTCAATCCCGACGGGCAAACGACCGTCGACGCCTACGTTCGCGGCCGGCTCACGCAGGACACCGTGCTGACCGTGCGCGCCGCCAACCTCGGTAACGAACGCTATTCGCCGATCCTCGGCTACCCGGCGCCGGGCCGGACATTCGAGGTCGAGTTGTCGACGCGATGATCGCGGCGGCCGCGTTGGCCGTCGCGACGGCGATCGCGGTGCGGGTCGTGTCGTTGGCACCGGCGCTGACCGAGGACCTCTTCGCGATCGGCGCCGGCGCGCAAGTCGTCGGCGTCGACGACCTCTCGAACCGGCCGCCCGCGGCGCTGCGCGTTCCGCGCGTCGGCTCGATGCGCACGATCAACAGTGAAGCGATCGCCGCCCTCAATCCCGATCTCGTCGTGGGCATCGCGTATCAAGCGCCGACGCTGCGCGATCTTTCCCGGGTGGGCGTGCACACGCAAGCGCTAGCGGTCGACTCGCTGGCCGACGACTTCGCCGCGATCGCAGCGCTCGGGCGCGCGACGGGTCACGTTCGCGAGGCAGCGCGGCTGCTCGCGACGATCCGGCACCGGCTCGACGCGGTGCGCGCCACGACGCGCGCACTGCCCGCGCCGCGCGCGTTGGCGTTCATCGGGATGGGCATCGCGCCGTTCTACACTGCGGGACGCGGCTCGTACATCGACGACTTGTTCGCCGTCGCGCACATCCGCAACGTCGCGGGGGATGTGAAAGCAGCGTATCCCGCACTTTCGAGCGAAACCATCGAAGCCGCCGATCCCGACGTGCTCGTGATTCCGCGCGGGGCGACCATTCCGACCCAGCCGCCGTGGTCGCGCCTGCGCGCAGTGCGCCTCCACCGCTTCATCGAGATCGATGAAGACGATTATCTGCGGCCCGGTCGGTCGCGCCGCCGACCGGCAATAGATCCCCGAGCGCTACTCTCGGCGCCGGTATCTCGAGTGCCGGCCCGTGTCCGTCTAGTTCTAGTCGGAAAGGCAGCTGCACGGCCATCGTGTGGTTGCCGTGCAGCCGCGGTCCTGATCAGTTCGAGAAGCCGACCCGACAATCACTCGAATTCAGCGCCGTCGAAACCGTTCCAAACGATGCGCCCGTCGCGATGTTGTAGGTCGTGGACGTGTTCCCGCCCCGACTGCCCGATTTCACGGTTAGATAAATATGAAGATCACACGCCGGCGTAGTCGTCGTCAACGTGTGCAGGAGGGAGCCTTGCGGCCTCGGCTGCTCGCGGCGAACGCGTACTAAGGCTCCGCTCTCACCGTCCCTCCGACTGGTTCCGGATGACATGGAGGGCGGCGCCGGTGAGTGTGACGTTCGACGACACGTTCGAGCCGTCGCTGTTGGGTGCGGGCGTCGCTAAGAGCTCCAAGCTTTGCGCGGCTTGGTTGGTGTCGGTGATCGTATAGACCGGAGCGGCCGTGGGCGCCGCGTTCGGAGCCGGTGTCGCGATGGTCAAGCCGGTTCCGGCCGTCGACACGGCCGGAGTGATCGCCCCCGCGCCGAGGATCTGATTGTTGTCGGCATCGAGCGCGACGACCGAAAACGGCGTTGCGGCGCCGCTGACATAGTGGAAGCCGCTGGCCTGGGAACCGCAGACGTTTGCCGAGGCCGATGCGATTTGCACGGACGTAGCGAGTCCGTAGAGCGTCATCGAGCACGTGTTGGCGGTATCGGCGACGATCGTGCACGACCCTGCCGTGTTTGACGCCAACTCGTTCCCGACGGCATTGGCGGCGTCCCAGAGACGTACGGCAAGCGCATGCGTTCCGGTGCTCAGAGCGAGCGTGACGGTGCACGTCCCCGCAGAACAGTTCGACGTTGCAACCGCGGGGTTCGCGCCGTCAACAGCCACTGACACACTCTGGGTCGAAGCCGACACATATTGCGGCCGCGTGCGAGCCGCTGCCGGTTTCGCCGCGCGGTTCGGAATCTTGAACGACAGGGTAACCGTGCTGATTGCGGCGGCGTTACGGGCCGGGGGAGCGGCGGCTTTTCCCGCGTCGGCCGCGGGCAGCGATGCCGTCGTCGTTGAGTTCGCGCCGCAGCCCTCCGCGGTCAATACGGCTGCGGCAAGGAGCGCGTGCAAAATGCTCTTCATGTCATTGAACTCCGATGGTTGACGTCGTCACGCCGACGCTCACCGAACTCGAGACGCTGTTGGTGTCGGTGACGCTGATGGTGCACGCGCCGGCGCCGGCCGGCGTCACGGTGAAGTGCTGATGATCCGCGGTCGAGACGGTTGCGATCGAAGCGCAAGTATTGGTCTGCGTCCAGGTGCCGGCGTAGCCCGTCTCGGTGACGGTGAAGCTTTGCGCGTAAGGAGCGCCGACGGCGTTGAACGTGAGGCTGCTGGGATTGGGCAGCGGAACTCCCGGCGTGGGTGACGCAGTGGGCGTCGGCGCGGGTGAAGGCGTGGGCGACGGCGTCGCCGGGCGGGGTCCTGGGGTTGCCGGAACGGGTGTCGGCGCGCTGATCGAGCGGCCATACAGGGCGACGCAGATCGTGCCGCCGGCCGGGATGGTGAAGCCGAAACGGCCGCTCACCAAGACCTGGGCCGACTTGCCGTCGGTGACGACGTTGCCCGGGCCGCCGTAACCGCCGACCCAACGTCCGTTTTGCTCGAGCGCAAGATTATAAGCAACGAGCCGCGTCGCAAAATCCGGCGGCAAGACAAACGTGAAATTCGGCGCGTCGTTCAGGATAACCGTATAATTCGCGGTAAAGCATGCATAAACGACGTCGGTGCTGAGGGCATCAAGCGGCGTCCGCACCACCGAAGCGGGCTGGCGAACGGCTCCCAGTGCGGAAACTCCCGCCGGGGCGCGATTCGTATAGGTGACGGTGAAGTCGAGGCCGGCGGGGACGGCGGCCAGCGGAAAGACCGCGTGACCGCCGTAATCGGTGCTCGACGGCAGAGGAACGGTCAGGGCGGCCGCGCCCGACGCTGCCGGCGTCAGCGAGTTGGTGCGTACGCGACGGTCTGCGGATCGGAGTTGCAGCCGGACAGAAAGCCAGCCGCGACCGCAATGAGTCCCGCGGTCACTAGGGTGCGCATAAAGTGAAGGTATTCCCTCGGTTCTGCACGTCAGAGTCGTGACGTGATACCAACGGGTCATCGGCGCGCCGAGAACCGACCGCAGAAAAAGAGTTCAGCGCATTGTCAAGATACGACGCAACCGGCCGGCGCGCGGTCCGTAGGCGAGCCGTAAAAGATTAGCGGGGCTGCGGTGCCTCGGATCGCGGCGGTGCGACGGCGAACGCGAACACGGAGCCGTCGGCTTCGCGCCGTACCGCGATCGGAATGCCGTAGACCCGGCTCAACATGGCTTCATCGAGGATCCGCACCGGAGTATCGCAAGCCAGCAGCGTGCGCGTTCCGAGCAGTGCGATGCGATCGGCAAACGCAGCCGCCACGTTGAGATCATGCAGCACGACGACGGCCGATTTGCCGCTCGCGACCAGGCGCCGCACGAGCGCGAGCAACTCGAACGTGTGGCGAATGTCGAGATGGCTGGTCGGTTCGTCGAGCAGCAGCACGCGCGTATCTTGTGCGACGGCTTGCGCAACCCAGACACGCTGCCGTTCGCCGCTCGATAATTCGGCGAAGCGGCGCCCGCGCAGGGCGCCGATCTCGGTTTCGGCGAGCGCCGCGTCGACCGCCGCGCGATCCTGCGCCGTCGACGACCAGCGCCACCACGGCCGGTACGGCAGTCGTCCTCCGGCAACGACATCGGCGACGCTCATCTGTTCCGGCAGTTCGCCGTCGGCTTCGATGAGTGCGATACGGCGGCCGCGCTCGCGCGGGCCGAGTGACGCGATCGCCCGTCCTTCGAGGGTGATGGTCCCGCTTTCGATGGGATGCATCCCGCCGATGGCTCGCAACAGCGTTGATTTTCCGATCCCGTTGGGTCCGACGAGCGCTAACAATTCGCCAGCTTCGACCGTCAGCGAGACGGCGCCCAGAATGCGACAGCCGCCGTAACCGAGCGCGACGTCGCGAACGTCGATCATGCGGCACGCCGCCGAAACGCGAGAAAGAGAAAGATCGGCACGCCGAACATCGACAGCAGCACGCCGACGGGCAAATCCAGCGGCGGCGCGATCGAGCGAGCCACCGCATCGGCGAG
>JBEKHC010000021.1:0-56159 GCA_050012475.1 Candidatus Velthaea sp.
CGACCATCCACAGGACGAGAACCGCGATCCAGACCGCGAACTGTCCGAGCGGCTCGCCGCCCACGGAGACCCCGCGAAACGTCTCGATGAATTGCGTCGAGGGCAGCAGCCGCAGCGCCGCGCTGACTGCATGGGGAAAGCGGTCGATCGGAACGTATGCGTCCGAGAGAAACGCCAGCGGTACGGTGAGGATCGAGGCGATGTTGTTCGCGCTTTCCGTCGTGCGGGCGAGCGCGCCGATGATCGTGCCAAGCGACACGAACGTTGCCGTACCCAACAGCAAGATCGCGAAGATCGAAACCGGATTGCCGGTGATGCGGACGTGGAAGAGCAGCGCACCGACGACGATGAGAATGAGCGCCTGCGCTCCGAGCAGCGCGACGCGATACGTCACGAGCGAGGCGAAGAACACCCAAGCCGGCATCGGCGTGATGTACACGCGGCGCAGCAAGTGCTTTTCGCGAAAGGTTGCGAGCATCACGCCGACGCCCCAAAAGCCGGAACTCAAAACTTGCGCGCCGATGATGCCAGGCACTAAAAACGCCGATGATTTCGACGTGACGCCGTCGGAGAACGCGAATGAGAACAACACCAGGAAGAAGACCGGCATCGCCAGCGTCCAGAACATCATCTCGCCGTCGCGCCGAAAATACCACAGGAAGTGCATCTTCGTTTGCGTCGCAAACATCCGCCAAAGCGTCATTCTTCAACCTCTTCGATCGTTTCGCCGGTGATCGCGATGAACGCGTCTTCCAGAGTCGGCCGGTGCATGTCGAGCGCGGTTATTTTGGCGTCGAGCGCATTGGCTTGCGTCACGATCGCGGCCAGCGCCAGTCCGGGCTCTCCGCGCGTCGCAAGTTTCCACTCGTCGCGCGTCTTCGTCCAGGTGCCTAAATCTTCGAGCACGCGATCTGGGGCGAAGCCGTTTGCGACGATCGAAACCGTCGCATCACCGCCAAAGCGCGCGACAAGGTCCGCCGGCGTTGCTTCGGCGACGATCCGGCCGCGTTGGACCATGCAGATGCGATCGCTCAGGCGCTCGGCCTCTTCGATGTAGTGCGTCGTGAGGACGATCGTTTTGCCGCTCGCGCGCAGCCGCTCGACTTCGGTCCACAAGATGCGCCGGCCGAAGGCGTCCATGCCCGCGGTCGGCTCGTCGAGAAACAGCACGTCGGGATCGTGCTGCAATGCCAGCGCCAGCGCCAGGCGCTGCTGCTCGCCGCCGGACAGCTGCGCCATTTGGCGGTCGAGCTTGCCTTCCAGACCGACGCGCTCGGCCAGTTCGTGCACCCGCGGCGGGATGCTGTAGTACGCGGCGTACAACTCGAGGACTTCGCGCACGTTGGCTTTTTCGGGCAACGACGTGGCTTGCAGCTGCACGCCCATGCGGCGGCGCAACTGAACGAGATCGCGGGCGCGGGTCGGATCTAGGCCGAGAACGCGAATCGTCCCGGAGGTCGGCTTGCCGATCCCGATGCAGCACTCCAGCGTCGTCGTCTTGCCGGCGCCGTTGCGGCCCAGCAGGCCGAAGATGGTTCCGGCTTCGACCGTAAAACTCAACCCGGCAACGGCTTCAACGTCGCCGTATCGCTTCACCAACCGGTCGACGACGATCGCTGCGCTCACGGGAGCTTGCAATGCGGCAGCGCGGCGATTGTTTTCAGCCGCCGCACGATCGCCGGCAACCGGGCCCGGATTTTGGCACGAACGGGCGAAGCCCATGCGATGCGCGCGCTCGTGTTCCGAATGCCGGTCCTCGCTGCTCTGGCAATGGCCGTCGGGGCGGCTCCCGCAACGCCGGCCGCCGGGGCGGCGCCCGCAATGCGGGCCGCTGTGGGAGCGCCCGCGCCGCCGCTCGTGCTGACGAATCTCGAGGGGAAAGCGCTGCCGGCGCTGCGCCCGCACGGCAACGTCATGGTGCTCAACTTCTGGGCGACCTGGTGCCCGCCGTGCCGGGCGGAAACGCCCGCTCTCAGCGCGGCGTACGCGCGCCTGCACCCCCAGGGCGTCGAATTCTTGGGCATCGATACGACGGAGACCGGTCCGATCGTCAAAACGTTCCTCTCGGCAAAGGGCGTTCCGTACCCCAGCGCGCTGGCCGGTCCGAGCGTGTACAACGCTTACGGCATCTCGTTCATCCCGACGACCGTCGTGCTCGATCCCGACGGCATCGTGCGCGCGCGCTGGATCGGCGGCGTCACGCCCGCGCAGCTCGCGCACTACGTTGAAGCGGCGCGAGCGCGGCGCTCCACGACGTACGTCTCGGCCGCGCAGGCACGGATCGACGCCCTGCTCGACCCGCGGCGCTTCCGCTTCGACGGAAAGCCGGCCGGACGGCGTGCCGCGGTCGCGGCGCTCAATGCGGCGCTCGCGCGCGCGGAGGCGATCGCGCGCCGCGATGAAACGACGGTCGACTACGAGCGCACGCAGCGCGCCGAAGGGACCTTGCTCGTAGCTGCCGGCACGGCCGTGCGCGCGCACGCTCTGACGCCGCGGGAAAAACTCGACGGACTCGTGATGTTTGCGCGCGGGTCGGGCGATCTCAATCGCTGGGACGACGCCGCCTGGGCGTACCGCGCGGCGCTGCGCATCACGCCCGACGCGCCGGTCCTGGTGGCCGCGCTCTCGCGCGCGTACTACCGGCTGCACCACTATCCCGAGATGATCGCTCAGGCGCAGCGCTACACCCGGCTCAAACCCGAGAACGGCGATGGCTGGGCCGATCTGGGTCTCGCGTACCAGCGCGTTCGCCGGTTCCGTTCCGCGGCGCCCGCGTACGACAAGGCGCTGCGCTTGCTGCGCGCCGAGGCGGCGAAATCCCCAGCGCAAGATGCGTTCGCCGATGTCGCCGATACGTCGCTCGACGCCGCCGACGTGTACGTGTCGCTGGGCGACGAAGCCGGTGCGCGCCGCGCGTTCGATGCGGCCAATGCGTATGCCGATCGGCTTGTGGCGCACGGCACCTACGCCGAGCTCAAGCGCAACGTCAAAGAGCGCACGCAGGAGGGCCTCATCGCTACAGCGCTCGCCGGGCGGACGCGTCAACCCGTCGTTTCCGTCGTGCCTTGGACCGGCCCGGACCTGCCCGGCAGTTTGGCTTCGACGCTCAAATACCGCCTCGTGGTCGCCGCGCCCGCGGACCGCCCGGTGACGCTGCAAGCCCGAGGCCTGCGTCCGCATTGGGTCGCGTCGTTCTGCGCCGACGGCCTATGCTCGCCGCAAACGGTCTCGTTCACCGCGCCGCCCGGCGGGGTGAAAACGTTCGAGTTTCAACTCGTTCCGCCGAACGAAGGCGAGCAGCCCGGAAACGTCGCGATTGCCGTCGGCGGCGGCGCGTCCGTCGCCGTTCCCGCACCGGGCCGTGCGCGCTAGACTTCGAGCGTACGGGTGCTGCGCATCCGCGCGTGGCCGCCGACCCAGACATCCGCGATCGCGTTGTTTTCCAGGCCCAGGATCGCGCTCAGCCGGCTCGGCGACGGCGGATGCATGAACGTGCCTTGATCGAACGTGAAACGATCCGTCGTGCGCCCGGCGCAGTCGTGCAGGAACGCGGCGAGCAGACCCGCCGCCATTCCGGTCGCGGATTCTTCGGGGATGCCGACGCGCGGCGCGAACATCCGGATCGTTGCATCGAACGTCGGATCATCGGCGGGTGCGAATACATAGTAGCCTGCTACGTCGGCGGTCTGGGAGATCGCCTCGATGGCGCGCATGTTCGGCACGACGGCCGCCAACATCCCGGTGTGCGGCAGCGGCACGAGCAAGAACGCCGTGTCGTGACGCGCGATCGTCGGCGATGAGACAAACGCCGTCGCCTCGCTCAGGCCGAGCGACGCCGCGATCGTCCGTGGATCCGGGCCGGGCGCGTAACGGGCCGGAAGCTGCTGCATGAAGACGCGCCCGTCACCTTCGAATCGAATGACCCGCGGGCCGGCGATCGTATGTTTGATCGTCGAATTGCTGAAACGCCCGCGCTGGGCAAGCAGGCCGAACGCCGCGACGGTTGCGTGGCCGCAGTCGGGAACGCGCACCTTGGGCGTGAAGACGTCGAAGCGAAAACCGTCGTGCAATTCGCTGATGAACGCCGTTTCGGAGTAGCCCAGCTGCGCGGCGATCGATTGCATTTGGGTTTCGCTCAGATCGGACCGATCGAGAACGACGCCGGCGAGATTTCCGCCGTCGCGCTCATCGACGAAGGCGGCCACGACTTCGGCGATCACCGAACTGCTCATCCGAACGCACTGCGCGACGCGGCGCGCGTGGTCCTCGTGTGAGACGATTTGGCGAAGCCTAAACGCCGCGCTGAACGTGTTAACCCCCGGCTCGCCGCTCGGCGACGAAGCGAAGAAACGCTTCGTATAAGGTCTTCATGCTCGTGGGCAGCGTGCGATAGTAGTACGCGCTCGCGATCATCGGCATGTCGCGCGGCGCGACGACCGTTCGCGCTTGCCGGGCGAACGCCGCGAGCGTCGCAGCGACGGGCTTTTCGCTGCCGTCGCTGCGCACGATGCCCAGCGTGCACTCATGGCCGAAGTCGACGAACGGCGCGGAGCTGCGGATGTCGTCGGGATAGTCGGCCCAACACCACCAAGACGCGCCGAGCCGGCCGTCGGCGTGCAGCCGATCGAGCACGTTCGCACCCATGAATGCCTGTTCGTCTTCGGTCAGGCACGGGTAGGTGGCGAAGACCGGATCGTCCGGCGATACCTCCAACGGCGGCGGGTCGCCCGGTAGAGCGAATCGCTCTAGGGCCGAGAACTTGTCCGGCGGGCAGGTCGGGTTGCCGAAGCCCGTGACCAGCACCGGCTGCAGTGAAAACGCCGCGGTCAGCATCGCCAGAAACGGCATCACCTCGGGGTCGAGCCGATTGCGCGCGATCGCCGTCGACACGGTGTCGCCCTGCATCGACGCAAAGCCGAACGGCACACAAAGCGATCCCAGCCGAATGCTGCGGTCGGTCGTGAGATCGCCGCTGAACGTTCCGGCCGTCACCGGCACCGTGTCCGCTTCGCGCAACGCGTGGGTCAACCGGCGGCTCCAGTTCGCGACGACGGCTTCGTCGGCCGGCGCTTTCGAGTGCTCGCCGGACGTCACCATCGCGTGCGACGGTTCGCGCACGTCGCTGAAGCGATGGCCGATATCCCAGGCGAAAAGCGCGGGATGCGCGCGCAACCGCTGCGCTGCAGCGCGCGCGAAGACGAGCTGGGCTTCGAGCAAAGCGCCGCGATACAGATCGCCGCAGCCGAACGCCGATTCACGTTCGCCGGTGAACGTCCGAAACCGGCCGCGCGGCGCGTGCCGGTCGAGCGCCCAATCCGGCAGATAGTTGGCGCCGTGCGCGTGGCCGCAGAAGAGCACCGGCAGCGCGCGCAAACCGTTGTCGCCCGCGAGCGACATGACGGTTTCGAGCCGGTCGAGCATGAGCCCATCGATGCGGTCGGGCTGCGGCGCAAAGGCATCCCAGCGCAGGAAGAAACGAACCGTATCGAGTCCCAGCGCGGCAATTTGGGCGAAATCCGCGCCGATCTCTCCAGCGTCGAAGCGCTGCCACATCGCGGTCGCCGAACGCCGCGGCCAATAGTTCACGCCCAGTGAGAATCTCATCGCGACGCCTCGGCACCAGCTGTGCACTTGCCTGCGCGAGGCGCCGTCATCGACGGGGAAAGAAACGCCTCATGATCTCGCACCGCATCTTTCGTCCCGCGTGCTTTGCGTTTGCCTCCTTGGCCTTCGCCGGTGCGCTGTGCGGCGCGACCGGCGCCCAGAGCCAGCCCGCCGCGCCGGCGTCGGGCGGCCCGGCATGTCCGCAAGTCGCGGCCGGACTCAGCGCGACGATCGACACGAAGAAAGTCAAAGCAGGCGAGATGTTTCACTTTGCGACGACTGGTCCGGTGACCAGCGACGGCGTGACCATTCCGGCGGGCACGAACGGCATTGGATTGATCGCAACGCTCGACCACTCCAAGAGCCAAGGACATTCGGGGTACCTCGTCCTCGAGGCTCGCTATCTCGAACGCGCGGACGGCGTCCACGTTCCGGTCACGCTGTTGCCGGGCGGCGACGGACACGCCGCCTCCTTCGTTCGCGCCGGCAGTTCGAGCGCCGGCCTCATCGGCTACCTGCCATACTACATCGGGACTGCGGCGGGCGTGTACAACACGTTTCACCACGGGAAAGACGCGGCGGTCGTCGCCGGCGCGCCGCTGCAGCTCCTCGTCGGCGATGCCTTTTATGCGGGGACGTGCCGCGTCGACATCGATCAGCGTTGAGCGGCGCGCAAACAGCGGTACACCGCCGATTCGAAGTCGAGATAGGCCGGAAACGAGACCGGGTCGATGAACGGGAAGATTTGCGTCGCCCAGAAGCCGCCGAGCCCGTTCCGCCGATCGATCCAATAAAAGAGATTGGCGATTCCGGCCCAGCCCAGTTCGCCCGCGGGCCGGCCGGTGGGCGCGGTGTCGTCGTTGATCATCCACCCGTATCCCCACGACTTGGAAAGGCCCGGAAAGAAGTCGAGGGCGTTGGACTCGCGCGGCAGCGCGCCGGGCAGCGGCCGAACCTTGAGCGCTCCGAGTCCGTTGCGCGCCATCCGCTCGACCGTGTGCGGCTGCAAGACGCGGTCGCCATCGGGGGCGGCGCCGTCGTTCAGGATCATGCGGATGAACTTGACGAAATCGGCCGCCGTGCCGTACAGTCCGTGACCGCCCATCTCCAGCTGCGGATCTTGCGGGAGTTCGATGAGCGGCTTGGCGCGCAGCGTTCCGTCCGCCGCGCGGAGGTGAATGGTGGCGCGGCGTGCGCGCAGTTCGGGCGTCAAGCGAAACCCGGTCTCGCGCATGTCGAGCGGCGCGAACACGTGCTCGCGCAACACGTCACCAAGCCGCTTTCCGCGCACGGCCTCGACGATTCTGCCGGCCCAATCGATGCTGATGCCGTATTCCCAGCGCGTCCCGGGATCGAACAACAGCGGCGTCGCGAGCGCTGCCGCCATCCCGCTCACGACGCTGGGAACGCCGCGCGCCTTGCCGTAGCGCACGAGATCGGGACTGAACATGTCGTACCCGAATCCCGACGTGTGCAGCAGCAACTGTTCGATGGTGACGTCGCTGACCGGATCGCGCAGCAGCGGTTCGCCATCGGCGTCGAACCCTTCGAGCACCCGGCTTTCGGCGATTTCGGGAACGTAGGTACGCGCGGGATCGTCGAGCCGGAGCAAACCATGCTCGACGAGCTGCATCACCGCAACCGACGTGATCGCTTTGCTGCACGAGTAGAGGCAGAGCACCGTGTCGTTCGTCATCGGCGTTTCGCGTTCCAAGCCGCGCCGTCCGGCTGCACCGGCGTAGCGCGTTTGCGTTCGGTCGGTCACCATCGCGACCACACCGGGTACGCCGTTTTCTCGTTCGACTGCCGCGCGTAACACATCGTCGGCGGCCGCCTGGAGCGCGCGGTCGAAGTCGCGGGCCGTTGCGCTGGTCACAACGGCGAAAACGCGTGGCGATCGTCGGCGTCGAGAATGTCCAGCATCTTCGCCAGCTCGGGGTGCACGGCGAGGACAGGATGGCGTTGGCGCACCAGTTCCTGATCGGCGGGCGACATGCGGTCGACCACGAACGATTCGAGCTTCGCGTTCATCGCCGGCGCGTTCGAAGGATCGATGCGCGCCGCGAGCCAGGCGACGACTTCGCCTTCGTCGGCGGCCTGAGCGACGGCTGCGCGGAATTCATCCATTTGGAGCCCTAAGCGCCGCACGACGAATGCGCTGAAGCCCGTGTCGTGATTCAGGTAGGCGCCCATGTTTCCACCCGGCAGCTCGGCTCGCAGCTTGTCGATGGTGCGCGGCAACAGGTAAAAGCCCAGCAGCGTCTCGCGGGCCGCGCGCGGCGGACGCGCGCTCAAATCCAATGGGGTCATCGCTGCTCCCCTCCAAGCCGCTTGCGTCTCGCGCAACGCGTCGGGTTTCGGCTTCGCCGCAGCCGTTCGCCGTCGCCTTTTCGCATGATATGCGCCGCTTCGCCTACGGCAAGTCGACCAAGGTCTCGCTCGTCCTGGCCGGCGTATCCGGTACCATAGACCTATGGACGGTCGGCAGATTTCGGCTCCGGCACGCTCGAATCGCGAACGGCTCGCGCAGCTCGAGCGCGCGCTCGCGCGTTTGACGCCCGACGGCACAACGCTTGCTCCGGCGCATCTCCGCGCTTGGCGCGGCGAAGCGTTCAACGGTTTCTTCGTCCGCATCGATGCGTCGACGTTCGCGCTGCACGTCGGCGACGGCCGCTACGTTTGGCTCGACGCCGAGCACGACCTCGATGGACTGCTTCCCGGCGAAGCCGTCCGTCAAATGCGTCCGCGCGCCTAAATCGATTCCTCTCGGCTTCGCTCGGCGAAATCTTAGGATTGTGCTTCGCCGATCGGTGCCGTTCAACGCTGTGCGCCGAGCCGCGCATCATCAGTCGCCGGGCAAAGCTCGGCGGCCGCCCATTCTCGACTTCCCCAGCGCGCACCGGCGGCGAATCGCGGCGAAATTGGCGAAATTCCGTTAGACATGCTATTCATTCGGGTAGGACGCCCTAAGCTGTTTCTCCTCGCGAGGACTTTCGGGGGGCGTTTTCGGAGGAAGCGTATGGCCCACAGGGCGTTGTACTCGTGCGCAGCCGCGAGTAAAGCGATCGCCGGCCGACCGGAGCGAAAAGTGAAATCGATCGAATGCTGACCGCGGCCGATTGATCGGTGAGCGATATCGTGCTCTTGCTTTCGAGCCGCGAAAGCCGGACGCAAATC
This sequence comes from Candidatus Velthaea sp., assembly GCA_050012475.1. Classification (GTDB taxonomy): domain Bacteria; phylum Vulcanimicrobiota; class Vulcanimicrobiia; order Vulcanimicrobiales; family Vulcanimicrobiaceae; genus Velthaea. Next base: position 8,782 of record JBEKHC010000021.1, read on the forward strand.
GCCCAATGCCTCATTCCGCAGCACGAAGTTCGTTTCTCTTTGCCTAGCCCGCACACCGCGGCGAACGACCCCGACGGCGACACGGATCTCATCATCGCCGACGGCGCCGGACTCGCGAGCGTCGCCGCGCAGATCGCGCGTGAGCGCCGGCGTTGCGAGCCGGTGCTGCTGCCGGTGCTGCTGTTGAGCGATCGATGCAGCGTCGCCGCAATGGACGCAGCGCTGTGGGATATCGTCGATGACCTCGCGTTGCGCTCGCTCGACCGGGGCGAATTGCAAGCGCGCGTCCAGAGCTTGCTGCGCAGCCGCGAATGCTCGAAGACCGTGACGACCGTGGCGCCGGCTGCGGGCCACGAGCGCAAGGTTACGCAACGCTTTCAGCAAGCCGCGCTGCCGCGGCGGCTGCCGCGGGTTCCCGGGCTGACCTTCGGTGCGTTCTATCGCCCCGGGATGGACGAGGCGCAAGTCGGCGGCGATTGGTACGACGCGATGCAGCTCGCCGACGGGCGGGTCGTTCTTTCGATCGGCGACGTTTGCGGTTCGGGACTCGACGCCGCGGTCGCGATGGCGACGGTGCGCCATACGTTTCGCGGTGCCGCGCAAATCAATCCGGATCCGGCGGTCATGCTCGACGCCGCGCATCGCACCCTGCGCACGGAGAGTCAAGACAGCATCGTCACCGCGTTCGTCGCCGTTTTCGATCCGATCACGGCGTTGATTTCGTATGCGTCGGCCGGACATCCGCCGCCGTTGCTCCGCAGCCCCGACGGCACGATCGTCGAACTCGCCGCCTCGGGCGCGCCGCTGGGTTTGCCCTTTCACGTCGAACGAACCGTGAATCTCATCAGTATGCCGCTAGGCTCGCTGCTGGTGCTGTACACCGACGGTCTGACCGAGGCGACGCGCGATCCGATCGCAGGCGAAGCCGGCGTGCGGCGGGCGATGAACAGCGACGCCGTTCGCGCGTCCAGCAACGTCGCCTTGGCCATTCACGATGCGGTGATCGACGGCGCATCGCCCGACGACATCGCGATTCTCAGCGTCGCGCACGTCGAGCGGGATCTCGCCCGCGAGCGGCTCTCGCACTGGTCGTTCGACGCGCGCGACGCGGTCGCCGCGCGCGACGTGCGGGCCGAGTTGGTCAGCGAACTGCAGCGCGTTCCGCTTACCGATGCGGGCGTCGCGAACGCGGAACTGGTGTTTGCCGAGCTGCTCGGCAACGTCGTGCGCTACGCCGCGAAATGGGTCGACGTCACGCTCGATGCCAGCGGTGCGCTGCCGGTCCTGCATATCCTCGACGGCGGGCCGGGCTTTCGCTATTCACCGCGTTTGCCGCTCGACGTGCTGAGCGAACGCGGCCGCGGTCTGTTCATCGTCGCCCAATTGACCGAAGAATTCCATGTGACGAAGCGTCCGCACGGCGGCAGTCATGCGCGCGCGGTGCTCTCGCGCAGCTGTTGACCGCGGGGGACGACGGTTCGCATGCGGAACGGTTGCCGCATGATTCATCTCATTGCTCTGATAACCGCTAAACCCGGACAGCGCGCCGCAGTGCTCGCGGCGTTCAAGGCGAACGTACCCAACGTCCATGCCGAACCGGGCTGCCTCGAATACACGGCGACCGTCGACGTCGACGGCTTCGCGGACGTGCAGGCAGCGCTCGGTCCCGACACGTTCGCGGTGGTGGAAAAATGGGCTGGACCCGAAGCGCTGCGCTCGCACATGACGTCCGCGCACATGACGGCTTATGGTCAGCAGACCAACGATCTCATCGCACATCGCTTGCTCCACATCCTCACGCCGGTTTGATCCGCGACCGCGGGCGTTCGTTCAGCGATAGAATTGGACGAGATCGGCTTTGAGCGCCGCATGCGCGACGGGGTTGAGGTAGATCATGTGGCCCGCCGGATAGTAGCCGAACGTGATATGTCCTTGCAGTTCCGGAGCCAGGCCCAGGTGGGCCAGCGAATATTCGGTCGCGAAAAACGGCGTGGCGAGATCGTAGATGCCGTTGGCTGAGAAAACGCGCAGATACGGGTTCGCCGTCAGCACATTGCGTAACTCGCCCAAGACGTTGACGCCGGCGATGCTGCCGTTGTCGCCGCGATGCCACTGCCACTGCCGGAAGACGTCGGAGCTGAGGAATTCGTAGCGCGCGTCGGTCTGATAGTGAAGTTCGTTGCGGACGTACGCATTGAAGGCCGCGGTGAACGCGCCAAAAACGGCATCGGCGCTGGGATCGGTTTCGGCGCGGTCGGCGACCGGATCGACATCGAAGCCGCGAAATCGCGCGTCGAATCGGCCGATCGTTTCGTCCGTTGCGTTCAAGAGCTGCTTCTCGAAGCGGTCCGGGTCGACGCGCAAGCGTGAACGCAGCACGTAGTCGAGCGGCAACCCGGTGTCGGCATGCAATTGTTGTGCGACTGCGTCGCGTTCGGCCGGTGCAAGGTTCGCGCCTTTGGCTAAGGCGCCCAGGTACGGGCCTTCGGCAAACGCGCGGACCGTTTGCAGCAACGCCGGCAGATCGGCGGGCGGCCGCGCAAGTTTGTGATGATACGCGGCAATTGCGGTTTCGCTGGGCAGAAACAGCCAATAGGGCAAATCGTTGCCGGGCTGCGTCGCGATCGTGTCGTAGTCGAGCACCGTCGACATCAACACCACGCCGGAGAGACTGATGCCCTCGTTCTGCAGCATGTTCGCCAAGACTGCCGAACGTGCGGTGCCGTAACTTTCGCCGGCCAGGAACTTGGGTGAATTCCAACGGTCGCTGGCGGTGATGTAACGGCGGATGAATTGCGCGAACGCCCGGCCGTCTTGTTCGACGCCGTAGAAGTCCTTCGCGCTGCCGCGGCCGGTGACGCGACTGAACCCGGTGCCGACTGGGTCGATAAACACCAGATCGCTCGTGTCGAGCAGGCTGTTGGGGTTGTCGACGACGTCGTAGGGCGGGGGCGGCGTCACGGCGCCGTTCGCGGTCACGACCATACGCGGACCGAAGGCACCCATATGGATGAGCGCGGACGCTGCGCCGGGGCCGCCGTTGTAGGCAAACGTGATCGGGCGAAGTGCGCTAGGCCCCATGCCGTTCGCGGTATAGGCGACGTAGAAGACGCTGGCCGCCGGCTCGTCCTTGGCGTCGGTGAGGATGATGGTTCCGGCGGTCGCGGTGTACGCGATCGTGCGCCTTCCGATGCGCGCCGTGTGATGCGTTGCGACCGTTTGCGCTTTGGGCAGGGGCGATGCCGGGCCGCCCGCGCCGGCGTCGGGCGCGGCACCGGCGACTCCGGCCGCCGCTACGACCAGCGCGCAGACGCATGCGAGAGCAGCGACGATCCGGCGCAAGCCTTATCCGACCCGCACCGAGAGCATCGATAGTGCGCCCGCGATGATGCCGGCAGTCGGAAAGGTGATCGCATCATCGGCTTGGCGTGCGCCCAAGATGTAGAGCAGCGGCAAGAAATGTTCGGGGGTCGGAATCGAGCGCGCAGCGTCGGGACCTAGTTCGTCAAAATCGATGAGCGGCTGGACGTCAAAGTCGCGCGCAAGCGCGCGAACGCGTTGTTCGAACCGCCCGGCCCAATCGTCGGCGGGCGGCCGCCCGAACATGACGGGCAGATTGTGCACGACGTTTCCGCTCGCGACCAGCAACACGTCGTCGTCGCGCCAGCGCGCCAATCGCCGTCCGAGTTCGTAGTGAAAGGCCGCCGGTTCATTCGCATTCATGCTCAGCTGGACGACGGGAACGTCGGCGTGCGGGTAAACGTGGGTGAGAACCGACCACGTGCCGTGGTCCAGTCCCCAGCGCTCGTCGGCGCTCACGGCCATCGGGGCCAGCGATTGCACGAGTTCCGCCGCGAACGCCGGATCGCCGGGCGCCGGATAGAGAAACTCCTGGAGCGGCCGCGGAAAGCCGCCGAAATCGTGGATCGTCGGCGGCCGGTCCATCGCGGTAACGCGGGTGCCGTCGACATACCAGTGCGCTGAGATCGCGAGAATCGCGCGCGGCCGCGGGATGTGCGCACCCAGTGCCGCCCAGGCTTGGGTATACACGTTGTCCTCGAGCGCGTTCATGGGGCTACCGTGACCGAAAAAGACTGCCGGGAAACGGGCCATTCCTATCGGGCCTCCCGCTGCGCGATCGCTGCGTCGACGGAGTACGATCCGGCGCCGACAATCGCGACGGCGACGGCCACGACGACGGCATAAATGAAGTACTCGATTCCTTCGCCCCGTTGCTGGCCGCTCCAGTTCGCAAAGAACCCGTTTGCCAGATGAACTTTGAGCATTGCGACGAGCATGTCGATCGCGATCCCAAGCGCGGCGACCCGCGTCAGCAATCCGACGACTAGCAGCAGCGGTCCAAAGAACTCGACCAAAATTACCAGCACGGCGAGCGGTGCCGGCACGTGCAGCATGCCGGTGAGTCCGTGCAGCGTACCGCCGAACCCCTGGCCGCCGAACCAACCCAACATTTTTTGTGCGCCGTGCGGAAACATCACGACGGCGAGCCCCACCCGCAGGATCAGCATCGCCGTGTCGAGCGCTGCGCGGTTGGTGGAAAACAAGGCATCGAGCATCGCTGCTACTCTACGCCGTTCGAGCGGTGCAGACAAGCACGAGAGGAACGGACTCGAGCCGCCCGTCGCCGGGATGGGCGCCCGCGGCTTCGCTCGCCCGCCGGCCCGCGGATTGGGCGAAGCCCTCGTGCTAGAGCTGCGGGCTCGATGCTGACGAACTCGGCCCGCTCGACGTTGGCGCTCCGGGACTTGGATCGGTCAAACTCGGCGTGGGCGACGGCGACGCCTCCGGTGTGGGCGACGGCGGCCGCTTCCACACCGGCACCGAAGACAGCGCCGGGTCTTGACCGTCGAACGAGAACGTCGCGATGTACTTTGCGGCGACGGCACGGCCGTTTTGTGTCGCGGGGACATACGTTGAGGAAACCGCGGTTTCGATCGCTGCAGCGGTGAGCGCCTTGTTGGTGATCGAAACGATCGAGACTTCCTGCGGGGTGCCGTCGTCGGCGATCGTCACTCGCACCACGGCGGTCCCGGTCTCCCCAATCGCCAATCGCGACGAGCCGCGCTTGATCAGCCGGGCCGGAAGGATCGGTGCGGGGGTGTCACGCGGCGACCGCAGTTGCGAGAGCGCGAGTTCCTGCGCCGAGCGCAGATCTTTGGCCGTCATCCGTACGCTTTGGCGCGGCGGCAGCTTGGTGGACGCGCCGGAGCCGGCGATGTCCAGACCGCCGTCGCTTATCGTATAGCGGTATTCGAATGCCGGCGCTTCCGAGCGAGTCGCTGCGGCGATCACCGCGACCGTGGCCGTGCCGCCCGGTTCGAGCTCGGTGTGCATGAAGGGTCCGCAGCCGGTCTCGACGTTCCGGCAATCGAACACCTCGCCCGCCGGCCGCAGCGGTCCGCGACTGAGGTTCCGGATCCGGATGAACCAGAACAGGCCGTCGTTTTCGACCCAATCCTGCACCGCCGCGCGCGCCGGCGAGGGTGATGGCGAGGGCGTGAGGGTCGGCTCGGCGGTTGGTTTGACCGTGGCCGGGGCCGTCTCCGTGGGTTCGGGCGTGGGTTTGGCCGTCGGGGCCAGGTTGGGCTTGGCGGTGGCGGCCGGCGTAGGTTTGGCCGTCGGAGCTGCGGTGGCTGCCCGCGCGACCACATCGGCGGACGGCTGGGGTTTGGCTCCGGCGGTGTGCAGCTGGCGTCCTACCTCGGTTGCGACGTTGCGGACGTAGTTGTCGTCATCGGCGGGCAGGGCGACCGCGGGACGGCGGCCCGAACCGCAAGCCGCACCGTGAGAAGGTTTGAAACGAATCAAAAAATAGGTCGTGCCGGCATTGCGCACCGTCGTTGCATCGATGACGTCCTGCAGGGCGGCAACGCACGACTCGATGACCACCTGACGCTTTTGCAACGGGATGCTATAGGTCATGTGCACGCTTTGGGCATCGATCGCAACCGTCGATTGCGCGACGAACGGCGGCCCGTTCGCGTTTTGGGTCACATATGTCCAGCGCCATGTTTGAGCATCGCTTGCGCGCGGGGTTAGGAGCGCCACCGCCGAGAGGAACGCGCACGCCGCTGCCGTTTTCCACAGCCGGAGTCGTTTCATGGCGTCCCCCTTCCATTTATTGCCGCCGTTCGCATCCCGAGCGATGCCGAACGTGATTGCGGTATGGCGGCGTCCGTCAAAAGATGGTCCACACGTCCCACTCGTCGTGGTCTTGCACGGGCGCGGCGCCGACGAGCACGATTTGCTGCCGGTCATCGAACGGCTGCCGCCTCGTTTTGCCTACGTCAGCCTCCGGGCACTCGTCGACGTCGACGGCGGCGGCTTCACCTGGTTCGAGAACCGCGGCATCGCGCGGCCGATCGGCAAAAGCCTGCGCGCGTCGGTGACGACGCTGCGGGCCTGGCTCGACGCCAGCGCTCCTCCGGCGGCGCGCCGGCCATGTTACCTCGTGGGCTTCAGCGCCGGAATGATGATGGCCGGCGCGTTGCTGTTGTCCGATCCCGCGCGCTTCGCGGGCGCCGTGCTGCTCAGCGGCGCGCTTCCGTTGGAGAGCGGGATCGCCGCCGAGCCGGGCCGGTTCCAGGGGCGGCCGATTTTTTATGCGCGTGGTTCGCTCGATGATGTCATTCCACCCGACCTGGTGCAGCGAAGCGAGGCCTACCTGCGCGACCGCAGCGGCGCCGAACTCACCGTGCGTCAGTATGCGCACGGGCATGCGATCACGTTGCCCGAGATCCGCGATATCGCCGCCTGGCTCGACGAACGCGGCTCCTGATCCGCATCCTCATCCGGTTCTCATGCGGTTCAAAGCAAATCCGCAGCCCCCGGCGCGAGGATACGCGTGGGAGGACAAACGTCCATGAACAAATTGCAACTGACCCTCGCCACCCTCGCGGCTGCCGGAACGCTCAGCCTTTCCACCATCGCGCCGGCGTCGGCCGACAGCGCCGCCTCGACGCGCAACATCATCCTCGGCGCGGCGGCCATCGCCGGCCTCGCGATCGAAGCAAACGTCGCGCACAAGAACGCGCAAGCCGACACGATCTCGGGATATTTGCCCGACGGCTCGGCCGTGTACGGCGACGGCCACGTCGTCGCGCAAAACGGCTACTCGTACTATCCGGGCAACAACGGTCAAACGGTTTCGTGCAGCGGCGGCCAGTGCAGCTTGGCGTACGCCAACAACGGCAACGGCAGCGATAACGGCAACATCGCATTTGGCCGCAACGGCTATAACGCCAATCTCTTCAACGGCAGTGCCGCGAATTACGGCAATCCGTACAACCAAAACCGCGACGGCCGCTGATGCGAAGAGCCTGAGGCGCCGCATCGACCTCGAAGCTCCGTTGCCGGTAGCGAAGCCTCACCGTCCTCGCGCGGACCAAGGTGGGCCGCAGGTTGCGCCGGTATGATCGTTCCTATCATGCCCACCTCTCCGCTATGCCGCGCGCTGCGCATCTCGTTTCTGTGCTTGCTCGGCGCGCTGATACTTGCCGCCGCGCCCGTCGAACCGACGGCCGGCGCAAGCGGCGTGCTCAAGGCGACGCTGGCGAACGGGCTGCGCGTCGTCATCGTGCGCAACGCGATCGGACCGGTGGTTTCGACCGATCTCACCTATTTGGTGGGTTCGCGCGACGATCCGCCGGACGTTCCGGGCATGGCGCACGCGCAAGAACACATGATGTTCCGCGGCACGCCGAATCTCTCGACGAGCGAATTGGGCACGGTGGCGACCGCGCTGGGCGGTGAATTCAACGCCGCGACCACCGACTCGACCACGCACTATCAATTCACGGTTCCGGCCGCGGATCTCGACGCCGTGCTGCGGATCGAATCCGACCGGATGCGCGACGTCCTCGATGCGCAGGCGCAATGGGAAAACGAGCGCGGGGCGATCGAGCAGGAAGTGCTGCGCGACCAATCCGAACCGGGCAACGATTTCTTTCGCGACGTGCAACTGATCGCGTACGCGCACACGCCGTATGGCCACGAAGGCGTCGGCACGCGCGCCGCGTTCGACCGCCTCACCGGACCGCGCATCAAGGAATTTTACAACCGCTGGTACGCGCCGAACAATGCGGTGCTCGTCGTCGCGGGCGACGTCGATCCGGCTCAGACGCTCGAGGGGATTCGAGCGCGTTTCGAATCGATACCGCGGCGCGCGGTTCCGGCCCACGCGGTGGCGCATTTCGAGCCGCTGCGGCGCACGGTTTTGGCGCGCCCGACGACCCTGGTGTATCCGCTTGCGGCGGTCGGCTTTCGCCTGCCCGGCGTCGACAGCGATGACTTTTTGCCGTCGTTCGTTCTGCAGGGAATTTTGGACTCCCAACGCAGTCCGCTGCGTTCGCTCGTCGACACCGGCGCGGCACTCGATGCCGATTGGGTTTCTTTGCCCTACGTCGATGAAGCGCAGCTGGGCTTTGCCACTGCCGCCTTGCGTCCCGGTGCAGATCCGCTGCGCGCGTCGCAACAGCTCGAGGAGATTCTCGCCGGCTACGCGCGAGGCGGTATTCCCAGCGAACTCTTCGAGACGACCAAACGTCTGTTGATCGCCGGCCAGGAGGAAAGCCGCAACTCGATCGCGTCGCTGGCATCGGACTGGGCGACGACGATCGCCGTCGATCGCGAGCCGTCGATCGTCCGCGAGCAGGAGCTTATCGCGAACGTGACGCTAGCCGACGTCAACCGCGTTGCCAAGAAGTATCTGCGGCCGGATCAAGCGATCGTCGGCGCACTCACGCCGTCGGCCGACGCGTCGCAGAACGCGCAGGCGGCGCCGCCGCAGACCGGGCCGGAGAAGCCGCTTGCCGCGCAGCCGCCCGTCACCCACTTGCCGGAGTGGGCCAACCGGCTCGTCGAGCACATCACCGTTCCGGCCGCCACCCGCCGCCCGGCGCAGATGAAGCTATCGAACGGGATCACGCTCGTCGTTCAGCCGGAAACCATTTCGGACTCGGTGTTTTTGTACGGCAGCGTCAAAACGAACCCCGTGCTGCAGGAAAGCGTGAGCAAAGCCGGCGTGTCGTCGGTGCTCGCGGCGATCTACGACTACGGGACGCTCGACGCGGATCGGCGCACGTTTCAACGCGCGCAGGATGACGCCGATTCGGACGTGTCCGGCGGAACGAGTTTCGGCTTGCAGTCGACGTCGCGCTCGTTCGATCGCGCCGTCGCACTGTTGGCCCAAGCCGAGCTTCGGCCGCGTTTCGATCAGGCCACCTTTACCCTGGCGCGGCAACACGCGACCGAAGAGCTGCAAACCGCGCTCAATGGCTCCAGTTCCCTCGCCAACCGGCGCTCGGCGCGGCTGTTGCTCCCGGCCGGCGATCCCGAACTGCGGGAACCGACGGTCGACTCGCTGGCGGCGCTCAGCCTCGACGACGTCAAGGCGTACTACGCGAAAACCATGCGGCCCGATCTGACCACGATCGTCGTCGTCGGCAACGTCACCCCCGACGTCGCGCGCGCCGCGATCGAACGCGAATTCGGTTCGTGGCATGCGACGGGCAGCGCGCCCGACGTGCGGCTCGCGCCGGTGCCGCTCAATCCGCCGGGCGAGGTCCGGCTTTCGTTACCGATCGCCCAGGACTCGGTGATCTTCCAGCAGATCGTGGACATCACGCGCACGTCGCCCGACGTCAGCGCCTTGCTGTTGGGCAATGCGATTCTGGGCGGCGGATCGCTGGGGCCCGAACAGAGCCGGCTCTTTCGCGACCTGCGCCAAAACGCGGGGTTGGTGTATTCGATTTCCTCTCAGCTCGAGCCGCGCCGGGAGCGCTACGAGCTTTCGATCGAGTACGCGTGCTTGCCGGCGAACCAGGCGCGCATCGGCGCGCTCATCGACGCCGAGATCAGACGAATGCAAACCGAACCGGCCGGCAGCTTCGAGCTGTCCTTGGCCAAAGCATCGACGGTCCGGCAAACGGTGATTGCAGATTCGTCGATCAACTCGATTGGTGCAGCTTTGCTCGATGATGCGGAAAACGGCTTCCCGTTCGATCAGCGCCAAATCGACGCGCGCAACTTTTTGCGCGTCGACGCGCGCGCCGTCGTGTCCGCGATGGCCGGCTATGTTCATCCCGATCATTTCGTGCGCGTGATCGAAGGGCCATAACCTGTCGTGGTCGCGGGGAGTTTGGGCGCGAGCGAGCGGTCGCATTGCGTTCAACCTTCGCCGTCCGCGCGGCGCGCAGCGCTATCCACCTGGCCCAAAGACGTTCGGTCCGCGCATCTGAACACATCGGACTTGCCGCGGCCGCGCCGCGCACCGCCCTCGCTTTTCGGGAGGAAGCATGGGACAGCCAATCGAGCAAGCGACTAAGACGCAACTGCCGGCCGGATATAGTCCGCGCCTTGCCAACGACGACCTCATTCCGCTCAAAGATCAACACTGGAGCGCGTACAACATCTTCGCGTTTTGGATGTCCGACGTCCACAGTGTCGGCGGCTATGTGTTTGCGGGAAGTCTGTTCGCGCTTGGCTTGACGAGTTGGGAAGTACTCGTCGCGCTCATCATCGGCATCAGCATCGTCAACGTCTTTTGCAATCTGGTCGCGAAACCGAGCCAGGTCAACGGCGTGCCGTATCCGGTGATGTGCCGGGCGACTTTCGGCGTGCTCGGGGCAAACGTGCCGGCGATGATTCGCGGACTCATCGCGGTAGCGTGGTACGGCATCCAAACCTATCTGGCATCGACGGCGTTCGTGGTGATCGCGATCAAGTTCTTTCCTCACGTCGCGCCGTACGCCGACGCTGCACGGCACGGCTTTGCCGGCTTGTCGTACTTGGGCTGGTTCGGCTTCATGTCGTTGTGGGTGCTGCAGGCGCTGGTGTTTTGGAACGGCATGGAAGCGATCAAACGGTTCATCGATTTCGCCGGCCCTGCGGTGTACGCGGTAATGTTCGCTCTCACCGCGTGGCTGGTGTATAAAGCCGGCTGGCAAAATATCCATTTGGATCTCAGCGCCGTCAAGTACCACGGCTGGGAAGTCGTGCCGGTGATGATCACGGCGATCGCGCTGGTCGTGTCGTATTTCTCCGGGCCAATGCTCAATTTCGGAGACTTCTCGCGCTACGGGAAAAGCTACGGCGCGGTGAAGCTCGGCAACTTTTGGGGCCTGCCGCTGAACTTTCTGGCGTTCTCGCTCGTCACGGTCATAACGACGGCCGCTACGCAGCCGGTCTTCGGAAAAATCATCACCGATCCGGTCGAGATGGTCAGCCGGATCGACAACGCGACCGCGGTGGTGCTCGGTGCGTTGACGTTCGTGATCGCGACGATCGGCATCAATATCGTGGCGAATTTCGTTTCGCCCGCGTTCGATTTCTCCAACGTCGCGCCGAGCAAGATCAGTTGGCGCGCCGGCGGGATGATCGCCGCCGTGGCCTCGATCTTCATCACGCCGTGGAATCTGTTCAACAGCCCGGCGGTGATCCATTACACGCTCGATATTTTGGGCAGCTTCATCGGCCCGCTGTTCGGAATTTTGATCGTCGATTTCTATCTCATCAAACGCCAGCAGATCGCCGTCGACGATATGTTTTCGATGTCGCCGGCGGGGCGCTACTGGTACGAACACGGCGTGAACCGGAGCGCCGTGTACGCGCTCGCGCCGGCCGCGCTGATTGCGATCTTGTGCGTGATCGTCCCGGCATTGCACGGATTCGCGAATTTCTCGTGGTTCATCGGGGTTGGACTGGGCGCGCTGTTCTATCGACTGCTTGCGCGGCCGGTGGCGTTCGGCTCGGGCGTGCCCGCGCCGGCGACGTCGTGAAGATCAAGCTCATCAATCCCAACACGACGGCTTCGATGACCGCGATGATGGGCGAGTGCGCGCGACGCGTCGCGGCGCCCGGAACGCAGATCGTGGCAGCGAATCCGTCGATGGGACCGCCTTCCATCGAAGGCTGGTACGACGAAGCGCTGGCGCTGCCGGGTCTGCTCGCCGAAATCGCGTCCGGCGAGGTCGACGGCTGCGATGGGTACGTCATCGCATGCTTCGGCGATCCCGGCTTGTTCGCCGCGCGGGAAGTCGCGCGCGGACCGGTGCTGGGCATCGCCGAAGCGGCGATGCACGCCGCGAGCTTGATCGCGCCGAGTTTTTCGGTCGTGACCACGCTGAGCCGCACGTGCGGCATGGCCTGGCACCTGGCCGAACGCTACGGGATGCGGCGCTTCTGCCGCAGCGTGCGCGCCGCGGACGTTCCCGTGCTCGACTTGGCCGTCGCGGGTTCGCGCGCGCAGCACGCGATTGTCGAAACCTGCCGGCAGGCGCTGGGCGTCGACGGCGCGGAAGCGATCGTGCTCGGCTGTGCGGGCATGGCGGATCTCGCGGCGCAGATCGCCGATGCAATCGGCGCGCCGGTCATCGATGGCGTTACCGCGGCCGTCAAGTTCGTCGAGGCGCTCGGCGCACTCGGCTTGGCAACCGCCAAAAGCAGCGAGTTCGCGCCGCCGCTGGAAAAACGCTACACTGGTTTACTCGCGCCGTTCAGCCCAAACCCCGCCGCTCCGCTGATCGCCGCGCGGTGACGCAGCCGAGACGGAGTTCTAAACGAAGCCGGCTTTGATCGCGTAGACCGCCGCTTGCGTGCGCGCGGAGACGTTGAGTTTGGAGAAGATCCGGCTGACGTAGTTCTTGATCGTCTTTTCGGACAGCTTGAGTTTTCCGCCGATCTCTTTGTTTGCCAGCCCGCCTGCGATCAGGCGCAGAATCTCGGCTTCGCGCAGCGTCAGATCGGCCAGGGCCGAACCGGCATTCGAGGCATAGCGGCGTTTGAGCATGCCGCCCGCGACGCGCGGATCGACGTAGCTCGAGCCGCTGGCGAGGACGCGAAACGCGACATCGAGTTCGCTCGGGGAGATGTCTTTGACGACGAATCCGTCGGCGCCCGACGCGATGCTGCGCTGCATGACGTCCGAGTTCGCGTAGCTCGACAGAACGCAGAACCGAACCTCGGGGCAGACGCTGCGCGCGACGGCCAGCGCCTCGGTGACGTCGTGCGTGGCGTTGTCGAGGCCGAACACGATGAGATCCGGCCGCGTTCGCTGCAGATCCTCGGCGCGCACGGTCGACGCATCGCCGACGACGCGGATCAGCGGGTTCTCGTTGAGGAACGAATGGAGCGCCTTCGCAATAAGCGATTGGCGTTCGATGATAAAGGTCCGAAGCGGGGCCAGATCGTGCGCAATCATCAAGAACTCCTGTAACCCCTTACACCAAAACGGCGCGCCGGGAAAAAACCGGCGAGGTCATGTGTGAAATATACGGTATGAGGGAAGCTTTTACACTTATCAAAAAATGGGATCTTTGAGGGTTTTTAGCAATTTGTCCAGTGACGGGTGACACGACTCCAGCTTCTTGCTCGGAAATGTCGGGGATGTCGCTGGCTCGCCTGTCGACCTGACCTATCTACGACGGCAGTGGAGAAAACGTCACCGGTGAGCGCGAAGAATGGCCCAGCGCACCGGCGTTAGACGAAAGAGGACCAGCGTGGCAACGATCATCGAGTCGCAACCGATCGACCCAGAGCTCGTCTACGCCGACAATGCCCGCCGGCTTCCGGCGCTCGAGCGCGACTACACCGCGCTCGGCGAACGGCTGGCCCGCAGCGGCGTCGACATCGAGGCGGTGAAGCGTACGGTGGCCACCTTTACGGTCGCCGTCCCGAGCTGGGGCGTCGGCACCGGCGGCACGCGGTTCGCCCGTTTCCCCGGCATCGGCGAGCCGCGCAACATCCACGACAAGCTGCAAGACTGCGCCGTCATCAACCAGCTCGTGCGCTGCACGTCGGCGGTCTCCGTCCACTTTCCCTGGGACTGGGTCGACGATTTTGCGGCGCTGCGGGCCGAAGCGGCGCACTTCGGCTTGAGCTTCGATGCGGTCAACTCGAACACGTTTCAAGATCGGCCCGGTGCCGCGCTTTCCTACAAATTTGGCAGCCTGACCCACACCGATTCGGCGGTCCGGGCCGCGGCCGTCGAGCACAATCTAGCCTGCATCGACGCCGGCCGGAAGCTTGGCAGCCGCGCGCTGACGGTGTGGATCGGCGACGGCTCGAGCTTTCCGGGTCAACAGCATTTCCGGCGCTCCTTCGAGCGCTACTTGCAGAGCACGCACGCGATCTACGGCGCGCTGCCGTCAGACTGGCGCATGTACCTCGAGCACAAGCTCTTCGAGCCGGCCTTCTATTCGACCGTCATCCAGGATTGGGGCAGCAGCCTGGTCGCGGCGCAGATCTTGGGCCCGAAGGCGCTTTGCTTGGTCGATCTCGGGCATCATGCGCCGACGGTCAATATCGAGATGATCGTGGCCCGGCTGATCGGCTGCGGCAAGTTGGCTGGATTCCATTTCAACGACAGCAAGTACGGCGACGACGATCTCGACAGCGGCGCAATCCAGCCCTATCGCCTGTTTCTCGTCTTCAACGAACTCGTCGATGCCGCGCGCGACCGGGTGGCTGGCTTTGAGCCGGCATACATGCTCGACCAGTCACATAACGTGACCGATCCGATCGAAAGCCTGATGGTCAGCGGCACCACCGTTGTGCGCACCTTCGCGCAGGCGCTGCTCGTCGATCGGGCTGCGCTCGACGGGTATCAAGATGCGAACGACGCGCTCATGGCGACCCAGACGCTCAAGTCAGCGTTCGAGACGGACGTCGGGCCGATCGTTGCTCGGGTCCGCCTCGAAGCCGGCGGGGCGATCGACCCGCTGGCCGTCTATCGCGCCTCGAACTACCGGCGCCGCGTCGCCGAGATCCGGCCCCGGTCCAGCAGCATCGGCGGGGGGATTGTGTAGGCCAACGGCTTCGGCCGCGATGCGTTCGGCCATGTTGCCGAAAATGAGCGAGTGGAACGGCAGGACGCTGAACCAGTACAAATAGCCGAAGATGCCGCGCGGCTCGAAAAACGCCGTCTGCCGCAGGGTCGTTCCGCCGCCCTCGCGCGGTAACGCCTCGAACTGCAGCCACGCCCGGCCAGGTACCTTCATCTCGGCGCGCAGCCGCAGCAAATCCGGCGGCCGATAGGCCTCGACGCGCCAGAAGTCGACGGCGTCGCCGACGCGCAGGTCGGTGGCCGAGCGTCGTCCCCGCCGGATGCCGATTCCGCCGACGAGCCGGTCGAGCAGGCCGCGCAAGTACCACAGCCGATCGGCGTAGAGCCAGCCGCGCCGGCCGCCCAAACCGGCGAAGACCGTGAAGACGGCCGGCGGTGCGGCATTGGCCGTGCGCTCGCGACGGTCGATGAGCATCCCCTCTTCGAGTCCGGCGAACTCGCCGGGCAGCGTCCGAACGTCGAAAGCGTCGAACCACGTCGTCTGCGGTCCGGGCGTGAGATAGCGGTCCAGCGCTCGCCGCAGCGCGAGGTCGTAGCCCGCTGGGACGATGTCGGGAAACGTCCGGCGCGCGGCATCGTCGTGCACGATGACTTCATTATACAGTCCCTCGATGAGGGGACGCGCGATCGAGGCTGGGATCGGCGTGACGAGGTGGACCCAATAGGACGACAAGCGCGGCGTAAACAGCGGGACCACCCACATCCGGCGCGTCAAGCCGCGGACTTTCGCATAGCGCAGCATCATCTCGCGATACGAAACGATGTCGGCTCCACCGATCTCGAAGATGCGGCCCTCTCCAGCAGGAAGGCCGAGCGCGGCCATCAGGTAGGCCAGCACGTCACGAACGCCGATGGGCTGACAGCGGGTCGCGACCCAACGCGGAGCGATCATCACCGGCAGCCGCTCGGTCAGGTACCGGATCATCTCGAACGACACACTGCCCGAGCCTACGATGATCGCGGCGCGGAATTCGATCACCGGGACGCCGGCGGAGCGCAAGCAGTCGCCGACCTCGTGACGGCTTCGAAGGTGACGCGACAAGCCGGCATCGTCGTCGACGCCGAGGCCGCCGAGAAAGATGATGCGCCGCACGCCCGCGGCGCGGGCGGCGCCGCCGAATCGTTCGGCGGCGAGCCGGTCGCTGCTGGTGAAGTCGCGCCGGTCGTCGCTCATGGAGTGAACGAGATAATACGCGGCCTCGACATCTGCCAGCGCCGCGCGCATCGCTTGCTCGTCGAACACGTCGCCGCGGACGATCTCGACGTCCTCGAACCGGCCCTCGAGCCGAGCCGGCTCGCGCGCGACGCAGCGCACGGTGTGCCCGGCGGCGACGAGGTCCGGAACGAGCCTGCCGCCGATGTATCCCGTCGCGCCGGTTACGAGGACGCGCATGCGCTGCTCTTGACGGCGGGAAGGGCGTGACTTGGGTTCAGGCTCGCCTCCAGGTCCGGATCTTGGTGTTCCCCTATTGGATCGTCAATACCATGTTTGCGTCGCAACTCACGGTTGCCAGATTGTACACGGCGTTGAGATTGCCGTGCGAGTTCGTCGTTTTGGACCCGACTGCCAGGGTCCCGGGAACCGGATAGTTCGTTCCGGTTGAATAGGTCTGCCCGGTGACCGGGCTTGTCGGCGTGCCCGAATTGTTGAGCACCAGCGCAAGCGTTGCGGTGCCAAGGCTGTTGCACTTGGCATTGAACGGTTGACCGTAGGCGAACGACCCGTTGGTGTACCATGAGCCGCTCAGCCCCAGAAGCTGCGTTCCGGGTGTCGTGAACGGTCCATTGTTCGTGAGCGTGAGAATATGGCTGGGCGTGGTCGTTTCCACGACACTGAAGGAGCCGTTGTCGAACGGAGTGGTTCCTTGGCCGACGATCGGGAATCCGTCGAAGTCGGCGGCCACAGCGGTCAACTTGTAGAGGCCGGTCGCCGTATTGAACGAGTTGGCGCAGCCGTTGTTGAGCGCGTTGTTGGCCGCCGTGTCGCATTCGATGTACCCGCTGCCGATCGTGCCGCTAAGCGTGAGCGACTGCGGCGCATTGACGCCCGGCTGCATGGCTCCGTACGAGATCTGGCCTTCGGACAGCACGTACGCCGGCGTTCCGCTGATCAGCACGACGCCGAAGGTATGTGAGCCGGGCAGCGTGTCGATCGTTGCGGCAAATGTGAAGTAGCCCGTGCTGGCGGTATTGTTGAGTGTCAGCTTGGTGTTGCCGTCGGCGCTGGTGTAGCTGTACGGCCCGCCAGTGTTGTAAATCGAGAGCGAATCGAAGGCTTTCGTTCCGTCGATAATGAGCGTGAGCTTATCGGTGCCCGGAGAGATCGACTTCGTCTGATGCGTCGACGACGTGCCCACCGGCGCTGCGGGGATGCGAAACGTCACCGTCGTCGTGGCGATCTTCGAGGAGCCGCCGTTCGCCGTGTTCGAGACATTCGGGACGCCGGACACGCTTGAACCGCCGCCGCTGCAGGCAGCCAAAGAGAACAAGCCGAGCAGCCCAGCGATTGTAATATGTTTACGATTCATATCACAGTGTTCGGCCGGCCTGCTTGCAAAGTTTACCAAGCCGTAGCAATTCACTCGAGCTGCCCGGCCCAGCCGTCTCTCGAATCGGTCATACCGGTTCCGTTTGAAAAGAATTGGCCAAACGGACAACGATCCGCTTCGGACAGGGCGATCTTCGATGCTGGCCGCTGCGGACAATCGGCCGATCGCAGCCCGCAAACGGTAGCGACCCCGCGTCCCGACGATGGGGTCGGGCGCTTCACGCCGATGGCCAAATGCTCCCCCGGCCCGCCGTGAAACAAGCCAGGACGAAAGAAAATTCCGCTCTCTTCTAAGCCTTGGCTCCGAAGAAACGAAACGGCGAACCCGGACTGGGCGTGCTAACGCGGGTGGGCGCCGATGCAGCGGCGCGAACACCCGGGCAGCAACGGACCAGCTCGGCGACCAATCGCCCGCAGCTGGCACGATTGAGCGCGACGTCGAGACCCCTGCCATACGCAGCGGCAGCGGCGACAACCCAAAATCGTCTACGCTTTCACAAAGCGCGACAGCAGTCGCGGCTTGGGCGTGCTAACGCGGATACTCGTCGATGAAGCGGAACTTCGGTTCGCGAACACCCGAGAAGAAATCAACCAAGTCGGCGACCATTCGCCCGCAGCTGGCACGATTGAGCGCGTATGTAGAGCCGGTGCGATAAGCAGCGGCAGCGGGAGAAGCGGAGACTTCGTCGATGCTTTCGGAGTCGATGAACGTTGCGCGCAACGACCCCTCAGCGGTCATTTCGATGACGGCCGATTGACCGTCGTAACCCCAACAAACCATGTTTCCGGTCCGGCTGACCGTGATGTTGCTACCGAATTTCGCGGCTAACGGGGCGGCGATGCTGGAAAGCCACGTCGCGGGAGCCGATGTCGAAGAATACATTACCGTCCTGGTTTCGCGCGAAAACCGACACGAAACCTCGGACAACCGGTTCGGCGTCGCCCGACGGCGCTCGCCAAATGTATAAATCTAGGGAAGATCGCCTAGCGGGCGAGGCGTCCCGCGATCATTGCGCTAATAACTTCCGGGGCAGCCGATGCTTGCCGAAAGTCGACCGAGTACTTATCGCCCTGGTCGAACGAAAGCTTCGCGGTCGCTTCGTCGTCGGAAATCGACGCCACAGCGGTACCCTTGGCAGTGACCCAGATCGCCGAGTCCCAGGAAAGTTCTTCCGTGCGGACTTCGGATCCAAGACGCGACCGAACGCCCGTGTTAACCGCGTCGATCCATTGATCAAATGTCATTTCAAACTCCAAGTTTTTATCCAAAAGGCCAGAGGCCATCTCTAGCATACTCTCCATATGGCCGCAAAGCAAGGCCTTTACCTGGACTTTTATAACGCGCGGCGCGGCATTCGTTTCGGGTAGGGTCCGTCAATCGGCCAAACGCCCGCGGAAACCGCTTCAGGCGCTGCGCGGGGCGCCCGTTTAGGCCGGACGAGGCCGCCGTTCTTCGCGAATCGTGCCGTTTTCGATCGTGCAGATGCGCGGCGTGAGCGCGACGATATCGTCGTCCTCATCGTGGGCGATCGCAACGAGGGTAGTCCCGGCGTTGGCCATATCGCCCAACAGCGCCCGCAGGGCGCCCCGAAAAACGGTATCGAGCCCGTTCCAGATCTCGTCGAGGATGAAAATGTCCGGCCGGCGCACGAGGCTGCGCGCGATGAGGACTTTGCGCCGTTCGCCGAAGGAGAGCTGGGTGAAGGTCCGGCCGCGCAGCGATGCCAGCCCGATCCGGCCGATCAGTTCTTCGACCGCCGCCCGCTGGGCAGCGGTCGGCTCGCCGAACAGTCCGATGCTCGATGGAAAGCCCGAGGCAATCACCGCCTCGACGGTCTCGCCGCGGTCGTAGGCGATTTGCAAGTCGTCCGAAACGTGCGCCACGCGCTCCTTGAGTGTCCAAATGTCGAACGGCTCGCGGAGGCCGAAGCGGACCACGTCGGCGCCGGTCGCCGGCGCGATCGTGCCCGCGATCAGGCCCGCGAAGGTGGTCTTGCCGGCCCCGTTCGCACCGCGGATCGCGGTGTGCTCGCCGCGCCGGAGCTGCCAATCGACGCGGCGCAGAACCAGTGTCCGGCCGCGGTAGACGTCGGCGTGGCGGATCCGCACCAAGACCGGAGCGTCCGTCAGCGAATCGGTGGCGACCTGACCGCTCGCGCGCGCGAGGCGCCGGTCCGCCGGCCGGCCGGGTGCCGCGGCAACGGTTCCGTCGCGCAAGGTTGCGCTGTGGGTGATCGCCGTCGGGAAATCGCTCAGCCGGTGGGAGGCGACGATGAGCGCTACCGAGCCTACGATGCGGTCCAGAAACGCCAACACGTCGCGGCGCGCTTCTCTGTCCAACCCGTTGGTGAACTCATCGAGGATGAGCACTCGCGGTTCGCGGACCAGCGCGCGCGCGATCAGCAGGCGCCGGACCTGGCCCGACGACAGCTCGCGCAGCGGCCGTGAAGCGAAGTCGCCGAGCTCGAAATGGCCGATGAGCGCGTCGACACGTTCGGTTTGCCGAACGTCGAGCGTTCGCGCGATGTACACCAAATCGTCGAAACCGCTCTCGATGACCGCCCGTCCGGCGAGTGGAAGGTCCAAGCGGACGTAGCGTTCGTGTTGTTCGGCGGAAACATGGCGAATCCACGTCGCTGCGCGGGTAACGGAGTCGAGCCGGACGCCGTCGGGCGAATAGGTGCGGCTTGCGCCGTCGTAGTCGATCCATTGCGTCCCGGCGATGACGCGCAACAAGGTGCTTTTGCCCGAACCGTTTGGGCCGACGAAGGCCCAGTGTTCGCCGGCCCCCAGCGACCACGTAACGTTTTTGAGAATGTGACGGCCGGCGAGGTGAACGTTGACGCCTTGCAGGGAGATCAGCGGCAGCACGGTCCCGCGGTTCAGTGTTTTGCGCGCACGAAAATCGTCGTGAGTTTCGGTTTGAGCGGAAACATTTTCGGCAGCCGGTAGGGCGTCGCGAAGATCGAGATGACGATCGTTCCGATGCTGATCGGAACGATCCAGCGCAGCTGCATCGGGACGCCGTGCGCGTTGATGACCACGAACGCGGTGACTGCCGAGATGTACGCCGCAATCATCGCGGTCATGTGCGCGAGCAGCGTTCCGTTGCGTGAGCGCGGCCCGAAAATCCCGCGCAGATCGTTGAGGGCGAAAGCAATCGCGATCCCACCCAGTCCCGCCATGATCGGCGACAAGCTGCGCATGAGCTTATCTGGGGGCGTCGCGGCGATCCAGAACAGCCAGATCGCGGCCAGGATCGTGACGAATGCCGCGCCGATGTCGACGCCGTTGTCGAGCGCATCTTCGCGCCGGCGTTTTCGGCGTAAAATGACCCGAAAGCCGTTGAAGATATAAAAGGCGCTGACGAACGACAGCGCGAGCAAGAAGATGTGCCCTTTGGGCTGCCACATGAAGCCGGCCGTGAAGAGCACCATAGCCATCGCGGCCATGAAAGCCTTGCCCCAGCGGCGATGCCAGCGACCGCCCTTTCGCGCGAAAAGCGCCGCCGGTGCGACCACCAGGACGAACGTGCCGAAGATCACGTGCAAAACGGTCATCATGGTCGCTTCGGAACGGGTACAAGACGCGAGTGAGCCGCGCCTTCATCAAAGACCGGGACGATGACGTTCCCGAACTCGTTATTCAATCGCACATCGCCGGCGTTCCGGTCCCGGTGACGCCTGCCGGCCGGTCGTTGCTCCAAGAGCAACTGCAGCGCGCGCAGAGTCCGGCTGAGCGCAAGCGCCTTGAAAATCTGATCGCGGACATCGTGGTACCCGAGCCGCCCGCCGACCGCGGCGTAGTCGCGTTCGGCGCGACCGTTGACGTGCGCGTCGACGCGGCGGCTCCGCGCCGGTTCACCATCGTCGGCGCCGACGAGGCGGACGTCCCCGCCGGCCGGATCAGCGCGCTCTCGCCGCTGGGCAAAGCGCTCCTGGGCGCCCGCGTCGGCGACGTCGTCACCTGGCGTCGTCCCGTTGGCGACGTCGCTGTGACGATCGACGCGATCGCGTACGAAGGAAGCCCCGGGGACCGGCCCTAAGCCACGCGGCCGGCCCGCTCAGATCGGCGTTGCCGGCGATTGGGTCGATCGCCATGATAGGGTGGTGCGCCGCCGGCCGGAATATGGCGGGAAATCGGCATTTTTCCGCAAGGATCGGATTCTCTGGATTTGCCCGCCCGCCATAAAACGAGCCTCCTGAACGGGTCTTCCGAGGGCTCTCTTTCGGTCGATCTCGATCAGTGCGCGCAAGAGCCGATTCATATCATCGGCCACATTCAGAGTCACGGCTTGCTCTTCGCGCTCTCCGAGCCGGACTTCATCGTCCAGCAGGTCAGCAGCAACGTCGATGCGCTCGTCGGGCTCAAACCCGAAACCGTGCTCGGCCGGCCCTTCGACAGCGTGGTGGGGCGGCTGCAATTCGAGGCGTTCGAGACGCTCGTTCGAACGAACGATCTGCTCACCCCCGATCCCATTCGAATGTTCGTCGGCGACAAGGCGCACAAGATGAATTGCATCGTGCACCGGCAAGACGGCGTGCTCATCGTCGAGCTCGAACTCAAGCGCGGCGTCCATTCGCTCGAACCGCTCAATATTGCGTCGCACTTGCGCATGCCGCTCATGCACATGGAGCGGGCGTCGAGCATCCTCAAATTAGCGCAAGTAGCTGCAACGGAGATCCGCCAGCTCAGCGGCTTCTCCCGGGTGATGGTCTACCGTTTCGATGAAGCTTGGAACGGCGAAGTCATCGCGGAGGCCGTGGCCGGCTCGACGGTCACCTATTTGGGACTGCGTTTCCCAGCCAGCGATATTCCGGCGCAGGCGCGCCGGCTGTTCTTACTCAATCACCTGCGCCTCATCGCCAACGTCAAGTCCGAACCCGTGCCGATCGTCCCCGAGATCGGCCCGCGCACCGGACGTCCGCTGGATCTGACGCGGTCGGCCCTGCGCAGTCCGTCCCCGGTGCACATCGAGTATCTCAAGAACATGGGCGTCGGTTCGTCCTTGACCATTTCGATCGTCGTCGAACATCGGCTGTGGGGACTGATCGCCTGTCACCACCGCAAGGCGCACCACGTCGACACGCCGACCCGTTCGGTCTGCGAGCTCATCGGTGAGATGCTGGCTTCGCAAATCGCGCTGAGAACCGACAATGCAGCGCTCAAGCTGCGTTTGAGTTCGCACAAGCTCTTGGAGAAATGCCTCAAGGATCTCGAAGCGGCAAAATCGCTCGTCGATGCGGCCTTCGCGCGCGTGCGGCTGCTGAATCTGTTCGACGCGGACGGACTCATTGCGCGGATCGACGATATCGTGACGACGCAGGGCGAGGTGGTCGGGGAAGAGCAGCTGTTGCCGGCAATCGACAAACTGCGCAGCCAGGCGTCGCGCGGCGTCGCGATGTCGAATGCGCTGGGTGCGCTCGACTCGAGCGCCGAGTCGTACGCTAAAAAAGTGAGCGGAGCGCTGTACGTCGGCTCGTCGGAACCAAACGGCGACTACCTGCTGCTCGTGCGCGGCGAGGTCATCGAAACGGTTCGCTGGGCCGGCAATCCGGACAAACCCGTAGAGCCCGGTTCGGGCGGCGCGCTGCGGCCGCGAACGTCGTTTGAGGCGTGGCAGGAAACCGTGCGCGGGCGCAGCCGGCCCTGGACCGACCTCGAACTGGAAAACGCGCACGCGCTGCGCGAACTGCTCATGCGGCTGGAAGAAGAGCGCCGGCTGCGCAAATTCGAGGAGCGGGTGCGCTATATGGCGCATCACGACGCGCTGACCGGCCTATTTAACCGCGATTCGATCAACCTCAAGCTCGAGCAGTGCGTGAACGAGGCGAACGCTGCGGGCTCATCGTTCGCCGTGATCTTCATCGATCTCGACGGCTTTCGGGGCTTCAACGACCGCTTCGGTCATGCCGCCGGCGATCAGGCGCTCGAGACGGTGGCCGAGCGAATGCGCAAGTTGGCCCGTTCCGAAGATCTCGTCGGCCGGCTGGGCAACGATGAGTTCATCTTCATCGTGCCGACCTTCTCGGACGACACCGCGCGCGCCGTCGCCCGGCGTCTGCTCGGCGCGATCGAGGAACCGTTCGGCTCCGGTCCGGGCTTCGAGCTCGAGATCAGCGCGAGCCTGGGGCTGAGCCGATACCCCGAGGATGGCCGAAACGGCGAGGCCCTGGTCGGTCGGGCATATCTGGCCATGCATCGGGTCAAGCTCCGGGGCGGCGGCGGTTTCGAGGCCTTCGAGGACGGAGAAGGGTAGGTGGGTTGCTCTACGGGTTAGCCTTCAGGCTTCGCCCAAGCCGTCCGGTCGCGGCTGGGCTTCGCCCAAGCCGGCCGTCGCGTCTGAAAGCCCGACGCGTTCCCTGGGGACCGGGGTAGCCATTGCGGCGCGGAAGCGGTATACTCACTTGAGCGCCTTTGAGCGATCCCGGCAGCCGTGTTTGCTTGGGATCATTTTTTCGGCGAAATCCGCCCTTTCGGCGGTCGTCCCGAACCGGGACGTGTGTAGGGGCGCCGCGTGCGCCCGTTACCCACCTACATGAAAGAAGAGTCATGCCACCAGCCAAAAAGCGCACCGGCGGAGCCGCCAAAAAAGAACGCCGTCCCAAGCGCAAGGTTTGTAATTTCTGCGCCGACAAGCTGCCGGACATCAACTATAAGGATGCGACGCGCTTGCGCAAGTACATCAGCGAACGCGGCAAGATCTTGCCGCGGCGCATCTCGGGCAACTGTGCGCGCCATCAGCGCGGCTTGACGGTTGCCGTCAAGCGTGCCCGCATCATCGCATTTCTTCCGTTCGCGTCCGAATAGTCGAAGGGTTTTTCAGAACGTATGAAAGTCATTTTGCTGAACGACGTCGCGTCGCTCGGTAAGCGCGGGACCGTGGTCAATGTTGCCGACGGCTACGCGAACAACTATCTCTTTCCGCGGGATCTCGCCGCGGAAGCATCCGGCGGCGCCCTCAAAATGCTCGAGCAGCAAAATCGCGCCAAGCAAAAGCGGCAAGCCGAAGAAGTCGCGAACTCGCGCGAAGTCGCCGACCAACTGGAGCAGATGGTGCTCAAGGTCGCCGCGAAGGCCGGCGGCAACGGCCGGCTGTTCGGAACCATCACCAACGCCCAAGTGGCGGACGCGATTCACCAGCAGCTCAACGTCGCGATCGATCGGCACAAGATCGAGATGAAAGACGGCATCAAGGCGCTGGGAACGTATCCCGTGCAAGTTCGCTTGGGCAACAACATCGTCGCGAAAACATCGGTGCAGGTCGTCAATCAAAGCTAAGGATGTAGGCCTTTCCGGTGGCTGACTCGGAAGAGAATCCGCACGTCGGGCGCTTCCGCCGTAAATACGGCGGCGATGAAGGAGTGCGTCGCGAGGTCGCGGCGCTCTTCGACGTGCTTTCGGCGGCGCTGGGTCCCGAGAAAGTCGTGCTGCGCGCGGGGAAGCTCGGCACGCTCAAGCAAATGCGGTCGACGGCGTTGCCCGATCGTCTGCTCGCGTTGCAGCGGCTGGTCTTCGAGGACCCCACCATCGAGAAGGTGCCGGCAAAGCCGCAGTATCGCAAGATCATCGGCGAGATCGAAGACGCGCTGGCCGATCTCGTCGCGCAGCGCAACGTCGAAGAGAGCCTCGAACGCAAGATCAACGCCAAGATGTTGCTGCGCCATCAAGAGTATCTGCGCGATCTCAAATTGGAGGCGTTGCGCGAGGAAGCCGGCCCCGAAACGCCGGCGACGCAGCGCAAGCTCGACGATCTCGCGGCGCTCGACGGGCGCAAGCTCAACACGGCCGCGCTCGACGTTCTGCGGCCGCGCACGCTGGGCGAGATCGTGGGCCAGAAGTCGGCGATTCGCGCGCTGATCGCCAAACTGACCTCGCCGTATCCGCAGCATGTCATTTTGTACGGCCCGCCCGGGGTCGGCAAAACGACGGTGGCGCGGCTGGCGCTCGAACTCGCCAAGGCCCGGCCCCATGCGCCGTTTGCCGCCGATGCTCCGTTCGTCGAAGCCAGCGGAACGACGCTGCGCTACGATCATCGGGAAACGACGAACCCGCTGCTGGGCAGCGTGCACGACCCGATCTATCAGGGTTCGCGGCGCGAGTTCGCCGAGGGCGGCATCCCCGAGCCCAAGCTGGGCTTGGTCACCCGGGCACACGGCGGCGTGCTGTTCATCGATGAGATCGGCGAGATGGACGCGACGATGCAGACCAAACTGCTCAAAGTCCTCGAAGACAAGCGGGTGACGTTCGAGTCGTCGTACTACGACGAACACGATCCCGGCGTCCCGGCGTACGTCAAGAAATTGTTCGCCGACGGCGCGCCGGCTGATTTCATTTTGATCGGTGCGACAACCCGCGACCCGGATGCCATTGATGCGGCGATCCGTTCGCGCTGCGCTGCGGTCTACTTCGAGCCGCTCACCCAGGCGCAAGTGATCCGGATCGTCGAGGAAGCCGCCGAACGGCTGGGCACGAAGATTGCCAAGTCGGTGCCGGCCCTGATCGCATCGTATACGATCGAGGGCCGCAAAGCGGTGCAAATCCTGGCCGATGCGCACGGTCACGCACTGTATCGTCAGGGCGCGCGGACGCGGGCGCTCATGGTGCGCGACGAAGACGTGATCGACGTGGTGCAGGCCGGGCGGCTGTCGCAGCACACCCTCGCGCGGGCACGGCGCGGCAAGGAAATCGGCAAGATGCACGGCTTGGGCGTCATGCATTACGTCGGATCGATCATCGAGATCGAGGCGGCGGCGTTCCCGGCCCGGGAAGCGCGCAAAGGTGCCGTGCGCTTCAACGATACCGCCGGGTCGATGTCGCGCGACTCGGTCTTCAATGCGACGGCGATCGTGCGCGCGCTCGCCGGGATCGATCCGGCCGACTTCGACCTTCACGTCAACGTCGTGGGCGGCGGAAACATCGACGGCCCGTCGGCGGGATTGGCGTTCTTTTTGGCGTTGTATTCCGCGCTCACGAAAACGCCGTTGCCGCAGGACGTGGCAGTTACCGGCGAAGTCTCGATCGCCGGCAACGTGCGTGCGATCGGCGGCGTCGTCGAAAAGTTGTATGCGGCGCGCCAGGCCGGGATGCGCGCGATCGTCATTCCCAAAGAGAACGCGCGTGAGATCGAGGCGACGCCCGACGGCATCGCCGTCATTCCGGTTGCGTCGGTCGCCGATGCGCTCGCCGCGTGCGGCTTGCGCGTTCCGCTGCCGCCGTTGACCCGCGCGCGCAAGAGCGCGCGATGAACGCTCCGCAATATCTCTCCGCCGTCGACCGGATCCCGCCCAACAATTTAGAAGCCGAGATGGCGCTGCTGGGTTCGGTGCTCGTCGACAAGGAGATGATGGCGACGGTCAGCGAGATCGTGCGCCCCGAAGATTTCTACGCCAGCCTGCACGAGACGATTTTTCACGCCCTTTTGGCGCTCAACGAACGCGGCGAACCGCTCGACAAGATCTCACTGGCCGAGGAACTGCGTTCGCGGGGCATGCTCGACAAAGTCGGCGGCATCGCCTATTTGTCGTCGCTGATGGACACCGTCGCGACTGCCGCGTCGGCAGAGTACTATGCCAAGATCGTGCGCGAGAAGTCGTCGCTGCGCGGCTTGATCCACGCCGGCACGCAGATCAGCAAGCTCGGCTACGAAGCCGAAGACGATGTTCCCGCGGCGCTCGATTCGAGCGAACAGATCGTATACGACGTCACCAATCGCGGAACGAGCAAGAAGTTTGCTCCGGTGGGCGATCTGCTGCTGGGTGTCTTCCAGGACCTCGAGCGGCGCTTCGAGCACAAGGGCGACCGCACCGGCGTCACCAGCGGCTACCGAGACATCGACGACTACACGGCCGGCTGGCAGCCGGGCAACTTGGTCATCGTCGCCGCGCGGCCGGCGATGGGAAAAACGTCGATGGCGCTCAACATGGCCGTCGCCGCGGCGAAAGACGAGCGGCTCCCGATCGCGATCTTCTCGCTCGAGATGACCAAACAAGAACTCGTCGAGCGCTTCATCTCATCCGAAGGCCGGCTCGACGCCTCCAAACTGCGCCGTGGTTCGATCAAAGAAAACGAATGGGAAGACATCGGCAAAGCGATGGGCGTGCTGCACGACCTGCCGATCTATCTCGACGATTCGGGTTCGGTCACCGTCACGGAGATTCGCAGCCGCTGCCGGCGGCTCAAGTCCAGCGTTGGGCTTGCGGCGGTCTTCATCGACTACTTGCAGCTCGTGCGTCCGGGGACGATGGGCCGCAACGTCAACCGCAACGAAGAACTTTCGGATATTTGCCGCGTGCTCAAAGCGACGGCCAAAGATCTGAGCATTCCAATCATCGCGCTGGCGCAGCTCAACCGCGGCGTCGAAGCGCGCCAAGACAAGCGCCCCATGCTCGCGGATTTGCGCGACTCCGGCGCCATCGAACAAGAGGCGGATCTCGTTACCTTTTTATACCGCGATGCGTACTACAATCGGGAAACGACGCCCGATCCGGACTTGACGGAGTTCATCATCGCCAAGCATCGCAACGGCAAAGTCGGGACGGTTCGGTTGCGGTTCTTGCAAGAGCACACGCTGTTCGTGCCGTACGGCGACGAGTCGCACTTCGCTGGACCGTAAACCGCGAGCTTCCTCGCTGGAGTAAGTTGAGCGCCTTAAGTCCGGCTTAACCTTCGTCCGGTACATTGGCTTTGCGGCGCCGTTCGGGTTCGTTCATGCAGCGAACCCGCTCGGTCGCGTGCAACTCATCCGTGATGCTGAGCGGGCTTCGCGCACGATTCGTGCATGCTCGGCCGGCTTTATGCGCGCTGATTCAGCGCGTCTTTATGAGTGGCCGCGCCGGGCATTTGGCGTCCGCTTCACTATCGCACGACTATTTTGGGGGACTTTTGAACGCTCTGCGACGTCTGGCGAGTGCCGTGCTCATCGGCCTTTTCGTCGATTCCGCGGCCGTCTTGCCGCCGTCGACGGCATCGGCGCAGGCCTCTGCGACACAAATCAGCGGCACGATTGTCTCGCAAGACAGCGGCCTTGGAATCAGCGGTGCTACCCTTGTCCTAACGCAGGGCCCGAACGTGTTCGCGACGACCACGACGAACGCGTTGGGTAACTTCTCGTTTCCGAATGTTGCTCCCGGAGAGTACAGCGTGACGATCCGTGCAACGGGCTACACGCAGACACGCATCGAAAGCATTGTCGTCGTCAACGGCACGACGACGGCGGTTCGCACGCCGCTGCGGCGCGCGCAAACGAACAATACCGGCGGCATCCGGGAAATCGGGCGGACGAACGCCACGAGCCGGGCCACCTCCGTGGCGTCGACCGCGACGATTCAGTACAACGTGGATCCCGACCAGATCCAGAGCCAGGGCTTCTTCAAGGCTGCCGACGCGGTCGCGCAGCTTCCAGGCGTCAATCTCACCGGCGGCCCGCACACGGTCGGGGACGACACCTCGATTGATATTCGCGGGCTCGGCAGCGGTGAGGTCCGACCGCTCCTTGACGGGCATCCGATAGGCCCGATCGGCGTCTACAGTCCCGATTACTTCAACTATAACAATACGCCGTACGGACTCCTCGACAACATCAACGTCACCTACGGCTCCGGGGCGACGGGCTTGTACGGGGTCGACGTCATCGGCGGCACGATCGATCTCCAGACGCTCTCACCGACGACGCGGCCGCATGGTGACGTGCTGCAGGAATTCGGCAACGACGGAACCGCCGAAACGCTGATCAAAACCACGGGTTCGCTCGGCAAATTCGGCTACGCGGTCGGGCACGACGTGCAGGGCACCTACGGTCCGCTCGCACCAGGCTTGGTGTTCCAGGGTGCGCGTCCCAACAACAACGGGAACTTGCAGAACGGCGGCGCGTGTCTGCCGGCGACCGTCGGGGCGAACACGATTCCCGACGTGACCTCCTGCAACACGGCCTTGAACACCTACTCGGTCAGCGCAAACTTCAAGGTCCTCAACGATATCGCAAAACTGCGCTACAACTTGACACCGACGACGGCGTTCACCGTTACCGCATACGACAGCAACACTCATGCTGATAGCACCGGAAACGGCGATAACGACTATCTGCCCTACCCGGCACGTTTGGCGCTGATCCAGGCCCAGACGCCGACATGCCCCGGCGGCTACCTTGCCGTCACCGACGCAAATCCTCGAGCCTGTTTGACGGCGCAGCAGCTCGCTGCGGCAACGTCCGGGCCGGACGGCGGCGGCGAAGATCGCAACCGCGGCACCAGCCTGCAAGACTTTTCAGCCCGCCTCGCGTCGCAAATCGGCATCAACGCGATCTCGGTGAGCGCGTTCAGCGATTATTACAACTTTCACAAATATTCCGACGCGGCCTCCGGCCTGGATCCGACGGGGACGTTCTTCGTCGGCACCGGAACGTACTTGGATAAATATCTGACGCACGGCTTCTTAGTCACCGACGACATCGCGACGGTGAAGAATGATGTCGGCTTCGGCTATTACGTCGAGCACCAGCAGACCTCGGGTGATAATCGCGCGTACGATAGTACGACAAACAGCGTGTCGTTCGTGCCACAGCCGACGCTTGGCGAGGGCGACTATAGCTTCTTCCTGCGCGACAACTACACGCTCAATGACAAGGTGTCGACCTTCCTCAATGCGTGGGATCGCCGCAGTAGCGTCACGCAGCACACCACGCTCGATCCGCGTGTCTCGCTGGTCTTCAAACCCACCGCACACGACGTCGTGCGCCTTACCGCCGGGCAGGCCGACGGTGATCCGGCCGCCAGCACGGTTGCCGCAAATGCCTTGTCGGGGATAACAAATCCAAATAGCTTGAATCCGACGTGTAATCCGCTGATCCCCAACGTCGTCGCGTCGGGCGGCAATCCGGATCTCAAACCCGAGCGCTCGTCGGACCTGGAGGCCGGTTACGGACACCGCTTCTGGTCGGATACTTCACTCAACGTCGTCGGCTATGTTTCCAGCGTACGAGACCAGATCTTCTCGGGCGCTTTCCCGATCACGCCGCTTGCGCTCGCCGATCCGTCGATTCTCGGCAGTCTTGCAGGTTTCGCAACGAAGATCAATGCGGCGTGCGGAACGTCGTTGACGGCGGCCGACGTTTCTTCGCGCCTGGGCTTGTCGGGTTACTTCAACTCGGCGTCGGCACTGTATCGCGGCATCGAGGCCAGCGGCCGCGTGCGCGTGGCGCCCTGGATCCGGTTCGACTACAGTTACGACATTCAGTCGTCGCAGCAGTTCGGTGAGCCGGCGAACGTCCTGGTAAACAATCCGTTCATCCTCAACGGCAGTCAGATCTACGCGATCCCCGTTCACAAGTTCAACGTGGGCGCGGACTACACGGGCCTGCGGGGCTATGAAGCGCAGTTGCAGCTGTATTACATCGGAAACAACAACACGCTCAACCGGCCGGCTTATACGTACTACAACGGCTTTTTGTCGAAGTCGGTCGGCCATAATCTGTCGCTCACACTTAGCGCCTACAATTTGTTCAATCAAAACTCGCAGAGTTATGGCTATTTCGGCCAGCAGCTGCCGGCCCCGACCAACTCCTACTATACCGGCGACTCCTCGGCGATCGGCCAGGTCGTTGGCTTAGGCCCGGGAACGCAAGAAGAGCTCTTCGGCCTACAGCCGCGACTCATCACGCTCCAGATCAACGCCCGCTTCTAGCTGCTCTGATTTCGCCCTGGACATCGTCGCTACGCGGCTCAATTGTTGAAGCAAACTTCGCCGCTAAGCTCCTCGCCAGGCGGCTGGTTTGCGGCTGCTACGTGCGGGCCTCGGCCACTTCGTGCATCTCCGGGTCGCCGATGCCGTGGTCGAGATAGGAGCGGGAAAGCTCGACGTATTCGGGCGAGGCGTGCTCGACCCACCAAACCGCATCGCCTTCGAGCTTCTTTTTGACCGTTGCCGGCGCTCCCGCAGCCAGCACGCCCGGCGGGATCTTCGCCCCGGCGCCGACGACCGAGCCGGCGCCGATGAGGGTCTTGGCTCCGACGACCGCCGCGTTGAGGACGACGGTGTTGCTGCCGATGAGCGCCCCGTCCTCGATGACGCAGTCTTCCATGATCGTGCAGTGCCCGATCGTACAGTCGTCTCCGATGATGGTTTGATTGCCGGTGCTGACGTGGACGACACTGTTGTCTTGTATAGACGTGCGGGCTCCGATGCGGATGGGTCCATTGTCGCCCCGAACGACCGCCCCGAACCAAATGCTCGATTCCTCGCCGATCTGTACGTCGCCGATGAGCACCGCGGTCGGCGCCACGAACGCGCTTTCGGCCACCTTCGGGCGCTTCCCACGGTACTCGATGATCATCCCACTCCTCCGGCGAACGCTTCTGCCTGCTAACTTGTCGGTTTGAACCGAGGTCCCTTGAGCCAACATCGCCACCAGACCCCCCTGCGCGGCACGAAGGTCACGCCGCGTCCAGCACCGGCCAACCCCGACTACCGGGAGGTCAACTATGCCTATGCCGGTCAGGAAGGGCACATTCACGAGATCGTCACGATCGGCGGCCGTCAACTCGCCAAGGTCGGTTTCGACGATCGCAAGATCGTGTATTACTTCCTCGACGATCTGGAGATGGACGAAGCGGCGCGCAAGCGCACCTTTCACGACCTGCCGTAACGCTGCGGCAGCTACCGGAAGATGCCGTCGTCCAATCCGGTATTGACGCGATAGTCGGTCATGTTCCAGGCTTCCACGAGTTGCGCGCGTTCGTAGCGCTTGCGGGCGACGATCGTGCCGCTTTGCGACACGTCGATGACGTCGCGGGTGATGTCGCGATCGGCCGCCGAGTCGCCGGGACACGCGACCCGTTCGCGGTCGAGGACGATCTCTTCGGTCGGCTCGCCGTCGATTGCAGGTCCGCTATGCTCTTGGAGGTCGTCCCGGTACTGCTCGAGACACGCGACGATGTTGCCCAGGACCGGCGTGCGAACACCGTTGCCGCGCAACGACGTGAAACGGTGGTCGTCGACGCTGCCGCGGATCTTGAGAAATGAAAGACCCGCCCGATACGCGACTAGGTCCTCCCCGCCTGTCCAGACGACCGTCGCGACGCGCCGATCCGCCGACATGACGTCCAACCGTGCCTGCCCCGGCTTGCGGAAAAAGTAATGCAGCACGCGATCTTCGGAATTCGCGCCGAGGACTTCGTGAGCGAGGATCGTGACGCTATAGTCCCGGGTGTTCGACCACGCTGCCGCGAGCCGGTCGAGCGCGGTTTCGGCGCCGGCCGGGCCTACCGTCGCGCCGGTCAATCCTGCCGCCAGCGCTGCTGCGGCAACCCAATTCCAAGTTCGACCCACGTCGCGTTCACCTCGCGGTCAGTGTATCGGCCGAGGATGAGAGAAATCTGAATGCCCGAACGGGCGGTCGGCTACGCCGTGCCGGCGATCTGCCCGCTGCGGCGTGTGCCAGGCGGCGGCGAAAAGCGGCTTGAACCGAGCGCTGCTCGATGCGGGCTTGGAATTCTTCGACGTTTGGTTGGCGAGAAGGCTGAAAGCGCCGTTCGCCGAGTGGTCGATGTCGAAACAAAATATTCGTCGCAGGAGTGCAGCAAATGCGGCACGATTGCGGCGAAGAGTCGCCGGAGAAGGCGCTTCGCTCGTATCGCGTGTGGGTTCACCCTTCACGCCGGTCTGAACGCGGCGCTGGTGATTCGGGAACGAGCGCAATTGGCGCTCGCGAGTGAGCCATATCCGGCCGAGGACGTCGGTCGCAGGGCACGATGCACTGCGTAGGCACACACCACGAAGATAGACAAGAAGCCGACGACGCCCGAGCGAAAACGCGAGCGTTCGTCGTGAATACTACGTCATGGAGATTAAGGATAGATAAACAGCGCTTCGGACGCGCGTGGCGGCAAGCCATTTGTGACATTGCGCAGTTCGCCGTGCGGTGCTACCATCGCGACGATGCCACTCATTCCGTTAGCCCCGCCGATGCCCGTGCCGCTCGCGGGCGGTTTCGATTACGTGACGGTGGACGCTGCGCACCGGCGCGTGTATGCTGCTCACACCGGCGCGTCGACGCTGCTGATCGTTGATGCCGACTCGGGTGCCGTTCTCCATCAAATTAGCGTCGGCCCGATGCACGGGGTCGCTTACAGCGCCGATGGGACGAAGGTGTACACCGGCAACGGCGACGACAAGAGCGTCTCCGAAAGCGATCCAGCGACATTCAAGGTCATGCGCACGGCGCCCGTCGACGGACCGGTCGACGCGATCGCGCTCGACGAGTCGAAGGGGCTCATCTATGCCGACGAAGACGACGGAACGCGCATCTTCGTCATCGATGTCAAAACGATGAAGCAAATCGCGACCGTTGCGCTGCCGGGGCACAAGCCCGAGTACCTCGCGGTCGATCCGGCTACCCACGCCGTGTATCAGAACATTGCCGATAAATCGGAAGTGGCGGTCGTCGACCCGCAGCAATTTTCCGTTGCTTCGATCGTTCCGACGCCCGAACTCACCTCGAATCACCCGCTCCAGTACGACGCCGGCTTCAAGCAAATCGTTGCCGGCGGCGCGAACGGCGTTCTGGGCGTGTACGATCCGGCGGGCAAAAAGCTGTTCCAGGCGGCGCTGCCGCCCCATGTCGATCAGTGCGACCTCGATCAGAGCACGCACCTCCTGGCGTGCGCAGGCGGAACGGGGATCACGGTCTTTCAATTGTCCGCCGACGCGGCGCCCAAAGTCGTCGGTTCGTCTACCGGAACGTATCGCGTTCACACGCTTGCCTTCGATGCGAAGACCCACGACGTCTGGGCGGTCATGGTCGACGACGGACCGTCGAAGGCCGGCTACATTCAGCGCTTTTCGCTCGGCGCCAAGCCATGAAGAAAATGAGCGTCCAACTGCGCACGCTGGCAGCGATCGGTCTCGCGACGCTGGCAATCGGCGGATTTCCGCGAGCGAGCGGCGCCGCCGGCGGTGCCGTGCCGCACTACGATCATATCTTGGTGATCGTCGAGGAAAACAAAGGCTACGCGACGGTTCTCAATCGCGGCGAAGCGCCGAACATCAGCCGACTGGCGGCGACGTACGGAACCGCGACGCAGATGTTTGCCGAGGTGCATCCCAGCGAACCAAACTACGTCGCGCTGCTCGGCGGCGATACGTTCGGCATTCACGACGACGACGCGTGGTACTGCGTTCCGAACGATACGCATCCGTCGTGCAAGGGGGCCGGCGAGCCCGGATTCGTCGCGCACTTGATCGACGGTCCGAACCTTGCGAGCCAACTGCGGGCCAAGGGCTTGGGTTGGCGCGCGTACCTCGAGAGCCTTCCGGCACCTGGCTCGCTGGCGATCGTTTCGCCCGAATCCGCCACCGAACCGGCCGCTTTGTATGCCGCGAAGCACACCGGCTTCACCAACTTCGCGTCCGTCCACGCCGATCCGGACTTGCAGAACGAACTCGTCGGGTTCGATGCGCTCAGCGCCGACTTGCAGGCGGGACGCATCCCGGCGTTCGCGTTCATCGTGCCCAATCAGTGCAACGAAATGCACGGCATCGATTCACCCAAGGCGCCGCCGGATTGCGCCAAGGACGATGCCGGACTGGTCCGCCGCGGAGATACGGTCGTGGGGAACCTCGTCGCCGAAATTCAAGCCTCGCCAATCTGGAGCAACGGGAACACCGCTATCGTCATAACGTGGGACGAAGACGGCAAGGCCGATCGGCTGCCCGGCGCGCCGCAATCGTGCTGCGTGATTGACGCCCACAATCCGGGCGGCGGCCACATTCCGACGATCGTGATCACCAACCGCGGCCCGCATGGCGTGAGCGATCCGACACCGTACGATCACTATAGCCTGTTGCGGACGTTCGAAGATGCGTTCGGTCTCGGCCATCTCCGTCACGCCGGCGACCCTGGTGTGCAGGCAATGACGCCGCTCTTCGCGCTGAAATGAGCGTGCCAACGCCTGCGGCGATGACAAGGCCCGGTCGGGCTCGAAGGTACGCGACGTTGAACGCGGTGCTCGAGACCTCGGCCATCATCTTCGATCTCGACGGCGTACTCGCCGACTCGAGCGTGGTCGTCGACCACGCCTGGATCGAGTGGGGCGACCGCCACGGGATCGATCCCGGGCTGATCCGGCAAACCATTCCCGGTAAGCGAACGCGCGATTCGATCGCGCTTCTCGCGCCCGAAAGTGACGTGGAAGCTGAAGCGGCGCGCATCACCGCGCGCGAGCAAAGCTTGGTCGACTTCGTGACGCCGATTCGCGGCGCGGGCGCGCTGCTGGCCCAATTGCCGGCCGGCAGCTGGGGCGTTGCGACGTCGGGCACCGACGCCATCGCCCGCTCGCGGCTCGCCCATGCCGGCTTGCCGGTTCCGGACGTCCTCATTAGCGCGGACATGGTCCGGCGCGGCAAACCCGATCCCGAAGTCTATCTCCGGGCGGCAGCGGGACTCGGCGTCGATGCGACCGCTTGCATGGTCTTTGAGGATGCCCCCAGCGGCGTTCTTGCCGCAAGGGCAACCGGCGCGACCGTGGTGGGCGTGTTGACCTGGGCCGAGCGCTCACTCCTGCAGGTGACCTACGCCGTCAAGGACCTGCGAGCGGTGCACGTGACGGCGCTCGGCCGGCGCCTGCGCGTCGAATTGCACGATCCGGAGCCGGCAAGAACTTGACTTTCGAGCGCCGTGCGGCCTCGGCATTCGCCTTGACGGAAACAGGCGCCCTATGGTAGGTTCGAGGAGATGAAGGGCTCGATGCGCGTTTTGGCGCTGCGTGAACTCCTTAGCGGCTCGCTCCAAGAGTAGTCGCTAAGCGTCGTTTGCTCACTTGTAGAAGGGCTCGTCGCAGAAGCGGCGAGCCCTCTTTCATCTGTCGTACCGGAAGGATCCCCGATGCCATCGTTGCCGATTGAGAAATACTTCGCGTACCAGCCCATCGATCTCCCCGATCGGCGCTGGCCCAGCCGCACGATCACCAAGGCGCCCGCCTGGTGCAGCGTGGACTTGCGCGACGGCAATCAGGCGTTGATCGAGCCGATGGGCCCGCAGCGGAAGCTGCGGATGTTCAATCTCTTGGTTCGCTTGGGATTCAAGGAGATTGAAGTCGGCTTTCCGTCGGCGTCGCAGCCGGATTTCGATTTCGTTCGCCGGCTCATCGACGAGGGGCTCATTCCGCCCGACGTGACCATTCAAGTCCTCACGCCCGCCCGCGACGAGCTCATCGAACGCACGCTCGAAGCCGTCGACGGCGCCCATCGCGCCATCGTGCACATGTATAACTCGACGTCGACCCTGCAGCGGCGCGTCGTCTTCGGACTCGATCGTCCCGGTATCATCGACATCGCGGTGAGCGGCGCCGAGCGCATCGCCCGTCACGTTGCCGCGATGCGCGGCACCGACATCCGTTACGAGTACACGCCCGAAAGCTTCACCGGCACCGAACTCGATTTTGCGCGCGAGATCTGCGAGGCGGTGATGGGTGTGTGGCAGCCGACGCCGGAGCGCAAGCTCATCCTCAATCTGCCGTCGACGGTCGAAATGTCGACGCCTAACGTCTTTGCCGACCAGATCGAATGGTTCGACCGGCACATCGCGCAACGCGATTCGGTGCTGCTCTCGATTCATCCGCACAACGATCGCGGCACGGGGATCGCCTCGGCCGAATTGGCGCTCATGGCCGGGGCCGACCGCATTGAAGGCACGCTCTTCGGCAACGGCGAGCGCACCGGGAACGTCGATATCGTCACGCTCGCGCTCAATATGTTCTCGCAAGGCGTCGATCCCGAACTCGATCTGCGCGATATCCCCGCGATCGTTCGCACCGTCGAATACTGCAATCAGCTGCCCGTCCACGAACGTCATCCGTACGGCGGCGAACTGGTCTTCACCGCGTTCTCCGGCTCGCATCAGGACGCGATCAAGAAGGGCCTCGCCGCTCGCGACGCGCGCGGCGACAAGCAGTGGGAAGTGCCGTACTTGCCGATCGATCCGGCCGACATCGGCCGCACGTACGAAGCCGTCATCCGCATCAACAGCCAGTCCGGCAAGGGCGGGGTCGCGTACGTCATGCTGCACGACTTCGGCTTTGATTTGCCGCGCGCGATGCAGGTCGAATTCGCCAGAGTCGTTCAGGCGCTCTCGGAAGAGACGAGCGCGGAGATCATGCCCGCTGCGATCCTCGGCGCCTTTGAGCGCGAGTATCTCGAGCGGAGGGAGCCGTTCATGCTCGTCGACTATAAAGTCGCCAGCGACGGGGGCGGCCCGGCCATCGTGAACGCGACGGTGAACGATGCCGGAACCGTCCGCACGATCGTCGGCAGCGGCAATGGACCGATCGATGCGTTCGTCAACGCGCTGCGCGACAATCTGCAGCTCGACGTCGCGGTGCGCGACTATCACGAACATGCCGTCGGCAGCGGCGCGGATGCAACCGCCGTGGCGTACGTGGAAGTGGTGATCGATGGCCAGGTGCGCTACGGTGTCGGCCGCGACCGCAGCATCGTGACCGCATCGCTGCAAGCGGTTCTTTCCGGCATCAACCGCACGGTGCGGCTCGCGAACGCGCTGTAAGTCAACAGCTTGAGGAACGAAACGCCGGCCTCACGCCGGCGTCCTGGTTTCGAATGGTGTCCTCGTCCGCTCCCTTGGGCGCCGAAAATGATCTGCTGATGTTGCGCTCGACTAGCCGATGAGTTTCGCCTAGCGAACCGAATCCGGAGCGGCTTCGCCGAGCCGGGGCGGTATTATGGTGTTCTTGAGGATACGTTAAACTCGGCTTAAGAGGCCTGAGGCACACTCGTTGCATTCCGCTTACCCGTGCGAGGTGCAACGTGTCGCGATTTCTTCCG
This sequence comes from Candidatus Velthaea sp., assembly GCA_050012475.1. GTDB lineage: Bacteria > Vulcanimicrobiota > Vulcanimicrobiia > Vulcanimicrobiales > Vulcanimicrobiaceae > Velthaea. The sequence goes on from JBEKHC010000021.1 coordinate 47,025, forward strand.
CCGCTGCTGTGCGCGTTCGCTCTTTCGGCGACGCCGTCGCTGCCGGCCTCGGCTCAAGCCCAGCCGGCCACCGCAGCCGGCTGTCCCAACGGAGGAACGGTGCGCTTTGGGCTCGAGCCGTTCGAGGCTGCGTCGCGCTTGCTCCCGGCGTACGATGCGCTGACCAAACTCGTGAGCGCGAAACTCGGCTGCCCGGTCGAACTGTTGATTACCACGAGCTACAACGCCGAGATCGAGGCCATGCGAAACGGCAAGCTCGACGTCGCTGAGTTTGGTCCGCTCGGATACGTGCTTGCACACCAAGTCGCGCATGCCGACGCCGTGGCGACGTATGGTGACGACACTGGCAAACCCATCGCTTACTATGCGAGCATCGTAAGCTGGCGTGGTTCGGGAATCACCTCGCTCAAGGATATCGCGAACCATTCGTTCGCGTACTCTGACCCGGCCTCGACGTCGGGCCACTTGTTTCCGGCTTACGGCTTACGGACCCATGGTATCGATCCGGATCACGGCATTCGCCCAATGTACGCCGGCAGCCACACCGCATCGTTCGAGGCGATCCGGAACAAAAAGGTCGATGCGGGGGAGCTCAACAGCAACGAAGTGGATAGCGCGACGGAGGCCGGCGAGTACACACCGGCTGACTGGGTGACGCTGTGGAAATCGGATCCGATTCCCAATGATGCGATTGCCGTGCGACGCGACTTGCCCGACGCGTTCAAGCTGCGCTTCGCCCAAGTGATGCAGGCGCTGCCGTTCAGCGAGTTGCCGCCGGACGTCGTCAAGGTCTTTCCGGCCACGAAGACCACGCGCTTCGTGCCCATGCCCGACGCCGCCTACGACGGGATCCGCGACTTGGTGAAAACGCTGAACGTCGATCTGACCAAATTATCGTGATCGCGGCCGAACCGCGCACGGGCACGTTGCTGGACGTGCGCGATCTCTCGATGCGGTTCGCCAACGGTTTCCAGGCGTTACGCGACGTGAGTCTGTCGATGCGGCCCGGCGAGCTCGTGGTAGTCCTGGGCAGCAACGGGTGCGGGAAATCGACCCTCCTGCGCTGCATGGCGCGTCTCCTCACCCCGACGAGCGGAACGATTCGCATCGGCGACGAGGATTTTTCGCGCTTGTCCGGTGAGGCGCTGCGTCGTGCGCGCTGCACGGTAGCGTTCGTTTCGCAACAAGCAAACCTCGTGCGCCGGCGCAGTGTGCTGGCAAACGTGGCGACGGGAACGCTTGGCCGGCATAGTTCGTTTGCCTCAGCGCTGGGATTCCTGCCCACGGCGGAGCTTTCGTTTGCGCACGAACAGCTGTGCATCGTGGGCTTGGGCGATCGGGCGCCGCAGCGCGCCGGCACGCTGTCCGGCGGCCAGGCGCAGCGCGTCGCGATCGGGCGCGCGCTCGCGCAGCGTCCGCGCGTCCTGCTGGCCGATGAGCCGGTCGCCAGCCTCGATCCGGACGCGGCGATCGACGTGTTGACGCTGTTGCGAAAGCTCGCCAACGAGGGCTTGGGCATCGTTTGCGTGCTGCACCAACCGGAGCTCGCTTTGCGCTTTGCCGATCGTATCGTCGGCATTCGCGCGGGCGAGATTGCGTTCGACGCGCACATTTCGGCGGTATCGACGGCGTCGATCGCGACCCTGTATGCCGGCAGCACGGCGGCGTGAAGCTCGTTCCCCAACGCGGTTCGCTCGCAGCCGCGATGCCGGCTGCAACCACGCACGGAGCTTGGCGCCTCGTCGCCGGAGCGTTCGGTGTGGTCCTCGTCGTCGCGCAGGCGCTCGTGGTGGTGAAAGCACGGCCGCAGGATCTCATAACCGGAGCAGCCGGCATGGCCGATATTCTCCGCCGAGCGGTACCGCCGAACTTCGGCTTGTTGCCGGCGACGATGTGGCCCACGCTCGAGACCTTCGACACGGCGCTCTTCGGAACGGTCGCAGCGATGCTTTTTGCGCTGCCGCTGGCGATCTTTGCGGCGCGCAACACGACGCCGTCCCGCCTCTTGTATCTGCTCTCGCGCGGAATGATTGCTCTCACGCGCGTCGTTCCCGACTTGATTTGGGCGCTGCTTTTCGTCACCGCCGTCGGCTTGGGCCCGTTCCCAGGAGCGCTCGCGTTAGCCGTACACTCGATCGGCATGCTCGGGCGATTGTTTGCCGAGGTGATCGAAGACATGGACATGGGCCCGGTCGAGGCCTTGACCTTGACCGGCGCCTCGCGCTTGCAAGTCTTTACGCATGCGGTCGTCCCGGGCGTCGCACCTTCGTTGCTCGGCATTGCGCTCTACCGGCTCGACGAGAACGTTCGCTCGTCCCTGGTGCTGGGGTTTGTCGGCGCGGGCGGCATCGGTTTTCAAATTCTCTCAGCGATGAATCTGTTTCAGTATCGCGACGTTTCGCTCTACTTGATGTTGACGTTCGTGCTGGTCGTCGTGGTCGAGCGCTTGTCGGCGACGCTGCGTCGTGCCGTCCTGTGAACTTGAGCACGGAACGTCAGCGCTGGCTGCGCGTGCTCGCACTCGCGCCGTTCGCTCGGCTCGCGCGTGACGTGAGCGAGCTGGAACCGCTGCCGGCTTTCGTCCATGTGCGCGGGCCGGAAGTCGGCCTGGCGATGGTTCAGGGGCGGGCCGGCGCGGACGGCGCACCGTTCAACCTGGGTGAAATGACCGTTACGCGGTGCACGCTGCGGGTCACGATCGTTGACGATGAAGTCCGCAGCGGCTTCGCCTGCATCGCCGGGCGTTCACCACGGCACGCCGAACTCGCCGCCTTGTGCGACGCAATGCTGCAAAGCGTACGCTGGCGCGAGACGGTGATGCAGCGCGTGATCGCGCCGGCGGAACGAGCCTTGGCCGAGCGACGGGTGCTGGCCGCGCGGCGGCGGGCGGCGACAAAAGCGGAGTTCGTCACCGTCGTTCGGTCGGGTGAAGCGTGAGCGCGGTTTTCGATCCGGTCCACGTGGCGCAGCGGACGTTTCGGGCGCTGCTCGCGGCGCTGGCCCACCCCTGCCGTGAAGTGACGATCGACGAAGAGCTGGGCGCGCCGAGCGAGTTGGGGCCGGCGTTGGCGGCGGCGGCGTTAACGCTGCTCGACCGTGACACGGCCGTTTGGCTTGACCCGGCGCGGATCGCGGCTCGTGCGTGGCTCGCCGCCCGAACCGGCTGCCGGTTCGTCACAGCGCGCGAGCAGGCCCAATTCGGCATTATCTTGGAGGCCGAAACGCTTTCGCCGCTCGCGCGTTGGCCTGCGGGCACCGCCGAGGATCCCGAGGATTCAGCGACGCTGCTCGTGCGCGTCCGCGATTTTGACGGCACATTCGAGGTCGCGCTGACCGGACCGGGCATCGAGAGCGAGGCATCTTTGGGCAGCGTTTCGCTGACCCGGCGCTTTTGGACCGAATGGATGGACAACGTGTCGCGCTATCCGCTGGGCGTCGATTGCTTTCTGTTCACCTCGACGGGCGTCGTGGGTCTGCCGCGGACAACGCGCGTCGCGCCGGCATGACGTACGTCGCGGTCAAAGGCGGCGAACGCGCGATTGCGAATGCCGAAGCCCTGTTGCACGCGCTGCGCCGCGGCGACCCGGGAACGCCGGATCTCACGGTCGAGCAGATCCAGAGCCAGCTTGGCCTTGCCGTCGACCGCGTGATGTGCGAAGGCAGCCTCTACGACCGGTCGCTCGCGGCGCTGGCGATCAAACAGGCCTGGGGCGATCTCGTGGAAGCGGTGTTTCTGACGCGCGCCTTCCGCACGACGCTCGAGCGTTTCTACGACACGCTGCCGATTGAAACGTCGCAGATGGAACTGGTTCGACGCATCTCGGCCATCTTCAAGGACATCCCAGGCGGCCAGATCATCGGGCCAAGCTTCGACTACACGCAGCGGTTGCTGGATTTCAGCCTGCTCGCGGGCAACGGAAAATTGCCGCACGTGCTCGACGATGCGGAGATCGGGCCGATTCCCGGCGTGATCGATCTGCTGCGCAGCGAAGACCTGATCGCGCCCGACGAATGCGAAGTGCCGGCGGCGGTCGCGGACTTGACCCGCGACCCGCTGCGCTTTCCCGCCGAGCGCGCCCTGCGTCTGCAGGCGCTGGCGCGCGCCGATGAAGGCTTTCTGCTCGGACTCGCTTACTCGACGCAGCGCGGATATGGCCGCAATCATCCCTTCGCGGGCGAGGTCCGGGTGGGCGACGCGGAAGTGACGGTGTTCGACGACGAGTTGGGCTTCGAGGTGGTCATCGGCGAGATCACGGTGACTGAGATTCAGATGGTAAATCAGTTCGTCGGCAGTGCGCGCGAGCCGGCGCAGTTCACTCGCGGCTACGGACTGACCTTGGGCTATAACGAACGCAAAGCCATGTCGATGGCGCTCGTCGATCGCGCGTTGCGCAGCGACGAATACGGAGAACGCGTCCGGGGACCCGCGCAGGACGCCGAATTCGTCCTCTCGCACAGCGACAATGTCGAAGCGCAAGGCTTCGTGCAGCATCTCAAGCTGCCGCATTACGTTGACTTTCAGGCCGAATTGCAGCTGATCCGCGGGCTGCGAGCTCAGGTCAACGAGGATGCCACGTGATCGCCGTTGCGCGGACAATCGCCGGGCGGCGCAGCGATCGTGCGGCGCGCGGCTTCAATTTCGGTTATCTCGACGAGGGCACGAAGCGGTCGATCCGCCGCAGTTTGCTCAAAGCGGTCGCGATCCCGGGACATCAAGTCCCGTTCCGCTCGCGCGAGATGCCGATGTCCTATGGTTGGGGCACCGGCGGCATTCAGGTGACCTCCTCGATCATCGGTCTCGACGACACGCTCAAGGTGATCGATCAAGGCGCCGACGACACGACGAACGCGGTCAGCATCCGGCAGTTCTTCCGCAAGACGTGCGGCGTGCCCACCACGACTCGCACCGCCGATGCTACGATCGTGCAGACGCGTCACCGGATCCCCGAAACGCCGCTGCGCGAAGGGCAAATTCTGGTCTATCAGGTGCCGATCCCCGAACCGCTGCGCGAACTCGAACCCTCAGAAGTGAAAACGAAGAAGATGCACGCGCTCGAGGAGTACGGTCCGATGTACTTGCGGCTGTACGAGGACATCGCAACGTACGGCCGGATCGCAACTGCCTACAACTATCCGGTGCTCGTGCACGGCCGGTACGTGATGAGTCCCAGTCCGATCCCGCGCTTCGACAATCCCAAGCTTCACGCCAACCCGGCACTGCAGCTCTTCGGTGCCGGGCGCGAAAAGCGGTTGTACGCCGTGCCGCCGTACACCCGGGTCGAAAGTCTATCGTTCGACGATTATCCGTTCGAGCGCGAAACGTGGCAGCGGGCTTGCGAGTTCTGTGCTTCGCGCACCAGCTATCTCGACGAAGTCGTCGTCGGCGACCGCGGCGAGCGGATTTGGATCTGTTCGGACACCGACTTCTGCGCCGAGCGACGGAGTCAAGCGTGAAACCGCTGCTGCGCGTGTGCGGGGTGAGCAAGCGCTTCGGCCGCCACATCGCTTGCGACGATGTTTCGCTCGAGCTTTTTGCGGGACAGGTTTTGGGCCTCGTCGGTGAGTCGGGTTCGGGCAAGACAACGCTCTTGCACACGCTCCTGGGCGATCTTCAGCCCGATGCGGGCGAGGTCGTGTACAACTCTGCCGACGGTGATGCACTCGTGCTGTCCGGCCTCAGCGAAGCGCGCCGCCGGCATCTGAGGCGCACCGAGTGGGGGCTCGTGCATCAAAATCCGCGCGACGGGCTGCGCATGTACGTCAGCGCCGGCGCGAATGTCGCCGAACGGCTGCTCGACGGCGGCGCTCGCAATTATGGTCGCATTCGCGAAACCGTGCTGCACTGGCTGCGTGAGGTTGAAATCGATCCATCGCGCGTCGACGAACGGCCCGCCACCTTTTCCGGCGGCATGCAGCAGCGTTTGCAGCTTGCGCGCGTGCTCGTCACGCATCCCCGCCTCGTGCTCATGGACGAACCTACCGGCGGTCTCGACCTTTCGGTTCAAGCGCGCTTGCTGGACCTGATTCGGACGCTCGTGCGCGAGCTGCACTTGAGCGTTATCGTCGTCACGCATGATATCGGCGTCGTGCGGCTGATCGCCGACCAGGTGCTGGTGATGCGGAAAGGCCGGATCGTTGAAAGCGGGATCGCCGACCGCGTCTTGGACGATCCGCAACATCCGTACACGCAGCTGCTCGTGAGCGCAGCGCTCGTTCCGTGATCGCTTCGCCGGCGCCGCTGCTGCGCGCAACGGGGGTAGCGAAAACCTTCACTCTGCATCTGCAGGGCGGAACGCGGCTGGCCGTGCTGCACGACGTATCGCTCGAGTTGCGGGCCGGCGAATGCGTCGCGCTGGCGGGCGTTTCGGGCAGCGGCAAGTCCACGTTCATGCGCGCGCTGTATGGAAACTACGGGATCGACGCGGGTTCAATCGTCGTGCGCGACGGCGACCGCGACGTCGACCTGACGGGCTTGGAACCGCACGAACTCACGGCGCTGCGCGCGCGCACGGTCGGCTACGTCAGCCAGTTCTTGCGGGTCATTCCGCGCATCCCGGCGCTCGAGATCGCGACCGAACCGCTCGTCGCGACCGGCGTCGAGGCGGCGCTGGCGCGAACGATCGTGAGCGCGCTCTTTACGCGGCTGGCGCTGCCGCAGCGCTTGTGGCAGCTTTCGCCCACGACGTTTTCCGGCGGCGAGAAACAACGCGTGAATTTGGCCCGGACGCTGGCCGTCGCGTATCCGGTTCTGCTGCTCGATGAGCCGACGTCGGCGCTGGATGCGGACAGCCGCGAGCGCGTGATCGGTCTGCTGCTCGAACGAAAAAAGGCCGGGGTTGCGATGGTCGGGATCTTTCACGATGACGAAGTTCGTCGCCGGCTGGCCGACCGTTGCGTCTCGTTCGGGTTGAAGCCGGAATGATGATCGATACGATGCAACGCCTGGAGTCCGGTCGTGCGGCATACACCAACGGGCGCCTGCTATTGCCGGATCGCGAAGTCTGGGGAACGCTGATCGTCGAGAACGGCCGTATCGCCGACATCGGTGAGGGCCTCTTTCGCGGTGGCGTCGACGTCGGCGGCGCGATTTGCATGCCTGGTTTGGTCGAGCTTCACACCGACAACATCGAGACGGTGCTCGCGCCGCGGCCGGGCGTGCGCTGGCCGCTGGAGTTGGCCGCGCACTATCACGATCGCAGCATCATCGCCGCGGGGATCACGACGGTTTGCGATGCGATTGCGCTGGGTGACACCCTGCCGGGAAGCTCGCGCCTCGAATACTACGCACCGATCATCGAGGTCATCGCGCGCGGCGCTGCTGCCGGGCGCTATGCGTCCGACCATCGGATCCACTTGCGCTGCGAACTCGTCTACGATGAACTCGTCGAGGTCGTGGCGCGGTTTATCGACGAACCGCTAGTAGTTCTGCTATCCGTCATGGACCATACGCCGGGTCAGCGCCAGTTCGCCGACCTCGACAAGTTCGAACAGTACTACGGCGGCCGCTATGGCTTAGACCGCGCCGGCATCGCTCGCGTGATGGAAGATCGCCTGCGTGCGCAAGAACGCCACGCGGCGAGCAATCGAGACCGCGTCGTCGCGATGGCGCGCGAACGATCGATCCCGCTCGCGACCCACGACGACGCCTTGCCCGAACATATCGCCGAAGCGGTGCGTGAAGGCGCCGCCATCGCCGAGTTTCCGACGACGGCGCAAGCCGCTCGAGCCGCGCGCGAATCCGGGCTGCACGTCCTCATGGGCGCGCCCAACGTCGTCCTGGGCGGATCGCAGTCCGGCAACGTTTCCGCGCTTGCGCTTGCCGCGAGCGGCTTGGTCGACATCTTCTCGTCCGACTACGTCCCGCAGAGCTTGCTGCAGGTGCCGTTCGCACTCGCCGCGGCGACGCGAGCACCACTCTACGAGACGGTGCGCAGCGTGACGAGCACGCCGGCGCGCGCGATCGGGTTGACCGACCGCGGAACGCTCGAAATCGGCAAACGCGCCGATCTGCTCTTTGTCGATGTGGATCGCGACCAGCCGCGCATATGCGGCGTCGTCAGCGCCGGCGTGCGCGTCGCGTGAGCTTCGCCGCGCGTGCCGGCAACGTGCTCCCATGGGCGCTGCTGGGTGCACTCGTCATAGCGGGCGCCGCGGTTCCGGCCGTGGCGCCGGTTCGCGCCCCGGCCGGGCCGCTCGGAGCGCACGTTCGGGCCGACCGCACCTTGGACTGCCGGGTCGCCGTTTCGGTCGCCGGTGGATGCCGGCGATGACGGATCTCGCGCCGGCGACGGCGCTCGTGCGGCCGGCCGCGCTTGACGACCGCGAGGCGATCGTCGCACTCGTGGCGGCGATGGGCGGACACGAAGAGGTTGCCCAGAGCGCAAAACCGTTCGCTATGCTGGCCGCCGTGCTCGCCGCGCCCGAGAGCCGAGTCCTGGTGGCCGAGCGCGCGCGCCGTGTCGTCGGCGTCGCAGCGCTGCACGTCCGGACCTCGCTCCTGCGCGATCGGCGGGAGGCCTGGCTGGGCGTGCTGGCCGTCGCTCCCGAGGTGCGCTCGAGCGCCGTCGGCGCGACACTGCTCGAGGCCGTCCAACGCGCTGCCGCGCAGCTCGGCTGCGCTGCGATCGTGCTGGAAACATCGCAAGTTCGCGAGCGCGCGGCGGCCTTTTACGCGCGCGAAGGCTTTGTCGAAAGCCGGCCTGCGCGACGGTTCGAGCGAGCCGTGGCCGCCGTCGACGGTACCCTGCCGGAACGGTTTCTCGCCGCCGCGGCGCGCGCGGCGACGCGGGCGGCCGAAGCCGTGGCCGGGCGCGGCCAGGCGGATCCGATCGGTGTCGGCGCCGACGGTGCGCCGACCGAAGCGGCCGACGCCGCCGCCGAGGGCGCCGCGGTCGCCGAGCTTCTGGCCCTCGGCATTCCGATCGTCAGCGAAGAAGCCGGGTTGGTCGGCGCTGCGGCGTTGGATCCCGCGCAGCCCTGGATCTCGCTCGACCCATTGGACGGCAGCCGCAATTTCGTCAACGGGTTTCCCTGCTACGCAATGTCGGCCGGCTTGGTCCAGGCCGGAAAAGCCTTAGCGGGCCTGGTCGCGGATCTTGCCGGGGGTCCGCGCTGGGAGGCCAGCGGCGGGGGCGG
>JBEKHC010000022.1:0-55521 GCA_050012475.1 Candidatus Velthaea sp.
GCCTCGAAACCAACGAGGGTTGTATCACGCAACCGCATGATGGGCTGATAGGCCACCCGCAACTCATCCCGTTCGATCGCTTGGCGCAAGCTCGCCGCCAAATCGGATTTTAGGCGAGCGCCGGGTGTCATGAACGATTCGAAAACTGCGGCTCGCGCCCGCCCCTCAGTCTTGGCCACATACATGGCGGCATCCGCATCCTGGAGGATGTCCTCGGGGTGGAGGTACTTGGGACTGCTCATTGCTATCCCGATGCTCACCGTTACGAGGACGTCTCGGCCGTCGATCCGTATCGGTTGCCGCATCTCGGTACCAATGCGTTCGGCGGCGTCACTGGCCTCGGATGCCCCGCTGATCCCGTTCAGCAAAATCGCGAACTCGTCGCCGCCGATTCGGGCGACGATATCCTCGAAACGCAGGCAATTTTCAAGTCGACGAGCGACCGTGTCAAGCAAGCGGTCCGCAAAGATGTGGCCAAAGACGTCGTTCACGCCCTTAAAGTGATCGACGTCGATAAAGAGAACGGCGAAGAATCCCGACGGGCGCCGTTTCTTCAAGGCAATTGCACGCTGCACGTGTTCGTTGAACGTTCGCCGGTTGGCTAGGCCCGTGAGCTCGTCGTATTGTACTTGACGCCGCAAGTCTTCAGCCGTTGCATGGTCGGCGGTGATATCGTGTGCAATGTATACAAAGCCGCGCAATTCGCCCGCGGCGTTGCGGTTGAGTTGGCTGAGTCTTCCGCTGGCAAGGAAACGGGACCCATCTTTGCGCATCAGCCACCGCTCGACGCTGGCGGATCCGTCCGACGTTGCCTTGTTCAATTGGGCAATCGGCACCTCGGCGCCAACGTCATCGGGACTGAACAGCGCGGAAAAGTTGCTGCCGACGATATCCGTTTGGGCGTAACCGAACAGCTTCTGACCGCCCGGGTTCCAGCTGTTGACCGTTCCGTCAAGGTCGATCGAGAAGATCGCGTAATCGCGCACGCTCTCGATGAGCAGGCGTAATTGTTGTTCACTATCGCTGAGCTTTTGGACTGCTAGATGACTGCTGGTACTGTCCTTCACGACTTTTGTGAAGCCGTGGAGGTGGCCCGAGGGGCCGCACAGCGGGTTAATGGTATTTGTGCCCCAAAAGCGGGCCCCGTTTTTGCGCATGTGCCAGCGATCGTGTTGGCTCGCTTCGCCGCGAAGTGCGATCGCTAACTCCTGTTGCGGTGCGCCGCTTTTCACATCTTCAGCTGTGAAGATCAAGTCGAACGGCCGACCCATGACCTCAGCTGCTGAATACCCAAACGTCCTTTCCGCGCCGGCATTCCAGCTAATGATTTCGCCGCTTTGCGATATGGCGAATACGGCGTGGTCGGTGAGGCTGTCGACGAGGGTTCGACACAACACCTGCGTGCCGTGCGGTGTTTGGCACAACAGCTGATCAGCGATGAGGTCGAGTGGTGCATCACTCTCTGACGACACGCTGTCGGCAGTCGTATTACTTTTGTTCACCGATTGTTGCCTGTTTGTAATGATAGAAATAACGGTAGCCGCAACGCCAGGGCACCGGTGTAAAGATTTGGCCCTAACATGAAACATGCTTCACTTGATGTGAGGACCGCGGGCGATCTGTTGACGGTACTTGACGTCTTGCGGCCGGGCGTTGGCCCGGATTAACGGCTTAACGCGATCTTTACTGCATTGCGCTTGGTTTGGAGCATCGCTCGTAGTACAAAAGTGCAGCGAAATGAACGTACCCGCCACCTGCTATGATTGCGGCCTTCGGATCAACGGCCTTCGCACTTACTGTGATCCGTGCGGTGTCCTTCATCGCAATCCGAAAACATATAAGTACCGCGTACAAGTGCTACGCAAGCGCGCAACTGAGGTGCTCGCGCGCTCGCGCGCAACGGTTCACCGATCCAACGTTGCGCTTGCCGCACTGCGCGGATCACGGATTCAACTGCGCGTGCCGGTCGGACGTAACAGCTGGGACCCCGTGTCGTCGCGGCCCAGGGACATCTCCTTCGACGCCGGCCTAAGGCGCTCGTCGCGCGCGGGCGCCCCGGCGCTCAACGAGCGTCGCAGGATCGTCGGGGAGCGCCTCGGCGTCCCGAGCCAAGGAACCGGCGCTCGACGGAGGTTTTGCCGCTCGCGTGGCAGGTTGAGGCCGACGGACACGACGCTGGGCGACGCCGCGCGCCGTCGATTGAGCCGGACGTCGTCGCTACGCGGCTTAATTGCCGAAGCAAACTTCGCCGCAATGCTCCTCGCCCGGACTAAAATAGAGCATCCCTGGGCGGCGTGTCAAGGCGCATCGCGTCGGCCGGACGATCGAATGTTGCAAGTGCGACCCGCGCCCGCTCGACGATTGCACTCGGTAGATCATCGGGTGAAACGATCTGCAGGGCATCGGCGTAAACGAGGACCGTGGCGATTGCCAGCTCTCGCGATGGAAACGCAACGCGCAGCGTCGAGAACTGCTCGTCTTCGCGCAAAACGGTGACGTCCCAAAAAATGAACCGCGGGCCGGCGTCGCGCTCGACCCGGAGCACGACATCGTACGTCTCTTGCGATTGACGCTCGATCGAGGTTACCGACGCGTTCCAATACGCTTCCAGGTCGAAGTCGGGCGGGCGGCTGAACGTGGCCGGCAGCTCTTCAACCTCAACGATGCGCTGTGCCCGAAAGGTCCGGTAGCCTTTGTCGGGCTCACGCCCAATGAGATACCAGACGCCGGCTTTCGCGACGAGACCGAGCGGATCCACACGACGTTCGCTCGGAGTTCCGCCACGGTCGCGATACTCCAGACGCACGGAACGGTCGTTTTGTACGGCACGACGGAGCCGGACGAGAACGTCGGTGGGCTGTTCGCCGCGGCTCCAGCGATTGTGATCGAGCAGCAGGCGCGCGCGGCCGGTCTCCATCGCTTGCCGCGCTGCCGCCGGTAACGCGCCGGCGAGCTTTTGCAGCGCCTGCGACTGAGCCGCGCTGCCGAGATCGGTCATCGGTCCGGGCCCCGAAGCAAAGAGCGCTTGAAGTTCGTCGTTCGTGAAGTGGGCGAGCGCCCGGCGATAATCGTCGGCCAACACGATGCCGCCCAGCGGCCCGCGTTCCATATGAATCGGCACGCCGGCGGCGCACAACGCCTCGACGTCGCGATAGATCGTGCGCATCGAGACCTCGAGCTGACGCGCAAGCTCGCGCGCGGTAACCCGCCGCTTTCCTTGGAGCAGCAACAGACAGGAGAGAAGCCGTTGCGACTGCATCGGGCGAGCGTTCTTTCTGAATATGACAGTACCTGTCATATACAAGCGCTATGCTGCGGATATAATCGCCTCAGCCGCTAGGGAGCACCGACATGACGACCACCACGAATCAAAACGCTGTCGCCGTCAAAGGCATGGACATGTATGCGTATTTGACCAGCGATCCACAACGCTCGATCGCGTTTTACCGCGACGTTTTGGGCATCGTGCCAACCGACTTCGACGAGAAGGGCCGGGGTGCCGAGTTTACTTTGGCCGACGGCACGACATTCGGTGTTTGGAAACCGGATGAAGGCCCGCAGCAAGGCGGGGTGGTGATGTTCGCCGTCGACGACATCAACGCCGCCGTCAGCCTCTTCCGCTCGCGCGGCGCGGAGCTGAGCAATCCCGAAGAGACGCCCGTGTGCTTCATGTCGTTCGGCGCGGATCCTGACGGTAACGGGTTCATGCTTCATCAGCGCAAGCCCGGCAACACCTAGCCCCGCTTCGACGATCGCTCGCGAGAAGGGGCCGGCGTCTGACGAAGACGCCGGCTGCCGCGGGTACTGCGGCGGCGGCGCGGAAATCGGTTCTTCCTTCAAAAACGCCTGAACGGAGAGCCAGGTATGCTTGAAACGAAAGTCGTCGACTACCAGCATTACATCAACGGCAAGCCGGCAAGCTCGAGCGGCGACGATCGTCTCCCCGTTCTCGATCCGGCGACCGGTCAGCAATGGGCGACGGTCGCCGACGGCTCGGCCGAAGATGTGCGCGCCGCGGTCGATGCGGCCGTCAGCGCGTCGGCGGTGTGGGGGGCGACCTCGCCGGCAACGCGCGGCCGTTTGCTCCTGCGGCTTGCCGACGTCATCGAAGCGCGCGGCGACGAGCTCGCCGCCCTCGAAGTGCGCGACAACGGAAAACTTCTGCGCGAAATGAGCGCGCAGCTGCGCGCCATTCCGAACTGGTATCGGTACTACGCCGGTCTGGCTGATAAAATTCAAGGTGCAACGGTCCCGATGGAACGGGCGTCGCTCTTCAACTTTACCGTGCGCGAGCCGTTTGGCGTGGTCGCGTGCATCACGCCCTGGAACTCGCCGCTGCTTTTGGGGTCGTTTACGTTTGCGCCGGCGATTGCGGCGGGCAACGTGATCGTGCTCAAGCCCAGCGAACACGCGTCGGTTTCTTCGCTCGAGTTCGCGCGCTGTTTTGCGGATGCCGGCTTCCCCCCCGGGGTGTTCAACGTCGTTACCGGACGCGGCGCGATCGCCGGTGACGCCTTAGTGACGGATTCCCGCGTTGAGCGGGTGGTGTTTACGGGAAGCGGGACCGCGGGATCGATTGTCGCTTCGCAGGCCGCCGGACACTTTGCCGAAGTGACGCTCGAGCTCGGCGGTAAATCCCCCAACATCGTCTTCGCCGACGCCGACCTCGATGCCGCCGTGCCCGGCGTTCTCTCCGGGATCTTTGCGGCCAGCGGACAAACGTGCATTGCCGGCTCGCGCACGCTCGTCCAGCGCCGCATCTACGATGAATTGCTCGAGCGGCTCGTCGCGCGAACGCAACAGATTCGCATCGGTAATCCGATGCTTGCCGAGACCGAGATGGGACCGCTGGCGAACGAGCCGCAGTTTCGCAAGGTGCAAAGCTACGTTGACGTCGCGCGGGCAGACGGTGCGCGATTGGTTACCGGAGGCGGCCGCCCCGAACGCGCGGATCTCGCCCCGGCCGGGCTGTTTTTCGAGCCGACGATTTTCGCCGATGTCCGCAATGAGATGCGCATTGCGCGAGAAGAAGTGTTTGGCCCGCTGCTCTCGCTCATCCCGTTCGATTCGGACGACGAAGCAATCGCCATCGCGAATGATACGGAGTTCGGTTTGGCAGCGGGGGTTTGGACGAACGATCTGGCGCGCGCTCATCGAACCGTCCGAGCGTTACGGGCGGGGACGGTGTGGGTGAACACGTATCGCGCGCTCGCACCCGCGATGCCGTTCGGCGGCTTTAAGGGCAGCGGTATCGGGAGCGAAAACGGGAGCGAAGCGATAAATGATTTCACCCGAGTCAAAGCGGTGTGGATCGAAACGCAACCCAGCGCCGGAGATCCGTTCTTGGTCAAACTCTAGAGAATTCGGATACGCGCAATGTTTCGCGTTTGAGTTCCAGCAATTTCTCGGGCCACATTGCAGTTGTGTCGCGGTGCACGGCGAAAAGCGTTTTGGCAGCGGAAGGAGAGCGCGATGAGCACGGTTCGGGTTCTCGTCGGTACGCGCAAAGGAGCGTTCGTGCTAACGTCGGACGGCAAGCGCGAAGCGTGGGACGTGCAAGGCCCGCATTTTGCCGGCTGGGAGATTTACCACATCAAGGGTTCGCCCGCCGATCCGAATCGGTTGTATGCATCTCAGACAAGTTCGTGGTTCGGCCAGGTCATCATGCGCTCGGACGACGGCGGTGAGAATTGGAGTCCCGTCGGCAACCGCTTCGCGTACGACGGCGTGCCGGGCACCCACCAGTGGTACGATGGAACCCCGCATCCATGGGAGTTCGCGCGTGTCTGGCACCTCGAGCCGTCGCTGAGCGATCCCGATACCGTTTACGCCGGAGTTGAAGACGCAGCGTTGTTTCGCTCGACGGACGGTGGTCACGACTGGTACGAACTAGCCGGGCTGCGCTGTCACGGATCAGGGCCGGCTTGGCAACCTGGAGCCGGCGGGATGTGTTTGCATACCGTGTTGTTGGATCCCGCCGATTCGGAGCGCATATTCGTTGCGATCTCGGCGGCCGGCGCATTCCGCACCGACGATGGCGGTACGACGTGGCGGCCGATCAACAGCGGGCTGATATCGACGGGTATTCCGGACCCGAATGCCGAGGTCGGTCACTGCGTCCACCGCCTCGCGATGCATCACTCGCGTCCGCAGGTGCTTTTCATGCAAAAACACTGGGACGTGATGCGAAGTGACGACGCCGGCGATTCGTGGCGCGAGGTAAGCGGGAACTTGCCGACGGATTTCGGCTTCCCGATCGACGTTCATGCGCACGAACCCGACACCGTCTATGTCGTTCCGATCAAGAGCGACTCCGAGCACTTTCCGCTCGACGGCAAACTGCGTGTGTATCGCAGCCGTTCCGGCGGCGACGAATGGGAAGCGCTTACCAATGGGTTGCCGCAGCGCAACTGTTACGTCAACGTGCTGCGCGACGCGATGGCCGTCGACTCGCTCGACGCGTGCGGCATCTACTTCGGAACGACCGGTGGCCAGGTGTATGTCTCGGCCGATGCCGGCGACAACTGGATGCCGATCGTACACGATCTTCCGGCCGTGCTCTCGGTTGAAGTGCAGACCTTGCCGTGATTCGGGTCGTGTTGCCGTCGCATCTGCGGACCTTGGCGCGTGTCACGGGTGAGGCGCAACTCGACGTGGGCGATCGAGTTACCCAGCGTTCCGTTCTCGATGCACTGGAATCACGGTTCCCGATGCTGCGGGGGACGATCCGCGACCACGTCAGCTTGCGCCGCCGCCCGTACGTGCGGTTCTTCGCGTGCGAACGCGACCTCTCGCACGATTCGCCCGACGCGCCGCTTCCGGACGCGGTCGCGCGTGGAGCCGAGCCGCTGCTGATCGTCGGCGCGATGGCCGGCGGCTGAGCAAGTCGTTTTCGGCCCCCGATGAGGAGCGCGAATTTCCCAAGGGAAAAGCGAAGATCGTTGCCGCCGGCGGTTTCGAAGCCGGCCGCTTGATCTTCCGGCCCGGTAGGCGCTAGTCGGCGACGTCCAGCTGCTGCCGAAGACCATCAGTCGCGAGTCGCCGCATTTTCAGTACCATGTCTGGGGCAAGCTCGGAATTCGGATGGACGACGGCACCAGGTTCGTCGCTACGACCAGAGATATTACATCGCTTGCCGCGCGGCCACGATGCGTGGGCGATCGGCGACGAGTCCGTAGTTGTCGTCGACGGGTTCGGTGCGACCTATGACGCAGGACAAGTCTTAGACATGCATTCAAAAAGGGAACATGCCGCTGTGCAAACGTCAATCAGAAAAGTGATCGACTGTCGCCAATTTCCAAGCGAGAGCAATTGCTCGCTCACCAGCTGCACGTGTTCTAGAGAAGGCCGATAAACGGTAGACTGCGCAAGAATTTACCAAGATTGTCCGCGAACGCGTGAAGCTGAGGTCAAAAGGCATCGAGTTCGCGATGCGCGAGCAGACCCGCATCCGAGCTGACGATGAAACCGCCAAAGTGGAGCATCACGCGCCGGTCGAAACCAGCCGGAGAAGACCAGTCTTCGTTTCACCCGTCGGGTTCGTCAATTCGGTGACATCTCATCGGCGTGAATCACTTTGTCAATTTATAGCAAATTTGCAGCATTGCTACAGCGATCGTGATTTCATCCGGTGAATGCGGGCTTAGTTGAGCAACCAACGAAGACGATCGGAATGAGACTGCCAGAGTCAGAGAGATAGCTGTCGATCACAATAGGTGTTCATACACGGTCAGCCAATAGGAGGCACATCGAAGACCTCGATTTAGGCCGCCCATTGAGACGTCCGACTTCGAGCTTCTCTCACCGATGGAGTCAATTTAGGTAAAGCGAATGCGGCGATGTGCTTCGAAGGACTCTCGAGTTAAACGAAGGAAACTTGTCCAGGGCCTGTTCGATCGATAAGCTTGGCCGTGACGCGCCTTTCCTTCGTTGACAGATCAAGCGTCTCTCCTGACGCGACGATTGTCATGAGTTTCTGACAAGATTCGTCTCCGCGTGGAGCTTTACGAACACGCGTAACGCGAAAAGTGGTCGCCGGCAGCTCGAATGGGGCAGCCGCCGCGGGCACGGAACGAACTGGACTCGTGGCCGGGCGCTGCCGGCAAGGGATGCTTCTAGAAGACGTTCGCCGCAGCCGGCGGGATCGCGAGCGCGCGGTGCCGCGCGGCTGGCCTTGAAGCAACGAATGACATGGAAGGGCGACCAGACTATGCGAAACGCCGCGGGCAAAGTCCGCCGTGTTCGGTCCGAACGGAACGCCGGTCCGAATCGGGGCACCGATTTTCTGCAAGCAGGCGGAGACCTTGGTGCGCTCATCCGAGCCAAGGATTGGTCTCAAACGGCCGTCGGCGCTCCGGAAACGTGGTCCGAGAGCCTCCGGACCGTCGTCAGCCTTTGCCTCGCGTCGAATTTTCCGATCAATATCATCTGGGGAGCTGAGCACACCCAGATTTACAACGATGGGTACCGCGACGTTTGCGGTGAGGCGCATCCGCGTGCGCTTGGAGAGAATTATACTGTCACATGGGAAAGCGCCTGGCCGGCAATCGGCGAGCCCTTTGAGCGCGCCCGCGCCGGCGAAACATCGTATCTCGAGAATCAGCGCATGTTCCTGCGCCGCAATGGTTACCTTGAGGAGACGTTCTTCACGTTCTCGCTCTCGCCGATCCGCGATGAAAGCGGCGGAATCGGCGGCTTGTTTCACCCCGTGACGGAGACAACCCCGACCATGTTGGCCGAGCGGCGCATGCGTGCGCTGCGCGATCTCAGCACCGAGCTTGCGCGTGCCGAAGATGAGTCTTCGTTCGGCGTGACAGCTGTCGAAAAGCTGTCGCATCTCGAGTTCGATTTGCCGTTCTTGCTTTACTATAGCCGCGAAGCGCAATCCGCCGCGTTCCGGCTGGTCGCGCACTGCGGAATCGACGCCGGACTTGGGGCGTCGCCCTTGCAGGTCGATAGCGACGGCGAGCGCCCGTGGCCCCTCTCACCCACGCTGAGCAATGCGCGCATCCTGGAAGTCACCGGCCTGGCTTCGGTCTTACCGGCGGGAAGCTGTGGACCATACCCAGAGCCGCCGAATCGAGCATTCGTGATTCCGATCGCCGTCAATGGCGCCGTGGCAGTGCTCGTAGCCGGTGCTTCTTCACGGCTTCCGCTCAGTGAGGCCTACCGCACGTTTTACGAACTTCTCGGTGCAACGATCTCAAGTGCCCTTGCGACGGTGCGCGCACGAGAAGACGATCGCCGGCGAGTCGAAGCTTTGGCGGAGATCGACCGTGCGAAAACCGCCTTCTTCGCGAATGTCAGTCACGAGTTTCGGACGCCGCTCACCTTGATGCTTGGTCCGCTCGAAGGCCTGCTCGCAGATCCGGCGGCCCTCGACCATCGAGCGCCGTTGGAGACCGTGCACCGGAACGGGCTTCGCCTGCTTCGGCTCGTCAACGAGTTACTCGACTTCAGTCGCGTCGAGGCCGGACGAGCCGAGGCCAATTATGAACCGGCGGCGCTGGCGCATGTGACTGCCGAGATTGCCAGCAACTTCCAGTCGGCCTGCGACCTGGCCAACGTGGCGTTGCTGATCGACTGTCCGCCTCTGAGCGAAGCGGTGTACGTCGATGCGGATATGTGGGAAACCATCGTCCTCAATCTGATCTCGAATGCGTTCAAGTTCACCGTCAGCGGCACGATCGCGGTGACGGTGCGCTCCGATGGGCGCGATGCCATCCTGACCGTGCAAGACACGGGCATGGGCATCCCCGACGCCGAGCTGTGCCGCGTGTTCGAGCGCTTCCATCGGGTCGAATCGACGCACGGACGTTCCCACGAAGGATCGGGAATCGGCCTCGCACTCGTAAAGGAACTCGTCGGTCTCCATCAAGGCAGCGTCGATGTCGCAAGCGTGCTCGGGCAGGGAACGGTCTTCACGGTTCGCCTGCCCTTGGGAGATGCGCACCTGCCCAAAGAGCGCGTCAACAGTGGACGCGTGCGGCGGTCGAAAATGCACGGAGCGGAGGCATTCGTCCAAGAAGCGCTGCGGTGGCTTCCGAGCGCGAACGATGATGACGAGGCTCAATCGGCGACGCCGCAAGACGTTGCATCGCTCCCCGCCCAGGAGCGAGCGAGAATCGTCTTGGTCGACGACAATTCCGACATGCGCAATTATGTTCGTCACCTGCTCGCCGCCAAGTACGAGGTCGAAACCGCGGTCGATGGCGTCCAAGCGCTGGAGATGATCGAGCGCCGCGTCCCCGATCTCGTTGTGTCCGACGTAATGATGCCGCGGCTCGACGGGTTCGGTCTGATCCAGGCGATCCGTGAGCGTCCGGCGCTCTCGAACGTTCGCGTCATCCTGCTTTCGGCGCGCGCCGGCGAAGAAGCACGTGTGGAAGGGCTGAATGTCGGTGCCGACGATTATCTGGTGAAGCCGTTCAGTTCGCACGAATTGATCGCGCGAGTCGCGACGAACGTGCACGTGTCGCGTCTGCGTCGGCGCGCCGATGCCGCGCTGAATTCTAGTGAACGTGCGCGGCGAATTGCGCACACTTTTCAAACCGCGTCGTTGCCGGCCGCGCTGCCCAACATCCCGGGGATGTCATTCTCGTGCCTGTACGAGCCGAGCAGCCACGAAGCCAACGTGGGCGGCGATTTCTACGACGCCTTTCGCCTCCTGGACGGCCGGATCGTCGCGTCGATCGGCGACGTCGCGGGGGCCGGGCTTGCCGCTGCGGCGACGATGGCAGCGGTCCGCCAGAGTATTCGCGCGGTCGCCGCTGTGAATCCCGATCCGCAGATGTTGCTCAAGGCAGCGGACGACGTGTTCGCGGACAACGGCCGTCCGCCATTTGCCAGCGCTTTCGTGGCGGTCATCGATCCGCTCACGTTCTCGATTCGCTACGCGAGTGCCGGCCATCCGCCGCCGCTGTTGCGTTCGCCTGATGGACATATCAGTGCTTTGGAAGGCCAAGACTTATTGTTGGGGGTCACGCCCGAAGTCGAACACGCAGCGCGTGAAGTGCATCAGATCGTCGCCGACCCGGGCTCACTCTTGGTCTTGTATACCGATGGGATCACGGAGAACACCCGTGACGTGCTCGACGGTGAACGCCGGGTCACGGGCGCCGTCGCCGCGCTCGATGACGAAGAACGGACCTCCGACGCCGTCGCGCGGATCGTGTGCGAACGCACGTTGGGACCAGAAGGCAGGTCGCATGACGACATTGCCGTTTTGTCGGTGGCCTTTCGCGAGCGATTGACGGATTGCGCCCGCGAGCAGGTCCGTCGCTGGGACTTCGATGCTGCCGACGCCGACGCTGCACACCGAGTTGGGGACGACGTTTGGGCCGAACTCGAGCGCTTCCATTTCCGGCCCGAAGAACTCTTCGCGGCGCAGATGGTGTTCTCCGAGTTGGTCGGCAACGTCGTGCGACACGCGGGAACGAAAGTCGAAGTCTTGCTCGATTGCACCCAGAAGTCGCCGGTCTTGCACGTCCTCGATCGTGGCGTCGGTTTTTCGTTGAACACGAAGTTGCCGGTCGACGCCTACGAGGAGCGCGGTCGTGGTTTGTTCATCGTTAGCCGGCTCGTGCGGGACTTCAGTGTCGCGTTGCGCGGGCAAAGCCTGGGAAGCCATGCGCGCGCCGTCCTATTGGGACGGATCGGGACGGCCGGCGACTGCGATCGCTAAGAAGATCACCGGCTTGAATTCGCCGGCGCGCGCGAAAGGATCGCGGCCTTCGACGTAAGGAGGTTTGTCACGATGTCGCGGGCGCCAACCGACCATAGGGTCGTTACCCTGCCATTGCCGTGCTAAGCGTGAAGTTTGGCGTTTCCGCGAACGGCGCCCGGAGCGAATATCCGGCCGCTGGCCATCGCGAACCTTTCACTCTGGTATGACGCAAACGACAGCTCGACCCTCACATAGCTGTCGGCAATAAACGTCCTTGCAATGGCGGACAAGGGCGGAGACGGCGCGATGCCTTGCATTTGCTGAGGTCGCCGGATCTGCTATTTTCCCTCGTAAATCCCTGATGGAGTCTTCAGCTGCGTATTCGGCCCCGTCAACACCCGCAGCGGTGCCGCATTCCCCGAAGCATCAGGGGTGTAGACGTACATAGCATCTGTCGGGCAGCCGCTCTGCTTGTTGTGCACGATATAAATGTTCCTCAGATATCCCAAGGCCATGTATCCGCCGCAGGTATCCGAGGTGATAAGAGAAATCGGCGCGAGGTTAAAGGAGGCAGGACCATCTTCTGTCCCCGTGCCTGTTGTGTTCTCCGCAAAGCGGTAGATGCCGGCGCCCGAGCTGTAGAGATAAGTCTTCGTCGCCGGATCGTCTGCTACGCCGCCGCCGCTGAAGCCGTTTTTCATGCCGATCAGGCTGTAGATGGAACTCAGGGTGGTGTTGTTAGAGAACTGGCGGGGAAACGTCTCGACCCCTTGGAGAGAAAACGTGCAGCAAATACTCGGGTGCGCGGTGATGATGTTGTTGCCTGTTGAGTCCAGCGCAAGTTCTCCGCTCGGGTACCCCGGGATCGTGCCTCGAGCAAAGGGTGCCGCATTGCCATTCGCATTGGGTGCAAACCGTAGCAAGCTCTGCGGTGTACCGCCGGCGCCGTTGTCATTGACAAAGATCTTGCCTGTTGCCTTGTCGACGATCATTCCCGAAGCGTAGCCGGAGAGTTCTGTTGCCGGGCCGTAGATCGTGCGGATGGGCGCCACATTTCCGCGAGCGCCGTGGGCAAAGACCAGTACCGAACTTTCCGGCGCCGGAAACAGCGAAAAACTGCCGGTGACGACGTACAAGTTACCCTGGGCATCTTCGGATAGCTGACTTGGACCGACAATCCCGGTCTTGGAGCCACCGATGCTGTACAGCGGTGCCGTGTCGCCCTGGGCGTCGTGATGGTAGACCGTGATCGTGTTGTTGCCGGAGTTGCTTATGTAGACAAGGTCGTTGCTCGACGGCACCGAGACCGCTTGACGCGGATTGAGGGCATCTGATTGCGTTTCCCGAATGGCCGCTGCAGCGACGCCGGCCGAAGCGCTCAGACCGCCTTGCGAAGCCGCGGTTTGCGGTATTGTTCCTCCGCCACCGGAACAAGCACATACTAAGGACGCCAAGCCCACGCCAAGAAAAGCGAATAGGGCCCGTGACGTGAGAGCTCCGTGTAAGCGCTTCATGGTAGACGATTGAGTTGCGATAACAAAAAGCGCCTGCTGAAAGAAACGTATTAGTGCCGAAATTCCCTAGCGGATAAGCTTACGTCGCCGTGAATCCGAGGCGAAAGCCTGGCCTAGCGCACCAGCGAAACAGCGTCTCCAAACCGCACCTCCGACACAAGCATCAGAAAATCGTCCGGAGCAGCCTCATGTCCGGAGCAGCCTCATTATGAAGAGTCTGAAGCTCGTGCTCGCAGCAACGGCTTGATGTGCCCGCGTGCTCCGCGTCCTACTCTAGACGGGTTCGTGGCACCAAGAAATGAACGACGTCGCCGGACGACCGCCGCAGTCACGCAAACAGTTCCCCCGATGCACTCCCGGCCGCGGCACCGTCTCCGACGAGTGTTACTTGACGATGCGCACGTGATGCGGGAGCTCCGCGACAAGGGTGGTTAGCGCGAAAATTCGAGTATTGATCGCCAGCTCATGCCGCCCCCGGAAAGTTCGGAAGAGCGACTCGGTATGCTTTGATGGCATCATGGCGTGACGTGCGGCGGATAGCGTTGGCGCTGCCGGAAACGGGCGAGAAGAGCGCGAGCGGCGGAACCTTCGCTTGGATCGTGCGGGACAGAACCTTTGCGTGGGAACGGCCGCTCCGGCGAGCCGACCTTGCGGCGCTCGGAAAGGATGCTCCGACCGGGCCCGTCCTCGGCATTCGCACGGCCGATCTCGAGACGAAAGACATGCTCCTCGCCGCCGATCCGGCCGTGTTCTTTACGACGCCGCACTTTAACGGATACGCGGCCGTCTTGGTTCGCCTCGACCGCATCACGTCCGCCGCGCTGCGCGATGTCCTCGTCGAAAGCTGGCTCGCGCGTGCACCCAAACGCGTCGCTGCCGACTTTCTCGCAGCGAAACTGCAGCGACCGCGGCGCATTTAATCGATGCGGGCGCTGGTGATCGAAGGTCTTTGCGGCGCGGGTAAGCAGCATCGACCATTGTGGCGGATACCGCGGTGGCGCAGCAAGCGCCAAACGATTCGTATCCTAGCGTTAGTAAGCACCTTTGCCTCTAAGCGATCCTCAGGGCATGTGACATAATCGAAGCTCGAAGCCGCTTCGCGAGAGGTTCGGAAAACGAAGCTGCGGCTTCGCTCATCACGCCTCGATCTGAACGAATATCCTTCGCGATCTTATGCCACGAACTTCTGGTTCGGGACATTAGAAAATCAAGAGCCGATCCTCAAGGAACGCATGAAGAAACTCGCTTTTCTACTCGCGTGCTGCGTTGCATGTAGCTTCGCCGGCCCGCTTGCGGTCGCCGCTGCTCCCGCCGGTGCGACATGGGTACCCGTTTCCGATGACGGCGGTACTCCGCTTTGCATCGATCAGACCAAGGACGAGATGTCGATCACGCTCCGGCAAATCATCCTCGAAAAGGGTTCCAAATATTTCGGCGTCATCAACGATAACAAGCTCACGCTGCCGATGACGATTCACGTCGAAGGGGCAAGCGGGTCCAATCCCTCAGCAAGTGCGGATTTCGCAAAAACCGCAAGCGAGGATATCGCGCAATACGCCACTGGAAAACTCTCGCTCCCAGATGAAGAAGATCTTCTTACCGCCTACCCACTTACGAACCCGAACGGAGATGCAAAGGGCAACGA
Source organism: Candidatus Velthaea sp. (assembly GCA_050012475.1). Lineage (GTDB taxonomy): Bacteria > Vulcanimicrobiota > Vulcanimicrobiia > Vulcanimicrobiales > Vulcanimicrobiaceae > Velthaea. Next base: position 14,825 of record JBEKHC010000022.1, read on the forward strand.
CCAAATACGCCGCATCGCCATGGAGGTTCGCATCATTCGGACGCAGGGCGCGAGCCAGGCTGCAACGATCCTGGCCGATTCAGCGAGCTCGCTCAAAAATGTGAATTTACCTGTCTTACCGTTCGGCCCAGCTTTCAGCGTTGCCTCAAGCCTCGTAACTGGTGTATTCAAAGACATCGAAGATAAAGCAAGTGGTGACACGATTGCGATCGCTCAAAAGGTATTCAACATCGGCCTTTCTGAGAATGGCTGCAAGGGCGACGATGCCCAGACCGGTTCTTTCGCATTACTGCTCGCGGCTGGCGATCCGGCCAAAACCGGAGTAGCTAACGACCCGGTATACGTAGACGTCACGACGACGGGCACAAAGTGCTTCGCGAACGATTACAAAGAAAACGGCTATCAATTGCTGGTTGCCCCAAAGGCTTCAGGAACCTCGTGCGCAAGTGTGACTAGTGGCTACAAGCCGATCGAGAATTCATATCTCCTGTTCATCGTAGATGCGCGCGAAAAGAGCACAGCAACGAGTCTCGTTCAACCGGCGGTCTCAGCTGATATTCGATCGCTCATGGCGGGGCTGCAAGAGAAGCCCAGCTCCTACGTGGATCAGCAAAGCACGCTCGCAATGACATTGTCAAAACGCGGCGTACCACCGCTCGTTGCCGGAGACTTTGCTCGAGCAACGAACTCCACGATCAATCCGCGGCGTGTCGCCTCCGCGTTCAAAACAACGCCTCGGTCTGTCCAACTCTATCGGCAGTCGCTTAAGCGGTGTGCAGAGTATCACCTGAGCGCTAAAACGTGTGCGGCGCGATTCTAGCTGCGGAAACCAGCGAATGAGAAACAGCCGCCGCGGTCGAGGGCGGAAGTCTAGCCGCCACTCCTGCTTCGATCTCGCGGTGGGCCTGAAGCATTGTGAAATAATCGAAGTCACGAACGGCAGCCGACCCGTTGCCGGCAACTTCACCGGCCGATCGCACCCGCGCAGGTCAAGCGCGTTTCGTTCAGTAACTCGGGGCAGTGTTCGACATGACGAACAGCTCCTCGTCACCCCCGAGCCGCAGCTTTCGATTGGGCGCGCCGGCGGGCCAAGCCGGTGACCGCTTCGGCGGCGCTTGAAAAAAATGCCGGCTCGCGACCGACCGCGCGCGCCTGCCTCCGCCCAGGCGGTCCGGAACGAAAGCGGCGGCGGGCGAGTACCTGCCGTCACGCGCGCGGCGGCCGTGCTCAATGCGGTGGCGGCTCGCGCCGAGGGCCTCTCGCTCTCCGATCTCGCGCGCATCGTCGATGCGCCGAAAAGCAGCTTGTTGAGCGTCTGTCTGGCGCTAAGCGACGAACGGCTCCTGCGGCGCAACGACGACGGTCGCTACCGGCTGGGAATACGGATCGCGGAGCTGGCGTCGGCCGAACTCTCACATCCTCCGCGCCTCACGCGCATCGCCGTCGCCGTTCAGACGCTGACGAATCCGTTTTTCGCAGCCGAAGTTCGGTCCATCGGCGGCATCTGCCGGGAACTCGAAATCGCAATGACGGTCAACGATGCCGGTCAAGATCTTCGACGGCAGCGCCGGCAGCTGCGCGAGCTGGCCGGCCTCGGCATCGATGCGCTCGTTCTCGACGCCGTCGACACCGACGGCGTCGCTGAAGCCGTCGCCGGCGTTCGGCGGAACGGCGTCCTCGTCGTCGCCGTCAATGCCGGGGCAACGGGAGCCGATGCGACGGTTACCACCGACAACACCCAAGCGGGCGAGCTGCTCGGGCGGCATCTCGCAAGCGTTCTGAGCGGTGCCGGCACGATCGCCATCGTGGGCGGAACGCGCATCACGGCCAACGCCGACCGCATCTCCGGCTTCCTGAGCGCCTTGCGCGCGTATCCCAAAATTCGGGTTGCCGCCCGGCTCGACGGAGACAACAGCACGTACAGCGGTGCGGCGCTCGCCGAGAAGATCTTGCTGGCGCATTCGCACCTCGACGCATTCTTCGGCATCAACGACCCGACATCGCTGGGCATTGCGCAGACGCTGCGCAAACGTCGCCGCAAAGCGCTGGTGGTGAGCGCCGACGGCTCAGCCGAGGCCGTCCAGTTAATTAAAGCCGGTGGACCGATCGTTGCCACCGCGGCGCAAGATCCCGGCCTGCTCGGACGTATCGCACTCAACATGGCGCAGCGGCTCTTTGCCGGCGAGCGCCCGAACCACCGCACGCGCCTCCTCCCAACCGTCCTGATCACCCGGGACAATGCCGACGAATATGTCCCATGGGGATGAACATGCGCGACGCACCGGATGACGCCTCGGCGCGTGCGCCCGCCGTCGTACGTGCGGCGCGCATGCTTGGTGAGCTCGCGCAATGCGGCGACGCCATGTCGGCGAGCGACCTGGCCCGCGCCGTCGACATGCCGAAAAGCTCCGTCTCGGATCTTTGCTTGACGCTGATCGAAGAAGGCCTCCTCGCGCGAACGAGCGACGGCCGATATCTGTTGGGCCGGCATCTCGTCGAGTTGGCGCGAACGCTCGTCGGCGGAACGCGCGTTCTCGAAGTCTTCGCGGACGCGTGCGACGCCGTCTCCGATGCGGACGGCGAGAGCGTTACAATGTCGATCGCGGACGGCTCGGACGTCGTCATCGTGGCCGTCCGCCACGGTTCGATCGCGCTGCCGATGACGCCGAAAGTCGGGCTGCACTTGCCGATTTGGACGACCGCCGCGGGTCGCGCCCTCTTGAGCGCCGTATCGATCGATTCGCTGCGCGACATCCTTGGAATCGAAAGCGCGACAGCGGCCGGCGTTTCCGGCGCCCTTCCGTCGGCCGAACCCCTGTTTGCCGAGTTGCGCCGCGAATCGCGGCTCGGCGTTCACATCGACGAAGAACAGACGGCGCTCGGGATGACGAGCTTCAGCGCTCCGCTGCTGGACGGAGCCGAATCGCCGGCAGCCGCGGCGATCGCGATTTCGACGCGTTCGTCGCTCGCGTCGCCCAAGCGCCGCCGGACGCTTTCGTCGGCCACGCTACGCATCGCCGACGAGTGCGTTCGGAGGAGCCGTGCGAGCGACTGAGCCCCGCGAAGCCGCCTTTCACGGCTAGGCTTGACAGGCGGAACCGACAACCGTAGCATGTTCGCCATACCGGATGGCAGTTCGACATATAGAACGATGTCGACCAACGCGCGGCTGCATGGGTCCGGTCGGTTGGAGGATGTGTGGCGCATTCATCCATTGTGAGAGCGGGCGGCGCATTGGGCGCCTATGGTGTTGCCGGCCATGCGGGCGTGCTCGCAGCGTTTGCAGCCACGAAGGACGATGTCGCGCGCGCTCACTTGCAATCACGTCAGGTCTGCTTCCCAAGCGCCGATGCAGCTGACGATCCAAAAGAAAGGCTCGTATGACACCCCGCTGCACGCTTACCGCGACGCTTCATGCTCGGCCCGAGAAACGCGCAGAACTCGTCGCGCTCTTGGCCAGCTTCGTGGAGCCGTCACGTTCGGAGCCCGGCTGTGTCGAGTACCACTTTCACGTCAGCGCCGATGATCCAAACGTCTTTTACTTCTACGAAAACTGGGTCACGCGCGCCGATTTGAATCGCCATCTCGAGCTGCCGTATCAGAAGAGCTGGTTCGGGCGCCACGACGAGTTTCTCACCCGACCCGCCGAGCTGAAGTTCTACGACATGCTCAGCGAGTACGCCGCGAGTTAAACGGTCAGCGATCATGGCGCTGCGCTGGGGGCTCGTCGGAGCAACGACGATTGGTCGCGAGTGGATGATCCCAGCGATCCGGGCTGCGGGCGGCGACATCGTTTCCGTCTTCAGCCGGGACGCCGAGCGCGGTCAGGACTACGCCGCGGAATTCGGCATCCCGAACGCGACGGCGGATTTATCGGCGCTGCTGCAGGACGTCGACGCCGTGTACGTCGCCACCACCAACGAACTGCACCGCGAGCAGGTGCTGGCCGCGGCGCGCGCGGGGCGGCACGTGCTGTGCGAGAAGCCGCTCGCGACACGGTACGAGGACGCCGCCGAAATGGTCGCGGCCTGCCGCGCGGCGCACGTCGTGCTCGGGACCAACCATCATCTGCGCAATGCCGCGACGCACCGGGCGTTGGGCGATGTGCTCGCGGCCGGACGCATCGGTCGTCCGCTCGCCGCGCGCCTCGTGCATGCCGGCGCTTTGCCGGCGCATCTCTACGGCTGGCGGCTGCACGATCGCGGCGCCGGCGCGGGCGTCATTTTCGACCTGACCGTGCACGACAGCGACCTGCTGCGTTTCGTTTTGGCGGACGAGCCCGTGCAAGTGATGACGATCGCGCAGAACGGCGGACTCGCGCAGCCGGGTATCGAGGACGCTGCCATGACGCTGCTCACGTTTCGCAGCGGACTGATCGCACAGGTCTTCGAGAGCTTCACCACGCCGTTCGCGCGCACGAGTTTCGAGATTCACGGCTCGCACGGATCGGTCGTCGCGACCGACTGCATGCCGCAGCGCCCCGGCGGTGGGGTCGTGCTGCGCAATGCGGACGGTGAAACCACCTTGGAACTAGTGCACGAAGACTACTACACCCGCGGCGTGCGCGCGTTCGAGCAAGCCATCGCGGGGAAGGGCGAGCCGGTGGCAAGCGGCGAGGATGGACTCATTTCCTTGGCGGTCGCGCTCGCGGCTCGGGAATCAGCCGCGAGCGGCAAAGCCGAGCACATCCGGCACGCGGACGCGACCGCACCGGCCACCGAAGCAATCGGGTGATCGAACATGACGAATGACCAGTTGGCGAGTTTGAACCGCTATCGGAAGATATTCCAAATCGCGTTCGTGACCCGCGATCTCGAACGCACCATGAAGGCGTGGATCGAAACCTTGGGCGTCGGTCCGTGGCGGGTCGCCGCGTTCACCGAAGATACGGTGCGAGATTTTATCGTCCACGGTGCTCCCGTCGGCGAACCGTTCAAGTTTCTGATCGCGATCTCGTGGATGGGCGACATCGAACTCGAACTCATTCAGCCCGTGTACGGGCCCACCATTTACACCAAATTCCTCGACGAGAAAGGCGAAGGGCTGCACCACATCAAGGAGCGGATCGGCGACGAGGCGATCGACGGCGTGCTGGCCGATTACCGCTCGAAGGGAATCGGCGTCATGCAAAGCGGACGTTTCTTCGCCGACTTCCACCATTACCTCGACACCGAAAGCACGCTCGGCTTCATCTACGAACTCGGCAACTGCCCGTGGATCGACGTCCCGCCGGGCATCTTCTCCACGTATCCGGCCGAAAACACCGCCGCGGGCTCCCGTGCATAAACGCGTGTCTGGGCCGCAGCGGGCGTAACCGAGCGATCAGGATGCCGGAAGCTGCGGAGGACACGACTCGCCCCGCCGTTCTGCGCGTCGACGGAATCAGCAAGTCGTACGGTTCGCTGCAGGTCCTGGCCAACGTCTCGTTCGACATCGGCGAGCGCCGCGTTCACGCGCTGGTGGGCGAAAACGGTGCGGGAAAGTCGACGCTGGTGAAGATCATCACCGGCATCGTCACCGCGGATACCGGACAGATTCAGTTGGCGGGCCGCCCGGCGGTCTTCGAGACGCCGCTCGAAGCCCGCGCGGCCGGCATCGCCGCCGTCTATCAGGATCCCAAGCTCTTCCCGCATTTGGACATCGCGGAGAACGCGTTCGTCGGCAACTATCCGCGCACGTCATGGGGCGGCGTCGATCGGCGAACGATGTACGACCGGGCGGCGGAAGCCTTTGTGCAGCTCGGGGTCACGCTCGACCCGCGGGCGCTCGTTGGTTCGCTGTCGACCGCCGAATTGCAGTTCGTCGAGATCGCGCGTTCGCTGTCGACCGCCGTCAAGCTCCTCATTCTCGATGAGCCGACGTCGCCGCTGACGCCCGCCGAAGCCGAGCGGCTGTTCGACATCATGCGCCGGCTGCGTGGCAGCGGGACATCGGTGCTGTTCATCACCCATCGGCTCGAAGAGGTCGAAGCCATCGCCGACGACGTGACGGTTCTGCGCGACGGTGCGCACATCGCCACGCGCCCGATCGCGGAGATGAACCGTGCCAAGATGGTGAATCTGATGGTGGGCCGCGAGCTCTCCCAGTTGTTCACCCGCCGCCGCGACATTCCGCACGGCGGCGAAGTCTTGCGGGTCGAAGGACTCGCTCGTCGCGGCACGTTCGCCGATGTCGGCTTTAGTTTGCGCGCCGGTGAAATCGTGGGCATGGCCGGCCTCGTCGGCGCGGGCCGGTCTGAAATCGCGCAAGCGCTCTTTGGGATGACACCGCCCGACGGCGGCAGCGTCGTTCTTCGCGGCCAGGCGATACAGCCGAAGAGTCCGCAGCAGATGCTCGCTCACGGCGTGGCGTACCTGTCCGAAGACCGCGATGGTCAGGGACTGATCATGAGCGAAAGCGTCGTCGAAAACGTGACGCTGCCGATCCTCGACCGGCTCGCACGCCTGGGCGTGATCGATCAGCGCCGCTGCCGAGACGTCGCCGACGACGCGGTGCGCACCTACGACATCCGAACGCAGGGCATCGACAAAGTCGTCGGTCAGCTCTCCGGCGGAAACCGTCAGAAAGTCGCGCTGGCACGTTGGCTTGCCACCGATCCGGTGGTCCTCATCTTGGACGAGCCAACCCACGGCGTCGATGTCGGAAGCAAGTCGCAGATCCATGAAATCATCGTTGCGCTGGCCGCGAAGGGACTGGCCATCTTGATGATCTCCTCCGACTTGCCGGAGGTCATCGCGATGAGCGATCGCATCCTCGTCGTGGCGGAAGGCCGCATCGTCGGCGAGTTCGACGGAGCGACGGCAACCCAAGAAGACGTGATGCATGCTGCAACGCGCAGCGTGGGAAAGACCGGGTCCGCACCTGCGCTCCCGGAGGCGGCGCGTGGCTAACGCGGAGCGCCGCGACTGGATGCAAGCGTTCTTGCGTCAGCGGACCTCCGGGGTCATCGTCTCGATCGCCGTGCTGGGAGCGCTCTTCTCCGTCATCGCGCCGCATTTCGCCAATCTGCAAAATGCTGAAGTCATCGTGGCCAACGCCGCGATTCTCGCGATCGTCGCGGCCGCCCAAGGCATGGTGCTCCTCACGCGCAACCTGGACGTCTCCGTCGGCTCGATCATGGGCTTCGCCGCCTACGTCACGGCGGATTACGCGGCGCACCATCCGCACGTCGGCGCGCTCGTCGCCCTCATCGCGATCGCGATCGGCGGCGCGCTTGGCGCCATCAACGGCCTCATCGTCGCCTACGGGCAGGTCTCGCCGTTGATCGCGACGCTCGGCACGATGTCGCTGTATCGCGGCGCAACGTATATCTACGCTCACGGGCAAGAGGTCACCGCCAGCAGCCTTCCAAGCTGGGTGCTCGCCGCGGTTGACCTGCGCATCGCCGGCATTCCGCTGCTGGTGATGGTGTCCGCGCTCGTCGTGATCGTTACCGCCGCGTTCTTGCGTTTCTTTCCGCTCGGACGGCGCATCTATGCGATCGGCTCCAATCCGGAGGCGAGCGTGTTCTGCGGTCTGCGCACCGAGCGCGTCACGCTCTTCGCGTTCGCACTCAGCGGCATGATGTGCGGCTTCGCGGGGCTGCTCTATGCCGGGCGCGTCGGCACGGTGACGGTCATTCTCGCCTCGGGGTGGGAACTCACGTCGCTGGCGGCGGCGGTGCTGGGCGGGATCAGCGTCGCGGGCGGCTCGGGTTCGGTGATCGGAGCGGCGCTCGGTGCGGTGCTCTTATCGATGATCGACAACGGGCTTGTGCTGCTCCACATCCCGGAGTTCTGGCGCATGTTCGTGCAAGGGACCGCGATCGTTTTGGCGGTTACCGCGGATGCCGCGTTCAGCAATCAGGCGCGACGCTCGCTGCGCGCACTGCGCTTCGAGGGCAAGTTGGCATGACGGCGATGCGCGCTCGATGGCCGGGGCGGCGGCTGACGGCGTGGGAAGCGACGCTCGTCGTGCTCATTCTGTTGGCCGCGGCGTGGTCGGCGCGGCTGTCGCCCTACTACCTCGCGCTCGACCAGATTTTGGAATCGACCCGCCAGTTCATCATTCCCGGTCTGCTCGCACTTGGATTGACGATCGTCGTGCTGACCGGCGAAATCGACATTTCCCTCGCTTCCACCTTGGCCGTCGGGGCCGTTCTTTTCGCCCGCCTCTCGGCGCATGGTCTGCCCCTCGCCGGCGCGATTCCGATCGTGATCGCGTGCTGCGCGGCGCTCGGCGCGCTCAACGGCTTTTTGGTTGCGCGCCTTGGGCTGCCGTCACTTGCAGTAACGCTCGGGACGATGGGCGCATACCGCGGGCTGGCGTTCATCATCGGTTCGGAGACCGGCTACACCGATTTTGACGACAGTTACCGCTTCGTGGGATCCGCCGACTTGTCGGGCATCGTTCCGGTATCGCTCGTCGTCTTCGCTGTCATCGCCGCCGCCATGGCGTTTCTCATTCACCAAACCGTTTTTGGCCGGCGCTGTTTTGCGGTCGGCCGCAACAAAGAAGCCGCGCTGATCGCCGGCATCGACGTCACCCGGCTCAAGATCGCCACGTACGCGATTGCCGGCGCGCTCGCCGCGGTCGCCGGACTGGTGTGGATCGGGCAGTATGGTTCGGCCCGCGGAGACAACGCCGACGGCGCCATCCTGTTCGTCGTGACTGCGGTCGTTCTCGGCGGCGTCGACATCAACGGCGGCCGCGGTTCGGTGCTTGGCGTCGTTCTGGCACTGATGCTGCTCGGAACGCTGCGCAACGGAATGGGTTTGGCAAACATCGGCGGCCCGGTGCAGACGGTGGTGTTCGGCGCGCTGCTCACGTTAGGCGTTTTGCGGCCCGTCGCATCGCGCGCCGTTGCATTCTTACGCTCGTCCTTCACCGGGCCCAAAACTACGTCCAAACCGCAACTCGGAGTTTAAAGCGCAGCGTCGGCGTGCGACGCGTTCACGTCAACGAAGGAGAAGACTTGATGCCTACGATGATCACCCGCCGGACAACGCTCATCGGTGCTGCTCTCACGCTGGCAGCGACGGCGCTGCCGGCAGTCGCCAAGGACAGCGGCTTTCGGCTCATGATGACACCAAAGTGGACCGGCTTCCCCTACTTCGAGTTGGCGGCAAAAGGCGGCCGCGACGCCGCGCAAGAGCTCGGCGACACCTTCACCTACGCCGGCGCCGACCATGCCGACGTTTCGTTGCAGGTCGAAACACTCGAAAACTTCCTCACCCAAAAGCCCGACGCGATCATCCTCGCCGCGATCGATCTCAATGCCGTGGCGCCCGTTCTGCAGCGCGCGCGCAGTCGCGGGATCGTGGTCACGACGTTCGACGCCGACGCCGCCCTGCCGGCCCGCGACATTTTCTGCAATCAACTCTCGTACGACAAGGCGGCGCGCACGATGCTCGACTGCGCCTTGCTCGATGCTCCGCAGGGCGGTGAAATCGCCTTCATCGCTGCTTCACCGACCTCGCCCAACCACGTCGCCCACATGCGCATCATGACCAAGCTCACCGAGACCGAGGACAAATACGAGGTCTTCAAAGTCGTCGACACCCAGTATGCGCAGGACGATGACTCCAAGAGTTACGACGTCGCCAATAACCTCATGCAGGCGCATCCCAACCTCAAAGTCATCATTTCATCGTCTGCCGTGAGCGCTCCGGCGGCGGCGCGCGCCATCGACGCCAGCGGACGCGCCGGAAAAGTCTTCGCGACGGGCTTCGCGCTGCCGTCCGCGATCAAAACCTATCTCAACGACGGGTCCGAGAAAGCCTTCGCGCTGTGGAGTCCGTACGAGCTCGGCTACCTCGCAACGTATGTCACCCATCTGAAGCTGGCCGGAAAGCTCGAGGTCAAACCCGGCGTGACGTTCACGGCGGGTAAGGTCGGGAGCTATACGATCGGACAGAACGGCGAGATCGACTATAATAAAGCCCTGATCTTCACCAAAGAGAACGTCGACAAGGCGGGCTTCTGAGACGCGGCCACTCCGTTCCGGGAGTTTGGGGTTTTCGGCAGTCTCGCGGACGCAGCGCACGCACGGCTCTCCGCAAGGCTATCGGACCGTTGGTCGAATGCGTCCAGCAGCGTCACGCGCCCGTTCGCGCCGATCAGCGGAGCCGCGGCATCGACTTCGACCATGGGCAGCCGCCTCCGAGCTGCCGCGATCGCGTCGCCTTCGCGAGTATGCGCCTTCTCAATGATTCGAAGAGCATCGATCTGCCGTTGCCAAACGTCCCGGTCGACGACCTCGGGCATCGCTGCGGCGCCTTCATCAGCCGCCGCCTGATCGTTTGTTCCGACTTTGTGCGTGGTCATGACTCTCTTTGAAAGTGAGCGGTAGTGAGTGAGATGTGAACGACTTGTCCGCGAGCCTTGCGGTCGCGGTACTCGGCGAGATCGTACGCGGGTCTTGGCATGAATCGACTCCTTGCTCGGTGTGGCCGTGAAGCAAGCTTAGAGCGTCATCTTTATCTTAAAGTCGCTATGCCCAAGATGATCGGCGCTCGAGGGCGATCAAGAAGCGATATCAGAGAGCAGCTCGCTCCACAGATAGTAACGGCAAAGAGACCGCAGCTAGTCTGCCGGCTTCCGGCTGCGGCAAGCCACCGAGCTTGGCGGCCCATCCGCGCAGTGCGTGGTGCAAATGCGCTTCCAACCGTGCCTCGCTCTCGAAAGGGACGCCCGCGCGATTGAAGTGCAAATGCAGCAAGATGCCGAGAATGTGACCGGCCGGCCGATCGAGCGCACCAGCTGCGTCGAGCGCGGCCAAATCCGACACGGCACGCAGCTCGGCGGCGGTTGCGTCGGTACCGGTTTCTTCAAGCCACCCGCAGATGCGGCGCACGAAGCCGTAGTCGATCGCGCCGACGTTGCGCCGTCGCCGCGCGCCGGCCTCGAGCCACGGCGCCAGATCGAACGTCGCGAACCACGCGCGGAGCAGCGGCACGCTCGAACGCAGCGCCGTAACCGCAGACGGGTCGCCGCTGCGCCGGGCGAGCGCTTCGAGCGTGCGCGCGCTGTCGGCGCAAACGAACTGCTCGATCGGCTCGAGCGCGGCGTCGCCGCCGAATCGTTCCGGCTCCGGTCGATACGTGTCGAAGCCGTATCGCTCGAGCCGGGCGCTATGCAGCAGCGGTTCGAGAATCTCCATGACGCGCGCCACGATCGGCGCGCCGCTTCCGCCGGCGGCGTGCAGCCGCAAACGCAGATGGTGCTGCGGATCGCGGTAACGTACGAAAAACCAGCGGTCGACGGCGTCTCCGCAAGCGTCGACGATCGACGGGATGACGTCGCGAACGAGCGCGTCGAGCTCGTTCGCACATGCGTACAGCTTGACGTACACCCAGGCGCTGGCCGGTCCCAGCCCGCGCACGGGCGCGCCACGCAACCGCGCCGGAGGACGAGCGGAACTCTCCGGCAACGTGCTGCCAGCAAAGGTCGCGACGAATTCGTGCGTAACCGAAGCGCCATCGCGTTGCAGCCAAAGCTCGTCGAAGCTCGGCAGCATCTCCTCGAAACACAGGCGCTCGCCGAGCACTTTCGGCAGCTGATCCCACAGCAGTTCGCGCGCGACCGGCGAGTCGAGATCGATGAGCAATTTAACGTCGCGCTCGACGAGATACACCCAACGCGGAAGCCGCCAGGTCGTGTGCCAGCGTGCAAGCGCCGTTTCCCGCTGCGCGAGGTCGCCGCTCAATTCTTCACGCGGAATGAGCCAGCGTGCGACGCCGAGCACGACGCGACCGTAGCGCAGCCGCGGCAGAAACGGCAGCGTTCCCGCCGCCCGTCCCCAATCGAAAGGTTGCGGCGTTCGCTTGCGCGCGTTGGCCAACTCGGCGAGAAAGCGCATGTGCGGCGGCGCGAAGTACCCGGTTTCGAGCAGATAGCTTTCGTCGATCTCGATCCGCCGGCCCAGCGACGTCGCGTAGGCGACGAACGCTCCGTCCTCGAACGCGATGAGAATGTCGGCTGGGCTGATGCGGGTTACGCCGGCTGCAGGCCGCGTTGCCGCGTCGCCGATCGCGTAGCGGTGCACCGGGCGGCGTGCGATGATGTTGCCGCCGCGCAGCTCGAGCGGAATGTAGTCGAGATCGGCGACCACGGCATCCGGCGCGGCTTGAACGCAGCGTGCGTTCGCGGCCCGTTTCTCGAAGTCCGCACCCAGCATGCCGCCTAGCCGGACGGCTGATTTGGCGACGCCGTTGGAGTTCGCGCCGGCCGTGGGCACGATGAGATAGTCGCCGGCGTCGATCGCGGCGCGATCGCGTGCGCACAGGGTGAAGCCGATCTCGCACGTCTGTCCGATGCCGCTTGCGCGCAGGCCGGGGAAAAGCCGGTCGAAGCCGCGATCGTCCAGCGCAACTTCCTGCGCTCCGTCGCGCAGCGCGCCCGCCGCGAGATCGGCCAGCACTGCTTCGCGCGCGGGCGAAGGCGATTCGCGGGGCCGCCCCGGCGTCAGCACGAAATCGTCGTGCACGAGCTGCAGCAGCGGGATCGCGCGGTCAAGGCTTTCGTAGCGGTCGATGAACGCATCGATATACGCCTCGACGCGCGTCGACTTGCCGTCGGCGAGCATGATCTTGGCCAGTGTCCGCGCATCGGCGACGACGTTCGCGCCCAAGCCGCCGCCAAACTCGCACGCTAAGTCGACGGCGAACGCGTTGCCGCCGATCGGACACCAGGCTTGAAGGGCGCGATCGACAGCGTCGATGCGCTGCGACGTGAGCTCAAGCGTGCCGCCCGACTCGAGCGCCTGCAGTTCGGCGCGCAGTTCGCCCAGCCGGTCGGCAGCGGGATGTTCTTCGAATAAGGCGAGCAGCGATGCGAACGCGTCGCCGGCCAGCGACGGTTGCACCGGGGCGAGCACGCCGGCGTCGAGCAAGGCGCGCACGAGTCCCAGCGCTCTCTCGGTGCTCGAACCAAAGCGCGCTGCGGCGCGTTCGACCAAATCGTCGACCCGAACGGGCTCGGCGGCCGCCGTTCGCAACCACCGCACCGCGGCGTTTTGCCGAAGATGAACCGTATCGTACCGCCACACCGGCAGTTCGCCGTCGCCGCTCGTCCGGCTGATGCGCGTAGCGTCGAAGACGTACAATTCGTCGCCCCGCTCGATCGCAAGATCGTTGGCGACGATGCGGGCGCCCCCGAAATGGCGTCGATCTCGCAGCAGCGCCGCGGCGGTTGCAGCCAGCCAACGCGCGTCCGGCCGCACCGCCGGGCGCGGCTCTTGCGTGGTGTCGACGGCGAAGTCGGTGTGTTCGCCTGCCGCGACAGCCCCGCTCGCCGCGAACAAACCGAACGGCGTGCAGCGGGTGGCCATCCGCACAACGTAGCCGAGCGCCCGCAAGGGAGCATGCTTGTTGCGCGGCCGGCCGCCGCCCGCCCAGGTCGTGAGCGCTGCCGCCAATGTCGGCGACGCCAGCCGGATGGCCGAGCGCAGTGCGACGTTCGTGTTCAAAAGTTCGCGTAGCGACTCGTACGGCGCGGGCGACTCGTAGAGCGCGCGCACGACGTTCGCCTCGAGCGACGGCACGCGGCCGACGATCGGGATGTCGTCGCGCGCGCCCCGCGCGCGGCCCGTGTCTTCCATGGCGGAGACGATACGATGTTGGACGGCGTGCGGTCCACCACCCGAACGAGGTTAGTCATCAGGTGAGAGCGGAGTCGCGACCGAGTAGTCGGGACACTTTTGGGACGCCCGTCGCGCTACGCTCACGGGACGGCGTTCTCCCGCAGGCACATCCGCATCGGGACGGCGGCGGGGAGAACAAGCATGGGTGGACCAGCATGAAAGAACCTTCGCACGTCCTTTTAGCCAGCGCTGCGCGCGAGTCACGCCGGAGTTCGATCCGCAGCGTGTGGTCCAACGATTCGCTGGCCGTCGCCCCGCTCGAGCGCCCGCGCGTCGTGGCGCGCATCGAGCGTGCCGCGCGTTACAAGATCGCCGTCATCCTGGCGCCGGCCGGCCATGGAAAAACCATCGCACTGCGCGGCTTCATCGCCCGGCAGAGGGCGCCGAAGCTGTGGCTCGACGCTTCGCGCTGTACCGGCCGCGACGGATTTATTGGCGCGTTCGGGCGCGCGCTCGAAGCCGCCGTTCCGCCCGACACGCTCGCGGCAAGCTTGCAGCGATGTCGCGATTCGCTCGACCCGGCCGCGGCGGCCGACCTGCTCGCCGGCTGCCTTCCGGCCGGTGAACTGCTCCTGGCGGTGGACGGCCTGACCTCGGCGGTCCTCGACGATCCGGCGGCGTGCGGCTTGCTATGCGAACTCATCGAACGCAGCGGCGAGCACGTGCGCTGGCTGTTGGCGGCGCGCTCGTCGGGATCGTTGCCGCTGGCCTCGTGGATGGCGTACGGTGCGCTCGAAGCCCCAGTCGATGCGGCGGATCTGGCGTTGAATGAGGACGAAGCCCATGCATTGGCGGCAACCGCGGCAGCCTGCACCCCCGACGTGGTCGACGACGTGTTCGCGCTCACCGGCGGCTGGGCGGCGCCGTTCGTGTTAGCGCTGCGCGCGGGCGCTCAGCCCGGCCAATTGTGCGATCTGGCCGGACGGCACCGCATGCTCTGCGACTACCTTAGCGAGCAAATCTTCAGCGGACTCGACGTGGCCGAACGGGCGTTTTGCTTGGCCACCTGCGTGTTGGAATCGATCGACTTCCCGGTGGTGATGCGGCTATGCACCGCCGACGCGCGCGATACCCTCGAGCGTTTGCGCGCGCGGCTGCTGCTGCTGCCCAACGACGCCGCTTCGGGCTTCGTCTATCATCCGCTGTTTCACGCGTTCCTGGGGCATCAGCTGCGTTTACTGGGCGAGGCCGCATTTCGGTCGACGCTCTTAGCGGCCGCCACCGCGCTCGAAGGCGCTGAACGCTACGCCGCGGCGCTCGACGGATTTTTGCGCGCGCAATCGGCCCGCGAAGTCGAGCGACTGCTGTCCGAACACGGATACGCGCTGCTCGAATGTGGCGAAACCGCCGGCGTGGCCGACGGCATCGCGTTTCTGCGCCGTCGTGGACACGGGGGTTCGCCGCCGCTCCTGGCTTTGCGCGGCAGTCTCGAGGCCGCTGCCGGCAACGGCACCTGGGCCATGACGCTTTTCGAGACCGCGCTGGCGCAAGCGCGCGACACGAACGAACGCAACCGGATCGCGAATTGGTACGCGCTCGAATTGTTCACCCGCAACGATCCCGTCGGTGCCGCGGCGCTCGAACGCGTCGTTCCGTTGCTCGAGAACGCCCGAAGAGAAGCGGCGGCATCACCCGACAGCGAAGCGGCATTGGCCGGCGCGCTCGGGGTCGCTTACATCATGCTCGACCGCATGAGCGATGCATCGCTGTGCATCCGCGAAGCGTTGGCTTCGGCGAGCGCGCAGGACAACCCGCGGCTGCAGGCGCTGGTCTACCATCAAGCCGGTTTCTTTGCGTACGCGTGCGGCGACGCGCAGCGTGCGTCACGGTTGGCGGCGGCCGCTACGCGGTTGGCCGTCGAAACGCACAACGCGCGCTTAGCCGCACGCAGCAGCAGCGTGCGATTCAGCATTGCGCGTGGGCTCGAGGACGACCCGCAGGGCGCCTACGAGCATCTCGTGGCGATGCGCGAGTTCGCGCAGACGGCGGGCGAGCGATACTTGCAGTGCGAGGCGCTGGCCGGGATGCTCGATATCGAGGCCGAACGCGGCGATGCGGAGCGCTTGCGCGAGACCGAGGCGCAGCTGGAGGCCGGTCACGAAGGGCTCGACGTTCAGACGACGGCGGTTCTCCCGGTAACCGCGCTGACCGCGGCCTGGAACGGCGACTTTCAACTGGCGCACGATCGCCTCGCTCGTTCTGATGCCGATCAGCCGACGCTCTTGCGCAGCGCGCTGCGCTCGGCGGAGATCGCACTATATGCAGCGGCGGCCGGTCGACGCGAAGCGGCGCTCGACGCCGCCGCGAAAGCCGCGCACCTGGCGCGAACGACGAAGCTGCGCCATGCCGAAGATCGGCGGCGACAGGTGCGCACGCTGGCACTGTGCGCGATCACGTACGTTACGGTCGGCAGCACACCAACTGCCAACGGCATCTTGCTCGAGCTGGAACGGGCGCGCCGCGAGATGTCCTCGCGCACGCGAACGATCGTCGAGGCGGCGCGCGCGCTGTACCTGCGCGCAGAGATCGGCGCCGCGCAACCGGTTGCCGCGGCGCTGGCGCGGTTGGGTTCCGCCGGTTACGGCGGTTTGGCGCGCTTGCTCGAGGCGTTGCCGTCGGTGCGGCTCGAAGCGCCGTCGGCGATCGCTTTGCTGACGCCGGCGGAGATCCAGGTCCTGCGCGTACTCGCGCGCGGCGGCAGCAGCACGAAAGCCGCGGTCGTTCTCCAGCGCAGCGTCAATACCGTCAACGTCCACGTGAAGTCGATCATGCGCAAATTGCGCTGCGCGACGCGTTACGACGCGATCGCCATCGCGCGCGAGCACGGGTTGGTCGACTGACGCTAACCACGACACTAACCACACGCACCGGCCGCTTTCACCCGGCGGCCTGCCGCGCATAGCGGCTACGTTCACGCCATCGTAGTGAGATACGGGCCGCGCGTAACCCGGTACGCTTCGATCATGTTTCCAGCCGATTGCGCGGGACTACCCCGGACATCGTTGCCCGACACTCCCGTCGCGCACCCCACCTACAGGTTCGACATGCACATCGTTCGCAGCTTTGCAAGCTTGACGCTCGCAGCCATCGTCTTGGCGCTTCCGGCGACCGCGCCGGCGGCAGCCGACGCACCGCTGACGCTGCTACCCGATCGCCCCGGCGATCGGGCCGCGTACACGTTCCGCTTCGAGGGCCACTTTGGCGTCGGACGTCAGGACAAACTCGACGACGTCATTTCGATCGGCCAGAAGAGCGCCGGCGTCGTCGTGCTCGATGCGAAAAAGTGTAAACCGTTCGAGTTGGACACCACGGTCGACGAAAGCGGCTTGCTCAAGCAAGCCGATCCGCCGTCTGCGCTGGGCGACATCATCATCGACTACAACTCGATCGTCAAGCTCGCGCAGCACGCGCGGCGCGAGCCCGGTGCCGCCTGGGAGACGCAAATTCCGGTGCGTCTGTCGCCCGACACCTGGCAAGATTTGCCCGTAGCGGTCAAAGTGACCGGCGCTGCGAACGGCGAGCTCGCCATCGAAGGAAACGGACACCAAGAGACGATGCTGTATTTCTCGGGCTTCACGTTTCCGGTCGACGTGACGGTGCACATGGCCGAGGCGTTCCGTGCCGACGGACATCTGGCCGATGCCCATCTGTCCGTCAACGAAGTCACCGCCGGCGGCAGCGGGCCGCCGATCTCATACGCTTGGCAGATGCGGGCGCAATGATGTCGATGACGCCCGCGCCCTATCTCAAACCGTGGTGGCGCATCACGTACGAAACGGCGCGCGTGACCTTTCAGTACGGCGACGATGCCGTCGTGTGCGAAGGCAAGAGCGCCGCGACGCTCTTGCCGCGGCTGATTCCGCTCCTGGACGGCCGGCACGCGTTCGAGACGATCGTCGCCGAACTGGGACCGCAAACCGAACCCTTCGTGCGCAAAACGGTCGACCTGTTCGCGTCGCGCGGTCTGCTGGCCGACGGAGCGCCGGTCCCGGCCGACGTTTCGCCGGCCGCGCGCGAAGCGGTCCACTTCTTGGCGGCCACGCAGCCGCGCGGAGGCGACATGCGCGCCGACGCGGGGCGTCTGGGCGGTTTGCGCGTCGTGACGGTCGGCGATTCATCCGTAGCGAGCGAAACCGCTCGCGCGCTCGCCACTTCCGGCGCGACCGTGCAGCGCTCGAACTGGGACGCGCCCGCGTCGCAATTGGCAACGTGTGACTTGGTCGTGATCGCGCCCGCGCCCGGCGAATTGCCGCGCCTGGGTGCCTGGAATGCGCGCGCGCTCGAAACACAGACGACGTGGTTAGGCGTTTTGCCGTTCGACGGCCGGTTCGCTGCCGTCGGGCCGCTCTACATTCCGGGTGAAACCGCGTGCTACGAATGTTTTCGGCATCGCCGCGCGGCCAACGTCAGCTATTCCACGCAGTGGTGGGCAATGCAGGACACGCCGGCCGCCTATCCGTCGCCGCTGCCGATCGAAATGATGCTCGCTGGGCTTGCGTCGCTGGCCGTGCTGCGCTGGCATTTGCGGCGCGACCCTGGCTTGCCCGGTGCTTTTTCGGCGCTCGAATTCAACGGTGAGATCGTGCTCGGCACGCACGTCGTCTATCGCGTTCCGCGTTGTCCGGCGTGCGCAACCGTCGGTCGAGCGGCGCCGGTCCTGCCGTGGTTCGAGGCACCCGCGTGGAGCGCTTGATTCTGCGCGACGTCGCGGCGGCGCCGCTGACGCACACGATGCCGATGCTGCAGTCGCTGGCGTCGCCGCTGACGGGCATCATCCCATTCACGCAACAGTTGCTGCCGGTGACCGACGATGCGCGGCTCTTTCACGTGGCCTCCGTCACCTGCGACACCGAGGCGCTCATCGGTTCGGCGGCAAATCGCTATAACGGCGGGATCAACTTCACCTATGCCGGCGCGTTAGCCGCAGCGATCGGCGAAGGTCTCGAACGCTATGCCGGCGCGTATCTCGACGAGAGCCGGGTCCGCATCGCGTCGGCCGATGAGCTGGGCGCAGCGGCCGCGCCGGCCGCGTCGTTCGCGCTCTTTCATTCGCACCAATACGCCCAACCCGCTTTCACCTACGCGCCGTTCACGCCCCAAACGCGCGTCCGCTGGACGCCCGCGTTCCGGCTGCCGGGCGGCGAGCCGGCCTTCGTGCCGACGCAACTGATTCATCTCGGTCGCCCTTTGCACGACGAAGCGCATCTGGGATATGCGACGAGCTCCGGTATGGCGTGCGCCGCGTCGTTCGAGGAAGCGATTCTGTCCGGGCTGTTCGAGCTGGTCGAACGCGACGCGTTCATGCTGACGTGGAACAATCGCCTGTCGCTGCCGCTGGTCGATTCCTCGGGCGAAGCCGATATCGTCGACGACGACCGGCGCTATTACCGTTCGACGGGCTTGCGGTATCATGCCGTCGATCTGAGCGTGTTCCACGCGATCCCGACGGCGCTGGGCGTCGTGCGCGACGACGCGGGTGAGATCGCTTTCGCCGTCGGCTGCGCGAGCGCGGCCACCATGCGCGACGCCGTCCGCAAAGCCTTGCGCGAAGCCTTTCAAACGCGAACGTTCGCGCGCCAGCTGCGCTCCGACGATCCGGACTGGGACAAGCCGGCCGACCGGATCGAGAGCTTCGAGGATCACGTGCTCTATCATTCGCTGGCCCACAACGCACCGGCGGCGGCCTTCGTCGATCGTTCGCCGGCGCGCGTGCGCGTCGCCGAGGTCGCCGCACTTGGCGTCGATGGCGTCACCGCGCGCATCTTGGCCATCGTCGACCGGCTGGCACGAGCGGGAGTCGACACGTACGCGGTCGACACCACGCCGCCGGATTTGCGCGCCGCTGGGCTGCGCACGGCCGCCGTCGTGGCGCCGCAGCTTTGCCGGCTCGACGTGCCGGTGCGCTTTCGCTATCTGGGCGGCGAGCGGCTCTACCGCGCGGCGCACGAGCGCGGACTGCTGGCGCGCGTGCAGACCATCGACGATCTCAATTCTTTCCCGCATCCCTTCCCGTGAAAGTGCGTGCCTGATGGATCCTTATCGTAACGGGTCGGCGACCCTCAACGCGGCCTGGGTCGTGTACGGCACGCCGGGCGAGGTCTCGCCCGACGATCCGGCCGAGTCGTATCACGAAGCGTCAGCGCTCTACGCGACGCAACTGGCGCGGCAGCTGCCCGGCATCGCGTTTCTCGAGTCGAATCCGCAACTGCAGCTCACCGCGTCGCGCAGCACGAAGCGCCATCCGCACGTGCCGGCGATCGCCCTGCCGCCGTGCACGCTGCCGGACGTGTCGCTGGGCGACGTGCTCGCGCGGCGCCGGACGCGGCCGCATTTCGGCACCGCTGGGCCGTCGTTCGAGAAGCTGGCGCTGGTACTGCGCGCGGCCTACGGCGTGACCGGGAGCGCGAAGCTGCCCGGCGGCGGCGATCAGTCGTTTCGCGCCGCGCCCTCGGCCGGCGCGCTGTACCCGCTGGAGTTCTATGCGCTGGTCTTCGCCTGCGATGGTTTGAGCGCGGGCATCTATCACTACGATCCCCTGCGCGACGTGCTCGAGCGGCTCGCCGAGGGCGACCGGCGCGCGGCGTTCGCGCCGACCTTGCCGATGCGTGAACTGGGCGAACGGTGTGCCGTTGCGTTGGTCGTCAGCGCGATGTTTTGGCGCACGCGTTTTAAATACGGTCAACGCGGCTACCGGTTTGCGTTGCTCGAAGCCGGGCATGCCGCACAGAATGCGCTGCTGGCCGCCGAAGCGCTCGGACTCGCGACGGTTCCCGTCGGCGGCTTCTTCGATCGTCAATTGTCCGAACTGCTCGACATCGACGGCGTCAACGAAGCGCCGCTGTACGTGCTGTCGATCGGAACGCGGCCATGAGCGCGGCGGCAGCGCCGCCCAGCGCGCGAACGATCGTCACCTATTCGCTGGTGCAGGCGGGGATCGCGTTCTCGCTCGTCGCCGGCGGCGCGGTGCCGCTGCAATGCGACGCCTCGCGCGACCTGACCGGCATCGCGCTCGGCACCGCCGCCGGGATCATCTTGTTCTACCTGCTCGCCTACGATGGCGCAGCCCGACCGCTGCGTGCCAAACGTTTCGCGATCGTCAAACTCGCCGCGCTGTTGGCGGTGGTCTCGGTGGCCGAAGAGATCGTCTGGCGCGGTTACGCGCTCGCGGCGCTGCGGGCAACGACCGGACCGCTGGCCGCGCTCGCCGCGACGTCGTTGGGCTTCGCCGCGGCGCACGCGACGACGCAAGGCTGGACGGGCATTCGCACGCACTTGGTCACCGGAGCGGTGATCGGATTGGCGTTCATCCTCACGCGCAGTTTAGCGGCCGCCGTCGCCACCCACCTGTCGTACAATTTGATGTTCGTGCGCGCGCTCGCGCCGCAAGGGAGATTCGAGCTATGATTGCATCGCGGCCGGCGCCGCTGTCACTGACCGTCGTGGGCCCGCGGCCGCTCGCGGAATTGAGCGGCGTTCACAAAGCCTATGGCGAGCGCGCGGCGTTGCGGGGCTTCGATCTGAAGCTGTACCCCGGTGAGATCGTCGTGCTGCTCGGGCCCAACGGTGCGGGAAAGAGCACCGCGATCAATGTGCTGAACGGCTTGCGCGAAGCCGACGCGGGCGACGTGCGCCTCTTTGGCGGCAACCCGCGAGCCGCGCGCACGCGGCGCGAACTGGGCGCCACGCCGCAGCAGCTCGACTATCCGGCGATGCTGCGCGTTCGCGAAATCGTCGAGCTGGTGCGCGCGCACTACGCGCAGCCGCTCCCGGCCGCCGAATTGCTCGAATCGTTCGGGCTCACGGACTTGGCCGGCCGGTGGGGCTCCGCGCTCAGCGGCGGTGAACGGCGCCGTTTGGCCGTGGCGCTGGCTTTCGCCGGCCGGCCGCGTTTGGCGCTGCTCGACGAACCGACGACCGGGCTCGACGTCGAGGCGCGCCGATTCGTTTGGCAGGCCGTGCGCGACTATGCCGGCGCCGGCGGATCGGTTTTGCTCACCACGCACTATTTGGAAGAGGCGGACGCGCTCGCGACGCGCGTGGTGGTCATCAACCACGGACGCGCGATCTTCAGCGGATCGGTTACCGACATCAAGGCTCGCATCGGTTGGAAACGCCTGACCGTTCGCGCGCCGGTCGAGCTCCCCATCGCGGGCATCACCGCGGCCGACTGTGACGGTAACCGCTGCGTGCTGCGCACCAAGAACGTCGACGTCTTGGTGGCCGCGCTGCTCGAACGCGGCGTGCATTTCGACGACATCGAGATCGGCCCGGTTTCTTTGGAAGAAGCATTCCTCGACCTCACGGAGCGCGTGTCATGAACGCTGCAGCGCTGTTCGGCAAACACGTTTGGATCGACACGGTCGAGCTGATCCGTTTGCCGATGTACTCGGTGTCGACCATGGTCTTCCCGACGCTGTTGTATTTGCTGTTCGGCCTGCCGTACGGCCATTCGGAGACGGCATCGCGCTTGATCATGAGCTCGTTTTGCGCATACGCGGTCATCGGGGTCACCTTATTTCAATTCGGCGTGGGCATCGCCACCGATCGCAATTCGCCCTGGGAACAGTATCTGCGGGTGCTGCCCGTCAACGCGCTCACGCGCCTGGGCGCGCAAATCACTGCGGCGCTCTTCTTTGCCGCCGCATCGGTCGGTACGGTCATCGCCGCCGCCGCGATCTTCAGTCATGCCGCGCCGAATGCGGAGTTGCTGGTCCGGCTCGTCCCCGTGCTGCTGCTCGGCAGCATCCCGTTCGCGCTGCTCGGGATCAGCATCGGGTATTGGGCCGGGCGGCGCAGCGCGTTGCCGATTGCCAACCTCATCTATTTACCGATGGCGCTCGGCGGCGGCCTGTGGATGCCGCCCGAAGCATTGCCGCGCGCGATCGCGCTGCTGTCGCCGTATTTGCCCTCGCGCCATTACGGCGAGATTGCCTGGGCGGTTGCTCGCGGTGTGACAACGCCGGCGATCTCGTGGCTTTGGCTGCTCGGCTACGCGCTGGTCTTCGGTTGCACCGCGGTTCTGGGATACCGGCGGGATGAGAGCCGCAACTATCGCTGACGTGCGGCGGGTGTTGCCGGCGGTCGGCTTGGTGCTGGCGTTGGCGCTGCCGTTCGGCGCCGCCGGCGCGTCGGCGGCCGAACCGCTCGACGCACGCGTGCTCGTCGTCGATGCGGCCGGCATGCCCGCTCCGGGTGTCGACGTGTTCGCGCGCGAAAAGGGCACGCTCGTTTCGCTCGGACGCACCGATGCAAGCGGCGTGCTTACCGTGCACGTCGCGTCGGGCGAGTCGCTCGTGGCGCGCATCGGCAGCCGAACGTCGGCGCCGGTTGCGCTCACCGCTCGTCAAGCACGCATCGTTTTGCCGGTCGCGAAGATCGGGACGGTGCGCGCGCACAACGACCGCGATGGCGAGCCGACGGTCACCAGCGAGAGTCCGAGCGCGATCGTTTTCGACGACCTTGCATTGGCGCGCACGCTGGTGCCCAACTACCGTTCGCGCGCCGAAGGCGGCTCGGGGCATCAAATGCTCAACGGCGTTCCCCTCGACCTCCCCAGCGGTCCGCGGACCGACGCGTCCGATGAACCGGGCGTGCCCAGCGATCTCATCGAGTCGTTCAACGCGACGCAGGCCGACGACGGAACCGTGACGCCGAACTACCATTTGCTCGCGCCGACGCCGCATCTCGCGATGCGCTTCGGCAGCGGTCTGAGCGCGTTCGACGGATCGTTGTGGAAAGCGGGAGTTTCGGGAACGGTGCACGGCTTGGGCTTCGCGGTTGCGGCGGCGACCGGCGGCGACGACGGTCCGCTTGCCGGCGCTACGCTCGTCGATGCCAGCGGCGCCGGCTACGATCATTCCACGCATGCGCGTCACACCGACGTCTCATTCTCGTTCAGCCACGGCGTCGGATCGACCCAAATCAATGCCGCCGGCTTCAGCTCCCGGCAGCGCGGCGACGACATTGCTTTGAGCCTGCCGGGGACGCTGCTCGACGGCATCGGTCCGGGCAACGTCACCACTAAAACGTCCTCGTTCGAGTACGTCATCGCGATGCAGACGCACGGCCGCGATTCCTACCATCTGCTCGATGCGCGCTTTGCGGGCGGCAGTGCCGATGACGCGCCCGCGGCACTGGTGGACGGCGTGTCGGCCGGCTATACATCGGGCTATCGTTATTTTGGGAATTACGACGAGTTTGCGTTCACCCGCGCGTTCGGCCCCGCGTCGCTGACGCTCAAATCCACGTTCACCCAAACGGCGACGACGGGCTACGTTGCGACACCTTCGTTCGCCGCACAAGTGCCGGCGCATAATGGTCTAGCGACGCTGGGGCTCGATTACGAGCGTTCTACGGGATCCCACGGCTACGGTTTCGCGCTGGACGATGCGCAGCGCTCGGGTTCGTTCGCGGGCACCGACCTCGAAGCGCGCGCGCACGTCAAGACGATGCTCGCCGGGACGGCTCTGCAGCTTTCCGCTTCGCGCGCGCAAACGCAAGTGCAAGAAGCCTACAGCGCCGGTGCTTACGAGTTCGGCGCGCCATCGGCGGCGACGATCACTTGCAGCCCGCCCTCGGCGACGGTCGTCGGTCCGGCCGGCGCGCTGGGAAGCCATCCGACGGCCGACACGCTGGACCTGCATCTGCGACGGCGGTTGGCGAACGAGGCGACGTTGAGCGCCGGCGGATTCGTGTCCGCCGGCCGCGACGGCCTGGTGTTCCCCGCCTCCGCACTGGGCGCCACGCTCGATCCCGCCTACCGCGCGCAGGTCGCCTCCGATGTCGCGCTGTTGTGCCCCGGGCGCACGCTCGGCGCCGCCGACTTATTCGTCCAGCGCTACGAAAGCGTTCCGCGCCTATCGGGGCGCGAATGGTTCGTCGATGCGACGTTGCCGCTGGGCGCCTTGCGCGCCGAAGCGACGTACGAAACGTATAGCTTGACCGCGCCGCAACTGCCCGCCGATCTCGCCGGCATCCCGAGCACGCTGGTGGCGGGCGCGCAAGTGCCGGGCGTTCCGCTCCATCGCGCGAACCTGCTGCTCTCGTACCGGCGGCTGCGCTTCGTCGCTGCGGCCGCGCTGCAATACACTTCAGACAACAACGTCGACGCCTTGCCCGGTCATGTCACCGTCGCCGCCGGTTTGCAACTTCCGGCGGGGCCCGGCGTCGTCGCGTTCGCCGCGCAAAATCTGTTCGGCGCATACAGCGGAACGTACGTTTCGCCGATGTTTGCCGTCCCGCTCGCGACGTCGAGCGGCGTGCTGCCGACGTTGGCGATTCCGCTTCGTCCGGCGTGGTCGCTGCGTTACACCCTCCCGCTCGGACCTTCATCGCTCGCCACGCGTCAGTAAGGATTGGTCGAAAATGTCGTTGTGCCGTGTTTCATCGTTCTTGGTCGCTGTGTTCGCGCCGTTGGTGCTCGCTGCGGCCGGCCCAAATGCGCTCATTCTCGGTCCCACGAGTGAGGGGGCCGCGCAATACCACTTATCGTTCGACGGTCATCTATGGAATGGCGCGCACAAAGTGTACGAGCATCAGATCTCGTTGCGGCCGGCCAGCGGCGCGGCCGAGCTGCAAGCGACCGTCGACGAACAAGAGTCCGGCAAACGCTTCGACCTGACCGTCAAACGCGACCCAGACGGGGTGCTCGTGTCGCCCGATCCGCACGCACAATTCAGCGCCTACAACGCGGTTGCGCGCGTGGCCGCTGCGGCTCCGGCGAAGCTCGCGGCGGGAACGGCATGGGATGCGCAAGTACCGGTCGACATCGGCGACGCGCTCTCCGTGAGCGTGCCGGTTCATGCCTGGGTCGTGAATATCGACGGCGGCCGAACCACCATCCAGGGTACGGGTTCGCTCGAGACCACCGTCACCTACAGCGGCTTCACCGTGCCGATCGATCTGTCGATCCGCTTGGCGTCGGCGTTCGCTGACGGCACGTTCGTCCGGGCCGACTCGGCGGCCAAGGAAGTCATCCACGCCGGTCCGCAGATGCAAACGCTTGATTGGACCTGGTCGCTGACGCGCACGTGAAGGCCTTCGCGCGCCGGCTGCTTGTCGTCGTCTTGTGTTGCGCGCTCGGCGGCGGGGCAGCAGCGGCGTCGGATGTGCCGCCGCTGGTGGACGACGCGCGTTTGCGCAACGCGCAAACCGATGACGGTTGGCTCATGTACCGGCGCACCTACGATGCGCAGGGCTTCGCGCCGTTCGATCAGATCGACGCCGGCAACGTCGCGCAGCTGCGACCGGTGTTCAGCTATCCCACCGGATTGCCGCAGGGCCACGAAGCCGCGCCGCTGGTCAACGGCCATGTCCTCTACTTCACCACGCCGATGGACCACGTGGTGGCGCTCGACGCGACGACCGGTCGCGAGCTGTGGACGTACGAGCACCCGTTTCCGCCGAAAACGCTGCGCACGGTGTGCTGCGACGTCGTCAATCGCGGTCTGGCGATCTACGGCGGGCTGCTGTATTTGGCGACGCTCGACGATCACGTGGTCGCACTCGACGCCCAGACCGGCGCGGTGGTGTGGAATAGGACGGTCGCCGAAAGCGGGATCGGCTATGCCATGACGTCCGCACCGCTGGTGGTCGGCGGACGCGTCATCGTCGGGATTTCCGGCGGCGAGTACGGCGCGCCCGGTTTCATCAGCGCGTTCGACGCACGGACCGGAGCGACGCTGTGGACCACGCCCACCACGCCGGCTTCGCACGAGCCGGGCAGCGAAACGTGGCCAGCCGGCCGGCCGGCGCGCGGCGCGGGTCCCTGGCTGACCGGATCGTACGACCCCGAAACCGACACCCTGTACTGGGGCACCGGAAATCCGTCGCCGTGGCGCGCCGACGTGCGCCCCGGTGCGAATCTGTTCAGCGACTGCGTGCTGGCTCTCGACCCGAGCACCGGCAAACGGAAGTGGTATTTTCAGTTCACGCCCAACGACGAGTGGGACTACGACGGCGTCAACGAAAACGTGCTGGCCGATATCACCTACAAGAGCAATCGTGTGCGCGCGTTGCTGCACGCCGACCGCAACGGACAATTCGTCGTCCTCGATCGGGTGAGCGGTGCGTTCCTTTACGCGACGCCGTTAGTGAAGAGTACCGCCGTGCTCGGCTACGATGCGCGCGGCAATGCACGCATCGATCCCGCTGCGCGCCTGCGCGGCAACGGGCCGGCCCACGTCTGCCCGAGTTCGATCGGCGGCAAGAACTGGTGGCCCAGCGCGTACGATCCGGTGTTGGGCCGGCTGTACGTGCCGCTGTCGCACATGTGTATGTCGATGACCAAGACAACTCTCGAAGACCGTGTCGGCGCGCCATATCTCGGTGTGTATTCGCGCCTGGTCCCCGAGCCCGGCAGCGGCGGCTTCGGCGAGGTGGCGGCGCTCGACGTTTCGACCGGCGCGCGCGTGTGGTCGCACACCTACGGTTTGCCGTGGAACGATGGCATGCTCGCGACCGGAGGCAACCTCGTTTTCAGCGGCTCGGCCGACGGCTATTTTCGCGCTTTCGACGCCCGCAGCGGCGACGTGTTATGGAACGCGAAGACGGATTCGGGGATCATCGGCGTCCCGATCGCGTATCGCGTCGACGGGAAGGAATACGTCGCGGTGCTCGCCGGTTGGGGCGGCGGCGTTGCGCTCTTCGGTGGTCCGGCGGCGACGGCCACCCAAAACATCCCGCGCGGGGGTCGCCTGTACGTTTACAGCTTACCGTAATTTGGGGGCCGGTTCGGCATGCCGGCGAAGCAGCGTCGGCGGGTATCGCACCGGAGCGATCGCCCGCCGCCGCTGTTTGCGTGTTTAGAAAACGCTGTGGCAGCAGCAGCAGGATGAACTGCTGCAGCAGCTGCTCGCAGCGCGGCCGCGCGTTTGGGGTTCCGAGCTCATGACGGTGACGACGAGATCGTCGAAATCGTCGACGAATTCGGGCGTGATCGTATCGGTGACTTGTTCGCTCACGGTGGTGCCTTTCTGTAACGGCCGTCGAGTGACGGGGATGGTGCACGCCCGCGAGCAGGAGGCCGCACGACGGACGCACCTTGAGACTACGGCAGCCGGCGAGGCCGTGTCTCATATCCGACTTTGGGTAGGCGCCGGGTGAACCGCGTGGTGAGACGCAATCGTTTGTCGCGCCGTCAAAGCTGGGCTCCGTTGCGAAAGCAGCTTTTCATCCGCTCCCTAACGTACCGGTTCTCGTCGAAATGCTCGCGTCACAAAGCGCCGATCCGAGAAGCGGTTAGTAGCGAGAAGCGTCTAAGCGGCAGGTCCGGTCGATGCTCGGATGTGCGTGGGGCGGAACGGCTCCCGGCCGCGAGCGACCGTCCGGTCCGACCGTCGGTGCAGCGGGCGGCATCAACGACTTATCTAACTTCGCGCGCTGGCTCGCGCGCGCTACGGGTTCGGCACCCAGCAAGTTTCGCTGCGCAGAGATAGGATCTCTAGTCCTTTTGAATTGCCGAGCGCGAGTACGGCCTGCGATGGAATCGAACTGCAGGCGGCTACAACCGACGAGAACGATCAGGCGGGATGATTGGCGAATGCAGCTCCTCATGTCGTCGCGGCCTTCCGCAGTCGGTATTGACGTAACCACGCGGCTCCTGGACTTTGCTATCGTCACGTTCGCCGTCGACCCGAGCCGGCTGGCGGCGCTGCTTCCGTCCGATTTCGAGCCCGAGGTCGTGACGTTGCGTGATGGTTCGCAACGCGCTTTGATCTCGGCGGTCCCCTTCCGCGACGACGACTTTCGGATGTCGTCTTTGCCGTGGCTGCGGCTCGCGTTCAATCAGATCAACTACCGCGCGTACGTTCGGTATCGCGGCGACCGGGTCGTCTGGTTCTTTGGAACGATGCTCGCGTCGCCCCTCGTCGCTGTCCCTCGGTACGCATGGCGGCTGCCATGGCACGCTGCGCACATCGCTCTTGCCGCTCGATGGAATGACGGAGTTTGCACCGACTATGCGCTCGACGCCGGCGGCGCTTGGGGAACGGCGAGCCTGCGCTGCGTGGGGACGACTCAAGCCATGGGACGCCTTGATGGTTTCGGCGATTCCGAGCAGACGGGTCTCATTTTGACTCATCCGCTGCGAGGATACTACTGCCGCCGTGACGGTAAGCTCGGATCGTATGCGATCTGGCACGAACGCCTGAACATGTCGCGTGCGGTTGCTCAGATCGCACGCTTTTCGGTATTCGAGAACCTCGGCTTAACGACACCGCAGGACGCCGTGCATTCAGTCCTGCTGCAGCGTGAAACGGAATTCATCATCAAACTTCCGCCCAAAGCCATTCGCTGAATGCTCAGCGGTCTTCCGTAGATCAACGAAGTGCCCTTTGCCACCGCGACCCCGCAGGTCTCGAAACGGACATGGGCTGGCGGGTGCGATTCTTCGATCCAACACCATTCATGGTACACGGCACCCGGTCGCAAGCTCCTCTCGACCTCAATCGTGAGCCCGGGTGCCGCACTGCGGGTCTGGCAGATGCTCAATTGGACTCGATCGTCAGCGGTGGAAGGGCGCCGCCGAGTGCCTCGGTTGCAGTGCCGCCGCATCGTCGTAAGTAACAGCGGCAGGTTCGGTGCGGGAGGTTGCCCCCGACGGTCTCCACCTGGCGAATGTTTCGTACAAGCCGCTGCACGCTCTGTTGCTCAGAAGTGTTTCGACATGTGGGTCTGCCCGAGTTCGCGGTTTGCGTTCGGGGTTAGCCGCGGCGTCGATTCAGCCTGATTTTGCTCCAAGATAGCGTTGACCGCGGAGGTGGATTGGACGTTGGGTTTCGCGGAAACCCATTGCGGCTTAGCTTTACCCGGTTGAACTTCGTCCGCCGACCGCGGCCCGTTCTGATCGCGATGTTGCGTCGGGTCCTTGAGAATGGCTTGCGCTTCCGCGACGGTTGCGAACTCAGACTTTGCGTCCTGAAGCGACATCGGAGCTCCGCAATCGAATCGGATATTGGGAGGAGTGATGAGCGTCGGCCGCTGCCGGGGCGCGCGGACGTTGGTCTGGTCTTCGCTGCTGAGCTTGGCTTGAGCCGCTTCTCGGGAGATCAATCCTTCTGGCTGGTATTTGGGAAGCGCATCGTGCCGGGTGGTAGAATTCGAATCGCCCTTTCGGAGATCGTGTGGGCTACCAATCTGCATCTGGTCTGCCTGCGTCTGGTCTTCAGGCTTCTTGGAAAACATCTTCGTAAAACGTTCGAACATCGCGGATTTCCTTCTCGCGCCTAGGCGCGTCACCGTCACACGGTATCAGGCTGAGCGTCTGAAGTGCGTCCGTATTTCGTCCGAATGATAGGTCGGGTCAGCTAAAGCACAAAAACGAAACGACGGGCAGGGGCTGGGCGAATTCGAAGCGGATTGGGCTGAGTGATAGCTCGTTTCGTCAACGAGCTTTCGCCATGCCGTCGGTCGCAATGGGGTACGCACCGCGTATGTCGGATTAGCAAGTGGGCTCGTACGTTCTCGCTCTCTGCCGCGTGGCTTCGTCGCACTGGTTCATCATTCGCGGAATTGGCACACCCGAACCGGACGCTTTATCGTGCTCTGTTTGCTCTTTGACTTTCTTCGGAAAGTTCGCGCGCCCATAGCCTGTCGTCGACGCCTTCGCGCGCCTGGGTATTGCCATCGCCGCAGCGACGACGATCGGGCTCCTGCTCGCAATCTGCACCGCGTTCTACATGATGCCGCGCACGCGTCTGCTCGGAACCCCGCTGCTGCCTGGCTGGCTGGGCGGCGCTGTCGCGATTCAACTCCGCGCCGGCAGTCCCGGTTTCGAAGTACCGTTCCCCATCGGCTTCGCGCTGCTCGCCCGGGCGCCGGTCTATCTGCTTGATGCCCGCGCACGCCATCTCATTCCGCTCGCGAAGAAGGCCGCTCGGGAGATCGCTACCGACCATTCCACAGCGACCTCGACGCCGTCGGGGCGCATAGTCCAAGACCGGGGTTCGTGACGTCGGAGATGCGGCCGGGGCGCGCGCGCTGCTGCACGATCCCGTCCTGCACGGAAGCGTCAGCGCCGCGCAGCGCCCGGACGGGAGCGCGCGTCGATTAGCGGCCGTCTCTTAGCGGCCGCACGGACGGGTATCGCCAAAGTCCTGCCGCGAATCATGAAGTAATGGCGCCCGTCGTCGCGCCAGTGCAGGTGCAAGGCTGTCTGGTGGTTATCGGGCAACACCGTGAGGCGAGGGCTTTGCTCTTCATAGCAGCTGACGGCGCGACGCCGGTTCAGTGTTCAGACGATGTCGCCACGATGCTCGACGGATGCCTTCGCTTTCTGAATATGGCGCGAGGTTGCGTGCCTGGTCTTCTCGTTCGCGATCGCGGCGATCCCGATCGTGGTCGTGCTGATTCTCTTGGGCGTTCTGAAGCGGCCAGCTTGGCAGGCCTCGCTGGCTGGCCTCATCGTAGCATTTTTCATCGCGATCTTTGGCTGGCAGTTTCCCGTCAACCTCGCGCTAAGCAGCACGGTCAACGGCATGACGTTCGCGCTTTGGCCCGTGATGTGGATCGTCTTCAATGCGCTTCTGCTCTACAACGTCGCCGTCGCCTCGGGGCGTTTCGATGCCTTCCGCGATTGGATCTTTCAAAACTTGCCGAACGACCGGCGCGTCGTCCTCATCGTCATCGGTTACTGTTTCGGAGCGCTGCTCGAGGGCATCGCCGGCTTCGGCACGCCCATCGCGATCTGCAGCTCGCTGCTGATACTCGTCGGCTGGCCGGCATTGGAGGCGTTGACCTTCATGCTGATCCTCGACACGGCGCCGGTTGCATTCGGCGCGCTTGGCGTGCCGATTACTGTTCTCGCAGCAGTTACGCACCTTCCCGACACCGCGCTCGGCGCCATGGTCGGACGACAATTGCCGTTCATCGCGCTGATCGTGCCGTTCTATGTCATTGGGATCTACGGCGGCCGACGGTCGATTGCCGCACTGTGGCCCATGCTGCTCGTCGCCGGCGGCAGCTTCGCACTCTTGGAGTTTTTCGCCTCGAACTTCGCGGATTATCGACTGACCGACATCTTGTCGTCGCTCGGCTCCTTGATTATCACCATCTTGTTCCTGCGCACCTGGCGCCCAGCGCTCGATCCGAAATATGCGCTGCATGGCGAGTTCCAAACGGAAGCCTCAGCAACAGCGGCCGCCACACCGAGCGCGCCCGCGTGGCAGGGATGGTTGCCGTGGCTCCTCGTTTCCGCTGTCGTCATCGTCTGGACGTTTCTGAAGATCTTCACCATCGCCGAAGCAAAGGTCCCGTGGCCGGGGTTGGACAATGCGGTTTTCATTACGTTATACAACCAGCCGTATGCCGCGGTGTGGGATTTCCAGCCGCTTGCGACGGGTACCGCGATCCTACTCGCAACCGTTCTCACCGCCGCGTTCGTGGGCGTCGATCCACGCGGCTTTATCGACTGCGCAGCGCGGACCTGGAAACAAATATGGATCGCGGTGATTACGGTGGCGCTCGTCCTCGGACTCGCCTACCTGATGAACTACTCAGGCATGACGTACACGCTCGGGAAAGGCGTCGCGTCGCTGGGAATCCTGTTCCCTTTGGCTTCGGCCTTCCTCGGTTGGATCGGAGGGTTTCTCACTGGCAGCGACACGTCGGCAAACGCGCTGTTCGGTAACCTACAAGTCGTTGCATCGAACCAGCTCCAACTCAATCCGATCCTGTTCGCGGCCACCAATGACTCAGGGGGTGCCCTGGGTAAGATGATATCGCCGCAGAATCTTACGACCGCGGTGTCGGTAACGGACTTGAAGGGCAAGGAGGGTGTGGTGTTTGCTCGGACATTCAAGCATAGCATCGTGTTGACAGTCATACTCTGTCTCCTGGTGGTGGTCCAGCAGTACTTGTTTCCCAGTGTTATCCCTCACTAGCGATGCGAGCCGTAGCTGAGTCCCCGCGGGTGGGTTTGTTCGTCACCTGTATCGTGGACGCGATGAGGCCTCGCATCGGGTTCGCCGCGATCAGCCTGCTCGAAGATGCCGGCTGCCGGGTCGAGGTTCCGAGCGCCCAAACCTGCTGCGGTCAGCCCGCCCTCAACAGCGGCGATCTTCAAACGGTGACCGCACTCGCGCGCCGCTTCATCGAGGCATTCGAAGTCTACGACTATGTCGTCGCCCCGTCCGGCTCATGCGCCGGAACGATTCGAGAATTCTACGCGAAAATGCTGGCCGAAGATGAACGCTGGGCATCTCGCGCACGCGCGCTGAGCGCGAAGACATACGAGATCATGAGTTTTCTCGTGGACGTGCTCAACTATTTGCCCAGCGGTGTTACGCTCGCGGGCACCGCGACGTACCATGACAGCTGCCACGGTTTGCGCGAATTGGGCGTGTTCGCGCAGCCCCGAGCGCTCTTGGGTGCGGTCGACGGCCTGGAGTTGCGGGAACTCGAAGCCAGCGAGATTTGCTGCGGTTTTGGCGGAGCGTTCTGCGTCAAGTATCCTGGGATCTCGAACGCCATTGTCGAGGAAAAGGCGGCGTTTATCGAAAAGACGCAAGCCGATCTCCTGCTTGCCGGCGACTTAGGCTGCCTGATGAACATGGCTGGGAAGCTGCACCGTCGCGGATCGCGCGTTCGAGCGTTTCACGCCATCGAGGTTCTCGCCGGCCTGGCGAGCGGCCCCGCAATCGGCGAAGAGGAGTAAAGCCATGCAGCTCGATCCCGCGCGTTTCAAGGAAAGCGTAGAGGCAGCGTTGGCCGATCGATCGCTCAAACGGGCGATCGACATAACAACCCTCACCGCCGAACGCAAGCGCGCCGCGGTCGTTGCGGAGTTTGCCGAATTCGAAGTTGCGCGGGATTACGGGCGACGGATCAAAGATCACGTGATCGAGCATCTCGGGCATTATTTGCTCGAGTTCGAGCGCAACGCGACTGCCTCAGGTGCTACGCTGCACTGGGCGGCCAACGCCGAGGAAGGCCGCCGGATCGTGGTCGACATCTGCAAGGCGGCTGGAGTCCGGCGCGTAACTCGCGCCAAATCTATGGTCGGCGAGGAGATCGGGCTACCGGAGGCACTCGCTGACGCCGGAATCGAGCGGGTCGAGACGGATCTCGCAGAGCACATCATCCAGCTTTTCGACGATCCCCCGTCACACATCGTCTGGCCGGCCATGCATCGCTCGCGCGAGCAGGTGTCCGCGCTGTTTAAAGAACACCACCGCAATCCGAACCAAGAAGAGAGCATCGCGGACCTGGTCGAGAGTGCCAGGCGCGAACTCCGGGACAAATACCTATCATCTGATGCGAGTATTACCGGCGGCAACTTCCTGATCGCCGACACGGGCACGGTGTGCACCGTCACCAACGAAGGCAACCTCGAGTTGGGAGTCATTCCCGCGCGCCTGCATATCGTCACGACGGGAATTGAGAAGCTCGTCCCATCGATCGCGCATTGCTTCGAGCTGCTCCGGCTGCTGGCGCGCTCTGCAGTGGGCGCGGAACTCACGGCCTACACGAGCTTCTTCCGCGGGGCCAGACAACACGGCGACCAAGATGGTCCCGAAGCGCTGCACATCGTTCTCGTCGACAACGGTCGCTCGCGTATGCTCAACGACGAGATGCGCGAAATGCTGCGCTGCATCCGTTGCGGCGCATGCCTCAACCATTGCGCCGTGTACCGGCAGATCGGCGGCCATGCCTATGGTTCCATCTATCCTGGACCCATGGGCGCCGTGATTACGCCGGAACTGGTTGGGCTCAAGCATGCGAAGGATTTACCGGAAGCCTGCTCGCTCAATGGCCACTGCGAGGAAGTCTGTCCGGTCAAAATACCTCTGCCGAAGCTGCTTCTGCGCTTACGTCAACAGGGCCGAAGTGAGGGCTTGCAGCCAAGAACTGCGCGGCTAGGCTTCGGGTTGTGGGCGTCGGTGGTCACCCGCCCGCGTCTCTATCGCGCGGCGAGTAGCATGGGCGTGTGGGCGCTGCGCCGGCTTCGCCGAGGCGGCTGGATCACGCGCTTGCCGCTCGTTGGCGGTTGGACCCGGTACCGAGACATGCCCGGACCGTCGGGCAAGACGTTCATGCAATTGTACCGAGAAAAGCGCGGAGGATCGCCAAAGTGAGCGACAGCCGAACGACAATTCTTCGCGCGGTCCATCGGGCGTCGGGTGGGACCCTCGATGCAGTGGCAATCAGGGAGCAGGCGGCAGCTCTGGTGGCCGAGCCGTGGCGTTATCGACCGGCGTCGGGCGGCGTGGGAATCGTCGAGCGTTTTGTGGGCAAGCTAACGTCTCCACGGCTTGCGGGCACGCACGACCGCATCGCACAGATCGTCGACTTGCCGCGCGCGGTTACCCGCTATTTGCAAACACACGACTTACCGTTTAGTGTCGCACTCGAACCGGAACCGAGCCTTTGCGCGCTCGATTGGGATGCCATTGAAGTGCACCCGACGATTGCGGCAAACGAGGCGGTGAGCGTGGGGATTGCGCGTTGGGGAATCGCCGAAACCGGAACGCTCGTGTTCCACTCCGGTCCTCATAGCCCGGGGCTTTTCAGCTTTCTGCCGCTCCATCACATTGTTGCGCTGCGTGTTGATACGATCGTCGCCTATATGGAGGATTATGCTGCTGCGTTCGCTCGAAGCGACGAAGGTCAGCCTCGCATGATCAACTTCATTACGGGGTCGAGCGGCACGACCGATATCGAAGCCACCTT
Organism: Candidatus Velthaea sp.; assembly: GCA_050012475.1. Lineage (GTDB taxonomy): Bacteria > Vulcanimicrobiota > Vulcanimicrobiia > Vulcanimicrobiales > Vulcanimicrobiaceae > Velthaea. The sequence continues at coordinate 50,112 of JBEKHC010000022.1, forward strand.
CGTTCGCGGCGCGCACGGACCGCGGTACCTGCACGTCATCCTGGTCGGCGCTTAGCGCGCGCGATCTCGGTCTGGCCTCCTGGCGCGGTCGGCTAGGCAGATGACCCGTCACCGTTGCCGCCCGGCACGGTCTTTCGTCACGTTTGCGCCGACTCGACGGCGCTCGGATCCTCATCTCCGCGTGATGTCGACCGGTTCGCGCCTGGAAGAACGAGAAACCTAATGAAAGAGCCTTCGGTGGGATGACACGAGAGAGAAGGCGCGAGAGTCTCGCGTCGAGTTTTGTGAGGCTCGGGTGAAATTCCCGGGCCCCTTGACCTTTTGATGTTTCGAGGCGCGCGGGAAAGCGGCCTAAGGCAACTCTTCTAGCTCCCCTTTCTCTCGTAGCCTCTCAAGTTCGCACTCCGCGCGCCCTTCGGCAGCAACGATTTCGGCTTCAAGACGGTCGTCATCGGTTCGCACAGGTTGGGGTTCCTCCGGTGATTTCAGACTATCATTCTCGGCTTTATTTTCCATCTTCGCTCCTTTCGGTTTCGTTTCAAACTTCGCTCCTTGCCCGAAGCGCCTTGCGTTCAAAGGTGTGTGTCGCGGGCGCCGAGTCGCGTTAGCGCGCGCCTGCGTTTGGACGTTTAGTGACGGTCGGGTTAACTAACTCACCGCCCAAGCGCGAGCGGAACCTTCCCCGTATGGGCCTTGACTGCTTTCACTGGGCTGCCGATCCCGCCCGATACCACCGACGACGAACTCGTCGCCATGTGGCTGCACGGCAAGAGCCCCAACACCATCCGGGCTTACCGTGAGGACGTTGCCGCCTTCCGGGCCTTCACCGGCAAGAGTCTGCGCGCGACCTATCTGTCCGATCTGCAGCGCTGCGCGGACAACGTTGTCGGTGCGCCGACGACCCTCGCACGCCGGCTGCGGGCGCTCAAGTCGCTGCTGTCGTTCGCGGCCAAGCTAGACTACCTGGCCTTCAACTTCGGGGCCGCGCTGCGCGGACCCAAGCTCGAGCAGAAGCTGGCCGAACGGATCCTCAGCGAACGGCAGGTCTTCGCGCTGCTTGAGGCTGTCGAAGATCAGCTGCGCGACCACGCCTTGACCCGCCTTCTTTAAACAATGGCGATAATGGCGGACTGCGGGCGTCGGAGCTCGTCACCCCACGCTGGCGCAACCTCGTCGAAGGGGTGGCCAACGTGACTGGTAGGGGGCAAGACGCGGGTGGTGCCGCTCTCGCGCGGCACGTGGGAAGAACTCCAGGCCCTGCGAACTGCCGAGACGATCGGCGAGGACTTCCTCTTTCCGATGAGCGCGGTCAAAGGCGCTGCAGAGGCACCTTGCCTTGATGTGCTAAGCGTCGCGAGCTGCTACGCCGATTACCTAAATGGCAGTGCAGACAACGACTTGCCTTTCGCGCTTGTGTTTGTGCTTGCAAATCGCCAGGGAGGCGCATATGCCATGCTGAGGGGCGCGCGATTCGCCCGGAAAGCCCGTCCGGCAGTGGCGGTGCCGGATGATGGGCTTGATCCATTTCTGCGGAGGCTCGTCGAGGCCGGTCGACCCTGCCACAGTCGGCTTTTGCGCCGAGCTCTGCGGGTCGTCGGGATCGATCCGTCGACGTTTCGCGGATTGCTTGCCGATTTGCTCGACAATCGGTTTGCACGTGCGTTCGAGAGCGCACCGTTCGCAATGTCGTTGGTAAGCGCGCGAACAGAGTCGCTCGGACGTTACCTCCAAGCCAACCAAGCGTACTGCGAAATTGTCGGGTACTCGCAAGAAGAGCTGCGGGCGATGACGGTTTGGTCGGTCGTGCATCCCGATGACGCGGAACGCTACGTTGAAGTCGTCCACGACCTCATCGCCGGCCGTGCGACTGCCGTCGACTGGGAACTGCGCGTACTCTCCCGCGACGGGGCGGTGGTCTGGATGCGGCAACGCCGCTCGCTGGTGTGCGATGACGCCGGCAACCCGCTCTACCTTTTCTCGTACAGCGAGGACGTTACGCAGCGCAAGGCCGAGCAGGCGGCGTTTACCGAGGCGACTCAGCGGCTCCACCACTGCTTCGAGAACGCCCCGATCGCAATGGTGATGCTGAGCATCGATCCCGCCGATTCGGGCCGCTATCTCGAAGTGAACCGGGCGGCCTGTGAACTCACGGGCTACTCGCGCGAGCAGATGCTTGAGTTGCGCAACCACGATATCATCCACCCGGACGACCGGGACGATGCGCGGGCGATGCAGCGCTTGACCGATGGGGACGTGGACTCGTACGAAGCCGAGATGCGCATCATCCGCGCCGACGGTCAAATCGCATGGTGCTTGACCAAACGGTCAATCGTGCGACACCTCGACGGGAAGCCATTCTACTGCATTGCACAAGTCGTCGACCTCACCGCGCGCAAACGCGCAGAAGAGCGCCTGCAGCACCTGGCGGATCACGATCTGCTCACCGGCCTGCTCAACCGAAGGGGCTTCGAGCGCGCGCTCAAGGGACACCTCGCCGAACTTCAGCGTTACCGCCGGCGCAGTGCCCTGCTCCTCATCGATCTCGATTACTTCAAATATGTCAACGATACGCTGGGTCATGCCGCCGGAGACGAGCTGCTCCGCACCATCAGCACCGCGCTCGCCCAACGCTGCCGCTCCAGTGATATCCTAGCGCGGCTTGGCGGCGATGAATTTGCGCTGATCCTCCCTGAAGCCGACGCGACCACCGCACAGGACGTTGCCGACGATCTGTGCCTGATCATTCGCGAGAAAGCGTGTGTTCAGGATGCGCCCCGGATGCACGTAACGGCGAGCATCGGAATCCTGCCCCTGGATGCCACGACGGGGATGACGGCTCAAGAGGCGCTCGTTGCGGTCGATATAGCGATGTACGAGGCCAAAGACGCCGGGCGGGATCGAGTGCGGTTGGCCACAACCACGACCGAGTCCCAAGCCAGCATGCAGACGCAGCTGGCATGTGCCGAACGCCTGCGCAACGCCCTGCGGGACGACGCCTTCGTGCTGTATCAGCAGCCGATCATGAATCTCGCGCATGGCGCGATTGACCGATGTGAGGTGCTCCTCCGACTGCGGGACGGTGACGGCACCGTGATCACCCCGGACGCCTTTTTGCCGGTAGCCGAACGCTTCGGGCTGATGCAGCAGATCGATCGGTGGGTAATTCGGGAGGCGATCCGATTCGTCGCCGTCGAGCACCGGGCCGATCGCAACGTTCAGGTATCGATCAACCTCTCCGGGTCATCGCTGACCGACCTCGGCGTGCTGGCATGTATTGAGGACGAGCTCCGGCGTACCGGGGTCGACCCGAGGGCCTTGGTCTTCGAGGCCACGGAGACGGTCGCGATTCGGAACATCGCACAGGCCTGCCGCTTTGCCCAGCGACTCGCCGATATCGGCTGCGCCTTCGCCCTGGACGATTTCGGAGCGGGCTTCAGCTCGTTTCATTATCTCAAGCATCTGTCGTTCGACTACCTGAAGATCGACGGCGAGTTCATCTGCAACCTCAGGCAAAATCCCGTCGATCAACAGATCGTCAAAGCGATCGTGCAGATGGCCGTTGGTCTTGGGAAGCAAACCATCGCTGAATTCGTCGGTGACGCAGCGACAGTGGATTTGCTGCGGCAGTATGGCGTGAATTTTGCTCAGGGCTACCATATTGGTAAACCCCGGCCGCTTCTTGAAACGCACACGTTCGCACGATTCACGTAATGACGACGATCGACGACTGGGCCAGCGGGCGGCAGAGGCTCGCGTGAGAGTGCCTCATGGGCCGTTGAGCAAGACGATCGAGCGGCAGCTCGTAGCGACGCTCTTCAACCAGCGATCGGTTCTCGTTGCTGGCAACGCGGCGCTCATCATCGTGGCCGTCGTCGGCTGGCTTGAGTCCGCGCAAAACTGGTTCTTGACCTGGGCGATCGCCATTGCGTTCACTCTTGGGGCACGCTTGGCGATCGAATTGGTATTCGATCGGCGTTCCGGCCCCGACTGCTGCCCTGCGTTTTGGGGTCGAATATACGCCGCTGGTTGCTGGGCAACGGGTGCCCTTCTAGGATGCTCGGCGTTCGTCATCGTCAAGCACGTCCATCCGCTCATCCAAATGTTGGTCCTTTCGACCGAACTCGTGTTCATCATGGGTTCGATGGCACGCATTTGCGCGTGTCCGGTCATCGCGAAAGGGCAAGCGTTGCTCGGGCTGGTTCCCATCTTCGTCGTCTGCGTGGTGCAGAACGACGTCTATTATCGCGTCTTTTCGCTGGCGATATGCTTCGAGTTGTACGGGGCGTTCGCGCTCGTGCACTATCTGAATGTGCGTACCGTTTGTCTTTTACGCCTGAACGAAGAGAATACGGCGCTCGTGGCGGAGGTGCGGCGAACCAACACGGAGCTGATCGCGGCGAACCTCCGGCTCGAGGCGGCGGCCACAACCGACTCGCTCACCGGCATCGAGAACCGTCGTCGTTTCGACGTCGTGCTCGCAGAAGAAGTGCGTCAGGCGAGACGCCATTCCGACGAGATCGCGCTGCTAATGCTCGACCTTGACTCGTTCAAGGGTCTCAACGACCTCTACGGGCATCAGGCAGGCGACGAGTGCTTACGGCGCGTCGCCCAAACGTTCGCGGCGTCGTTACGGCGTCCGCGCGATTTCGTCGCGCGCTATGGAGGAGAAGAGTTTGTGGCCGTGCTGCCGCGAACGAATGCGCTAAGTGCAGCGGCCTTGGCGGAAGTGGTGCGGGCAAACATCGCGGCGCTGGGGATCGTCAATGCCGCTGCGGACGCGGGTGTCGTTACCGCCAGCATCGGCGTCACGAGCCTCTCGCCGGATCATTTCCAGGGGCCCGAGGATTTGATCCGCGCTGCTGATGAAGCGCTTTATTCCGCGAAGGGAGCCGGCCGCAATTGCGTTCGTATCGCCCGTTGCGAGGGTGGTCTGTTGCAATCGTGAGTTTTTCCCGGGATGAGCGAGCTCTTGACGAGATTCTGCGTTCAGGCGTCGGGCAGGGGTTCGAGATTCCATGTCGACCTGCGATGAACGCGCAATCGACCGAGAAACTGAATGTAGGACGAATCCGAAGTAGGAACCAAACCTGGCAATCGTGATCGCCGCGTGTCCGTAGCCCTTCAACTCTAGGGCCCGAGGTGAGCGTTCCGCTCGGCTCGCTGGCATCCGCGAGATCCCGGTCTCATCCCACTTTCCTGCGCCGCTCCCACGCGAACAGCATTTCTTCTTGCGTTACGAACTCTAACCGCAAGCCGCAAGCCGGCTACTCGGACTAAAGAACGACTGAGCATGCTCCGAAAAGACAATTGAGGGGCACCGTATGCTTCGCGGTAGGCTACGCTTCAAGTCCGGTATTTCAACGTCGCGGTCGGTGTTGTTCGTCGTCGCGGCCGCGCTCCTGTACCTCGA
>JBEKHC010000023.1:0-54187 GCA_050012475.1 Candidatus Velthaea sp.
CGGGATTGGCGTGGACTTGCGCGATACCGCGCATGATCTGGCGCACCGTGCCCATGACGACCGCGGCTTCCAGTCCGCTGCCCGCAACGTCGCCGATCGATACCAAGATGCGGCCGTCGACGAGCCGCACGGCATCGTACCAATCCCCGCCGACGTTGGCGTCGTTGGTTCCGACTTCGTACACGGCGTCGAACGAACACCCCGAAATCGAAGGCAGCCGCGGCGGCAGCGTCGCGCGTTGAAACGAACGCGACCAGACGCGGCTCTGCTCGAAGAGCAAATCGCGTTCGCGCCGAACGGTCTCGGAGCGCATCCGCGCGCGACCGACGCTGACTTGATGCCGGGCGACGAAGGCGATCGAGACGCCGCCCAGCACCACCGCCGCACCAAACAAGAACGCGATGAGGGCCAGCTGCGACTCCGTCGAATCGACGTCGCGTTTGATCCGCGCAGCGATCGCGAAGACCATGGCGTCGCTGGCGTGGCGGAAATCGTCGATCAGCTGCTTCTCGCGAAACTGCAGGTAGCGCGCGAGGGCGGGGGTATGGCGGCGGGAGATCAGCGGACGGGCTACTTCCGATCGCCAGAGCGCGTGCAGACGCTGCATCTTGGCGACGAGCTCCGTGCCGCCGGCGACGCGCATGTCGCGGGCTCCAGCGCGCAGCCGCGCCAGCGATTCCTCGAGCGCGCGTTCGTTCGACCGAAATTCGCGCAGCAGCACGGGCCGCCGCAGCGCCGCATATTCGCGCGCGTTCGCGTCGGCGTCGAGCTGGAAACGCAGGCTGGCGGCGCGCTCGCCGACGAGATGAATGGCACGGCGCTCGAAACTTACCGCATCGTGCAGTTGCCAGATCCCGCAAATGCCCGCGACGAGCGCGAGCAGCAACGTGATTGCCGCGAGCGCCATCGCGGGGATCGGTGTCGCGAGTTTTAACTCACCGACCGATGCGCTCGCCCGTAGCGTCATGGGTGCGGCTTCGGCTGCCGACCTACTGCTCCTCGACTGCGTGCGCGCGGCTCGCGCAGCGCGCGCGCAGCGGCGCTGAATCTTAGCCGCTACTTAACGCCGCGTTAACTATCAGCCGATGCCGTCATCGCGCCGGTCATCAAACTCACCGCCTCGTCCATCGTAGCCGTCTTGGGGTCGAGCGTCCCGACCCGCGAACCGTGGCGCAGCACGATCATGCGATCGGCGGCCTCGAAAACGTGCGGAAGATTGTGGCTGATCAGCACGACGGGCGTGCCGCCGTCGCGCACGCGCTTGATCAAGTTGAGCACCAGTGCCGATTGCGCCACACTCAGCGCCGCCGTCGGTTCGTCCATGATGACGACGTCGCGGCCCCAGAAGACCGAACGGGAGACCGCAACGGATTGCCGTTGACCGCCCGACAGCGTGTCGACGCTCTGATCGACGGACTTGATCTTGACGCCCAGCGAATCGAGATGCGCTTGCGCGCGCGAACGCATCGCGGGCACGTCGAGCACGTCGAGCATTCCCAGCAGCCCAGGCCGACGCAGTTCGCGGCCCAAGAACAAGTTTGCGGGGACGTCGAGATCGGGCGCGAGCGCGAGATCCTGATAGACCGTTTCGATGCCGGCCGCGCGCGCCTCGCGCGGACTGGCGAACGATATCGGCTGGCCGCGCATGAGCAAGGTCCCGGAATCGGGCGTCAGCGTGCCGGACAGGATCTTGATCAGCGTCGACTTGCCGGCGCCGTTGTCGCCGATGACCGCGACGATCTCTCCGGGGTACAGCTCGAAGTCGATGTGCTGCAGGGCGATGACGTTGCCGAAGCGTTTCGAAACGTCGCGCGCGGCCAGCACCGGAATGAGGGTTGCGCCCGCTGCTTCCATCACGCGGTCGCCAAGCGCCGTTTGCGCCAGTGATCGATATACACGAACGCGATGAGCAGCGCGCCTTCGACGATGCGCGCAACTTGCGGGTCGAAGTTGAGCAGGTTCAAGCCGTTGGTGAGAATTTGCACGAGCAGCACTCCCAAGAAGGTGCCGATGATCGAGCCGCGCGCACCGAACAAGCTCGCTCCGCCCAGCACGGCGGCGGCGATCGCGTCGAGTTCGTAGCCGGTGCCCGCGTTGGGATCGCCCTGTGCTTGACGCGCGGTCAGCAAGAGTCCGGCGATGCCCGCGAGGAAACCGCTGATCGCATAGACGAACAGCGTCGTGCCGCGCACGTTGATCCCGGCGCGCCGCGCGCCTTCGAGATTGCTGCCGATGGCGAACACGTGCCGGCCTCGCCGGGTGAGATGCAGCAGATAACCGGCCACGAGCGCGATGAGGATCAACATCCAAAACAGCTGCGGGATGCCCAGAAAGTTATCCGCGGCAAAGTCGGTGAAGGCCGAATTGCCGAAGCCGATCTGTTGGCCGTTGCCGAAGATCTGGGTGAAGCCGCGCAGGATGCCCAGCATCCCCAGCGTGACGATGAACGGCGGCAGCGCCGCCGTGTCGATGAGCAGCCCGTTGAAGAGTCCGAGCAGAGTCGCGATGACGAGTACGCCGGCGAGCGCGAGCGGAATGGCGATCCCGTGACTGAGTGCCAGCGCGATGAGGATGCCGCTGAAGCCCAACATCGATCCGACCGACAGATCGATGCCGGCCGTGATGATGACGAACGTTTCGCCGATCGCCAGAATGCCGATGACGGCCATCTGACGTTCGTTGTTTTCGAGATTCTGCGGACTGAGAAAGCCGGGCGCCGTGAGCGTAAAGACGATCGCCAGCACGATCACGATGCCCAGCAATCCCAAGCGCAGCGCGACGTCGAGACTCAGGCGCGGGCGCGCCGCTGCACGAGGGTCCGCCGGCGGCGCGCCTGTCGCCGATTGCGACACCAGCCTTAGTGTCCCGACTCAGAAGTTCGTGGCACTAGCTGAAGCCGAAGTGACGCTGCGTCATCGGATTGAGCAGCGCTTGGGTGAGCGCGGAGTTCGCGTTGTCCGGCGTGGCCGCGGTGACGCCGGTGTTGAGGAACTTGGGCACGTTGATCCCGGCTGCTGCGACGATCCCGTACAGCACCCCGCCGAAACCCATCTGATAGGGGTCCTGCAGGATGATGCCGTCGACCGCGCCGGCCTTGAGGTCGGCGACCAGCTTCGTCGACGGATCGAAGCCGACCAGCGAGATTTTCTTGGGGTCCGCATGGTTCTCGCGAAACGCCGTGGCCGCGCCTTCGAGCGTGTAGAGGTTGTCGGCGAACACGCCGGCGAGCTTCGGAAACCGCGTGAGCAAATCCGAGACGACGCCGATGGGCTTCTGGGACTGATCGCCGCCCGCGTCCTGATGGCCGACCACCGAGATTTGCGGGTAGGCCTTGATGCCGTCGAGGAAGCCCTGGTCGCGCTGCGTGAGCGATCCGACGCCGCTTAGAAACGTCACGTACGCAACCTGTCCGGCCGCCTGACCGGTCTTCTTTTTGATCGCTTCGGCCAGCGTCTTGGCGGCCAGCACGCCGCCGGCGTGATTGTCGGTGGCCAGGAACGCGTCGAAGTTGTCGGTGTTGGCGCTCGAATCGATGAGGATCGTTTTGATCCCCGCTTTGTAAACTTTGTCGATCGTGGCGTCGAGCGCATTGGCGCTGGTCGGAGCGAGCACGAGAAAATCGGGCTTCTTGGCCAACGCGTCCTCGACCAGCGCGATTTGGCCCTGGATGTTGGCCTCGGAATTGGCCCCGGTGAATTGCAGCCCTTTGAGCCCGAGCTGCTCCTGCGCCGCCTTGCCGCCGGCGATACAAGTCTGCCAATAGTCGGAATTTACGGTCTTGACGATGAACACGAAGCGCAGATCGGTCAACGATTTACCGGCGGCGAGGGCGGCGTTTGCTACCAGCGAGCCGCCTGTTGCAGTGAGCGCTCCGAGTGCCGAGCCGAGGCCAAGAAAGCCGGCGCGGTTAAAAGTCCCGTTTCGATCGGTCATGGGTGTTCTCCAAAAAATGACGGGCGAGAGAACATTTCTCCGGCGAAGTGCGTTGGCGAAGGAAAACCTTTACTGCGACGTTAGCCGCAGCGTTACAAACTTGTCAAGCCATCTTAACCCGGAGCCGGCCGCCGCGCCGGTGCCGGCGACGGCGGTAGTGAAATTGAGGCACATGGCGACCCTGAACATCTCATCGGATTCCGTTCGCGCAGCGGCCCAACGCATCGCTTCGGGCATACAGCGCACGCCGGCCTCGTTCTCGCGCGCGCTTTCGGCGGTGACCGGGGCCGACGTTACGCTCAAGATCGAGACGCGCCAAACGACGGGGTCGTACAAAGAGCGCGGAGCGCTCAACGCGATGCTGATGCTCGGGGCCGAGCAGCGCGAGCGCGGCGTGGTGACGATGTCGGCGGGCAATCACGGGCAGGCGGTGGCGTATCACGGAATGCGGCTGGGAATCGGCACCACCGTCGTGATGCCGCAGACGACACCGTTCCTCAAGATCCGCCGGACCCGCGACTTCGGCGCGACCGTGGTGCTGACGGGCGACACCTTCGACGAAGCGGCGGACTACGCACGCTCGCTTGCCGAACGGACGGGCGCGACGATCGTGCACCCCTATGACGATGCGCAGGTCATCGCCGGGCAGGGCACCGCGACGCTCGAACTGCTCGAAGACGGCGGCGACTTCGACGTCTTGCTCGTCCCCGTCGGCGGCGGCGGACTCATCGCAGGTGCCGTGCTGGCTGCGATGGCGGCGAATTCACGCGCCGAGGTCGTGGCGGTCCAATCCGCGTTCTATCCCAGCATCGTCACGGCTCGCGATGGGTTGGCCGACGGGGTGGGCGGGCCGACGATCGCCGAGGGCATCGCGGTCAAGCGCATGGGTGCGCTGCCGCTGGCGGTCATCCGGGATGTCGTGCGCGAGGTCATCACCGTTTCCGAAGCAGCGATCGAGACCGCGATCGTGACCCTGATCGAAGAAGAGAAGCTGGTGAGCGAAGGCGCCGGCGCGGCAGGTGTGGCAGCGCTCCTCGCCGATCCCGGGCGCTTCACCGGGTTGCGGGTCGGGACGCTCGTCTGCGGCGGCAATATCGATCCGGGGATGCTCGCGTCGGTCATCGTGCGGCATCGGATGCGTTCGGGCCGCGTGATCCGCATTCGCGTTCACATGGTCGACAAGCCGGGCGAACTGGCAGCGGTTGCAACCGCGATCAGTGCTGCCCGGGCCAACGTTTTGGACGTGACGCATCACCGCGTGTTCGGCAGCATCTCGGCCAAGCACGCCGAACTCGATCTCACCGTCGAAGTCGAGCGCCCCGAAGACGTCAAAGCGATCATGGCGTCACTGAAGGGGTGCGGCTTCGACGCGGAAGTCGTGACCGAATGATACCTTATGGCAAGGCGCGCGCGCATTCGACGATTAGGGCATACGCGAGATGCGAGACAACCGCATTGGAACGCTCACCGATGCTGTAGCGCGACCACGGCCGCCCCAACTTCAAGAGTGGAATCAAGATCCGATCGCTCAGCAGCCAGAGCGCGATGCCGAAGGCCGCTCCGCGCAGCAGTGACGGCCGCCGGCCGGGCCAGAGCCGCAGATACGCCGTCGCAAATGCCACTGGCGAAAAAGTAATGAACGACGTGCCCGGTCGCGGCGGCGTTCGCCCTCGGGAAGATTCGCGGGGCGAGATTTCCGAGCAACGTGACGACCCGGCCGATCGCCTCTGTTTCTTCATCCTGTTCGTCGTTTGCCCGATGCTGCTCGAAGGTTCGGGCCCAGGCGTACTGGACGATGTCCATCGCCAGCGAGCCGGCGCTGCCGCCGGCGATCGGGGCGTACAAGCGGCAGCGCGGCATCACCTGAACGTAGACGACGGTGCAGGGTCGCCGGTTTCGCGACGTTAAGCCAGGTGCGGAACCGCGCGGGTCGGCGCGGTGCGCCGTGTCGACTGCGCGCGATACATCGCGAAGATCCCGCAAAACACGATCGGGAACGTCGTAGCGAACTGAAGACCGGACAAGGTCATGACGTTGTCTCCTTGTCCGTAGTATCGTACGCCGTGCTGGGTCGGCGAAGCGCGCACCAAGCACGGGGAAGAAAATTTACGCTTTGCGTGACCCGGGCAGAAGCCCCGCCGTACGGTGTCGAACGGACGGCGGACTATCACACCGGCATCGGGAGAATTGCATGGTTGAAACAGAAACGGCGCCGCCGGCGGTCGCGGACACGCCGACGATGCGGGCGACCGCGTGGCTTCGCTCATTCGAAGATGCGCTCGTCCGCACCGACGTCGCGGCCGCCGCGGCGCTTTTCGTCGAGCAGAGTTACTGGCGCGATCTGGTCTCATTCACGTGGAACATCACGACGCTCGAAGGCCGCGCCGGCATCTCGGCGATGCTGCTGGCAAATCTTCCCGGCGTTGCGCCCAGCGGCTTTCGCCTCGACGGCGAGGCGACCGAAGCCGGCGGCGTGATCGAAGCCTGGTTCACGTTCGAGACGGCAGTTGGGCGCGGCGAGGGCCTGGCGCGACTGAAAGCCGACGGCTGCTGGACGCTCTTGACCGCGCTCTACGAACTCAAAGGCTTCGAGGAACGCAAGGGCGAGACGCGCGAGCGCGGTGCCGAACACGGCGCCGAACGCGACCGCAAGAGTTGGCTGGAACGCAAGACGCGCGAAGAAGCCGAACTGGGCTACACGCGGCAGCCGTATTGCGTCGTGATCGGCGGCGGCCAGGGCGGTATCGGCTTGGGCGCGCGTCTCAAACGGCTGGGCGTGCCGACGCTCATCATCGACAAGCACGAACGGCCGGGCGATGCGTGGCGCAAACGCTACAAGTCACTGTGCTTGCACGACCCGGTATGGTACGACCATCTTCCCTATTTGCCGTTTCCCGATCACTGGCCGGTCTTCGCGCCCAAAGACAAGATCGGCGATTGGCTCGAGATGTACGCCAAGGTCATGGAGCTCAACTATTGGTCGGCGACCACGTGCAAAAGTGCGGCATACGATGAAACCACCCGAGAATGGACGCTCGTCGTCGACCGCGACGGAGAACCGGTGACGCTGCATCCCAAGCAGCTCGTGCTTGCGACGGGCATGTCCGGCATCCCCAATATCCCCGTCTATCCGGGCGCCGAGACGTTCGCGGGCGTGCAGCACCATTCGAGCAGCCACCCCGGCGGCGAGGAATTCGCCGGGAAAAAATGTGTCGTGATCGGATCGAATAACTCAGCGCACGACATCTGCGCGGATCTGTGGGAACACGGCGCCGACGTCACGATGGTTCAGCGTTCGTCGACCCATATCGCGCGCTCGGACACGCTCATGGACCTGGCGCTAGGCGGGCTGTACTCCGAGCGAGCCGTGAAGTCGGGCGTGACGACCAAGAAAGCCGATCTCATCTTCGCCTCGATCCCGTATCGCCTCATGGCCGAGTTCAACATCCCGGTTTACAAGCAGATGGCCGAACGCGATGCGGACTTCTATGATCGCTTGACCAAGGCGGGGTTCATGCTCGATTTCGGCGACGACGGTTCGGGGCTGTTCATGAAATATTTGCGCCGCGGATCGGGCTATTATATCGACGTCGGTGCCTCGGAGTTGGTCGCCAGCGGTGAGATCAAACTCAAGAGCGGCGTCGACGTCGTCGAAATCAAACCGCATTCCATCGTGCTCAGCGACGGGACGGAACTGCCTGCCGATCTCATCGTCTACGCGACGGGCTATGGTTCGATGAACGGTTGGGCGGCAAAACTGATCTCGCAAGAAGTTGCCGACAAGGTTGGCAAGTGTTGGGGACTTGGCTCGGATACTTCCAAGGACCCCGGGCCGTGGGAAGGCGAGCTGCGCAACATGTGGAAGCCGACGCGCCAAGAAGCGCTATGGTTCCACGGCGGCAACCTGCACCAGTCGCGGCACTACTCGCTGTATCTCGCACTCCAACTCAAAGCGCGAATGGAAGGCATTCCAACGCCCGTGTACGCGCTGGCCGAGGTGCATCACACCAAGTAACGAGCGCCGGCGCGCGGCTCGACAGTCGCTGCGCGCCGAATCTTTACCCTCGCGCGACAAAGACTTGCCGCGCGAGGGTTGCGGCGCGAACGCACGGGCGGCATGCTGAACAGCGTGAGTCTCAGTCTGCTCCTCACCAGCGAGGTCGCGTATCGTTTGCTCGTCGGCGGCGAGATCGAACTCGCGGTCTTCCTCATCGAGGCCGACGGGACGGTCGCCACCTGGAACGCGCCGGCGCAACGCGTCGCCGGATTCGAGCCATGCGAGATCATCGGTCAGCCGGTTGCCCGGATGTTTCCCGCGCCGGATATCGCGCGCGGCGAGCCCGACCGCATCTTGAGCGAAGCGCGTAAAACCGGACACTACAAGGGCACGGGCTGGCGCATTCGCAAGGACGGCAGCCGCTACTGGGCGAGCGTCGTGATCGACGCGCTGCACGACGACGACGGTCAGCTGATCGGGTTCGCGCAGCTCATGCGCGACGTAACCGAACGCTCCATCAAGGGCGATCAGCGCCGCGCGATCGTCGACGCTGCTGCCGAGGGCATCCTCATCATCGACGAAACCGGCGCGGTCGTTTTGGCGAACCAGCAGGCGGAACGGCTGTTGGGCTACGCTCCGGGAGCGCTGGCGGGGCTCGCGATCGAGCGGCTCTTGGTGCCGGATCCGAGCGCCCGGGAAGCACCGGCGAATTCCGCAGACGCGGACTGCGCGACACTGGCGGAACTGCGCACGAACGGCGAGCTTTCCGGACGACGCCGTGACGGCGATCGGATCCCGCTCGCCGTGCGCTTCAATGTGACGGCGACGGCAAGCGGTTCGGTCACGGTGGCGGCGTTCACGGATATCAGCGAACGGCGTCGAGCCGAGGCGGAACGCCGGCGTTCGGAAGCAGCGCTGGTCCGAGCGAACCGCTTGATGTCGATGGCCGAAGAGATCGCGCGTTGCGGTCACTGGCACGTCGATCTCGTCACCGGCAACGTCACCTGGTCGGACGACGTGTACCGAACGTTCGGCCTTTCGCCGGCAACCTACACGCCGGAGGTCAAGACGAACGTCGCGGCGTTCGATCCCAACGGCGTCGACGTTGTCGCCGTCATGGCCCAAGCCGCGCGCGACGGCCTCCCGTATACGTTCGAGACGCGCGTCCGCCGTCCGGACGGAACGTTTCGCGACGTGCGCTGCGCCGGACGTCCCGAACTCGATGCCGCCGGCCGGGCCGTTGCGATCGTCGGGATCATCCAAGACATCACCGAGGCCAAGAATGTCGAGCGCGAACGCGAGCGCCTGCTCGAGCGGGTAACGCTGGCGAACCAAGCAGCCAACGTCGGAATTTGGGAATGGTCGCTCGTCAGTGGGGCGTTGACCTGGGACGCGCAAATGTTCGTGCTCTACGGACTCGATCCGGCCGGACCGGTGCCGACGCTCGAACAGTGGCAAGATTCGATCTGGCCCGGCGATCGTGGGCGAATCGTCTGCGAGCTGAGCAGCGCGCTGGCAAAACGCGCGCCGTTCGATTTCGAGTTTCGGATCGCCGGGCCCAATGGCGAAATCCGCACCATCCGCGGACAGGGGACCGTCGTCTGCGATACGGCCGGCGAGGTCATGCGCATGGTCGGCACCAACACGGATATTTCCGAGTTGCGCAACCTTTCCGAGCAGCTGCAGGAAGAACGGGCGCGCCAGCTCGCCTACGAACGCGAACGTCTCTACGAACGCGAGCGAAAATGGTCGACGACATTCCAGCGCGCGGTGCTGCCGTTGGCGCTGCCGGAGGTCGCCGGATGTACGTTCGATGCACTCTACGAGCCGGGGCTGGGTGAAGCGCAAGTGGGCGGCGACTGGTATGACGCGGTGCACCTCATCGATGGCCGGATCCTCGTTTCCATCGGCGACGTCGCGGGCAGCGGACTCGAAGCCGCCGTGGTCGTCGGCGTGGCACGCCAGATCATGCGCGGCATCTCGCAGCTTCACGCCAACCCGATGCTCATTCTCGACGCCGCCGACCGCGCGTTGTGTCTGGAATATCCGGGCGTGTACGTTTCGGCGTGGGTCGGTCTGATCGATCTCGTGACCCGCACGATCACCTATGCCTCGGCGGGGCATCCGCCGCCGCTCCTGGTCTCGAGCACCGGCAAGGTGCGCGAACTCGACGATGCGAGTACCCTATTGATCGGCCTGCGCGAGAACCATTACGGTCAGGCGAGCGCGGTTGCGCTCGAACCGAACGATACGCTCGTGCTCTACACGGACGGACTCACGGAGGCCGGGCGCGATGTCATCGCGGGCGGCCTGTCGCTGCGCGAAGCTGCGGCGGCCTACGCACCGGAGCCCTATCGCCGGCCGGCCGGCGCCATCCGCAGCCAAGTCATTCCGACGGGTTCACTCGACGACGTCGCGCTGCTGGTCGTCCGCACCGACGTGCTTGCCGCCGAACGATGTATCGAGCGCTGGCGCTTCGACGTTCGCGATGCCGGCGCGGCCGGTGCGGCGCGCGCGCAGTTCGTCGCGTCGCTCGAGCGCCGCGCGTTCAGTACCGAAGAGCGCGCTGCGGCCGAATTGGTGTTCAGCGAATTGATCGGCAACGTGGTGCGGCACGCCGCGCAGACCACCGAAGTGGAAGTTGCGGTCGATCACGGTGGACCGCACAGCGTGCTGCACGTGTTGGACCGCGGCAGCGGCTTCTATCATGTCGGGCGCTTACCGTCCGACCCGTACGCCGAAAACGGACGCGGTCTGTTCCTCGTCGCGGCCCTGAGCGTGGACTTTACCGTTTCCGAACGTCCCGACGGCGGCAGTCACGCGCGCGTCGTTCTGCGCCGCGATGCCGCAGCGCGCGCCGCCCAGCGACGGCCGGCGCGACAAACGGCCGGCGCGAGCGCGTAGGTCCGGCTCCCGTCGCTAACTGACGACCGACTTCGGAACCGGACGGCCTTGGGTCGACGCGGCCGAGGCCTCCGGCCAGTACGCCAACCGCGCGTATTGCGCGACCATCCGCTGGGTGTTGAAGAACGAGCCGTTCACGGCGATCGAGTGTCGCATCATCTCGCCGTACGCGTCAGGCGATGCCGCGAGAAACCGCGCCGCGTGTTCGATTTTCTCGTAGATGCTCTCGTCGCTGTTTTCGTCGATTGCCCAGCCCGTCCGATCCTCGATGCAGCCTTCGATCCACCAGCCGTCGAGCACGCTCAAACTCGGGATGCCGTTGAGCGCCGCTTTCATGCCGCTCGTTCCGGACGCTTCGAGCGGCGGCTGCGGATTGTTGAGCCAGATGTCGACGCCCGAAATGATGTACTTGGCCAGCGTCATGTCGTAGTTCGGCACGTAGACGACGTCGATCACGTCGCGCAGCGCCGCGCGCGCTTCGAGCACGTGACGAATCGCGGCTTTCCCGGGTTCGTCGTGCGGATGCGCTTTGCCGCCATACACGACTTGCAGCCGCCCGACCTTCGCGCACAACGCGCGCAGGCGGACCGGATCGTGAAACAGCCAATCCGCGCGTTTGTAGCCGGTGGCGCGCCGGGCGAAGCCCAGCGTCAAGACATCGGGTGCGAGCCGCACGCCGGTGCGCTCATACACTTCGGTGATCAGCGCGAGCTTGGCCTCGGCGTGCGCGGCCTTGAATTCATCGAGATGGATACCCGTCGCGTGACGCAGCTGATAGTTGTCGCGGCGCCATTCGGGAATGGTGCGGTCGAAGAGATGCGCGAACGGCGGCGCGACCCACGTTTCGGCGTGAACGCCGTTGGTGATCGCGGAGATCTCGTAGCCCGGAAACATATTGCGCGAAACTTCGCCGTGGCGCATCGCAACCGCGTTGCAGAAACGCGAGGCGCGCAACGCGAGGTGCGTCATGTTCAGGGTACCTTTTTCGATCAGCCCCAGCCGGCGCAGACGCTCGGTCGGCTCAGGCCCCAGCACGCTGCGCAGCAGCACGGCGTCGAAGCGGTCGTGACCGGCCGGGATCGGGGTGTGCGTGGTGAACACGCAGTACGGCTTGACCGCATCGAGGGAGACCAGCGCGGTGCCCGGCGTACGCTCGAGCAGTTCGAGTGCGACGAGCGCCGCATGCCCCTCGTTCATGTGGTACGTTTGAATTGAACGATGTCCGAGCGCCTCGAGCATCCGGCCGCCGCCGATGCCCAAGACGATTTCTTGCGAGAGCCGGTAACGAGCGTCGCCGCCGTAGAGGCTGGCTGTGATCGTTCGGTCCTCCGGCGTATTGTCGTCGAGATCGGTGTCGAGCAGGTAGACGGGCACGACATGGCCGTCGACGCCGACCACATCGTAGTGCCAGGCAGCGATGCGAACGGCGCGGCCTTCGATCGTCACCGTCACCCGCGCCGAAACGCGCTCCAGAAGCTTGGCGGGCGACCACTTGTCGGGTGCCTCGTGCTGTTTGCCATCGGCATCGAGACTCTGGCGGAAGTACCCGTTGGGATACGCCAATGTTATCGCGACGAGCGGCAAGCCTAGATCCGCGGCGGAGCGCAGCGTATCGCCGGACAGAATGCCCAGACCCCCGCTATACGTAGAAAAGCGTTCGTCGAGGGCGATTTCCATCGAGAAGTAGGCAATTTGCGCTGCTGCTGACATGGCCTCATGTTTCATGGGATGCGATTTGACGTTGATCGGGCATCTTGCTTCGGCGCTACGGGAAGCCGTCGCCTTTTCGCCTGACATGCTACTCGCGCCGGAGCGGGGCGTTGTTGTGGGAATCGGCCGCTCCGTAAAAAGGCCTTAGCTTCACCGCGGCGGCCCCAGGTGACTTCAACGGAGTTCCGACCAAAAGATTTTCACAGGTACGTTGTGCTTCGAATTCGGTGCGCCGAATTATACAGCAACGGCGTCTGCCCCGGGCGCCAGCATCTGCCGACGCATCGAGAGGTAGGGAGACCGCTATCGGCCAGGACCTGCAAGCATTGCGCCTGTCAGCGTCACGGTATTTCGTACCGCTGCTCTGGCTGCACGTGCCCGTGATCGCCGGCATCGCGTATGCCGACCGCATGCCCATCGTGCGCGCGACGTCGATCATGGCACTGGCCGCGACGTTGGCGTGGATCGCGGTCTGGCGCTGGGGGGGCAAACTCCCCGCCCGGCTGACCGTCGCCGCCGCGCTGACAGCGGCACCGATCCTGATGGTCTACGTCGGGTCGGGAACCTGGCAAGTCGATTGGCACATGTATTTCTTCGTCATTTTCGGGATGCTGGTCGCTTATGTCGATTGGCGGCCGATTGCGCTCTCGGCGGCGCTGACGGCGGCTCATCACGCCCTGTTGGCGTTCATCTTTCCGCAGGCAGTTTTCCCCGAGTCGGACTTCGGCCGCGTCCTGCTCCATGCTTCGATCGTCTTGGTCGACGCGTTCGTCCTGTTCTGGATCGTGCGCCAGATGGCGCTCCTGTTCGCCCGGATCGCCCAAACGCAGCGTATGCTCGAGGAGCGCATTACCGATCGAACGCTGCAAGTCAGCCAGCTCAATCGGGAACTCGCCGGCAAGGTGGCGCAACTGCAAGACGCCTTCGTCGAACTCGAGCGCGATGCGGCAGAGCGCAAGCTCGCTGCCCGGCGGCTCGAACACCTGGCGCACCACGACGCCGTGACCGGGCTGCCCAATCGAGCATTGCTGATGGATCGCATGGCGATCGCGCTTGCGAACGCGGCACGCGCGCAGACCGCCGTGCTCGTGATGTATCTCGACCTCGACGACTTCAAGCACGTCAACGATATCTTCGGGCACGCCGCAGGCGACACGGCGCTGGCGACGGTCGCGACCCGCTTGCGCAAGTGCATTCGCACCGGCGACACGGCGAGTTGCGTCGGCAGCGATGAATTCGTCATCGTCTGCGGCACCCCCGACGCGAGCACGGATACGGCGCAAATTGCCACACGGATCCTGGACGCCGTGGCCGAGCCGATCGTTAGCGGCTCGCGCACGATGAACCTCACCGCGAGCGTCGGCATCAGCGTCTTTCCCGGCGATGCCCGGAGCGCCGAAGAACTCATCGCGCGCGCCGATGCGGCGATGTACCGCGTCAAACAGCGCGGGCGCAACGGGTATCATCTGTACACCCAGGCGCTGCACGCCGAGATCATGTCCCGCAGCACGCTCAAAGCCGATCTCGAGCGAGCGGTCGAACGCGATGAGTTCGTCGTTTTCTACCAGCCGGTGATCAGCCTGACCTCGCGCGCAATTATCGGCGCCGAAGCGCTCGTGCGTTGGCAGCATCCGACGCGCGGGCTGCTGCCGCCCAGCGAATTCATTGAATTCGCTGAAACCAACGATTTGATCGCGCCGATCGGTGAGGCGGTGATGCACGCGGCATGCGGTCAGCTCAATCGCTTCATGCTCAGGCCCGATGATGAGTTCACGATGGCGGTGAACGTCTCGGCGGTCCAGTTCCGGCGCCCCGGCTTCATCGATTCGGTTTTGGCGGTCCTGGCCCAGCACCAGATCGATCCGCTGCGCTTCGAGTTGGAGATCACCGAGAGTGCGGTCATGAACGACACGAACACGGCCATCCGGACGCTCACCGCGCTCGATGCGCTGGGCGTCAAGCTGTCGATCGACGATTTCGGAACCGGTTACAGCTCGCTCGCCTACATCAAGACCTTCCCAGTGCAAACCTTGAAGATCGACCGGTCGTTCGTGCGCGACATCGCCGAGAATGCGACCGACCAAGCGATCGCGGCAACCATCATCACCCTGGCGCACAATCTCGGAATGCGCGTGATCGCCGAAGGGATCGAAACCGAGCAGCAATTCGATCAAATGCGCGCGCTGGGCGCCGATGACATGCAAGGGTATCTCATCAGCCGGCCCCTGAGCGCGGCGGACTTCGAGCGTTTCATGTGCGCGTACGGGTCATTCCGACTGGCGGCGTGAGGCCGACGGGGCGGCTGATGGGGCGCCCGCAAGAAACGGCAATCGTTGTACGTTGAGCCCGCTTGGTTGGTGAAATCTGACGCCGGAGGGCGTTTGGCAATACGTTGCCGGCGAAGCGCCGCGGCCGCCCGGTCGACCGACGGCGTCCGAGGGTAAGCCGGCCTGGGTTTGCAATCGGCCAATTGCGGCAACGACCATCGCGTGACTAGTCCGCCTCTGCAGCCGCATCGATGGTGACGGCTCAGGCTGCGCGAATGACCGCGCAGCGTTTCGCTGTTCCCGAGGTGACGCCGCGTCCGCAGCCCGGTCTGCGAGGTGTCGCGATCGTCGTGTCCGCCGTCCTCGCCATCCTGGTCGATCAGACGTCGACGTCGATCGTGAATACCGGTTTGCCGTATCTGCAAGGCATCACCGCCGCGTCGCCGGACGAAGGCTCGTGGATCGTCACCTCGTTCAACGCCGCGTATTACGCGTCGATCCTCTTCAGTCCGTGGCTGATGGCTCACACCGGGCGCAAGCTGCTCATGGTCGTCGCGCTGGCCGGCTTTTCGCTGGTCTCGCTGATCTTGGCGGCCACCGCCGACTACCATCTGCTGCTCGTTTTGCGCTTCGTTCAGGGGGCGTTGCTGGGGTGTGTGTTCGTGCCGGCCGCGCTGTTGCTGTTCACCTCCCTGCCGATGCGCGCGCTCAAGTACGCACCGCCGGCATTCGTCCTGGTGTCGCTGAGCGGTTCGACGTTGGGAACGGTGATCGGCGGATATTTTGCCGACGCGTTCGGCGGGAGCTCGGTGTTCGTTCCCGGGTGCGTGGCCACGCTCGCGACGGCGCTGCTGATCGCGTTCGCGGTCAATGCGCCCGATCGTGCGCAGCCAGGTCTCCGCTTTGACGCCGTGGGTCTGACACTGTCGGTGATCTCGTTCGGGGCGATGCAGTATTTAGCCAACGAAGGCGAGCGGCGCAATTGGCTCGACGACTCCTCGATCGTTTTGGGGATCGCGGTGCTGGCCGTCGCGCTGCCGGCGTTCATCATCTACGAACTCTATCTCACCCGCGATCCGCACGTCGATTTTCGAATGTTCGCCGCCCACCGGAATCTGTCGGTCGGCGGCGTCATCAACATCGCGATCGGGGCGATCGGCTACTCGGTGACGGTTTTCGTCGCCTACTTGGAAGCGGCCCTGGGGGCGACGCCGACGGACGCCGGGGCGCTCGTGCTGGTCCGATTGGCAACGTACGCGATCGGCGTGCCGGCCGCGTTCGTCCTCATCACCGCGCTGCGGCTCGATATCCGGGCCGTCGTGATCATCGGCGTGCTGGGCTCGGCGGTCGGGCTCACCGGGTTCGCGCACGCGATGACGACGACCGCCGAGCTGAGTTCGTTCATCGGTTTGTCGCTGCTCTTCGGGTTGTTCTTCGGCATGATGAATCAGCCGCTGGGCGCTCTGGTCATCGGCAGCATGCCGCTGCCGCTGTTGGCAGCCGGAGTATCGATCTATAAATTGACGTCGCCGGTCGGACTGATGATTGCGACGGGCGGGATGCAGGCGGTGCTCGACCACCGCACCGCGGCGTTCCGCTCGGCGATCGCCGAAAATCTGTCGCTGGGCCGCGCCGTCGTGGACCGCTACGTGATGATGCACCACGGCAGCGCGGCCGGATTGGCGGAGCTGGCCGCTGCGCAGGCGCAAACCTTGTCGTACGCCTCGGTGATGCGGCTGTTTGGGTTCATCTTGCTGGCCGTCATTCCGATCGTGTTCCTCGCCAAAGTCCAGAAACCGGCAGCGCCCCCGTCCAATGTTTGAACGCGTCGTCGCCATCGTCGACGGATCGCCGACCGCGCAGTACGCCGTCGGCGCCGGCATCACCGTGGCCCGCGAGGATGCCGACGAGTTGACGTTCTGCGTGACGATCGATCCGGAACTCGGCGCCGACGGCGTGGGCACGACGTGCTTCGAGCAAATGGCCGTCCAGCTCAGCCGGCAGATGCTCGACGAGGCGCTCGAGCGTGCCCGGACGTCGGGCGTCCCGCGCGCGACGGGGAAGATTTTGCAGGACGAACCAGCGCGCGGCGTCGTCGCCTTCGCGCGCGCCGAACGTGCTGGTCTCATCATCCTGGGGCTTGCGCCGCGTATCGGGATCTTGCGCCCGTTCATCCGCAGCCTGGCCGAAGAGATTCTGCGCGAAACGACGATCCCGCTGTTAGCGGTGCGCCGGCCCGCGCGCGGCAAGCTCAACCGGCGCATCCTCGTGCCGATCGTCGACGACGACCTTTCGCACCTGGCCGTGACCTATGCCGTTGCGCTCGCGCAAAACTTTCGTTCGTCGCTGTTTTTCTGCACCGTTCAGGATGCGTCGGGCGAGCACGCAGCGATGCACGCGCTCAACCGCGCGCGGCGCGACGCGGAAGCCGGGGGCGTCGCTTCGGACGAACTGCTCCTGCCGCGCGGCGACGACATCACGGCGGCGATCGTGCGCAACGCGGACGTGCACGCGTGTGATTCGATCGTGATGGCCACGCATCTGCGTGAAGGGCTGCCGCGGCTCATCGAAGGCAGCGTGACCGAAGCCGTACTCTATGCCAGCGAAGTCCCCGTCGTCATCGTGCGCGCGCCGCATCCGTCAGCGGTCCGCTGAAGGGGCGCCCGCGTTGGCCGTCGGCGCCCGGCGCGGAACGAACAGATTGGCCGTCAGCTCCTGGACGACCGCACCGGCTTGATTGATCGTGCGCGAACGCACCGTGACCATGCCCGTGTCGGGACGCGAGCGCAGCGGCCGCGTCGCCAGGACTTCGCTCTCGACGTGGATCCGGTCTCCGGGCCGCAGCACGGCCGGCCATTTGATCTCGCCCCCGGCTCCGATCAGTCCGCCGCTGATGGCCAGACCCGACTCGACCAGCAGGCGCATCGTCAGCGCCGCCGTGTGCCAGCCGCTGGCGACTTGCGCCCCAAAAAACGAAGCCGCACCCGCTTGCGGATCGAGATGAAACGGCTGCGGATCGAACTCGCGGGCGAAGCGTTCGATCGCGGTGCGGTCGACGCTGATCTCGGGCGAACGAAACGTCATGCCCAGCGAGAAGTCCTCGAAGGCATTGGTGGCCGTCTGGGCGGTCGTGTCCACGGTGTCGGGCTCCTTATTCTGCGGCGAGCGCGGCCGGTGCGACCGCGTGCTTGCGTGGGCGCAACAGGACCACGAAACATGCGGCGCCGGCGGCCAACGGTACGAGCACGTAAATCGCGTCGGCGAACCCGGCGTTCGTGGCTTGGGTCGCGATGGCGTGGGCAATGCGGGCCGGCGACGCACTGCCGTGCAGCAGCCGGTCCAGATTGGGGTTGGCGAGCGTGGCGAAGCTGCGGTAGACGTCCGAGTGGAACGACGTTCGCCGATCGAAAACGGTGACGAGCGCGGTACTGACGATCGATCCGCCGAGCTGCACGGATAAGCTGATGAAGGAGCTTGCCTTGGGCGAGTCGAGCGGCGACACCGTGCCGATGACGCTGACCAACAGCGGAACGAGCAGCATCGACTGACCGATCCCGCTGATGACGAGCGCAAGCTGGAAGGTGCCGAAGTCACTGACCGGCGTCATGCGCGCGCCGATTGCCGCGAAGCTCAGCGCGCTGAGCAAGAAGCCCGCAGCGAGCAGCAAGCGCGTGTCGATGCGGGTCGCGAAACGGGCCACCAGCGGCGTGAGCGCGAGCACCGGCAGCGCGCGCGTGAGGATCAACAGACCGCTGAGCGTCGCGGTGAAACCCAGCACGTTCTGCACGTATTGCGGCAGCATCACCGTCGGGCCGAAAATCACCATCCCGAGCAAGATCGCGCAGACCGTTCCGACCCGCACGTTGGCGTAGCGAAAGATGCGCAAATCGACGATCGGGTTGCGCGCGCCGCGCAGTTCCCAGACCACGAATGCCGCGAGGCCCGCCAGCGCCGTCAGCGCGAAGCACACGATGCGGGTGTCGTCGAACCAGTCGTTGCGCTCGCCTTCGTCGAGCACGTATTGCAACGAGCCCAAGCCCAGCGCCAGCAGGCTCACACCGATCCCGTCGAACGGAATCCTGCGCGGCGGCGCCGGATTCCGCAGCATCGTGAGCATGATCGCGAGGGCGATCGCGCCCGGAACGATGTTGATGTCGAATACCCAAGGCCAAGAGAAGTTGTCGGTCAGCATACCGCCCAGCGTCGGGCCCAACGCGGGTCCGACGGTGAGCGCGACGGCGAAAAGCGCCGAACTCGTCCCGAGCTTTTCGGGCGGAAACGTGTCGCGCAAGATGATTTGGGACGTCGCGATCAGCCCGCCGCCGAACGCGCCTTGAAGAACGCGAAACAGCACCAGAGTGGTGAGCGACGTTGCCGTGCCGCACAAGAACGACGCGACCGTGAACCCGGCGATGCACAGCGAGTAATAGCGGCGGCGGCCCAGGCGCTGCAGCGCAAAGGGCGCGAGCGGGATCGCGATCACGTTCGAGATGATGTAGCCGGTGATGATCCAGGTGCCGTCGTCGATCGACGCGCCGACGTTCCCTTCGATGGTCGGTAAGGCGACGTTGACGATCGTCGCGTCGAGTGTCTGCAGCAGCGCGGCCAGCATGACGCCGGCGACGATGAGGTAGCGCCGGCGGCCGTATTCGACCACGTCGACCGGCGCGGCGGAGGCCGCACTCACGTCGGCTGCGCGCGCTGGGCGTCGACGTACGATGAGATCTGATCGATCACCGTGCGCATGCGTTGCGGTTCCCGGTACAGCTTGGCCAGCAAGATGCCGCCTTCGAGCGCCGCGACGATCGTGTTCGCCACGGCGGCGGCGTCGAGGTCGGCGCGAAACTGTCCGGCGAGGCGACCCGCCTCCAGCGCCTCGACCACCAAACGCAGCCACCCGTTCATCGCGGCGCGTGCGCGCCGCAGCAGCGCCGGATGCGTATCGTCGGCTTCAACGGCGGTGTTGAGAATCGGGCAGCCGCCTTTCAAGAACGGTTGCTCGGAGAGCACGCGATAGACATCGAACATCGCGCGCAGCCGGTCAGCGCCGTCGGCGTGGGCGCGGAACGCGGTCTCGAGACGCTCGCGCAACACCGCTGCGGCATAATCAAAGGCCGCCAACGCGAGATCGTCCTTCGAGCCGAAATGGTTGTAGACGCCGCCTTTTTCGAGTCCGGTGGCCGCCGACACGTCGGCTACCGAGGTTCCGGCGAAGCCGCGCGTGTTGAACAAGCCGGCCGCCTCCCGCACGATGCGCCGTCGCGTCCGCTCACCTTTGCGTAGCGCGCCGCCGCGGGCGTCCGTTGCGTCATCCATCGCCCTACGGTAACGAGTCGCCGGAAAAAAGTCAATACGGTCGGTTTTTTGGTGTGTCCGGAGCTGGTTACACGCACGTCGGATCAGCGTTTAACATGGTACGGCTTGCGCTCAGCCGACTGGTTGGATTCTGTCTTGCGGACCATTCCTGGCGGCTTTTGCGAACGATCTTCACTTGGGCAAACAAGACGGCGACCGTGCAGAATGCGAAACGGACGGCGACCCCGCTCATGCGAATGGCTTCGTCCATGCG
This sequence comes from Candidatus Velthaea sp., assembly GCA_050012475.1. Taxonomy (GTDB): domain Bacteria; phylum Vulcanimicrobiota; class Vulcanimicrobiia; order Vulcanimicrobiales; family Vulcanimicrobiaceae; genus Velthaea. Next base: position 20,381 of record JBEKHC010000023.1, read on the forward strand.
CGACGACATCTGCGTCGAGCCGGTTGAGGGACTGCCCGAGGAACCGGATCGCGACCTGGTCTTGCGCAGCCTCGACGCCGCCGACCGCACGCGTGCATTCATCGCTGCGTACGGTCTCACGGACGTCGATCGAGGCCGCCTGCTGGACTCCGCCGTTTTGCGCTGCACGCGCGTCTGGCACGCGATGCGTTACCGGGCCGAACACGAGGGCGGCGGCTGGGCTCGGATGTGGAACGAAGGCGTCGGCGACGTCCTGGTGCGCAGCAAAGCTTGGCTCGAACGCGAACGCCAATCGCTCGAAACGGCAATCGGGCGCTCGTGAGACGGGCCGCCGTCATCGATGGGTGTGCGCGTTGCGTCGGCGTGGCCGGACGATGCGGCGAGCCGCGGTCCCCGTTCGCGAGAGGCGCTTTTGCATTTTGCGATCGCTGGCACAGTTGCGGCTCCGATGACCGAAGTTGCGCCGAAAGCAACGTCAACTTTTAAGGAGAAGCAAGCCGTATGGCGGATGAACTCCAGTACCACGGGGCGCAAAATGACGGTTACGAGATAAGCACCGACCCCTCGCGAATCGACATCGATACGGTCGAGCGATTCCTCCGCGCTTCGTACTGGGCGTCGCAGCGGCCCCGGTCGAAGATCGCACGGTCGATCGAGACTTCGATCGTCTTCGGCGTTTACGAAAACGTTCGTCAGATCGGTTTTGCTCGCGTCGTGACCGACCGCGTGGATTTCGCTTGGCTATGCGACGTCTGGATCGATTCCGAATTTCGCGGCCATGGGATCGGAAAATGGTTGATGGAAACGGTGTTGTCGCATCCGGACTTGCAGAATCTCCGGCGCTGGATCCTCGCGACCAAAGACGCGCACGGGCTTTACGAGCAGTTCGGGTTCGTCCCGCTGGGCGACCCGAAAGTCTGGATGGAACGCACGAACAGCTAACTTCGTGCGCGATGTTTAACCGTAACCGTTGCAACATCGCGCCGGCCACGCCTTCGTTTCTCGAATACACGACCTCGCGGGGGCGAATGTGCTTGGCGCTGCGTGGCGCGCTGTGCATGTCGTTTGGCGGCTTTGGCATACCGTCTCGCGCTGGAAAACGACGGCGCCGCCCATGACGACGTGTGCACCACGATCGAACCGGTGTAGCGGCGCCCGACTCAGCCCGCCGGCGGGGGATAGAGATGCGCCCGGGTCGGCGGCAGCGATGCTTTGCCGTCAACGTTCCGTTTGGCGAGCAGCGTTTGGTACAGTGCCATGCGCCCGCGCGCGAACCCCTGAGCGCTGCCGGCGAGGTACAAGCGCCAGACCCGATACGTACGTTCGCTCGCCGCGGCGATCGCGGCGGTGCGGTGTGCTTCGAGGTTGCGCGACCAGGCCCGCAGCGTATGCGCGTAGTGCTCGCGCAGATTCTCGACGTCGCGCAGCTCGAAGCCGGCGCGTTCGGCGCTGCGGATCAACTCGCCCACGGGCAGCAGATCGCCGTCGGGGAATACGTAACGGGCCATGAAGCCCGATACGCGGTAGCCGCGCTGGTCGTCGAGCTGCCCGATGCCGTGATTGAGAAACAACCCGCCCGGTCGTAAGGCGCGAAAGGCCGTCGCAAAGTACTCGGACAGCCGTTCCCGTCCGACGTGCTCGACCATGCCGATGCTGACGATCTTGTCGAAGCGCCGGTCGCCCAACTCGCGATAGTCCCGATATTCGATCGATGCCCGGCCTTCGAGTCCTGCCGCCGCAATGCGGCGCAATCCTTCAGCGTGCTGCTCGCGGCTGAGCGTGATCCCAACGACCTTCGCGCCGAAGTGCGTGGCAGCGCGTAACACGAGCGCTCCCCACCCGCAGCCGATGTCGAGCAGCGTCTCTCCCGGCTGCAGACAGATCTTGCGCAAGGTGTGGTCGATCTTCGCCGTCTGGGCGTCGCCCAGCGCGGTGATGCCGTCGGCGAAGTAAGCGCACGAATAGATCATGCCGTCGTCGAGAAACGAACGGTAGAAGTCCAACGGCTGATTGTAGTGAAACTCAATCGCCGCAGCGTCGCGCCGGCGCGTGTGCGGACGCCCGTTGAGCGTTGCGCGCGGCATTTCGGAGCGAGCCGGCGGCTTGGGCAACCGCAACAGTTCGGCCAGCACCCGTGCGACCTTCGTTTTGGATAGCCCATCGAGCGCCGCCGCCAGCGCGTCGACGGCAGCTTCGACGTCGCCCTGCACGTCGATCCATTTCTCGACGAACGCGCGGCCGGGGTTGAGATCGAGCGGGGGCAGAAACGCCGCGCGCAGCGCATACGGCTGCGACACGACGAACGTGAACCGCTCGCGCGCGGCGGCCGGAATGCGCACGCCGCCCCAAAGCTGCACGGAAAAATCTTCAGCAAATGAAGGGCCGAACACCAGTCGTAAAATATTAATCGTTCGATCAGCGTCGGACGTTACCGCCGGCGAAACCAAAAGAGCCATGCTGTCGTATTTCCGTGCGCCAGCACAAGCGAACCCAAACTGCAAAAATTGGGGAACTAACCTCGGGGCGGCTTAGTCGGCATGGAACACCTCGGTCATGTCGGCCCACCAATGGCCGGGAGCGCGGGTTTCGCACGGCACTTGCAACGGCGCCGTCAAGGCCCACCACTCCTGCGTTTTTACATCGTCCGCCATGACGGCCATGTCGCGAGCGAAGTCCGTGCCGACATACTCGAAATACGCAAAGAGCGTCGTGCCCAAACGGAAGATCGAATAGTTGCGAATATTGCAGCGCACGATCGTTGCCAACACCTGGGGCCAGACGGCGGCATGCAGTTCGTCGTAGCGCGCGACCGCTTCGGGTTTCAGGCCGATGACTTGACCGTAACGCCGCATGTGCGAAGAACGCCGAGTTACTTCGTTGCCGGCAGCGGTTCGCCGACAACGGGCGGATTGTCGCGCAGCCCCGCAGCGTTCGCCAACGCATAATAGAGAATCGCAAAGTCGCGGTCACCCAGACCTTGACCGCGCGCCGCGGAGAGCATCTCGCGGCTGACGGCGGTAACGAAGAGCGGAACGCCCAATTCACGGCCCAGCGTCAAGGCGAGATCGCAATCTTTCTGCATCATGCCCACGTCGAACCAGGCCTTTGCCGGCATCTCTTCGATGAACGGTGCGCGATACTGTAGCATCGGCGACGCCATCGCTCCCGCCAACATGACTTCCAGCGCCCGGCTGCGATCGATGCCGCTCTTTACCGCTAGGAGCAATCCTTCGCTCAGGGCCAAGATCTGGGCGGGTAAGTTCAGGTTCAAAGCGATCTTCATGACCTTCGCCTTGCCGATCGATCCCATCGCGACGACGCGCGGACCGAGGTCTTCGAGCACGGGCCGAGCCGTCGCAATCACCGCATCGTCACCGGCAACCATAATCACGAGTTTTCCTTGGCGTACCGTCAACGGGCTGCCCAGGACCGCAGCGTCCACGAGTTCGCCGCCGGCCTGCACGACGCGCGTGTGCAACGCGATGATGTCATCCGCAGCGATCGTGCTCAGCTCGACGAGAATCTTGCCCGAAAGCCCGGCTAGGATGCCGTCTGGTGCGTCGGCGACCGCAGCCAAAGCGGCACCGTTCGTAAGCATGCTGAGAACGACGTCGGACTGACGCGCCACATCGGCCGCCGTCGGCGCCCACCGCATGCCGCGCGCGAGGAGAGGTTGGACCTTGGCCTTGGTGCGGTTCCAACCAACGACCGTGCGCCCGGCGTCGAGCAGACGCTCGACGAACGCGCTCCCCATCTCACCGATGCCCACCATTCCCACCGTTGTCATCGACGGACTCTCCTTCGCAAATCTGGCTGCCCGTCTTTTCGACGACCGCCTGCCGGCGCACGTGGACGAACCCCGAAGCAAAATTCGACGAGGCGGTCGAACACGCCGGAGCGCCGGTGTGGCGCCGGGCGAAAGGACGGCTTTAAAACTCGGCTTGGAGTTCGAGTTCAGCCAAATCGTCGGGCTCGGCTTTTGCCCCCTCGACCCACTCAACCATCACCGGCAGTTCCATGATGCGGCGGCAATACGCCGCGCATTGCGCATCCAAGGCCACGTGGTACGTGGTGAAGCGCGTCACGGTCGCGGCGAACATGGCATCGGCCATGGTCAGCTTGCTGCCGAAAAGATACGGGCCTTGGTAGGCGGCAAAGCACTCGTGCCAGATGGTTGTTATCCGATCGATATCAGCTTGGGCACCGGCCCAAACGACGAATCCGGGATAGTCCGCTTTGAGGTCCATCGGCAGTGCGGCGCGCAAATTACTGAACCCCGCATGCATCTCGCCCGTGACCGACCGGCAGTGGGCGCGCATCGCGCGCGATTCGGGAAATAGTCCGCTCTGCGGCCGAACTTCACCCAGGTACTCGGCGATCGAGAGCGTGTCCCACACCTTGATCCCTTCGTGGTTCAAACACGGGACCAAGAACGACGGCGACAAAAGCAACAACTCCGCGCGCGTCGCCGGATCGTCCATGGGCAGATGATCTTCGACGAACGGGAGACCCGCAATTTTGCAGAGCATCCAGCCGCTCAGGCACCAGGATGAATAGTTTTTGCTGCTGATCGTGAGGGTCGTATTTGGCATTGTGCCTCTCCCCAAGCTTGGCTGGAGTTTTCTCGGTTCGACTCCGGCTGCCTTGTTCTTCAGAGACGATGCGCAGCGCCCGTCGTGGTTCAAATGTCGGAGAGCCATCGCCGCGGTGCCGGCTCCCGGCAACGCCGGCGGCTTCCTCGGCGCCGCTCGAAGACACGAACGACCGCCAGCCGCCCGAATTCGGCGGCACGCGTCTTCGCCGACCCGGCCCGGAGCTTGAGCGTATGGCCGGACGTCGAGCGCGCTGAATCGACGGTCCTGGGCTCGCCGGCGGAGTGTCAAGTCGTTGTAATCGCGCGGAAGTGCGGATAGAACGTTCGCATTGCCGGTTACACTTAAAATATTCCGCACCGAGGTCGCGCCGAACCGGCTGCGTCGGGATGTTCATCGAGACGAGTAAGCCGGCTTCGATCGAACGCCGATACGTGCAGGGTACCCTCCATGAAACGTGTTTTTATTGTCGCGGTCATAACGACGCTTTTGAGCGCAGCGTTTATGTTGCCCAGCTTCGCTGCGCCGACGGTGTTTCGCATCTCGTTCCCGCTGCACATCGGCGGGCACGTTGGCGGGGAACGTGGACACCTCGCAACGGCGGCCGAAATGAAGATGGAAAATCGTTTGCGGCTCGCACGGTACGGTTTTCAGCTTGCCGACGCGATCGTCAGCGCCATCGGCTACAAAGCATACGCGCGATGTCTGTCGTGTCTGGCCTATCCGGGCGGGGGACCGTTGGGGAGTGCACCATTGTCGGTTGCCAATCTAAGCGGGGACCGGCCGGCGGAATCGGATCCGCTCATTCAGCCGTTTAGCCGCGGCGGCATCGTGTCGCTCGCGCTGGGGGCCCTGGCATACGATGTTGCCGACGACCGAATCGAGCGGCACTGGTCGATCGAGCGCCGCGCAACGGCGGATGCGGCCGAGATCGGTGCGCACATGTGGGGCATTTCAACGTGGTTTGGAGAGCTGAAAAGCATTCATCGAGATACCGCGATTGCAACCGCGTGCGGCGCGCAGTGGCGGGCAAGAGAATTCGGTGCCGCATTCTCCGACGGTTGCGTCAACGAGTACTATCGAGCCGGTCCGCTTCCCGCGCAGCCGGCGGCGGGCGCGCCGGTTACGGCCGTTTGCGCACCAGCACAGTTCAAGGCCGGAACGTATTTATTCGCGACGCCGGACGATTATGTCATCGCCAGCGGGGTACCGTGCGCGAATCTGCACTCGCCGTTTCCGTAAATTAACGCCGCAAGTCTCGGGAAGCAATAATAATTTAAGCTGCGACACTTCTTTTCCGATACTAGCGGTAACAACGGCTCGCGCGCATTGCGTGCGGCGTCCACCTCGGGTTCATAGGACCAGTCCGATGATGCACGATCTCCCGTCCCGGATCGCTCCCGTCCTCAACCTCACGCGCAATCAAATGGAGCTGGATGCGAACATCCACAGCGACTTTCTGGCGATCGTTTCGGGCCGGGACGAGACGCAGGTGCTGCAATTCGACGGTGCCGCGTTCGACCGCATGATGTCCGACGAGATTCTGGCGCTGGTGCGCGAGATCCATGCCTTGTGCGTGATCGTCAGTTCGCCGTCCCATGAGTCCAGCGGTTTCGGCGCTGTCGTCACGGTCGTCGATCGGCACATCGAGTCATTTTTCGCGCCCATCGTGCGCATCCGCAACGCCGACTCGATGGTCGGTGATTTCCGGCCGGCGGACGTCCCCTACCCCACCCTGTTCGAGCGCATTCACGCCGAGCTGAGTGTCAACTGGCTGGAAAACAGCGGCGACTAACCGAGTTCGGCTGCGCCGAACCCTTGATGTTGGCGCTGCGCGCAAGCCGCCCGCGGATGCGCTGCGCGCAAGCTGCGCCGGCATCGGCGCTGCGCGCGATCCGCGCGGGCGTTGGCGTGGCGCCCGAAGGACGGTAGCGGGTAGAGTGCCGGGCGCACGCGGGCAACCGCCATCGCGAGCCGAGCGGCAGCGCGAACGTTGGCGAGACGGGTAGGCTTCGTGCGGCGAGACGGGCGAAGTCAGACGGCGTGGAACCAAGTCACGCCGCGCTGATCGGACTTGACTGGGGCACGTCGCGGCTGCGCGCCTATCTTTTCGATGCCGAGGGCGCGGTAGCGGAGTTCAAAGACCGGCCGTGGGGCGTGCTTTCGCCGCCGGACGGCGGTTTCGAGCGGGCCTACCATGACGTGACGGGCGAATGGCACGCGCGCCGGCCCGGCCTGCCTGCCGTCGCCTGCGGCATGATCGGCAGCACCGTCGGCTGGGTCGCCGCGCCCTACTGCGCTTGCCCCGCCGGTCTGCAGGAACTTGCCGCCGCCGTCGTCGCGGCAACCACCCAGCAAGGGGTCCTTCACGTCATCCCGGGGGTCGAACTGCGCGGCGCCACACCCGACCTCATGCGCGGCGAGGAAACGCAGATCGCGGGCGCGCTGGCCCTGCATCCGGACTTAGCCGCGAGCGGAACGTTCGTGCTGCCGGGGACGCACGCGAAGTGGGTGGCAGTGCGGGACGGGCGGATCGCGCGCTTCACGACGTATTTGACCGGCGAGCTCTTCGCGCTGTTGAGCGAACGTTCGATCTTGAGCCGCCCGCTGCGGACGGCGGTCCCGGCCGGCGCAGGCGAGGTCGCGTGGGACACGTTCGAGCGCGGGGTGCGCGCCGCGCGCGATAACCCCGCAGGCGGCATCGCACCACTGCTGTTTCGCACCCGTTCGCTGGTGGTGCAGGGAGCGCTGCGCGCCGAGGAAAGCCTGGAGTATCTCTCCGGATTGCTCATCGGCGACGAGATTTGCTCCGGGTCGCTCGACGCCACGCCGGAACTTGCGCTCGTCGGGGAAACGGCGCTGTGCGAACGGTACCAGCGGGCGCTGGGGCTTTTCGACATCGCGGCGCCGGTCGTCGACGGGGCTACACCCGCGGGCCTGTGGCAGATCGCCGGCCGGCTGGGACTCGTTTCCGCGGCCGCAACGCATGGCTGAAGCCGCGGGACGGCCGCCGTTCCGGGCCTTTCTGGCCCGCTTGCCGTTCGTTGCGATCCTGCGCGGCGTGACGCCGGATGCGGTCGTGCCGATCGGCGAAGCGCTCGTCGCGGCAGGATTTGCCGTCATCGAAGTGCCGCTCAACTCGCCCGACCCGCTCGAAAGCATTCGGCGCTTGGCTGCGGCGCTGCCGCCCGGCTGCTTGATCGGCGCCGGCACCGTTACGGCTGTCGCCGACGTCGGAGCACTCGCGGCGGCGGGCGGCCGCCTGGTGGTCATGCCGCACGGCGATCCGGCGATCGTGCGGGCCGCGAAGGGAGCCGGCCTCTATTGTGCGCCGGGCGTGGCGACGCCGACCGAAGGGTTCGCCGCGCTCGCGAACGGGGCCGATGCGCTCAAGCTGTTTCCCGCCGAACTGCTCGGCCCGCCAGTCCTCAAAGCGTGGCGCAGCGTTTTTCCGCGGGACACCGTGTTCTTGCCGGTCGGCGGTCTTACACCGGCGTCGCTCCAGCCGTTTCTGGCGGCCGGTGCCGATGGATTCGGGCTCGGCTCCGCGCTCTACATACCGGGCATGACCGCGGCGCAGGTTGCCGTCAATGCCGCTGCATTCGCGGCGGCATTTCGGGCCCGCCCGAACTGAACGGGCGGCTCACGCGCGACGACAGGTCGGCTCCGAACGAGATCGGTTTGCCATCCAGGCGCGCGAGGAGATGCGTGTGACGGTCGATGAGCCCCGACGCGAGCGTCAGTGCGCCCATGTCGATGCGCGGCAACTCAGCCGCCGCGCGTTCATCGCATAAGCGCACGATCCCTCGAGGGCCGTTCTGGCGCGCGGCGCGGGTGGGCTTACGTCAAGGACCGCACCGGCGATGAGAGCGCAGTCAACCGCGGGCTCGTTCACGCTGCCGGGTTACGCGTCGGCGCGGCGCAGCAGATAATCCAGGCCCCCCACGCGATACCAACGATAACCATACGGCTCGAGCACGATCGTGTGCCGGCCGTCGGCGCCGGTCGGACTGTGGTCGTCCGACAACACGTTCACCAACAAGCCGTCTTGGCTGCCTTCGGCACCCGGCCGCAAAGTAATCTCGCGCGGCTCCGCGCAGAGATTGTGTACGAACAAAACGGAATTGTTGCGCCAGTCGTAACGCACGGCGAGCACCTCCTGGGTGCCGGCGTCGACGATCGCAAAATCGCCCACGCCGATCTCCGGAATTTCTTTGCGCATGCGGACCACGCGTTCGGTCCAGTTCAAAAGCGAATCGGGGTCGCGACGCTGCTGCGCGACGTTCACGTGTTCGAATCCGTACGGGCCGCCCGAAATCACCGGCAGCACCGGCGTGTCGGATTTGGTGAACCCGCCGTGCTCTTCGGTCGACCATTGCATCGGGGTGCGCGCACAGTTGCGTTCGGGCAAACGCAGGTCGTCGCCCATCCCGATCTCGTCGCCGTAATGCAGCACGACGGTGCCAGGCAGGGTCAACATTAGGCTGTAGGCGAGTTCGATCCGGCGGCGATCGCCTTGCAGCATGGGTGCGAGCCGGCGCCGGATGCCGCGATCGTAGAGCTGCATGTCACGCTCGGGTCCGAAGGCGTCGAAGACCGTCTGGCGTTGTCTGGCGCTCAACCGGCCCAGATCGAGTTCGTCGTGATTGCGCAGGAAGATCCCCCACTGCGCGATGGCCGGCCGCGGCTTGGTCGCATTGAGCGCTTTGATCAGAAGCCGGTTATCGCCGGCCGCCAGCGCGTAGAACAGCGTTTGATTGACCTCGAAATTGAACAGCATCTGGACCCGCTCGCCGGCATCGCCGAAGTAGTGCATGTCGGTTGCGGGCAAGACATTGGCTTCGGCTAAGATGATGGCTTCGCCGTCGCGCCACTGCAAAAATTCGCGGAACTCACGCAGCATATCGTACTGCTCGACCGGTTTGGTGACGTCGGCGCCTTTGGTCGCGATGACGAACGGCACGGCGTCCATGCGAAATCCCGCGACGCCGAGTTGAATCCAAAAGCCCATGATCTTGAGAATCTCGGCCTGGACGTTGGGGTTGGCCGTGTTGAGATCGGGCTGGAAATCGTAGAAACGGTGAAAGTACCACGCGCGGGCGACTTTGTCGTACGTCCAGGTCGATTTCTGCACGCCGGGAAAAACGATGCCCTCGCGGGCGTTGGCGGGTTCCTTGTGGGACCAAACGTACCAATCGCGATACGGTGAGTGCGGGTCTTTGCGGGCGGCGAGAAACCACGGATGCTGATCGGAGGTGTGGTTCACGACTAAGTCGATGAGCACCCGGATCCCGCGTTGCCGGCAGCCTTGCGTGAACTCGACGAAGTCGCCGAGTGTGCCGTAGGACGGATCGACGCCGTAGTAGTCGGCGACGTCGTAGCCGTCGTCGCGGCGCGGCGAGGGTTGAAAGGGCATCAGCCAAATCGTCGTGACGCCCAGCCCTTGCAGATAATCGAGCCGCCGCATCAAGCCGGTGAAGTCGCCGATTCCGTCACCGTTGGCATCGAGATAGGTGGCGACGGAGAGTGAGTAGACGATCGCGGTTTTATACCAGCGTTCGGAACTATCCATCGGCGGCACGGGCTGCTGGCGGCTTCACGCTGGGCTTGTGCCCAACGCGCGCCCGAATATGCCCTCGGGACCCGAACGCGTTGCCGTGGGAGCCCGGCATGGCGGCTAAAAATGCCCAACGCTCCAAAGCGGTAAAAGTTCCGTCCACGGCTACCCCAATGGGTCATCCGGCGCTTCGGTGAAGGCGCGATTCCAGAAGGCCGGATCGGAAAAAGCGAGCTGCGAGGTCATCGATGTCGACCGGCGATTCTGCCTGATCGAAGTCGAAGGCGCCTTTTCTTGTTGGCATCGATGCCGACAATGAAGTGCGTGATGAACGGGAAGAGGTGGTTTACTCGACGTAGTGTGATGATGGCCTAGGCGGAGGGCAGGGCAATGCTGGAGCGCCGACTTGGGGGCCGGAAACCGAGGCGGGACGTGCGTTTGCGCGTCTCTCTTCGTTTCGTGGACACCTCGGGACCGGCATCATGCGTTAAACTCATCGTTGGTGTGCTCACGCTGCCGCAGGTTGCTGCGATGTGACCTTGACGACAGAAGCGATGGCCCAGATGAAGCCGAGCAGTTCGCGGCCGATGGCGACCACCGTCTGGTGCTTGGTCTTTCCGCGAACCAGTAGATGGCGATACCGCTTGTTGAGCCTTTGTTGTGCATTCCAGGCGATTGTGCAGGCTGCTGCTGGGGCTTCGAGTTGGCGTTTCCGAAGTGCCCGGCGGCAACGCGGGACGGCGTTCCGGGTTTCAGACGCACGCGGCCGTTTAGCAGTAAGCAAGCGTGGCCGTTTTGCACACCTTCGTTGTCACTGGGCCATTAGGTGACACTGTGCTCGATTATTTGATCGGTGCTCGACATCGGCGCCGTCTGCTCAAGTCAATAAAACTCGCTGCTGGATGCCGAACCCCTTGGCGGGCCGTGCCACCATCGCGCCCCAAACCGACCTGACCTGACCCGGGGAGCCGCCTGCATGCCTCATCCGAACCGGCGAACTGGCAGCCGATGAGCCAAATGCCGCTCGTCGCCGGCCTCATCGACACCGCTCTCAGGGACACTCGCGACCATCTCCACGCAGGCATTAAAGGTGGTTTTCGACCAGATCGTCGACCGCCTCGCAGCCGAAGACCGACAGAATCCTTACATGCGTTTGATCAAAGAGATGCGCGAGGCGGCTCAACCTCAACGCGTAATTTCAGCGGGCGCAAAGATCCTCGTCGCACGGTGACAGCGACAACCGTTGTATCGTCCGAGCCGGTGAAGGGGTGCTTGGTCGCGGGATTGCCACGGTCAAAAGCACGTTAGCGTTGTCGTCCGTGTTTCATGCCGCGCGTAAGGGATCCAATACGTTTAGCGTTCTGCCGCGAGTTTCGGGGCCGATGAAAACCATCGTCAACGATAGCGCATTCCAGCAGCCGACAATGGCGACGACACTCCATGGGGAACCATTGAACGTCCGCAAGAGCCAAACAGCAAGCGCAGGCAGCGTCGCGCCGGCAAGGAGATTCGCTGCGCTATACGCCAATGCAGACCCGGAGTAACGAACATTCGTCGGAAACGCTTCCGCGAAATAGACCGGTTGAATACCACTTTGAAACTGGGTGAACCCGAGCAGTAACCCCATGGCGGCAAATATGATCGCAGCGCTTTTGGTCTCCAACATTGGGAAATAAAAGAAAAGCAGCACGAGCGTCGTTACCGAACCCAGGAGTAATGCTTTTCTGCGACCGATCTTGTCGCTGAGTATTCCGCCGCCGAGAGCGCCGAAAATGGCGCATACATTGGCCCCCATGAGCGTTGCGAAGCCGGTCTGCTTTGGGACGCCAAGTGTTCCGGTCAGATATCCTAGCGAAAACACCACAACTAAATAGAATAATGCGGTCGGGCCGCAAAAAAAGAGCATCAGCCGCAAAATATCCTTCCAGTGAAATTTGAGCGCATCGCGCAGCGGGCTGCTGACTTCTATGACTTCGGCCTGTTGCATCTGCACGAAGGACGGGGTTTCGCTGACGCGCAGACGGATGTAAATCCCGACTAAGAGCAAGATGAAACTCACCAAGAACGGGATTCGCCACCCATATGTCTCGAAAGCCACGGGCGAAAGAGCCGCCGCCAACAAGAGCAACGCGCCGTTTGCCAGTATCTGACTAATCGGCGAGCAAATTCCAAGCAGGCCGGAGTATCTTCCGCGTCGGTCATTGGCGGCGTGCTCGAGGGCCATGAGCTGAGCGCCTGTGGATTCGCCGCCCAGCGCGAAGCCTTGGACGATGCGTAAAATAACAAGAAGAATAGGCGCCCAGAGACCCAGCTGGTTATACGTGGGAAGCAGCCCCATGAGCACTGACGCCGTTCCCATGATCGTCACCGTAGCCAACAGCAGGTTACGCCGTCCGAATTTGTCGCCCAAATAACCGCAAGTCACGGCGCCCAGGGGTCTCGCCGCGAGGCCGGCTCCGAAGGCGGCCAGCGAGGCGAGAAGTCCGGACGTGGGGTCTAGCGTCGGGAAGAAAAGCTTTGGGAAAAGTGTCGCGGATACCACGCCATAGAGCGAAAAGTCGAACCATTCAAGAGCGGTGCCGATCGTCGCGGCCATGACCGCTCTTGCGGACATCGCCATATCTCTGGATTCGCTGGAGCCCTTCATTCATGGTCTCCTGACAGTTCTCGAGAACTTGGCTGAATGTTGGAGGGCGATACCACGACGACGGCGCACCGGCCTGGTTCGTCCGTCGGCGCTGGCGCGGAACCGATCGACTCGCTCCCGGCCATGACCGTCCCGCTCATCACGAATCAGTTCTCGTAGCGCCGCTTCGCCCGGCGAAAACGAGGCCGTCCTGGCTCATCGACATCGCCAGCGTCTCGGCGGGGCGGCCGCTTTCCGGCGTGGTCGCTTAGGCCGCCGCGAAGGCAGCGGTCGTGAATCTGACCCAGTTTCTCGCGCGCGAATGGGCCCGGCGAGCACCGGCGGCTGCTTTTCGACTCCGACGGTACGCCGACTGCGTGCGTCCGATAGCATCTTGCGACACACACCAATGTCGCGTTTCGGCGTGCCCGCGGAACTCGCAGGCGCCGCGATCTTCCTTGCCGTGAAAAGGCAGCCGGCTTCGCTACCAGAATCGACTTGCGCGTCGACGGCGGCTTTCTCTCTTGTGAGAACGGGAAGAGGATGCGACTAGGACCGACACGTTCGGTGAGCCGTTCGCTGCCGAAGCCTAAATCGTGGGCCCGCAGCGAAGATTCTCGGGACGTCAAGCATGAGTGCCGCGTCCGCTCCCATGAGCAGTTCGACTGGAATTTGAAGCACCGCCGCCGGTAACTCGGCGGCTAACGAATCCGTGTCTGACGTTTCGACCACGTTCCGATAAGTGTAGCTGCTCGACATCATCGGCGGTCATGCTCGATTTCATCGCCAAATCGTGCTTACATTAACTGACACTGGGCGAGCGCGTTTGCTCACATTAGGTGACACTGTGCTCGAATTCTTTGATCGGTACTCGACATCGCCGCCGTCTGCACAAGTCAGTGAAACTCGCTGCCCAGCGACGGTCTGGATGCCGAACCCCTTGGCGGGCCGTGCCACCATCGCGCCCGAAACCGGTCTGACCTGACCCGGGGAGCCGCCTGCATGCCCTCATCCGAACCCGTGAACTGGCAGCCGAAGAGCCAAATGCCGCTCGTCGCCGGCCTCATCGACGGGATAGCCGTGGACGGAACTTTTGCCGTTTTGCGTTGGGCATTTTTGGCTATGGCGGGGTAGGGGAAAGGACGTGAGCATTGCGGCGAGGCGCTGGTGGCAAGACGCCGTCGTGTATCAGATCTATCCGCGCTCGTTTGCGGACAGCAACGCTGACGGCATCGGTGACGTCCGCGGAATCATCAGCCGGCTCGACTACCTCGTCGAATTGGGTGTCGATGCGGTTTGGATTTCACCGATCTACCCGTCGCCGATGGCCGATTTCGGTTACGACGTGGCCGATTATTGCGGCGTCGATCCGCTGTTCGGAACGCTCGCCGACGTCGATGCGCTCATCGCAGCAGCGCACGGCCGCGGGTTGCGGCTGATCCTGGATTTCGTTCCCAATCATAGCTCGAACACGCATCCCTGGTTTATGGCGAGCCGCGCGTCGCGCGATAACCCCAAACGCGATTGGTATATCTGGCGCGCTGGGGCGCCCGACGGCGGGCCGCCCAACAATTGGCTGTCACACTTCGGCGGCCCGGCTTGGGAATGGGATCCGGCTACCGGTGAGTACTATCTGCACTCGTTTCTGCGCGAACAGCCCGATTTGAATTGGCGCAATCCCGAGGTCCGGGCGGCGATGTACGACGCCTTGCGCTTCTGGCTCGACCGCGGCATCGACGGATTTCGCGTCGACGTGATGTGGCTGCTGATCAAAGACGACCAGTTTCGCTCGAATCCGCCCAATCCGGCCCACGCACCCGATCGCGGTTCGTATGACCGGCTGCTGCCGCTGTATACCGCGGACCGGCCCGAGGTGCACGACATCGTCGCCGAACTGCGCAGGCTCGTCGACAGCTACGGCGATCGCGTGCTGATCGGCGAAATCTACTTGCCGATCGAACGTCTGATGGCGTACTACGGCCGGGATCTGAGCGGCGCGCATCTGCCGTTCAATTTTCAGCTCATCGATGCGCCCTGGAATGCCGAAGCACTGGCATCGATCGTGCGCGATTACGAAGCCGCGCTGCCTGCCGGGGCGTGGCCGAATTGGGTTTTGGGCAATCATGATAAGTCGCGCATCGCTTCGCGGGTGGGCGCGGCCCAGGCGCGCGTCGCGGCGATGCTTCTGCTGACGTTGCGGGGGACGCCGACGCTGTATTACGGCGACGAACTGGGCATGCTCGACGTGCCGGTCGCCTCGGAGCGGGTCACCGATCCGGCGGAAAAAAACCAGCCCGGAATCGGCCTCGGCCGCGATCCCGAGCGGACGCCGATGCTCTGGGACGGCTCACCGCGGGCCGGCTTCACGACCGGCGAGCCGTGGCTGCCGCTCGGCGAGCACGATTGCATCAACGTCGCGGCCGAGCGCGCCCGCCCCGATTCGATGCTCGCGCTGCACCGGCGCCTGTTAGCGCTGCGGCGCTCGCATCCCGCGCTGACGCGGGGCGCGCTCCGTTCCATCCGTTCACTCGAAGATGTCCTGATGTACGAGCGCTGCGCCGGCGACGAGCGCTTGACCGCGGTCTTGAACCTGGGACATGCCGCCCGTGAAGTGCCGCTGGGGCCGGCGCGCATCGTCTTGTCGACGCACCTCGACCGCGCTGGCGAAAGCGTCGTCGCGGGGGTGCTGTTTCTGCGCCCGGCCGAGGGAGTTCTCCTAGCCGAATGAAGGACGGTGCAGCGTTCTCTGCTGCGCCGCCCGCGCTCGTTTAGCCGAAGATCTTCTGAGCGGTCTTGGCGACGATCTCGCCTTGATGGCGCGCGCCTTCGAGTTCGATCGCGCTCGGCTGACGCGAGCCGTCGCCGCCGGCAATCGTGGTCGCACCGTAGGGAGCGCCGCCGACGATCTCGGCCAACGTCATCTGGCCGGCATGGCTATAGGGTAAGCCGACGACGATCATACCGAAATGGAGCAGGTTGGCGATGATCGAGAAGAGCGTCGTTTCGTTACCGCCGTGCTGCGTCGCGCTCGACGTGAACGCGGCGCCGACTTTCCCGTTGAGCGCGCCCCGCGCCCAAAGCCCGCCGGCTTGATCGAGGAACGCCGCCATCTGTGAACTCATCCGTCCGAAGCGCGTTCCGGTGCCGATGACGATCGCATCGTAGTGTTCGAGGTCGCCGATCGCGGCGACCGGCGCGGCTTGGTCGAGCTTGAAATGGTTCGCTTTGGCGACCGCCTCGGGCACCGTCTCGGGAACGCGCTTGATGTCGACCAGGGCGCCGGCGGCACGCGCGCCCTCGGCGATCGCGCCGGCCATCGTTTCGATATGGCCGTACGTGGAGTAGTAGAGGACGAGAACCTTCGCCATGGCTAGGCCGCCAGCGTTTCATGCCGGCCGGAACGCGCGACGTACCAGGCAACGGGCAGGCCGAAGAAAACGATGTGGGAGACCAGGCCGACGATCAGCCCCTTGACGGTGAAGGGCTGCCCGGCATGCGCGAGATCGAGCACGATCTCCATCACCGCGTACACCGCGAGACCGAAGATGGCGCCCCACAGCGTCGGGTTGTCGATGAGCGCCCGCGAGCGCTCGGCGGCGAACGAATAGGCCAGCGCAAAGGCGATCGAGATCAGGAAGTGCATCACCAAGCCGAGGGCGATGTACGAACTCGAGGTGAACGCCACCGGTCCCACGATCGTCGAGGCAATGAATTGGTAGACGCCCGGGAACGGGACGACGCGCGCGAGGATCAGGAAGAGGTCGACGACGGCGCCGCCGATGAGGCCGGCCGTGACGGCACGAGAAAGATTCATGGTTATTCTCCGGCTCGCTGCAGCATCAGCAAGCGACTTACGATTAGTATGTGACTTATTAAAAGCTAGTAAGCCATGTTTTGTCAAGTAGGCGGTCTATGGTAAGATCATTCGGATGGAATCACAGCAGGAGCGCAGGTTCGACCCCGGACGGCAGCTCTGTCCGCGCTTTCAGCGGGCAACTGAGCTAGTCGGCAAGCGCTGGACCGGCGCGATCGTGCGTGTGCTCATGCCCAGCCCGTGCCGCTTCAACGAGCTGCTGGCGCGGGTTCCGGGCATTTCCGACCGGCTGCTCAGCGAGCGTTTACGCGAACTCGAAACCGCCGGTATCGTCCGGCGCGACGTAACTCCCGGGCCGCCGGTGCGCGTCACCTACGAGCTGACCTGCTCCGGGCACGAACTCGAACCGGTCGTCAGCGCGTTGGAAGCCTGGGCGCAGAAGTGGATTTCGCCCGAATCGCTCGAGCACGCCGCGGGCTCTTAACCGGCCGGCAGATCGGCCGCGTTCCGCGGTGTCGCGCAAGACTTGGCCGGAGGCACGCTGCCGGCAGTTCGTGCGTTCTGCTGAAGAGCAGGCGATACCACTGCTGAAGATGAGGAGAGACCCTTGAGGCACCTTGGTTGGATCGCCGCGCTTGCTGCGGGTGCAATCGCTTGGCCTTGCGCTTCGGCGGCCCAGCCCGCCCTGCTGCACACGCCGACCCCGGCGCCGTACACTACGACGGTCGGCGCGCATGCGCGCTATAGCAAAGCCCGCATCAACCTCAATGCGCCGAATCTCGCGTTGCTGGCCGCGGTAATCGCGGCTGGCGGCGGTCCGACGGCGTTCGACGCGCAGAAGCTGCTCGGCGTCCTCACCGGGAACGGACCATCCACGCAAACCGAGCTGGCCGCTCTGACGAAACGATTCGGAGCGCAAAACCTCGCGTCGTTCTTCACCACGTTCCATTTCGTCATCACCGATGCGGTCACGCAGTTTGCGGCCGACGGAATGGCGCTGCCGGCCTCGCCGATCCCGGACCCGACCGACGGCAAGGCCCTCGCCGCGGCCCTTCTCGCAACTGGGACGGCACCGCGCGGCAGCTTCGACGTAGAGTACTTGCTCGACGGACTTGTCTCGCACGTGGTCCACGTTGCAGTGATGAACGACATCGACGCCAACCCGGATCTCGGACCCAAAGCCGACGCAAACTACCACGCCGTGTTCGCGCAAATGATGCTCGACGTGAAATCGGCCGATTCGCTTGCGGGCGGTAAACGCTAACGTTCAACGGGTTGACGCGACGCGACCGGAGAACGCGTCGCGCCTTGCGAAGCGGCCGGCATGAAGAATGAAGCGAGCATCGACGGTATCACCGTCGGCGGTCAACCGAGCGCAGCCGACTTGAGTAACGGGATGTTTACCAGCGTCATCAACGTTCGCCGCCATGAAGAGCCCGGCAATGATACCGAGGTGCTCGTGGCCGGATCGCAGATCAACTACACGGTCGTGCCGTGGACCATCGACACGGTCACCAAAGAGGATATCGCGACGATTCGTGCCGCAGTCGATGCGTCGCGCGGTCCGGTGCTCATCCATTGCATGGGCGGAACGCGCGCCGCGCTCGCGGCAGCGATCGTTTCCGCGGAGAAGGATGGCTCCGGTCCCAGCGGAGCGATTGCGAAAGCCGAGGCCGCCGGTTTCGAGATTCGGGGCACGCCGTACGGGGCGTTCATCGACGAATATTTCCACGCCTGATCACGCTTCGGGGCTTCGACTTTAGGACACGGAGCGCAGCGGCCGAACCATCGTTCCCGGTAAGAGTTTGCCGGCGACGTGCAGCGGGTCGTACGCGGCGACTTCGACCGTCGCTTCGCTGTCGCCGCTGCGGCGCGACGCTCGCAACGCTTCGATCGCTTCGGGTAGCGCGAACTGCTCCCCAACGTAGCCCGCTACGAAGCGGCCGCCGCGAATCCCGCCGCGGGCCTCCATCCGGCGCAGCGCGACGAGCAACTCGCGCCACGGCGGGGCGAGGGTTTCCCGCGCGACGATGTCGCGAAAGACGACGCCCCAGCGCAGCAGCAGGCGGCGCGCGAAGGCGTCGGCGTCGATGCGCTCGGCGTCCGATTCCAGAATCGTCCACCGCCCGCTCGACGAACGCGGCCGTGCCCGCTGGCCCTTTTCGCCTAACCGTCGCCGGCGATCGGTCAAGGCCCGCAGCGCGTCGAAGCCGTCGGCGGTCACGAGACCCGCTGCCACGAGCTGCCAGAGGGCTTCCTCGACTTCAGCCGGGAGCCGCTTCGTCAGCCGGACGATGTCCGGAAAGAACGGCGCGCCGCGGGCTTCAATCACGGCGTACACCTCGCGCGCTGCATGCGACAGCGCGCTCGGCTCGAACGGCCGGCGGACGACCAGCGACGGCGCATCGTCGCGAGTGAAGAGCGCGATCGGCGCAAGTTTCGTCGGCCGAATTCGCCGCACGGGGGTTCCGGCGGGGGCACCCAACGCCGGATGCGCCGACAACCGGCCCCACATCACGTCGCCGGCATGACACAACTGATCGAGATACTCGCGTCGATAACCGGCGATGCGCGCCGGCAGCACGGTCGATTCCCAGGCCGCCGCCGGGATTTCGTACCCTTCGAGTTGACGGATGACGTGCAGCGTGCCGTCGATGCCGTGCAGACGCGTTGACGGCGCGACGTGCTGCCAGCGAAACAGAAAGCGCACGTAATCGGACGTGCTGACCGGTTCGATCTCGCGGCGCAGTGCGCCCAGCGTAAGCCGATGGATTCGTGCGAGCACCCGGCGATTGCACCACTCCTCGGCTTCGCCGCGAAAACGACCGCGAAGAACTTGGCCTTCGGTTTCGAGTTGAATCAGAGCCGTCGCGATGAGCACCGGATCGACGGCGAACCGCAGCGCTAACTCAGCGGCCGTGACCGGTCCGCTCGATTCCAGCCAGCCGCGCAGCACTTCGGCAAACGCCGCTTCGCGCGTCTCGGGCAGTGGCTGGGATGATGCAACTTCGGCGATCGCGGGTTGCGCGCCGGCGTGCGGATACGCGACCCGCGCGAGCGCGAGCCGTTCGGCGCAGGTCCAAAACGGTATGCCGCCGGCGTCGAGCAGCGTCGCGCGCTGCTGGGCGACAAGCTGTTCGAACCAGCCCTCCCATTCGGTTACCGGCGGCAAAACGGTGAGTGTCGCGAGCGCGTCGTGCAATTCGTCGGCATCGCGCACCAGCGGCCAGGCGGTTTCAGCGACTTCGGCGATGGCCGCGGGGTCGAGGACGCCGTGCTCGCCGGCTTCGACGTGCGACGTGCGACGCAGCGTGACGGCGCGCGCGCGCCGCTCCTCGAGCGGCGCGTCGTCGAGAAACGCGTACGGGTTGGCGTTGAGAATTTCGTGGCTGAACACCGATGGTTCGGCCGTGTCGACGGCCAGCGTCGCGATCGCGCCGGACTCGATCCCTTGCAGCACCGTGCGTAGGCCGTCGAGATCCATCGCTTCGTGCAGGCAGTTTGCGATCGTCTCGCGGACCAGCACGTGATCCGGCACCTGCAGTGGCCCGCTGCGGTTTTCACCGCATGCGGCGGCGTCGGGAAAGCACGCGGCGAGCAAATCGTCGGCGCGCATGCGCTGCAGCTGCGGCGCGACCTTGCGCCCTGCCCGCATGCGCAAGATCGCCAGGGCCCGAGTGGCGTTCCAGCGCCAGCGGGCGCCGAACATCGGCGCCGTCAGCAGCGCTTGCGTGAGGGTTTGCTCGACGCTGGCCGATTTGACGAACTCGAACACGATCTCGAGCGGAAAGGCGTGCTGATCGGTCAACGAGAGGACAATCCCGTTGTCGGTTGCCGCGGCTTGCAGTTCCAAATCGAACGAGCGGCAAAATTTCTTACGCAGGGCCAGACCCCATGCCCGATTGATGCGCGCGCCGAAGGGTGCATGCACGATCAACTGCATCCCGCCGCCCTCGTCGAAGAAGCGTTCCGCGATCAGCGTCGTGTCGGTGGGAACCGCGCGCAACACGGCTTTCCCGGCGCGCACGTAGGCGATGGCTTGGGCAGCGCCAGCGGCATCGAGTCCGCACTGCGCGAGCAGCAGGGCCGTTGCGGCCGCATCATCGCGCTCGTCGATCGCCGCCCGAAGCGCCGCCACTTCGCGCGAAAGTTCGACCGTTCGTCCGGGGCCCTCGCCGTTCCAGAACGGGATCGTGGGCGGCGCACCGTGCGCGTTCGCGACCCGCACGACGCCCGTTTCGACGCGCCGAATTTGCCACGAAGTCGTGCCGAGCAAAAACACGTCGCCGGCCAAGCTCTCGATCGCGAAATCTTCGTCAACCGTGCCGATGACCTGCCCGTCGGGTTCGGCGACGACGTTGTAGTTTGCGGTCTCGGGGATTGCGCCGCCGGAGGTGATCGCGGCCATGCGCGCTCCGCGCCGCGCGCGAAGGCGGCCGTTCACGCGATCGTAGTGCAGAAAGGCGCCGCTGCGCCCGCGCGCCGTGGCGACGCCGTCGGCGAGCATCGCAACGACGGCATCGAAATCAGCGCGCGCGAGGTCGCGATACGGGTAGGCCGTGCGCACCGCCGCGAAAAGCCCGTCGGCGTCCCATTCGCCGGTCGCGCAGGTTGCCACGATCTGCTGTGCGAGGATGTCGAGCGGTGCAGCCGGGATCGTGAGGGCGTCCATCGCGCCGCTGCGCATCGCGCCCACGAGGGCCGCGCATTCGAGCAGCTCGTCGCGCGTGGTCGCAAAAAGCCGGCCTTCGGGCCGAGCGCCGACCCAGTGACCTGAACGGCCGACGCGCTGCAGCGCGACGGCGATCGAGCGCGGCGTGCCGAGCTGAATCACCAAGTCGACGGCGCCGATATCGATCCCTAGCTCGAGTGAGGCGGTCGCGACGACCGCGCGCAGCGAACCGCTCTTGAGCCGATCCTCGGTTGCAAAGCGAATCTCGCGGGCCAAGCTGCCGTGGTGCGGCAACACCGCGCCTTCACCCAGCCGCGTGCCCAGCGCGAACGCGACGCGTTCGCTCATCCGCCGGGTGCCGACGAAGATCAGCGTCGTCTTGTGGGTTTGGACGAGCTGGGCCACGCGGTCGTAGATCTGACCCCACATCTCGCTGCTGGCGACGGCTCCCAGCTCATCGCCGGGGACCTCGACTGCGAGCGTCATCGCACGGCGATGACCGACATCGACGACCGTCGCCCCCGGCGCGCCGGGACTCAAGAACTGCGCGACCGGCGACAGCGGCCGAATCGTCGCCGACAAGCCGATGCGCTGCGGTTTCGCGCCGCCCGCAGCCCGCACGAGCTCGTCCAGGCGTGCGAGCGTCAGCGCGAGATGCGATCCGCGCTTGTCGGCGGCGAGTGCGTGAATCTCGTCGACGATGACGGTCTGCACACGCGTGAGCAGCGCGCGCGACTTCTCCGCGGTCAACAGAATGAAGAGCGACTCGGGCGTCGTCACCAGAATGTGCGGCGGCTTGCGCAGCATGCGCGCGCGCTCGCTCGCCGTGGTGTCGCCCGTGCGCGTCGCGGTGCGGATCGGTGCGAGCGCCAGGCCGGTTTGCTCGGCTCGGGCGAGCAGTTCGCCCAGCGGCGCTTCGAGATTCTTGCGCACGTCGTTCGTGAGCGCTTTGAGCGGCGAAACGTAGACGACGAGCGTCGCGTCGGGGAGCGGGCCTGATTGCGCGTCCCGAATCAAGCCGTCGAGTGCGAGCGTAAATGCCGCCAGCGTCTTGCCCGAACCGGTTGGTGCCGAAACCAAAACGTCACCGCCCGCTCGAACGAGCGGCCATGCGCGCACTTGGGGTTCGGTCGGCTCGCCGAACCGCTCGGCAAACCAGCCGGCAACGAGGGGCGAGAAGAAGTCGATCACCGTCTCCAACACAACCCGGTTCGCGCCGACGAAGTTGAGGTCCGGATGCTATTTGCGCTGGTGAAGGATGAACGTGTTGCCTTCCGGATCGCCGGCGAACGCCATGAAACACGCCGGCGTTTCTTCGATCGCTCCGTCGTCCTCGAAGGCCACGCCGCGTTTTTTGAACTCCGCGACGGCCGACGCGAGGTCGTCGACGGCGAACATGATCCCGCGCGTCGGCTCGAAGGAACCGTCGGTCATTTTCCAGACCCCGAAAGTCGTTCCGTCCGTCAACTCGAACTCGGCTCCTTGCGATCCGTAATCGGTTGTGACGCGAAGACCCAAGGTATCGCGGTAGAACGCTTTCGCGCGGTCGGCATCTTGCGCCAGATAGGTGACGATGTCG
Organism: Candidatus Velthaea sp.; assembly: GCA_050012475.1. Classification (GTDB taxonomy): domain Bacteria; phylum Vulcanimicrobiota; class Vulcanimicrobiia; order Vulcanimicrobiales; family Vulcanimicrobiaceae; genus Velthaea. The sequence continues at coordinate 43,221 of JBEKHC010000023.1, forward strand.
ATCCCTTTGATGACGGTCAAGCCGGCAGCGGACATGTGAATTCTCCTAACGTGGCGTTCGAGCAGCCACCGCTTTTCGAGCGGCTACCGCTTTTTCTGGACCCGGAAACTTCAGCGGACCGTCCGCTTCAGCGACGGGAAAAGTTATAACTCCGGATCCGACAGAGGAAAGAATAGCGAACACGTGTTCGACTTGTCAAGCAGCCAGCCTTTTTCGGCGAGCCCGGATAGACGGGCTCTCAGGCGGGCTCTGTTGTTGCGCCGTCGACCGAGCGAACCGCTCCCACCGGTCAGCGTGAAATGGAAGCGTCGATTTCAGGTTGCTACGGGCGAAGCTCTCAGCTTCAGGCGCTATATCGTTAAGCGACGATGAAAATTTGGGACGCCGCGGCGATCCGCCGCCGCGCGAGGCTGAACGCAATCCCGGCTGCGCGAACGAGGACGGCCATGTCGTCGCGCCGTTGGATCGGAATCGTCCTGAGCCTCGCACTCGTGGCCGCCGATGTGCCGTGCCCGGCGGCAGCCGGTTTGTCGACCGGTCAGGAAGTCCAGCTGGGCAAGCAAACCGACAAGCAGGTGACGGACTCCACCAACGTGGTGACGGATCCGCTGCTCAATGCGTGGGTGACCGGCATTACCGCGAAGCTCTGGGCCCAAGTCGCGCGCAAAGACGTGCCGTACAACATCAAGATCTTGGATGTTTCCGACGTGAACGCGTTCTCGACGTTGGGCGGCTACGTGTACGTGAACGAAGGCACGCTGGACTTCGTGCAGTCCGATGACGAACTCGCCGGCGTGCTCGGTCACGAGACGGGCCACATCGAACGGCGGCACGCGGTGACCTCGCAAAACAAGGCGTTGTTGGCCAACGTGCTGCTCATGGCCGGCTCGCTGTTTTCTCCGTATCTCGAACCGGTAGGTCAATTTCTCGAAGCCGGGGCGCTGGCCAAGATTTCGCGCACCGATGAGAACGAAGCCGACAAGTACGGTTTGATGCTGATGGCGCGGGCCGGCTACGATCCCGAGGCGATGGTGTCGTTCATGCAGCATCTGGGCGCCATCGAAACCGAAGATCACGAATTCATCGACAAATATCTCGCCGATCACCCCGGCGTCCCGACGCGCGTTTCGCATCTCGTGGGCTATCCCGAACTCGATCCGACGAAGCGGTCCGTCGAGCAACGCGAGGCTGCGGCCTTGCACAATCTCGATGAAGCGCGTTACGCCATCGCGGCGCGCGAGTTCGGCGCCATCGTCCGGGCCCATCCCCAGGACACGGTGGCGATGTATCACCTCGGCGAAGCGCAGCTTGCGCTGGGCCTGACCGCAAAAGGGGAACAGAATCTCGCGCAAGCAGCCGCCGGCGGCACGCCGCAAACGCGCACGCTGGCCCTGGGCTTGATCCGCGGTCTGCGCGATAGCGAGCGGCGGTTCGTCGTGATGCGGCCGAGCCTGCAGCCGCTGCGCGATGCGGTCGCGCAAGCGGTGGCGACGAACAAAGCGGCGGCGGACGCCGCGACGCCGCGTCGCAACGCCGCTCGCGACCAACTCAAATCGCTTTCCGCGCGCGTTACCGACATCCAAAACGAGATGCCCGATCTCTCGCGTCTGCAGCCGCGCCACGGCGGTCAGTTCGACGCGGTCCTGCGCAATCTGTCGACCATGGGCCGAACGCTCGACGCCGCGGTCGGCAAGGCGCAGGCGACGATCGGCGGCGTGGGGTCGCTCGAGGCGAACAAAGAGGGCGGGTTGTTCAAAGAGAACGCCGATACGCTGGTCGATCTGGCGGAACCGCTCAAGCTCGATGCCCCGCCGCCGCAGGCGCTCGCGACGTTGGCTTTTTATCCGCGCATGGTTGCCGACATTACCGACGCCGACGGCGATCTCACGCGTGCGCTCGACGGATCCGTCAGCTCGCTGACGCTGCTCAACGGAGCGCTCGGCGATCTCGATGCGTTCGTGCGCGCCCTCGCGCGCGTCCAATTCGGCGGCGGCGACATCCCAATCGACGATTACAAGAAGCTCGAACCGGCGATGACGGCCGCCACAGATTCCCTCAAACGAGCTGCCGATGCCGCCTCGCAAGCCAATCAGCTGTACATGATGGCCCGCGCGCGCCAGCTGATGGCGCAGATCGACATGCTGGGCCTCGCGTCATCGCCGGACCGCTATGCGACCCTCCAGAAAGCCATTGCCTTTCGCTGCGGTAACCACTTGCCGACCTACGAAGAACTCTTGCACGAGAACCTGTCGCCGGGTCAGGTGACGGCGGCAGCGATCGTCGCCGCGGACACCAACGTGACGCCCGAGGCGATCGAGCAGGACGCCGCTTCGGCGAAGCGGTCGATCGTTGACGTCGCGAATGTCCGCGGCATGAGCGCCGAGGCGCTCGAAATCATGTTGGGCTTGGTCTATCTCGATTACGCCGACGATCCCGATAAGGAAGCGCGCGGGCGCACGTAACCGAATTGTGTCTGCGGAGCGACGCCGCGCGCAAGTGTTTGATACACGACGCAATAGCGCTCGGTCAACTTTTTGAGCGTCGCGAGCTGTTCGCCCGTCGCGTCGGTGTCGAGCTCGAATGTCAGACGAATCGCCGTGAACCCGACGGGAGCGTCGCGATCGACGCCGAGCGTTCCGCGAAAATCGAGGTCGCCTTCGGCGCGGATCGTTCCGCCGCGAACCGCGATGCCCGTCGACGTCGCGACGGCGCGCAGCGTCACGCCGGCGCACGCTACGAGCGCTTGAAGCAGCATGTCGCCCGAGCACGCCAGCGTGCCGTCGCCGCCGGTAGCCGGATGCAGTCCGGCGGTAACGAGCGCGCGGCCGGTTTCGACACTGCAGCTCAGCGCAGCGGGGTCATCGAGGTTTCCCGCTGCGCTCAAGGTGATCAAAGCAGCAGCGGGATCTTCGCGATAGCGCGTTTTGAGCGGCGCTTGGGCGGCGCGCAACGTGTCGGCATTCATCGGACGGCGGTTCGCGGCGTCCGCCGCGATCTCCCAGCGCGGCTACGGCGACGCGCGCATCGGCAGCGCAGTCAAACCGCGAATGACGAAGCCGGCGCCGTACGCCGGCGCAGCGGTATCGTCGGCGAGCCGCAGTCCCGGGAAGCGCCGCGCCAGGCCGTGCAGGGCGACCTGCATTTCCAAGCGCGCCAGCGGTGCGCCCAGACACCAGTGCGTTCCCAGACCGAAGGTGAGATGCGGATTTGGATCGCGACGCAAATCGAGTTCGTCGGGGCGCGCAAATTTTGCCGGATCGCGATTTGCGCTCGCGTACATCAGGCCGACTTTCGTTCCGGCCTGCAGCGCGAAACCGCCGATCTCTGCCTCTTCGAGCACCCAACGTTCGAAGAGCGGCGCGGGCGTGTCGTAGCGCAGCAACTCATCGACCGCCGTCGCGAACCGCGGCGGAGCTGATTGCGGCGAGCGGGCCGCCTCGACGAGTTCGTCCCAGGCCGGACGATTGCGCATCAGCGCGAGGACGCCGGCGGTCAGGCCGTTTACGGTTGCTTCGTGACCGGCGTTGAGGAGGAGCATGCACGTGCCGATCAGCTCGTCTTCGCTGATCCGGTCGCCCTGTTCTTCGACTTGGGTGAGGGCGGTGATGAGATCGTCGCGCGGCGCGCGGCGGCGTGCCGCGACGAGCGAGCGCAAAAGCGCGTCGAAACCAATTACCGCATCGTTTGCGGCGCGCTGCTGTTCGGCCGTGTAGTCGAGTTCGTACAGCTTCACGATCGCGGCCGACCAGGGGCGCAACTGGGCGCGATACTCCGGCTCGACCCCGAGCAGGTCGGCGATCACCGTTACCGGCAGCGGCTCGGCGAAACCCGTGACGAAGTCGAACGTTTCGCCTGACGCGAGTTCGGCGAGCGTTGCGTCGACGATCCCCGCAATGCGGGCTCGCAGTTCTTCGACCCGCTTGAGCGTGAACGCTTTGCCGATCAAACTGCGCAGCCGGGTGTGAACGGGCGGCTCGACCGACAACAGATGGTTGCTGTCAAACCGCTCGAACGCGGCTTGGCGCGCATCGGGCGCGGGCCAACCCAATTCTTCGCGCGAGCGCAGGTGGAGGATCGAGCGCCCGAAACGGCGGCTCCGCAACACGTTTGCAATGTCGTCGTAGCGTAGAACGAAGACCAAGCTCGCCTGCGGATCGTAAAACACCGGCGTTTGGTCACGCAGGCGTGCCAGGGTCGGATACGGATCGCGGATGAACGCGCTGTCGCGCAGGTTCAAGGATCGCCGCGGCAGAGCGGCCGGTGGGGGCGGGAGGAGCGAGCGGTGCATCCTGCCCTTGGTTTCGCCGATGGGTCCGCATCTCCGCGCGTAATGGGGTGCAACGCAAGTCGCGTTGTGAGGCCATTCGGAGCCGTGGCAGCGAAGCGCGCCGCGGGACCCTGACATTCGGACCGTGCCGCGTGTAAGTGCGCTGGCCGCTTGGCCCTGCGTCAAACGCCGACGCAGGGCCGAGTCAGCATCGATCCATTCGTTCGCGGCGAGCATGCGAAGCGGTCGCCGCGCCAAAGGCGGCTCAGGTGGGGCGCACGCCGGTGCCTTTGCCGCGACTTCACGTCAGTCTAAACTTCCTCACGAGGTTGCGATCGGTCACCCGAGCTGTGAATTGAGAAGTGGACTCTCGCATCGCGAACGCCGTGGAATCAAAAGAAAAATAGTCGCGCTGTCACCACGCGACTTCGTTCATTGATTTTTCCATGCAGTTCTCTTTGATCTAATGTCAATGATGCGGATGCAGCAATACATCGTCAAACGTTTGGATAACCAACCAGGCACGTCCAATGGAAAAAGCAAGAACGGCTAAGCAGACCAGGACGACAGTCAAACCAGTTTCCATATGCAGTCCCCCTACCGTCTATCAAAAACGTACTCTATAGAGTCACACTCGAGTGTGAACGTCTCGTGAACGGAGGCGGCATCGAAAGAGACTCGCAGCAAATTTGCGACGTTTCGGGCTAACTTAAGAAGTGCTCAAAAATAAGGCGCGCCAAGCGACATCGCTCGGTAAACATTGCGGCGGTGCTCAGCACGCAAGGGAAATGCGTGAGCATTCGTTCGCAAGCACCGATCTAGACAAGCTGACTCTCTCAAGACTAAGGACGAACGCGCGACCGATCACCTTCGCTCGCTCGGTGAGCAGCACTGCTGCCGGGCACTGCACGGCTGTAGCAGCGCTCTGCTTACGATCTGTGGGGCGTTAAGACGACGAAGGAGGGCAGGCGCTACGTCTGCTCGTCCCGATCGCAGTGGTTCATGAAGGCCCGCCAGCGGTGACCGTGCGAAAATGCACGGTGTGAGTGTCGGATGAGGGCGTCCTCCGGTCGATGGTCTGTCGGGCCAAGCGCCTGACAATCTTCTAATTTTGCCCGCTTGGCTGGATGCCAACCGGAACAATCACGCGATCGGGAACGGGCACGCATCTCCACCGAGCAGCGGTAAAAGAGCCGCCTTTGGCAGCCGCGATCATTGCGTCATCGAGCACCCGGGAACCGGCACTTTGCTCTATATCGACATTCATTACCGTGCCATAAGGCGAAATGTCAACCAGAACTGATGGCTGTTCACCGGCCGACCGCTGGACACTTGAGATCGAAATAGACCCGCTCAAAGCCGCTTTCCGATCAGGCTTGCTGCACGGCTCGGGCAAGGTAATCGGAGTTCCTGCTGGCCGTCGCCCTGGATACCGTACCTTTAGGCCCAAGAGAAGACTAAACTGTGTCAATTCATCGATGACGACCCGGCCGTTTTTTTCATGCTTCAAGTAGTGTTTGGTAAACCCGACGTCCTCAAATCCATCGACAAAGAATGCTTCAGATGGATCGCAAACTGTCAGGTTGCCATCCCGATCACGCGTCGTGTCAACCCACGCGCTCACGACTGATTCATGAGTGGGAAGGGTAAACTCAAAGACGCCGCGATCGCTTTCTCGCTCGTATAGCCCGGTCTGAGTCCGCACGATCAAATGCGCGCTGCGTATTCTGCGGTCGTATGGTTTCGTCGGCCAGAAAACAGCGGCAAAGAACGGATCACTATTCGGTGATTCGTAGGGTCTTTTGTCAGCATAATAAGCGTAGATGCGGCAGCGAGGCAAGACTTGAGCACCGGCGGTGCCATCTGGAACGTCGGCAGCAGCGACGGTAAAAAGCGTCAGGAACGACATAGCGAACGCGAGCATTAGTCGTTGGATCATTGTCCACCACTGGCGTAGACGAAGATTTCGACCAGTTGATTGGCGTCAAATGTGATCGCGCCGCCGCTCGCTGGAAATGACAACCGTGTGCCTGACGCGTCGAGTTGCCCCTGGATTGGGGTGGTCCAAGCAAAAAGGGAGCCATTGGCTTCGGTACTTGTGAGAAAGTAATGTCGCGAAGCTGCTGTCGGGTCGGAGGGTATGGTAAGCGTAAGAGCCGGCAGTGAAGTCGCATATTCATTACTCGTGAATGAAAAGCCAAGGTACAGTAACGATTTGGTTCCCCCGTGTTAGCGGCTGAGTAAAACGGCGCTTATTCGGCGAAGTCATTTGGCTGTGGAAAACGGCGCGATGTCGATGAGCGGGTGGGACGACCTGGAGATCGTAGTTCAGACGCCTGGCGGACGTCAGATGCACCCGTGTAGATGATCCGCTCCTCGATTCCTGCCGCAGGAGGCTAGCTCGAAAGGGTTCCCTTTCGTGCAACATTGAGTTGACCGCTCATCAGCGCATCTGTAGCCTCCGAGGCAAGCCCTCCATCGCTAACTTTGTTTTTGGCAAGGTGACGCGCCTTAACGGACCGCAATTCCTACGAAATCATTGAGCCCTGAGCCCGGTGATCGGATGACTAGGATTACGGCGACTACCTTCTCGGGCAGACGACGCGTTACCCTACACCAAGGCCTCGAGCGGAAAAAGCTGATCGCAGCTTAGCCCCGACCTCTAAGCGCCTGTAAAGCTGGCGCGAGAAGCAGATCCGAGAGCTTGGTGTCGATCGAGAACGGCAAGCAATGCCACCACCGCCTCGTCGGGCACACCTGTGAGCCGACACGTTGGTGCGAGCACGCAGTCTGTCGCACAACCTCCCCCACGCCAATCTCATCGGCCGGGTGCGCGAGCCGAATTCCGCCCAGACGACCTCTCACTGCTGAAACATAGCCGGCCTTGCCAAGCTAGTGAACTACCTTCATGAGGTGGTTCTGGGATATGTTATAAATGTCGCCATCTCGGATATCGAACACAAATCTCATTCGGTCGTGCACCAAGATACATGAGCGTCCGTAGGAGTAATCGGAGTAGCGAGTCAGCCGCATGTTCGACGAATACAGATTTACTTTGCATGGTTACATTGTCACAGTCTACTCGGGGTCTTGGTGGCCGAGGCAATCCTTGAAGCAAACTCAGAAGCTCAGCTAAAGAATCGCCGAAGCCTGAAGTGTCGCAACGAGTTGCTCTCCGGGCTTCGATCCGGTCTTAAAGAAAACTCCGGGTTGCCCTAGCGGTGCCGCGACGGTGATCCATTGTCCGTTCTGCTCTGCAAAAGTACGCTGAGTCCAAAGATGGGTCCAGTTCCCGGCCGGCAGATAGAGACGAATCGCTTCAGCGCCCTTGTCTAAGACCGGGGCGATTAAGAAATCCGAGCCGAGCATGAACTGGTACCGGAGGTTATAAACATTCGAGTCGTTCGGATAATGCAAGAAGAGGTGACGCACGACCGGATAGCCGATCGCGGCAGCTTGTCCGACAAGTGCTTTGCGGTAGGACGCCAAAGCTCTGTATATCTGGGCGAATCGAGCGAAATGCGAAAGCGTTTCAGCATCTGTGTCGACTTGGGCGCTAATTGAAGGTACGAGGCCCTCGTGCGTGCGGAATATCGTCGTGAATGCATTCAGCTCCATCCAACGCATCAACAATTCCTTTGAGCGGGCAATGACCGGAAAACCGGAAATCTTCGCGGCGACGAATCCACCGGTATCACTATGCAGAAGGCTGAAACCAGAGATGCCTCCCGACAATAGCCCTACAACGGCTGTCTTGATTCCATCGTATTCGTCCCACGTTTGCAGCTGATCGCCCAGCCAGAATGAAGTTGAAATACCCGGACTCCGCGTGAATCCGGAACGGTTCCATAACACGAAATCGCTGCCCCTGCCAGTTTCCTCAATCGCCTCGCGGTGCACGAGCGCCCACGCCTCAGGGTAGTGATTATGCCAGACCTGCGGGTCGGCGCCGTCATAGAGCTCAGCGTCGAAGGGAAGGGCTTCGCCGAAATCGGCCATCCAGCCCGACGCTTTGATGCCAATCAGATTGTTTATGATGAGCTCTTTCACCCAGGCACGTGTGCCGGGATTGCTGAGATCAAACATGCCGGCCCGAATCGATGAATTCGTGTAGGTGAACGTCGTGCCGCCCCGCTTCACCAGATAGCCTTTGCTCTCGGCTTCGTCGTACAGCGGCCCTGGCACGAGGAACGGATTTATGTAGATCAACACGCGGGCATTGCGCTGGGCGAGCCTTTCAACAAGCTCGTCCCATTTAGGGTAATGATCTAAGCTTAGCTGCCAGTTCCAGAGGACTTGTTGACCGGCGTCGGTTGTTTTTGTCCCGGACCAGTCCTGGATCCATAAGCCACAGATCGGAACATTTGCATCAAGCAGTGTGGTCAGTAACGCGTTTACCACTGCCGTGCCGCCCTGCGCCGCTACCATTGCGCCTTCATGAATCCACGCCGGTAGCGCGCGCATACGCCCGGCATAGGCAGAATATTCTTCGATCAGGTCTAAAGGTGTGTGCCCAAAGAGTATCCGCCCAGTCATAGCGGGTGAAAATAGCGTGACCGCGACACACTCGGGATCACGCATGTCGAAGACGCTGTATTCGTGGTTTTCAAGAAATACAGAGCGAAGGTGGCTCGTTATGTAGTGCGGGGCGGGCGCCTCCGTTAAATACGGTGTGCCGCCCGCTCCGTCATACTTGAGGTCAACGAGCTGAGTGACGACCGGCAAGCCGCGCCCAATTCCATGCTCTTGAACCAGGATCGGGATGACGTTTCCTTTTTGATTAAAATAGGTCAGCTGCTGACCAAAGCCGAAAAATGCTTCAGTCGTCGACGACGAATACCTTAGAAAGATGCGGTTAAATGGCTCAGCACCGTGACCTTCAGTGCTGATAGCAAATTGAAGCTGGTTCTCCGAGAGTGCGCGAAACGCAATTTGGAAGCCGACGATCCATTGAGAATCGGACAAAGAGCCCCGCACGATCAGGGTGTGCGCGTCCGGCGTCACAACGGACCGGATACTTTGGAACGTGCTCACGTGCGAGAGCGTGTCTTTGACGTCGAAGGATCCGAGCGGATTGCCGTGTTCCCGTATGATCGCGTTGCCGCGGGCAACTTGCAAGAACGGTTTGTCAGGAACGCTTTCCCAAAGCGAGCGGGCGGGGTCACCCTGATGGCGCACGCGAATTTGCCGCTGCGACACATCGATGAGGAACCGGCCCGCGGTGTAGCTCCCATTCCGCATAGTGAACAGTCGTTGATCGGCCGACGCTTTTGGCGGCATTGCGTCTGCCGAGGCCGTAGACCAAGGCACGACCGCCGCTGTTGTAGCATACACTAGCCCCTTCACGGCAGCGCGCCGCGAAACGGACACGGTTGGCGTGATATCGGCTTCATCGGGTCGATCGCGCATGTTTACTCCGAAAAAGAGGAAACAAGGTAAAATTGAGGGCAGGCAGACCCTGGAATGCCAGAACCGCTGTACCGTCCGAGGTATCTTCCATTCGAAGAAGCGGTCGACTTTATTTCGGCAGCGTTATTGTACGGAGAGATCTCGAACGGGAGGGGCAGGTACTTGGGCTTTCGCGCGACCAGTGGGACTCAGTGCACTTCGCGACGAGTTAAAGGCACTTGTCAAAATTGTTCCCGAAAGAACTGCTCCTAGCCAGATTCTAGACACGAAGGTGGGAGGACATTCGAGCATCAGCTGCTCGCGCCTTGAAGAGTATGAGCGAGGCACAGCGGATGTTATATTATGCACGCAACGAGAGAGGTGAAGTGGCTCGTGCTTGGCCCGTCAATTTGTCTTCACTTGGAAACAGGCAGACGCCTGCCCGTAAGGGGTCTCTTGAGATGCCAAAGCGCGAGGGCCGCCCCGTAAAGGATTTCAGGCCGCAAAAGGATCGCGCAATACCCAAAGGCGTCATTCCGCTCGACGAGCTTCTCACCGCGCACGTCGCCGGCCGCTGTTGGCAGCGGCGTAAAACGGCGCGTATCGGCGGAGAACTCAGGCTGCGCGGATCGATCGGCCGCGCCTGGATTCCCTCCGAGGCCCAGATCTGCGAAGGCGCAGTGGTGCATGACGAATCCACTGAGCGCACCAACGGCGACAAAAATGACAGCTTACCTGGCCGAAACGCGCTTTTTCGTCGGTACTCGATTCGCTCGCGAGCGTCGTTGCCGTCTCCTCAGCCGATGATGGCGTCGACACCTCGCTCGTCGCGCTCGTGCTAGATACGTCCTGTTCGAGACTCACAACGGAACTATGCTCAGTCACGCTCCTGCATCGCTGGCGATACCGCTGCGCTCGTTCGGCGTGTTTCAGGCGCCCACGCTCACTGCTCTGGTAACGCCGATCAGACTCGCGCTGCGATCGACGCCGAGCCCCGCGCGCGCATCCATCGGAGCAATAACGCTGGCCACGATCGCAAGCAGTACAGATATAGGCCACTACGCGGCAGCCAGCGCAGAGATAACGGCGGATTGTCTCTTGCACCGACGGACAACGCTCAACGGACGAACCACCTGCCACGCTGCACTGATGCTGCATTCCGGCGTTTTCCGACGTTGTCGTCAGTCAACCCTCGCTGCGGTAAGCGAGGCTTCCCCATTACTCGTGGGCCCTGTCCCCTGCCAGTATCCCTCGGTGCTCAGCGACGCCAAGAATGCGCGAGCGATGCTCGCCGCCGGAATTGCGCGTTTTT